>NZ_NRRS01000052.1 GCF_016583795.1 Rhabdochromatium marinum | reverse complement strand
TGGGCAACGTCGAGGCGCGCAGCTCCGCACGAACGGCCGGGGTGGTGCGGGCGTTTTTATGAAGTCGAACCTGCATCGTTCATGCCTCCATGGTCTGATCGTCGCTGGTTGCTGGTCGAGATAGGGGTCGTTCAGCCTCTAGGCAATCCGCCTTGAGCTCGGCGATCAGTGCTTCAAGAACTGCTCGAGCGAGGAACAAAGGATGGCTCCTCTTTGGCAAATAATCACACGGGACGGGACACCATGCCTAAAAAATCTGACTAAAATAGTCAGGATTTAGATTGCAATACCCAGTTGGGATTACGTCACGCTGATCTAATTCGACCGACTTCTGATCGCCTCAGAAGGCGAGGGAAGGGAGACTAGAGAAGATGCGGCGAGATGTCGCCCTTAGAGGTGGAGGGGGCAAGGTGAGGCTCTTATGGGGCAAATCGCCGCACCAGAACCGGGGGGATTCCTTGATGGACTTGGTTCAAGTCGGCGGATGTTTGATCTGGCCCCTAGCACCAGCCTAGCACCAAAAAAAACGGCCTAGCCCCTGATGAGGCTAGGCCGCTGTTTTATTTGGCTCCCCGAGCAAGACTCGAACTTGCGACCCACTGATTAACAGTCAGTTGCTCTACCGGCTGAGCTATCGGGGAATAAACGGTTTACTTGTTGCTGTACTGATTGGCGCGCCCGGAAGGATTCGAACCTCCGACCACCTGGTTCGTAGCCAGGTACTCTATCCAGCTGAGCTACGGGCGCTGCGAGCCGCATATTCTGGGGGGTTGAGGGGGTGGTGTCAAGGGTTAATTTTACGGTGGTGAGATGGAGGGCTGAAGTGAGGTCTGACATTGGGCCAGTGTGTGGGGATACCTCGGGGTCTGGGTGGGGTTAAACTGGGCTGGCATTGGCCTGTTGGGCAGCTGTTTCCTGTTGGGTGGCTGTTGTTGGGTGGGATGGTTGAGATGGAGCGAAGATGATGCGGGTGTTGTTGGTTGAAGATGATGTGCAGCTTGGTGGCTACTTGAAAAAGGCCTTGGGGGAGATGGGGGCCGTGGTGGATGTGGCCGAGGATGGGCGCGAGGGCCTGTTGATGGCGGCGGGTGAGGAGTATGACCTGTTGCTGTTGGATCGGATGTTGCCGCAGGTGGATGGTTTGACGATTTTGCGTACCTTGCGCGCTTCAGGGGTGCGTACGCCGGTGTTGATTCTGAGTGCCTTGGGCGATGTGGATGATCGGGTGGAGGGACTGCGAGCCGGAGGGGATGATTATTTGGTCAAGCCGCCGGTGTTCTCCGAATTGCAGGCGCGGATTGAGGCGTTGATGCGACGTGCGTCACCGGCGGAGGCAGCCAGCACGCGCTTGCGGCTGGGGGATCTAGAGATGGATTTGCTGGGCCGAGAGGTGACGCGTGCGGGCGAGCGCATTCAGTTGCAGCCGCGTGAGTTTCGGCTGCTGGAGTATCTGTTGCAGCATGCCGGGCAGGTGGTGACCCGAACCATGCTGTTGGAGCATGTGTGGGATTATCACTTTGATCCGCAGACCAATGTGATTGATGTGCATGTCAGCCGTTTGCGCGGCAAGATCGATAAGGGCTTTGCCTATCCGCTGCTGCATACCGTGCGTGGGGCCGGCTATGTGTTACGGGTGCCTGAGGCAGCGGATGTACCTGATGAGATCAACTGATGCGAGCAGCTGAGGCAGGCGGGACATCGGTTGGGGGGCGGGCGTGGGCGCGGTTGCGCGCGATTCTGGCCAGCTCGACCTTTCGGCTGGCGCTGCTGTATGTGGTGCTGTTGGCGACCTCAATGGCGATTTTGCTGGGGTTTGTGTACTGGTCGACCGCCGGCTATATGGCGCGGCAGACGGATGCAACCATCAATGCGGAGATTCGCGGTCTGGCGGAGCAATACCGGCGTCGGGGGCTAGCCGGGCTGACGGCGATCATTGCCGAGCGTTTGCAGCGGGATCCGGGCGGGGCGGCGCTCTATTTGCTGGCGGATGGCACTGGGCAGCCGCTGGTAGGCAATCTCAACCGCTGGCCGCCAGATCCGATTGGGCCGGCGGGTTGGATGGATTTTCGCTTGCGTGATTTCGACCCAGGGATGTCGCCTTCACCGTCAGATCGTGCGTTGGCGGCGCGGGCGAAAGTGTTTCGGCTGCGTGGGGATTTACGCCTGCTGGTGGGGCGCGACGTGCGCGAGCTGACGGCGGTGCGCGATCTGATGCTGGATGCGCTGTGGTCGGGGTTGGCGATTACGGCGGCGCTGGCGTTGCTGGGGGGCTGGCTGATCAGTGCCAGTGTGGTGCGGCGGCTGGAGGCGGTGAATCAGGTCAGCCGCGAGATTATGGAGGGGGATTTGTCGCGGCGGGTGCCGAGCGATGGCAGTGGCGATGATTTCGACCAGCTTGCGGTCAACCTCAATGGCATGCTAGCGCGCATTGAGCAGTTGATGACCAGTGTGCGCGAGGTGTCGGACAATATCGCGCATGATTTGCGCACCCCGCTGACCCGGTTGCGCGCCAAGTTGGAGTGGCTGGTGCAAGGGCCCTTGCCGGCGGCTGTGCGTGCCGAGGCGCAGGAGGCGGTAGCCGATGCCGAGGAGTTGCTGGGCACCTTTAATGCGCTGTTGCGTATCGCGCGCATCGAGTCGGGGAGTCGCCGGGCGGCCTTTGCGCGGGTCAATCTGGCCGCTTTGCTGCGTGATCTGGCCGAACTCTACGAACCGGTGGCCGCTGAGCGCGAGCAGCGTCTGGAGGCGGCGGTGCCGGAGGAGTTGTGGGTGGTGGGCGATCGGGATTTGCTGTTTCAGGCCGGCGTGAATCTGGTGGAGAATGCCATCAAATATACACCAGCCGCTGGGTTGATTGCGCTCAGTGCGCGCAAGCAGGCGGGGGAAGTATCGGTTCAGGTGGCGGATTCGGGACCGGGTATTCCGGCGGAGCTGCGCGAGAAGGTGTGCGAGCGCTTTTTTCGCCTGGATGACAGTCGATCAAGCCCTGGCAGCGGGCTGGGTTTGAGTTTGGTGCGGGCGGTTACTGAACTGCATGGAGCGCGGCTGGAGTTAGGCGACAATGCGCCGGGATTGCGTGTAAGCCTGGTGCTGGAGGCGGCGGCTTGAAGGGTACTGGCGTGATGTGTTGGCGGCCATTGGCGTCCGGTACTTGGGTGTGACGGCGGCCGTCCCGATATGGGTGAATGAACGCGCTTGGGGTTCCATGGCGCGGCATTCGACCAACAGTGATGTCATGTACGAATGATGTCATGAGCGAATGTACGAAATACTGTCGCTTACAGGGGGTTCAGATGATGAAGCGTTATTTTGGTGTCTTGGCACTGGCTGCGGTTCTGGCGGGTGCTGCACTGCCGGCCTTCGCTGATTGGGTATTGGAGCCGGAGCAATCACATCTTGCGTTTATCTCGATTAAGGCGCAGAACATCGCTGAAATCCACAGTTTCGAGCAGATGACCGGGCGGGTCGACGCTGACGGACAGGTGACGATGCAGTTGATGCTCGACAGTGTCGAGACCCAGATTCCGGTGCGCAATGAGCGCATGCGGGAGCTGTTATTCAAGACGGCGGATTATCAGCAGGCGACTTTGAGCGCCAAGATTGATCCAGCGGTGCTTGATGCTATGCAGGTTGGCGAAATCGGTCAGTTGACCGGGGAAGCGGTGCTGTCCCTGCACGGACAGGAGCAGCCGATGACTATGCACTTGCAGGTGGCCAGAGTGGCACCCGATGTGATGCTGGTTGCCAGCCGCCAGCCGCTGGTGGTGGACGCAGAAAAATTTGGCCTGACCCCTGGGATCGAGCAACTGCGCGAACTGGCCGGTCTGGAAAGTATCAGCCATGCCGTGCCGGTGACTTTTGTCTTAACCTTTGTGCAGGAGCCGGCAGCATCGACGGATGCAGCCGATGCCTCTGATACCGCAGATTGAGGCGGGGCGCTGTGCGGCGCCAGCCCCGTCACCCGCCGTTGATCAGTCTGAGGCGGCTTCGGGTTGGCGTCCGTACAGGCTGACCAGATGACGCAAGCGGTCGGCCAGCGTGGGGTCAACCTGAGTCCAGTCGAAGCGCCAGGTCCAGTTGCCGCTGGTGGTGCCGGGGCGATTCATGCGGGCACTGCCGTCCAGGGCCAGCACATCCTGCATAGGCAGTATGGCCAGGTTGGCGGTCGAGGCCAGGGCGCTGCGAATCAGCGGCCAGGGCATGGGTTCGCCCACGGGGTCGCCGGCCGGTTCAGCGGCGGGATAGCCCAGATAATCGGCCAGGTGCCAGCGTTCAGCGTCGCTGAGCGCGCGAAACCAGCCCAGGCTGGTGTCGTTGTCATGGGTGCCGGTATAGACGACCGAATCCGTCTCATGGCGAAACGGCAGATAGGGATTGTCGGTACCGCCGTCGAAGGCGAATTGCAGGATCTTCATGCCCGGCATGCGATACTTTTTGCGCAGAGCAGTGACTTCATCGGTGATCACACCCAGATCCTCGGCGACCAGCGGCAAGGCGCCAAATTCCGCTGCCAGTTGCTCGAACAGGGCATCGCCAGGGGCTGTGATCCAGCGGCCATTGATGGCGAATTCCTCGCTGGCCGGGATTTCCCAGTAGGCTTCGAAGCCGCGAAAGTGGTCGATACGGATGAGGTCAAACAGCCTGAGCTGGGTGCGAATGCGCTCGATCCAGAACTGAAACCCATTGGCCTGGAGCTGATCCCAGCGATACAGGGGGTTGCCCCAACGCTGGCCGGTGGCAGAGAAATAATCCGGCGGCACGCCAGCGACCACGCGGGTGCTGCCGTCGGGGTTGAGGTCGAAGTCATGGGGACGCGCCCAGACTTCAGCGCTGTCATGGGCCACAAAGATGGGCATGTCGCCAAACAGCTTCACGCCGCGCGCATTGGCATGATCGCGCAGTGCAGCCCATTGGCTGAAAAAGACAAACTGCTCCCAGCGAATGTAGTCAAGGGCGTCGGCGAGCTTGGTGCGCGCCTGTTTCATGGCGCGGTTTTCGCGCTCGCGCAGCCCTTTGGGCCATTTCCACCAGGGGAGTGCGCGATCTTCGCTGATGGCACGAAACAGCGCATAGTCTTCGAGCCAGTGGGCCTGCGCTTCGATAAAGGTCGCCAGCGCGGCTCGATCGGCATCCCCGGCGACCTGCCGAAAGCCCAGATAGGCTTGTCGCAGGGCGGCGGGTTTGGCGCCGGCCTCACCGGGGTTGTCCGGCAGTTGATCCAGCCAGCCGGACTTGATCAAGGGATCCAAGCCAATCAGGTGCGGGCTGCCGGCATGCACGGAGCTGCTCTGATAGGGCGACAGATCGCCCTGAGGTGGACCCACCGGCAGCATCTGCCAGACACTCAGACCGCAGTCGGCCAGGAAATTGACAAAATTAAACGCCTCCCAGCCCAGATCGCCGCAGGGACCGGAACCGGGCAAGGAGGTGAGATGCAACAGCAGCCCCGCGCGACGTTCGTGCAGAGCGGTGGGATGGGGAGCAGGGGATGTCATGCGAGCGAGTGTTCCGAAGTATGTGATGCGGTTGAGGAGATATGCCGGGGTAAGCGTCAAAATGACGACTGCCTCCTATGTTAACATCAGCCTCTTCGCAAGTGCCGTGAAGGTGCGCTAAGGACGCCCTCACCAGTACTGGGCGGCGTGGTCAGGCAGGGTTGTCGTTCCACGCTCGATGTTTTTATTTTGCCAACCCGATGTGACAGGGCGCGTGCATGGCCTGACGCGGCGTGCCTGATCGGGTTAGACCACGATTGCGAGATGCCTGACACCATGGCTAGACATGAGCCGAACCCGAGTAATTTGCCAGAACCGCTGCGCTTGATCATTGAAGCGCGCCACCATGATCCCTTTGAAGTGCTCGGGCGCCATGAGCTTGGCGACGGGAAAGCTGTCGTGCGGGTGTTTTTGCCCCGCGCCGAGCGGGTGCGCCTGAATGGCGGCCAGGTCGAGCTGGAACGCCTGCCGGGCACTGATTTGTTCGTCTGGGAAGGCGACGCCTCGCTGGTGCAGGGCCACTACCTGATCGACTGGTACGACAAGCAGGGACGGGTGCATACGCGGCATGATCCCTATTTGTTTGGCCCGCAACTGGGCGATTTTGACCTGCATCTGTTTGGTGAAGGGCGCCACTGGCATGTCTATCGCTTTCTCGGCGCGCATCAGCGCTGTATCAATGACATCGACGGCTTTGCCTTCGCCGTCTGGGCGCCCAGCGCGGAGCGCGTCAGTGTGGTAGGGGAATTCAACGACTGGGACGGTCGCGCGCACCCCATGCGCGTGCGCCCGGGCACCGGGGTGTGGGAGCTGTTTATCCCCGGGCTTGAGGCCGGTCAGCTGTATAAGTTTGAGCTGCGCGATCAGGCCGGCCTGCCGCTGGTGAAGATCGACCCCTATGGCAATGCCTTTCAGCAACGCCCGGAGACGGCGGCAATTTTGCAGGCGCCGACTCAGCATCAATGGCGCGATGCTGAGTGGCTGGAGACGCGGGCGCACCACAATTGGCAGGAACAGCCCTTATCTGTCTATGAGGTGCATCTGGGCTCCTGGCAGCGCAGCGAGGATGGCGACTTTCTGAATTACCGTGACCTGGCCGAGCGCTTGGCGAGCTATTGTCAGGAGATGGGCTTTACCCACATTGAGCTGATGCCCATTACCGAGCATCCGCTGGATGCCTCCTGGGGCTATCAGGCCACTGGCTATTTCGCGCCGACCGCGCGCTTTGGCGCCCCGGACGATTTCCGCTTCTTTGTCGATCACCTGCACCAGCATGGCATCGGTGTACTGCTGGACTGGGTGCCGGCGCATTTTCCGCGCGATACCACCGGGCTGGCCCGTTTCGATGGCAGCGCGCTCTTTGAGCATGCCGACCCACGTCAGGGCGAGCATCGTGACTGGGGAACGCTGATCTTCAATTACGGGCGCCATGAGGTGAAGAATTTCCTGCTCTCCAGCGCGCTTTATTGGTTAAGCGAATATCACATCGACGGCCTGCGCGTCGATGCGGTAGCCTCCATGCTGTATCTGGATTATTCGCGCAAGGAAGGCGAGTGGATTCCGAACAAATACGGTGGCAATGAAAATCTCGATGCCGTTGAACTGCTGCGCCAGTTAAATACCGTCACCCATGAGCAGCATCCAGGCAGTCTGATGATTGCCGAGGAGTCCACCTCCTGGCCGCAGGTGTCGCGTCCGACCTATCTCGGCGGACTCGGCTTTAGCATGAAGTGGAACATGGGCTGGATGCACGACACCCTGTCCTATATGGAAAAGGATCCCATCTATCGGCATTATCATCATGATCTGCTGACCTTTGGGTTGCTCTATGCCTTCACCGAAAATTTCGTGCTGCCTTTCTCCCATGATGAAGTGGTGCATGGCAAGCGCTCGATGATCGACAAAATGCCCGGCGATGCCTGGCAAAAGTTCGCCTCACTGCGGCTGCTCTATACCTTTATGTTTGCCTATCCGGGCAAAAAACTGCTGTTCCAAGGCTGTGAATTTGCCCAGGGTAAGGAATGGAACTTTGACCAAGCCCTTGACTGGTATTTGCTCGAACGCGAACCGCATCAGGGTATTAAGCAAATTGTGGCCGACCTGAATCGACTGTATCGGGAATTGCCGGCGCTGTATCAGGTTGATTTTGACAGCTCGGGCTTTGAATGGATCGACTGTCATGACAGTTCCCAATCGGTGCTGAGCTTTTTGCGCAAATCGAAGAACCAACGCCAGATTGTCGCGGCGGCCTTTAATTTCACGCCGGTCCCCCGGGAGAATTACCGCATTGGCGTGCCGCGTGCCGGTTTTTATCGCGAGGCGATCAATTCTGACGGTGCTGTTTACGGTGGTAGCAATGTCGGCAATCAGGGTGGCGTGCGCTCCGAGGCGCTGAGTTGGATGGGACGGGAAAATTCCATTCCTATTGCTTTACCGCCGCTGGCTGGCGTCATCATGGTGTTGGAACCCGATGAGGCCGCACCGGATGAGTCCGTGCCCGATGAGTCGGTAATTGACGAGTCCATGACTGGCGAGTCCGTGACTGCGGAGTCGGTTACAGATCAACCGCCGTCGTTAGGGGCGGAGGTGGATGAGGACGCGGCGCGCGATTCGGGCATGCCTTCTACCAATGCGCCCTCTCCAGAGCAACCTGTCTAAGGTGCTTGGGGGAGGCGCAACACGGATGTGCAGTGAATCAGAGTGCTCCAGGTTGCGGGCGCTGGCGCTGATCCTGCTACTGGCACTGGTCTGCACTCTGCTCGGGACAGTTGCGTACGCCGCTCCCGCCACCGACCTGCCCGGCAAGCTCGATGCGCAGCTGGCTGAATGGGGCCTGGATATCAGCCAGGTGAGCGTCTATGTGCGTGCCGTGGAGGCCACGGCACCACATCTGTTGGTTAATCCCGAGGTGCCCAGAGCGCCGGCCTCGGTCATCAAGCTGCTGACCACCATTGCCGGGTTGGATCTGCTGGGACCAAGTTATCACTGGACGACCGATGTTTATGTCGATGGCTCCTTGGTCGGCGGGCAATTGCAAGGCAATCTCTACATTCAGGGCTTTGGCGATCCCTATCTCACCACCGATGCGTTTGCCGGATTGCTGCGCGCGCTGCGTGCCAAGGGGCTGATTGCCATTGAAGGTGATGTGGTGCTGGACAACAGCTACTTGGCGCCGCCCGAGCATGAGCGCGGCGATTTCGACGGCGCGGCCCAAAGCAGCTATAACGCACTACCGGCGGCCCTGAGTGTCAACCGGCAGGTGACTGAAATCCATATCTATCACGATTGGGCCAGGCATGCGGTGGGCGTCTATACCAGTCCGCCCTTGACCGGTGTTGAGATCGTCAATGACGCCCGCCTGGTCGATGCCCCCTGTGTCAGGCGTCATCACAATCCCATTGCCAGCTTTATTGAGGCCACCGAAACCTCCGGCCCCAAGTTGCGCATTTCCGGCACCTTTGCCGATCAGTGTGGTGAGACCAAGGTTGAGCGGCTGCTGCTGAGCCCTGAACAGCATGCGGCGGCCGCTTTCGATGCCCTGTGGCGGGATCTGGGCGGCAGCATTGGTGGCAAGATTCGCCTTGGTCGGGTTCCCAAGGGCGCGCGTCGCTTTGATCGTGCCTTGTCGCAGCCGCTCAGCGTGATTACCCGCGACCTGGATAAGAACAGCAACAACCTGATGGCACGGATGCTGTTTCTGACCCTGGGCGTGAATCGTTCCGGCTCGCCGGGTACTTTGGAAAAGTCACGCGAGGCGATTACCGCTTGGCTTGCCAAGCGCGAACTGTCGATGCCCGGTTTGGTTGTCGAGAACGGTTCCGGCCTGTCGCGCGAAACCCGCATCAGTGCCGGCAGTCTCGGTGAACTCCTCACCTGGAGTTACCATCGGCCCTGGATGCCGGAGCTGCTGGCCTCTATGTCCATCGCCGGGGTTGATGGCACCACGCGGCGCCGCTTAAGGCGTGAGCCCATCGCCGGACGTGCCCACTTGAAAACCGGCACCGTGCGCGAAGCGAGCTGCATTGCGGGTTATGTGCTGGATCGTGACGATCGGCGCTGGGTGGTCGTGGTTTTGGTCAATGGACGCGAGGGCCAGGCGCTGGGTGCCTGGCGCGGCCATGCCGTACAGCACGAGATCTTGCGCTGGGTCTATCGGGGAGCGCCCTTGCCAGGCGGTCAGTAGCTAAAACAGGCGCGCTATTTGCTTAAGAGCTTCCTTTATTGGTCGCTATCCAAAAGTACAGCCTAGGAGTTACACAAAATATGACCGCAGAGACTCAAACACTGGATCGTTATATCAGCTTTGCAGGAATTGACTGCGATCAGCGTGCACAGCAACTGGTGGCGCGGGTGCGTCAGCACATGGCCTCATTGGCGGAAGGCTCACAATGGCGTGACTATTTTGCAACAAAGTTGGCCGAGGCCGAGCGGCGCGGACACGATGAGCTGTATTTTGTCGGCAGTCAGGTCAATGCGTTGCGCGAGCTGTTTGCGCTCTTTGAGGATGATGAGTGGGGCCATGAACTCCTTGAGGCCCTGGAAGAGGAATGCTGCTGATCAGCATACCCCCTGTTACTCGGGACTTTCCCCCAGAGTCTGATAATACTGCTTGATATCCTCACCAATGGTCGCGGTGACTTGGTAAAACACCTCGCGTTGGATTCGTATGGGTTGATCGCTGACCTGATCGGTTTGAGCACAGGTTTCGGCGATGAGCCGATAGAGGTAATTCAATACAAAGCGCGGTTGGCGTAGCCGGTCCAGCGCGATCAGGATCTCGCGCTTGGGCATGGTTTCGTCAAACAGATGCTCCAGCGGATAGGGCTGGCTGGGATCGGTGCGGCAGATGCGCAGACGATCCGACATCATGTCGTAGAGCTGCTTGTCGCCCCAGCGGAAGGGATAAATAATCTTTTGCTTGTCGAAGCGGGCTTCGTTGGCCTTCTCAGAGCTGGCCTTGCGCACCGCCTCATAGAGCTGGCGCGGCAGCAGCATCTTGAAGCTGAGATTGGGATGCAGTTGCAGGATGCGGTTGTTCCACAGTGGCCAGACGAAGGCTTCCATTTTCTCGCGATCCCCATTGATCAGGGATGGCTCATCGACCTTGTCCATGACCACCACAATTTGCTGGTAGCCAAGGCTTAATACAATATCAATCAACTTGGTGACAAACAGCCGACGAACATCGGCCTCATCACGCCAGCCCCGGCGCCTGATATCCTGATCCTTCAAATAACCGCTGGAAATGGAGCGCAGCACCCGCTTGACGTCCCGGGCATTGCGCACTCGCACCAGAATCTCCCGCTCAGCCGAGCGGGCCACACCGGCGTAAAACAGTGAGCGATTCAGTGGCACCAGGCCCAATGTGAGCACCGTGACCAGGGCGTTTTTGATCGCGCCTCCCAAGCGCCCGAACAGACCGCGTGGCAACAGGCGGCGATTCATCTCGGTCATGATGCGGTTGTACCGATCCGGTGGCCCGCTGATGTAAAAGGCCATCAGCATCATGAGCTCATGACGCTGATAGGGTTCCAGCGTATCAAGGGCGACATTCCCGTTGTTCACCTCGGCTAGCAGGGCCTCCATGCCGCACACGAGAATGGCATCGAGATGCTGGGCAAGACCGAAATCTGTGAGCGTCACCGCTGACTCGCGCTTGCGATCCTGATCGGACTTGCGCTTAAAGGATTCCAGGAAACTGTTAAAGTTGTCATAGTTAATCAGCAGGATGCGCTCGGGATGTTCCCGGTTGAAATGCGCAATATTCTTCTCCAGCGCCAAGCGCAGGGCGGACTTGCCGCTGCCCTTGACGCCAAAGATCATTGAGGTGCCACGTCCGGGTGGGTCGCCAAAGAATTTATCCCAAGCCTGATGATTGAATGCGTAGCCCGACTCATTGACAAGGTTCTCAAACACCTTGTCGTTTTGTGCTTCTTCCTCAATGAATGGATTGCGCAGAAGCCCGTGGGACTGCAAAAATTGCGACATCGTGATGGACATGGGAAAGCTACCTGCCTGTGCAGCACGCAATGGTCATAAGGTTGAATCCAACCCTGAATATTTTGTGACTATCCTGCCACACTGACGCCAAGCTGTCTTGTTTGGTTGGTCAGCACTGTTCCCAGGGCAGCCCGTGAAAGCGCCAGCCCCCGACACTGCTGCGGTGATGGTGCGCATCCAGATCGCCTTCAAAGCCCTCATCAATATGATAGACGGTCGTGAGTCCATCTTGAATCAGTGCCTTGCCCGCTTCCAGCGAGCGTTTGCCACTGCGGCAGATGAGAATCACTGGCGCGCAGGGCTTGCCCGCCTCGCAAAGCGCGCCACCGAGCAACCGTTTGCGAATCTCGGTGGTGAACTGAGGGTTGATAGTCCAGTCCGGCTCATCGATCCAGGGCACATGCACAGCGCCCTGCGGATGGCCGACAAACAGAAACTCCATGGTTGAGCGGATATCAACCAGGATGGCTTCCGGATGCTCGCTGAGCAAATCCATTGCCTCTCGGGGTGTCAACGCTTGGGGAATGTCGGTGGTCATCGCAGACTCCTTTATGATGGTTGTTATGATGATTCTTATGGTGGTTTGGGATCAGGTTTTGCGTCCTGGTGGCCGATCCGGGTCGGCACCCGGTATCATGACGGGTTTTTCCGTCTTTGAGAATCGAGGTCATGTCCCAGCTCTCGCCGCTCGCTCGTTCTGATCTAGGGGCGCAACTCGCCAAGCGCCGCACCTTTGCCATCATTTCCCACCCGGACGCCGGTAAGACCACCCTGACTGAAAAGCTGTTGCTGTTCGGCGGCGCCATTCAGATGGCCGGCACCGTCAAGGGCCGCAAGGCCGCGCGCCATGCCACCTCCGACTGGATGGAGCTGGAAAAGCAACGTGGCATCTCGGTGACCTCCTCGGTGATGCAGTTTCCCTATAGTGATGCCATCGTCAACCTGCTCGACACCCCAGGCCATGAGGATTTCTCCGAGGATACCTATCGTACCCTGACCGCCGTGGATGCCGCGCTGATGGTGATTGATGTCGCCAAGGGCGTCGAGGAACGCACCATTAAGCTGATGGATGTGTGCCGGCTGCGCAACACACCGATACTGACCTTTGTCAACAAGCTCGACCGTGAAGGGCGTGACGCGATTGAAATCCTTGACGAGATTGAGTCGGTGCTCAACATCCAATGCGCCCCGGTCACCTGGCCGATTGGCATGGGCAAGCGCTTCAAGGGCGTTTATGACCTGCGCCATGATCGCACCCACCTGTTCAGCGCCACTCATGGCGGGCGCATTCAGGAAGGCGAAATCATCGATGGGTTGAACAATCCGCGCCTGGATGAGGTCGTCGGTGACCAGGCCACCGAGCTGCGCGAGGAACTGGAATTGGTGCAGGGCGCGAGTCACAGCTTCGATCACGCGGCCTATTTGGCCGGCACGCAGACGCCGGTGTTTTTTGGCTCGGCGATCAACAATTTTGGCGTCAAGGAACTGCTTGATGCCTTTGTTGACTATGCCCCAGCGCCGCTGCCACGTCAGACCCGCTCGCGGGTGGTGGGAGCAGATGAGTCCACCTTTAGTGGTTTTGTGTTCAAAATTCAGGCCAACATGGACCCGGCCCATCGCGACCGGGTGGCTTTTCTGCGAGTGTGCTCAGGCTGCTACAAAAAGGGCATGAAAATGCGCCATGTACGCATCGGCAAGACAGTGCAAGTGGCCAATGCCATCACTTTCCAAGCCGATGAGCGCCGCCATGTCGAGGAAGCTTGGCCGGGTGACATCATTGGTCTGCACAATCATGGCACCATTCAGATCGGCGATACCTTCACCGAGGGTGAGGAACTCAAATACGAGGGCATCCCGTACTTTGCCCCGGAGCTGTTCCGCCGCGTGGTACTGAAAGACCCGCTGAAGATGAAAGCCCTGCAAAAAGGCGTGTTGCAACTATGTGAGGAAGGCGCCACCCAGGTATTTCGCCCGCGCAAGAACAATGACCTGATTCTCGGCGCCGTTGGAGTGCTGCAATTCGATGTCGCCGCCTATCGGCTGCGCGATGAATACGGCGTTGAGGCCGTGGTCGAACCGGTCAGTGTCGCTCTGGCGCGCTGGGTGCGCTGCGAAGATGCCAAACTGCTGGCCCGCTTTCAGGACAAAGCCCATGACAACCTGGCCCTGGATGGCGACGATCAGCTGGTCTACCTGGCTCCAACCCGGGTCAATCTGCAACTGACCCAGGAACGCTGGCCGGAGATTGAATTCCTGGCCACCCGCGAACTTTAGTTGTCAGGAACAGATGGAGATGGATCCGGCCTTTCCTTCGTGGCCGGTCGTGCCGGGGTTAGGCGGCACTGTTGATGATGTCAATCGCGCGCTGGCCACCGAAACGGTGGCCATAGACTAATTCACTGGCCAGTGCCCGGTGCAGCGGCGCCACGGTGGCGTGCTTGTGCGGCCTCAAACTCATCGGGATCCATGACTCCGTCGTTATTGGTGTCCATGTCGGCGAAGCTGGGCGCGCTGGCCAAACCGCGCATCTGATACCCTTGTTGCGAGCGTTCGGCGATGCGCTGCGCGCGTGCCTGTTCGAATTCTGTCTGTGTCAGCTGTCCATCGCCATTGGCGTCGAAATCTTGGAAACTTGGCATCATACGTCGCATACCGGGACCCATACCGGGACCCATACCGGGACCCATACCGGGACCCATGCCAGGGTTGTTTGGGGTAGATGATTGGGCCAAGCCAGCCAGTGGCCAGACCAAAAAACTCAATGACAGGCTGCAGATCAGAAGCTTGGCTTCTTTGTTCAAACGGATCATTAGAATCTCCATCGATTTGCGTTTTGCATCATTTTGGTTTTGGAAGCTCGGAAGCTCAGCTTGTGCTTCGCGAGGGGCGCAAAGGCACTGCCTCACGAAGTCTTTGCGCGGCGCGTCATGCTCGTCAGCTGTTGCCGCTTCACACATGATACCAGCAATCGGGCCAATCTCGGACGGGGTCTACTCGCCCTTGCGACTGACATGCTCCATCAAGCGGCTGGTGGAGAACAGGGCCACATTGATTACCGAGCCGGTTGAGAAGGTCGCCGCCATTGTCACCAGCAGCAAGTCGACTGGGCGCGGACGCGAGCCGAGGAAGACCGTCTCAATGCCAAGCCTTTCGAGCCAATGTACAATCACATCGGAGAGGCGCCATGCTCGCCCGTTTGGGTACTTCCGAGCCGAACTAGAGTGATTCCCGTCGGTACGACCCCCGAACGAGATCCAGAGACCATCTATGAGCACGCACATCAATCAAGAACACCTCGCGCTCGTGCAAGGCGTAATCGACCGGCTGGCGGGAAACTCCTTCGCGCTTAAAGGCTGGTCGGTCACATTGGTGTCCGCATTGCTGGCCTTGGCCGTGAGCGAGACCAAATCGGACCTGATCCTCGTGGCGCTGCTACCGGCCTTGACCTTCTGGGGCCTGGATGGCTACTTCCTCGCGCAAGAGCGTCACCTTGAGCGTCTTCCACGGTGCTGTGCTCCTTGTTGTCCTCGCCGCGTTTTTCCTGCCGACCGCCAGCGGTTCCTGATCCGTCGTCCTAGGTTGAGTCCCGCCTCCCTTTAGAATCCGGATACCCAACAAGCACCGCGTCGGAGAATGCATCGCCGATGGCTCCCCTCAAGCTCTTCATCAGCCACAGCTCGCGCCTCGACGACGTCCCGCACAAGTACACGGATGACGATGCCAACTGGCGCTTGCTGCGGAAAACCTGCGATGGCCTCAAGGAAAGGTACGGCGACGCGATTCACATCCTGGTGGACCGCGATGGTCTCATCCCCGGTGACGACTGGAACAGGGAGCTGAACCTCTGGCTCGCGGAGTGTCAGGCCGCCATCATCCTAGTCTCTAAACGCGCTTTGGAAAAATCGGACTGGGTGGCCAAGGAGGCGGCGATTCTGGGCTGGCGCAAGGTGCTGAACCCCAACTTCATCCTAATTCCTGTCACTATTGAAGGCGAATCCTGCCAAGCGGATCTTGCTGTAGGATTCTGGGGCTCCTTGGAGATGAGTCGGATTCAATGCGTCTCCGCCCGACATGATGCCCAAACAATCGTGGAGGGTGTCGTCGATTCGCTTGGTAATCCGGCTGACCTTTCCCACAGTTGTGCCTGCACGCCGCTCGATCTCTTGCGGGACGCCGTCGCGAAGCTGCTGGTCGACGCGGCAACCGCAACCGCCCTGGAGACGGCACTCGATGACTTCGGCCCATTGACAACGCATGCGGTTGGCCCTGGTCTGCCTAGTCTGAACCGCTATGCCCATCGCTTGGCCGAGCGTTTGCTTCAGACCTCCGGCGACGACGTGAGAAGCTGCTTCAACGCCTTTCGCCACATTCTGGACCGCGTGCCGCTGCTCTCGGGTAGTCAGCAGCGGTTGCTGCTGAAACAGTTGCGCGCCCTCTGGGTTCATCCGGGCGCTGCCGGATTTCTGCCGGCTGCGGGAGAGGATAAGCGTCCGTTAGCGCTGTGCGGACAAATGGTCACCCTGGCCGACGACCTCTTGAAGGCGGAGGCATACACACTGGAGCGCTATCTGGAGCGTGCCTGGCCGGGCAGTCACCCCCGTTGTGTGCCTATCACCGAGCTTCAGTCCGCAGAGCAGGTCAGAGCGGAGATCCGCCGACGCGTGCTAGGCCCTGGTGTCCCGTCATCGCTCCCCGACGCCCTGCTCGACGTGCAGGTCAACCAGGAGCCGACCGCCATCGTCGTGATCATCCCCGCGACCGAAAGCGTCGGCGGACTTCCAGACCCGCTCCTCCGCCGAGACTTGGAGCAGCTCACCCGGATCTATCACAAGCTGGTACTCGTCTTCGCCTCCTGCCTTCCGGCTCACGACATGCCGGACGGCCTGAGACCCATCACCCCGCCGCTCGAAGCGAACACCGAAATGAGCGCCTATCTGGCCGAGCGCGCTGCCGTCACAATTCTCGATCAAGATTGATGGTCTGCCCATGCCCGAATACCGCCCAAAACACTTCAATCTGCCTAAAGACAAGGTCCTGCCCAAGTCAGAGGGCGTTCTTCCCTATGTCTTCACGGACGAGATCGCCATCGCCATCGATGTCGCCCTTTCGACCAATCGGCCCCTGCTCGTTTCAGGTGATCCTGGCTGCGGCAAGAGCCGGCTCGCCGATGCCGTCGCAGAACTCCAGGGCTGGCGCCTCTTGTCCTGCACTATCACCTCCCGAACGCGTCTGGAGGGACTCACCGCCGAGGTCGATCAGCTCAGACGTCTGAACGACGCCCAGCTCGGACGCCTGGGTAAGGTGAAAGACCAGCCCGAAGGCGCCGCCGCTCGCCCGGACGCCTATTACCTCACCCCCGGCATCTTCTGGTGGGCCTTCGACCCTGAGACCGCACGCCGCCGCGGCCTCTCTGCCGATGATGCCAAAGTGCACGAGGTCGATCTTCGTTATCCCGGCGTCGAGCGCGAGCCCAAACGCGACCAGCGGGCCGGCACCGTCCTCCTGATCGACGAGATCGACAAGGCCGAGCCGGACCTGCCCAACGACCTGCTCGAGCCACTCGACAGACGCCGCTTCGATCTACCCGAAGGTTTCCGTGCCGCACGCGACGGCAGAGCGCTGACTAGTATCGAGGCCCAGGCTCACCGGGACGACCCGCTGCTCACGGTTATCACCACCAACCGCGAGCGCGAGCTGCCGCAAGCGTTTCTGCGGCGCTGTGTCCTGCTTGAGATACCAGACCCAGACAAGAAACGGCTGATCGAGATTGCGATGCAACATGAGCCGGAGGGGGATCGGCAAAGGGTCGGCGCCGTCGCGGACGTTTTGCTCAAGCTGCGTGACCTCGCAAAAAAGCAGCGCATCAGACGGCCCGGCACAGCCGAGCTGCTCGACGCCGTTCGCGCCTGCGAGGAACTCGGGATCCAGGTCAGCGCCGCGCCCGGCTCCGTTTGGTCGCAGATCGAGCGGGCCGTGCTGGCGAAAGACCCGGCGCTCCGACTGGAAAACTTATGAGCGAGCAGCCCCGCCGTGGTGAGATCCATCTGGGCGACCTGGCTCGCGCTCTGGATGATCTGCCCTGGACCGACCCGAATCAGGCGGCGGCGATCGCCAACTGCCTTGGCTTCGGTCTTGCCGCGCAGCCCAAGGTTGTCGCCAGCGCCAGGAGTCATCAGGTCTTCGATCGGCGCAGCACACCCAGACAGGCTAAGTCGGAGCGACCGTCAGCAAGCGCGCCGCCCATTCTGATGCCTCCCTCTCCGCCTAATCCGGTTCCTCTTCCAGCAGGCGTTCTGCCCAGTGGCTTGAAGCGGCTGCCGACGCTGGCGCCACCACATCAGGAGGTGCCGGACTGGCTCACGGAGCGAAATGCCGCCTTTCCTGCTGAACCCGAGCCACAATTGGCGCGGGCGACCCTGCTCCCGGAGCGTACCGCGCGTCATGTTCTGTCCGCCGGATTGGCGACGACACGGGCGACCGGCCGCATCGACCTCGGCGCGCTCATCGATGCGGTCTGTCGCCGCCAGCCCCTTCGCGACCTTCCGCGTCGCCGCGAGGCGACACTCGACCGAGGCTGCCAGCTGCTTCTGGATTACAGCAGCTCTATGACCCCCTTCTGGGAAGACCTCAGGCAACTTTGCGAGCAAGTCCATGAGGTCGTCGGGGCGCACGCGACTCGGGTCTACAGCTTCGATACCCAGCCAACCCAGGCGCGCACATGGACCCCCGCGGGCGAGCCGGTTCCATGGCGGCCGGATGGTCGCCCGGTGCTTGCGGCGACCGATCTCGGCATCCAGGGCCGAGCCGCCGCCGAGCCAAACCCGGACTGGCCGATGTTGGCTGCGGACTGTGCCAAGGCAGGCAGCCCGCTGATCCTGCTCATCCCTTGGCCGGCGGAGCGCTGGCCAAGGACCTTCGCGCCAGGTGCGACCCGGATTCACTGGGGGCCACGCACCACGGCCGGCATGGTCCGGCGTGCCGCAGACCCTGCCGGAAACTGGCGGTGAACGCCCCGTGACCTGGCGCGCACCCAACACGCTGGAGCGGTTTCTGCTCCAGGATGCCCGCGAGCGTTGGCCCGAGATCATCCCGCTGGCCCGCCTCCTGGTCCTCGCACCGCGCATTGAGCCGCTGCTGCTGCGCAATGCGCGCCAGCGCTTTCTTCCCGCCAGCGACGCGGAGCTGGAGTCCCAGCTCTGGCTCAGCGGACTGGTCGCTGCGCGGAGCACGCGTGAGATCGTTCTGCATCCGGGCATCGCCTGCGTCCTTGCCGCGCAGCTCGCCGGCGCACGGTCCTGCCCAGGCCATCAGGATGAACATGACTCGGAGGTCGCGGAAGACGCGCCCAGTCTGGAGGCAATCTGGACATTCACCTGCGAGCACACCCGCCACTGGTCGGCGGAGGATCGGCTGGAGCGCGATCTTCGCTATCACGCCCTGCGCGCCGACAGCGCTGCGATCAATGAAGGGCTGGAAGCCATCCTCGCGCGGATCGCGGACGAATCCGAGCCACTTGCGGCGGGTGAGACGTCCGAGCAACGGCGGTCCCGACTCGATCAGCGACGCATCGGTCTCGCGCGTCTGGCCAAGCGCGTGCTCCCCGGCCTGCGAGGTCGCCTGGACGGTTGCTCGGCGGAAAAGGCACGCCTGCTCGCGCGCTATGCGGCGCTCGCGCTCGGTGACGGCGGGGACTGGTCCGGCGAGCCAGTCGGAGCCCCTGAAGCGCTGCCGGATTGGCTGAAGGGCCGTCTACCCCCGCCCATGGCTCAATCACGGCTCGGTGTCGAGGTTCGCCGAGACGATGCGGGGCCACCGGTGCTGCACTTCGTCCCGGCAACGGGCGAGGAGGCTGGGATCGAACTGCCCAGCCCATTGCCCGGACGTCTGCATATCGCGCCGGCCGGTCATGTCGGTGCCTGGCATGCCGTGAAGATTGGCAGCCGTGTTCCACTCAGTCCGCCGAGCCGCAGCGTCCGTTTGACGACGTTGAACGGTAGCCAATGGGAGCTGGTTGCGGAACTGCCGGCCGAGGCGCTCGAGACGCAGGCCCAGCCTCCGCTCCTGCTCGTCCATGCTCAGGCAGACTTCGAGCAGGCGAGGGCGATTGCGGAATGGCTGCGCGGGCAGGGCATTGCGGTCGAGTTGGCGCCAGAGGCGATGGAGCGTCGGGACGGACCCAGCGCGAACGCCGCGCGCGCGGTTCGGCTGTGGACCCAGGCCATGCACGATCTCTGGGCCGCATCCACCACCGAGCCGGACCAAGCAGGGCCAGAGGGTTTTCTGCTGCGTATCGAGTCGGTCGATGCGCCGAGCCTTGGAACCGGTGCGGGACATCTGTTGGACTGGCTGGATTGGCGGCGGTTGGCGGAGTCGGCTGGGGCGGATGGCGTCTTTCAAGCGCTCGACGACTGGTGGCGCACTGGCAAGCTGTCTTCGCCTGAGGAAGCGCCTTCGGGAGCGGAAGCGCGAGATGGAACCTCGCGATCCGCCGAGATCGCACGTCTGCTTGCGGAGATAGAAGACCCCGCCACGGAGCCGCCGCGCCGTCTGGCGATCGGCGATCGCCTCGCCGAGCTGGGCGATCCACGCCCAGGGGTCGGGACCATCGAGATCGAGGTGCCTGTCTCGAGCCTGCCCCAGGACATTCGGGCGCTGCTCGACGAGATCGCAGATCCAGGGACAGAGCCGCCTCGGCGTCTGGCGATCGGCGACGAGCTGGCCCGGCTCGGCGACCCGAGGCCCGGTGTCGGGCTCCGCTCGGACGGTCTGCCGGACATCGCCTGGGTCGAGATCCCCGGTGGTCCCTTCATCTACCAGGATGGAGAAACTCGCAAGCTGCCGACCTTCTGGATCGCGCGCTATCCGGTGACCAATGCCCAATACCAGACCTTCATCGACGATCGGGGCTACGAGGAGCCGCGCTGGTGGGTGGATCCGGTACGGCCGGAGCCGCAGCCGTCGCCGTCGCGTTGGCCGCAGCCCAACCGCCCGCGCACCGATCTCGACTGGTATGAGGCCGTCGCCTTTACCCGCTGGCTCAATGCGCGTCTTGGTCTGTCAGAGGGCAGTCTCCGCCTGCCGACCGAGCTGGAGTGGGAAAAGGCGGCACGGGGCGAGCAAGGGCGGATCTATCCTTGGGGCGTGGAATATCGCTCCGGCCATGCCAATGTGAACGAGAAGGTTGCAGGTGGCGGCCCATGGTATCTGGCCCAAGCCACGGCGGTTGGTCTCTACCCGCATGGCGGCTCGCCTGACGGGGTCGACGACCTGGCAGGTAACGTCTTGGAATGGTGCCTGAACAAGCACGGCGATCTTACGGCCCTCACTCCGGACAACTCGGGCGATAGACGTGCGTTGCGCGGCGGGTCCTGGTTCGACGACCCAGACTTCGCGCGCGCCGACGACCGCGGCTGGTATCTCCCAGAGTTCCGGCTCAACTACTGGGGCTTTCGGTTGTTGTCGTCCGTCCCCATCGAACCTGTCCGCTGATTGGCTGTCCGCTGTCTGCTGCTCGCCGAATACGCTCGGCATACCAATGAGGTCCATGGGTTACCACACAAGTTGCTCTAGCACATGCCGCCGCAGACCCCAGCTATCCGCGTGACGGACATGGGCGATCCAGCCTTGAACGCTGGCGTCGAATTCGCCGAAGCTGATCCGACCCTGCTGCCAGGCGTCGAACCGCTCCCCGAGCCTCCGGGTGGCTTCCACCACCTTGCGGGACTTGACCCGGCGGTGGCTCGGGTAGACGACGAATCCAAGCCATGGGATACCGCACCGCACGGGCAGCACCTGGCCTTCCCGCTCGCGTGCACCTGCAGGCGCAGACGCTCGAGGCGCTGGATGATGGCTTGCTTCCAGGCATAGAGCTGGGCCTTGCTGTCGTGGAACAGACAGAAGTCGTCGACATAGCGCAGATAGGCCTGGCAACCCAGTTCACGCTTCACGAATAGATCCAGGGGATGCAGATAGCAGTTCGACCAGAACTGCGATGTCAAATTGCCGATCGGCAGTCCGCGTGGGCGACAGGCGGCCAGGAGGTCGTCCCCAGGGAAGAACGGCGGGCTGTATTCCTGATCCGCAACACCCACCCCACTCGCAGAGGGCATGGTGCACGACGCGATCCCGAAAAGGCGCGGCGCTGATCAAGCGGCGCTTGGGCTCTGCAATGTGGAATTGGACATAGCCGCCTGGCTTCCAACGGCCCCCGCCAGCACCGCTTGCAGCTCCAGCAGATGGTCCGCCAAGCGGTCTTCGAAGCTGGTCACCGCCCTGCTGGATCGCTTGCCGCGCGCCGCCTTCCGCCAAGCCTCGAAGAGATTGTCGAAGGCTAGAATGCGCTGGAAAAGCTGATTTGGAGTCTTGCCCATGGCTGAGAGCATGTTGTTGCTGACACGAACCTTCGATCTACTCGAGTGGCTACTGCCTAAGACGGAGAAGTTTCCCCGCGCCTATCGACACAGTCTGACGCGACACCTGGCAGATGCCCTGCTGTGTTTTCAGGAGAAGCTCTTCCTGGCCAGAAAGCGCCGTGGCGCGGAGCGGCAGCGGTTGTTGCTGGAGTGTGATGCGCACCTGGAGAGCGTCAGGCTCTATCTGCGCCTGGCGCATCACTGGCACTGGTTGACGGACGGACAATACGAGCATGTGAGCCGTTTAGTGGCCGAGATCGGGCGTCTACTGGGCGGTTGGGTGAAGCGACCAGAGGGCGGGAAAGAAAGGGGCGCGACGGGAGCAGGTCCAGGCGGCGCCCCGAGCTGAGTATCTGCCCGATGCCCAAGCGGCATGCGGACCGGACGCACCCGCGCCATTGCATCAATGCCGACCGCGTCCTGTCGGCCTTGGACGACAGGCCCCGGCGAATGCCGGACCGATGCGATGTGGACGGACGACAACAACCGAAAGCCCCTGTTGTTGTTCCGGTTCTCTGGGTGATTCCTGTTGCGGTTGTCGGCGCGCGCGTTGTCTGGGTTGTTGATCCAGGACCCGCCGCGCAACGCACGTCTGGTCTCGGGGCGCCCGGCTGGCGAGCCAGCGTCGGTGATCATAGCCCACGAGTGGGCGGAAATAAAACGGCTCCGTCGCTCCGCGACGGAGCCAGGTGACAGCGGCCGGCGAGACAGCGGACAGCCAATCAGCGGACAGGCTCAATGGGGACGGACGACAACAACCGAAAGCCCCCGTTGAGGTCCCGGAACCCTGGGGGAGTCCTGAAGCGGTAGATGGCGCGCGCGAAGTCTGGGTCGTAGATCCAGGACCCGCCGCGCAACGCACGTCTGTCTCCGGATTTGTCTGGAGCGATGCTCGCAACATCATCGTGCTTGTTCAAGCACCATTCCCAGACGTTGCCTGCCAGGTCATCCACCCCATAAGGCGAGCATCCATGCGGGTAGAGACCAACCGCCGTGGTCTGCTCCAAATACCATTGGCCGACGTCTTCACCCTTCTCGTCTACATTGGCATGGCCGGAGCGATATTTCGCGCCCCACGGATAGATCCGCCCTTGCTCGCCCCGTGCCGCCTTTTCCCATTCCAGCTCGGTCGGCAGACGGAGACTTCCCTCCGGCAGACCAAGACGCGCATTGAGCCAGCGGGTAAAGGCGACCGCCTCATACCAGTCGAGATCGGTGCGCGGGCGGTTGGACTGCGGCCAGGTCGAGTCTTGGCGTTTCGGCCTTTTGAGATCCTCCCACCAGCGCGGCTCCTCGTAGCCTCGATCGTCGATGAAGGTCTGGTATTGGGCGTTGGTCACCGGATAGCGCGCGATCCAGAAGGTCGGCAGCTCGCGGATCTCGCCATTCCGGTAGACGAAAGGGCCGCCGGGGATCTCGACCCAGGTGATGTCCGGGATGTGCAGGCGGCGGGTGCGCTGAGGCTCGGCGCGCTCGCGTGCCTTCAGCTTGGGCGCGTCGAGGGTGCGGGGCTCAATGCCTGATTGGCCGAGGAGGAAGTCGTACAGCGCTTGGTACTCGATCGCCGAGGATAGACAGTAGAAGCGATGTCCGCGCACCGGCTCGGGAATGCTCTTCTCGTCTGCGGGATCGAAGAGCAGGGGCACGAACTTGAGGGTCGCGCTGCGCTCATCGTAGATGGCATCGGTGATGACGGCACTTTCCCAGTCGACGCCCTTGCCGTTGCCTGGCTCTTCGTGCCCACGGAAACGGTGATAGTAGGTCGGTGTGCAGATCAGCAGGACGAAATCGGCCCAGTCGAGTCGGTTGAGCATCCAGCGTGGCCACCCCTCCGCTGGGGCGCCTTGGACGTACTGATCGAGATCGGCATCGATGCCGTCCTTGCGCAGACGCTCGGAGAGCGCGAGGACGCGCTGGCGGTGTGCGTCGGAGTCGTGACTGTAGCTGATGAATACCCGCGGCGAACGCTGGACCGATGGGCTGTTGCTCATTAGGGGATTCCTGGCTTTTCGTTTTCGACATCGTAGCCGAAAACTTCTTATGGTTGCCCTTGAGATGTCCTGAGCCAGTCGCACATTCGCAAGGACAATAGTCAAACCCGGCGATTTGATTGCTAACATCCAGCCAGCAGGGGATATCGCCCATGACATATCCGAACAGCGTCTGTTTGTCTCGGTTTACCTGTCGGTTCATCTCCGTGATTCTGATCGCCCTGGCCATAACGGGACCAGCGCGGGCGGCAACTCTCAACGGCGTGCTGAGCGTGGCCGGCCCAGCCGCATCCAGTCTCGTGCAGCAGGTGCGTGTCACTCTGTTCGAAGCCACTGAATTCACCCCTGTCGCTCTGGCGAGCACGGTCACCGACGAGGCCGGACATTTCGAGCTGTCGACCAACCGAGAGACGTCTAACAGCATCCTGTTTCTCTCCGCCGCGCTTGGTGGTCGAGTCCGGTTTATTACCATCCTCGGTGACCACCTGCCGGAGGCCGCCACCATCAACGAAGTGACCAGCGTGGCCGCCTCTTATGCGATGGCGCAGTTCTTTCGCACTGGGCGCATCGCCGGTGATGCCTTCCGCTTGCGCATCGCTGCCATGATGAGTCGCAATATCGCCGATCCGGCGACGGGTGAGTTGTCCGAGGTGCTCAGAAGTTCTCCCAACGCGGATCAAACCAACGCCATGCGGCTGACCCATTCGTTGGCTAATTTGCTCAATCAGTGTATTCAGATCGAGGGCATCAAGGAAGCCGTGCTGCTCTCGACCCGCAACGAGCTGCGGAAAATTCCGGTCGATACTGCCGAGGCCTTGGCCAATTTGGCCCGGAATCCGGCTGAGAATGCTCATCTCATCGCGCTGTTTGCGTTGACCGGGACCGCCTTCGCGCCGGCTCTGACCACGGAGCCGGATCAATGGACCATTGCAGTCAAGCTCAACGACACCGGCCGCCCGGACGTGCCCTTCGGAGGCGCGGCCAATGTGGCCTGGGATTCACGCGGCTATGCCTGGGTGGCCAACAATGTCACCCAGGGCACGCCGAATTCGACTAAATTCAATGTCGTGCTGCGCCCCGATGGTCACCCGGCGGATGGCACCAATGGCGAGCCGGTTTCGCCCTTTAATACCGGCGGGCTGCTCGGTGTGGGCTGGGGCGTGACCGTGGACCGCAATGACCATGTCTGGTTCGGCAATTTTGGCTGGGGCAGCCCCAAGGATCTTTACTATCCAAGTCAAACACCCAGCAGCGCCAGCGGCGCCGGCACTGGCAGTGGGGTGCGGCCTCGACAAGATGTTATTTCGAGGAGTATGCTCTAAGCCTCTGTAAATGATGAGGCGAGGAGCGATCATGGCCACGGTTGTTCGGCGTTCGGGCGAAGAGATCACCATCGAAGTGAGCC
>NZ_NRRS01000051.1 GCF_016583795.1 Rhabdochromatium marinum | reverse complement strand
CAGCGCGTGCATCAATTCGCCAAGAACATCAACCGCAACGTCTTTGAAGTAGCGGATCGCCTGTGGGTAAAGATCGCCCTCGACCCAGAGGAAGAAAAACTACGTATTCCAGGTTAGGCGCGGTTTAAGACTTTTTTCTTGGATAGTTTCGATTATTTTTGCGTTTTTTGGCAAGACCACGTGAATTCGTTGATTTTCTATCGCTGGCGAACCTACATTCATTACAGATAAATAATAAACCGTAAGATTCTCGTACTCGGTGCCTTTATAGGACACTTTGAAATGTTCCGGTTCTACATTTGCGGATTTCTCGGAAGTGGGCGAAGAAAACTTATTGAGCATTTGAGATATGCGCAGCTTTTTTCGTCGCTTTCTCTCTGAGCGTGATTTCCACCACAAAGTGACGAACACAGATAGAAGACTGGCAACTGAACTTGCGATGAAGATACCTGCACCAGAAAAGAACCAGTCTCTGTTTTCGGTTAGCCATTCCATATTTCGATTCTCAAAAACCTAACCAGTGATTATATGGTTTCTGGATAACACTAGCACGCAACGGATAAACCTGCAAGATCTCTGGATAACCTACCAGCTGCGGGATAACATGCTGATATCGTTTATTATCCATCAGCGAGTTGGCGAATGCTGCAAATTCCTGCAACGCTTGCAGCAAGGTTCGATGAGAAGCTAACGACAGCGGGGGTCAGTGCGAATCATCGACTGCATTTCTACCGGTGACTGCGGTTCTTCCTGGAATTCTGCGAGAAGTACCGATTTGATCCGAAGGCTGAGTCCAGTCTGAAAGCCTTTGATCACAAACTGGCGTCGAAAGGGCAGGAGCCTCGGTCAAGCCACTTTGACATCCACAATAGGAGTCATTGCAGGTGTTGTAAAATTGTGCATGGTCATCCTCAACCATTTGTAAGCAGTCTTGTCGATGCCATGCACAAATTTGACACATCACCTACGGAATCGCGGTTGCCTCAGCGGTTTTTCAGATAGTAGTCGAGTAAGGCGCGGGTGGAGCTGTCATGCTCAACCATCACTCGGCCCTGTTCGAGTTCCTTGAGGATGATGCTGGCGAGTTGTTTGCCGAGTTCCACGCCCCACTGGTCGAATGAATTGACCCCCCAGATAACGCCCTGACAGAAAATCTTGTGCTCGTAGAGTGCAATCAGGGCGCCCAGGGTGCGGGGACTGACTTCTTCAACAAACAGGGTATTGGTCGGGCGGTTGCCGTCGAACTGACGGTGCGGGGCCAGGCGCTCGGCCTCTTCGCGCCGCATGCCAGCGGCAAGCATGCCCTCCAGGGCTTCTTCAGCACTGCGCCCACGCATCAGGGCTTCGGTCTGGGCCAGGCAGTTGGCAATCAGCTTGAGATGATGGTCACCCAGCGGGTTGTGGCTGTGCACCGGAGCGATAAAATCACAGGGAATTAGTTCGGTGCCCTGGTGGATGAGCTGATAGAAGGCGTGCTGGCCATCGGTGCCGGGCTGGCCCCAGACAATGGGGCCGGTGGCATAGTCCACCCGCGTGCCCTCCAGGGTCACATGCTTGCCGTTGCTCTCCATGTCGCCCTGCTGAAAATAGGCCGCGAAATGCTCCAGATACTGATCATAGGGCAAGATGGCCTGGGTCTTGGCACCGGCAAAGTTGATGTACCAGACCCCGAGCAGGGCCATGATGACCGGCAGATTCTCCTCCAGCGGCGCGGTGCGGAAATGGTTGTCCATCTCATGCGCACCTTCGAGCAGTTCGACGAAGTTATCAAAGCCAATCGCCAGCGCGATCGGCAGGCCAATGGCCGACCACAGCGAATAGCGCCCACCGACCCAGTCCCAGAATCCGAACATCTGCTGGGTGTCAATGCCAAAAGCTTCAACCTTGGCGGCATTGGTGGACACAGCGACAAAGTGGTGTGCCACGGCGGATTCATCGCCGAGCAAATCAACCAGCCAGCGCCGCGCGCTCTGGGCGTTGGTCATGGTCTCCATGGTGGTGAAGGTCTTGGAGGCGATCACAAAGAGGGTGGTTTCCGGGTTGAGCGCCTTGACGGTTTCTGACAGATGGGTGCCGTCGATGTTGGAGACAAAATGCAGGCGCAGATCCTCACGCTGATAGGGCTTAAGCGCCGTGCAGACCATCTTGGGACCAAGATTGGAGCCGCCGATGCCGATGTTGACCACATCGGTGATGCGCTTGCCGGTAAAGCCGGTCCATTCGCCGCTGCGCACCTGATTGACGAAGGTTTCCATCTGCTCCAGTACCGCATTGACTCCCGGCATCACATCCTCACCGGCGACCTGAATGGGCGTGTTGGCGCGATTGCGCAGTGCGATATGCAACACCGCGCGGCCCTCGGTGCTGTTGATCGCTTCACCGGCAAACATGCGCGCGCGTTGCGCCTCCAAGCCGGCGGTGCGGGCCAGCTCGCGCAGCAGCGCCAGGGTGTCTTCGGTAACGATGTTTTTGGAGTAGTCGAGATAAATACCGGCGGCGCTGCGGGTCATGCGCGCAGCACGCTCGCTATCCTGCGCGAACAGCTCACGCATGTGTTGCAGTTGCATCTGCTGCCAGTGGTCGCTTAATGCCTGCCAGGCGGGGGTGGTGTTGATCAGTGCCATGGTATGTTTCGGAGGTCTCTTAACTGTTTAAGGGGTGAGGGAATACATCAGTGGTCCAGCCCGTTGCGCCAGTCCTGATCGTCCTTGTCGAACAGCCGGTTGGCTTCGCCTGGTCCCCAGCTGCCAGCCGGATAGGTGTGGATGAACTCGCGTTCAGTGGCCCAAAGTTTAATCACCGGATCCACCACCCGCCAGGCATGATCGACCTCATCGGAGCGCAGAAACAACGAATGATCACCGGCGATCACGTCGAGAATCAAGGCCTGATAGGCGTCAATCTGATCGCGCCCCAGGGTGCAAGTGCTGGCATCCAGACGCTCGGTCTGGGTGCGCATTTCCAGCCCCGGCTCCTTGACCTGGAGTTCGAAACGCATGCACTCATTGGGCTGAATGCTGAGTAGCAGCCAGTTGGGTTGCAACTGCTCAATGGGGGTATGTTGGAATAACTGCTGCGGTGGATGGCGAAAGCGAATCGCGATCAGCGACTGGGTTGCGGCCAGGCGCTTGCCGGTGCGCAGATAAAAGGGCACATTGCGCCAGCGCCAATTGTCGATATAGAGCTTGAGTGCCGCATAGGTCTCGGTGCTGCTGCGCGGATCAACACCCGGCTCGTCCAGGTAGCCGGGCCAGCGCTCGCCGTCTCCCGCGCCCGTCCCGGCGCGATACTGGGCGCGAAACGCCTGGGCATGCACCGCTTGGCGCGCGATCGGACGGATGGAGCGCAGCACCTTGACCTTCTCATCGCGCAGCGCCTCGGCATCCAGACTCGGCGGCGGTTCCATGGCCACCAGGGTGAGCAGTTGCAGCAGATGGCTCTGGATCATGTCGCGCAGCGCGCCGACACCGTCATAGAAACCGGCGCGCTGGCCGATGCCCCGACTTTCGGCATGAGTAATCTGCACATGATCGATATAATTGCGGTTCCACAGCGGTTCGAGCAGCAGATTGGCGAAGCGAAACACCAGTACATTCTGCACGGTATTCTTGCCGAGATAATGATCGATGCGATAGAGCTGATGCTCCTGAAAGTGGCGTCGCAACCGCCGATCCAGGATGCCCGCGCTCTCCAGGTCATAGCCAAAGGGCTTCTCGACCACCAGACGCACCCAGCCATCAGTTTCCGCAGCCAATCCCTGTGCAGCCAGTTGATCGGCCACCTCGCCGTAGAACTCGGGAGCAATGGCCAAATAAAACACCCGATTGGCTGGCAGATCGTCCTGAGCGCGCAAGCGCTCGGCCAGCCGGGTAAAGGCGGACGCCTCGCGCAGGTCGCCCTGGATAAAGTGCAGCCGTGCCAGGAGCCGCTCGGTGACATCGGTTTCGATCGGCTGTCCCGGCTTGGTGACTTGTTCGGCGAGCATCCGTCGCACCTCGCTGCGCCACTCATCATCTGACCAGTCGCGACGCCCAAAGCCAAGGATGCGCGTGGCGTCGGCCAGGTGACCGCCGCGCTCCAGCTGATAGAGCGCGGGCAATAATTTGATTTGGGAGAGATTTCCGGTTGAGCCAAAAATTACCAGGGTGCAGGGCGAGCCACCTGTGACAGCGGGCGCGAGGGTCATGAGCGTCTCCAGCGGGGCATTGACGGTCAGTCCGAGGTCGAATGTGGAGCGGTTTTTGCTTTATTGTTGCATCAGCACCGGCCGCCGGCGTACCCGACGCAACGACCGTGTCGATGTGCTACCTTGTGAGGCGTCACTATCCATTGATTCCCGAGTCTGTCAACCTTCCGGCCCTGTCTGGCGCAAGCACCGCAGGCGGCGGGCAGCCTCGATTTTAACTGTTGGGGATTGGTTCTTATTATGAGCATCCTTCGAGAACGCGCGGACGAGGCTGCAACGAGCTTTGATGTGCTCTTTGCCAGCAGCGAAGCTCTGCCACTCATCAAGACGGGCGGACTGGCGGATGTCGCCGGGAGCCTGCCGGTGGCTCTGCGCTCCCTCGGCCACGATGCCCGGCTGATTCTGCCCGCCTATCCGCGCGCACTGAAACAGGTGCGCGAACTGCGGACCGCCTGCGAACTGCGCCTTCCTGGTGCATTGAGTCCGGTACGCCTGCTCAGCGGCTTCATGCCGGATCGGGATCTGCCGGTCTATCTGGTCGATGCCCCTGAGCATTTCTGTCGCGAGGGCAATCCGTACACCGATGTCAGCGGACGGGACTGGGGCGACAATGCCGAGCGGTTCCTGCTGTTCAGCTGGGCGGTGGCCACGGTGGCCATGGGGGTGCCGGCGCTCAACTGGCGCCCGCAACTGCTGCATTGCAACGACTGGCAAACCGCTCTGGCGCCAGCCCTGATGCGCGATCGCGAAGAGCGCCCGGCCACGGTGTTCACCATTCATAACTTAGCCTATCAAGGGCTGTTCGACCGCGCCACCTTCGACCGACTGAAACTGCCGCCGGCGCTCTGGTCCGTAGCGGGACTCGAATTCCATCAGCGCCTGTCCTTCATCAAGGGCGGCATCATCTTCGCTGATCGGGTCAATACCGTCAGTCCCACCTATGCCGATGAAGTGCGCACCAGCCAGCACGGCTGCGGGCTCGACGGTCTGCTGCGCCAGATCGGCGGGCGCTTCCAGGGCATTCTCAATGGCATTGACTATCACACCTGGAATCCGGCCACTGATCCAGCGCTGACCCAACCCTATGACACTGAACGCCTGCACCTGAAGGCCGGCAACAAGCTGGAACTGCAACGCTTGTTCGATCTGCCGCGCAACGAGCATACCTTTGTGCTGGGGTACATCGGCCGCCTGGTGGAGCAAAAAGGCGTGGATCTGATTGTCGAAATGCTGCCGTGGTTACTGGAAGACCCGCGAGTGCAGGTGGTGATGCAAGGCTCGGGGGAAGCCAATCTGGAACTGATGCTCAAGCGGGTGGCCGAAGCTCATCCGGATCGGGTCGGCACCTATGTAGGCTATGACGAGGGGCGCGCCCATCTGATTGAGGCCGGCTGTGATGCCTTCCTGATGCCGTCGCGCTTTGAGCCCTGCGGGCTGAACCAAATGTACAGCCTGCGCTATGGCTGCGTGCCCATTGTGCGCCGCACCGGCGGACTGGCCGATACCGTGAGCGACGGCGACCGGGGGCCGGCGACCGGGTTTCTGTTTGAGGAACCGAGCGCCGAGGCCCTGTGCCACAAGGTACGCGAAGCGGTCGATCTTTGGCACAACAACCAAGACGCTTGGCGCGCGCGCATGCGCGCCGGCATGGAGCAGGATATTAGCTGGGAAGCCAGCGCGCGCCAGTACCAGCACTATTATGCCGACGCACTGGAAGCCCGGCAGAATCTGGAGCGCGCCCTGGCCTGAAACCTGATCTAGCCCTAGGGGGGGCGCCCTTGGCTCTGAGCGTGGCTTGGTGCTGAGAGCGCCGTTACGATCAAGCCGCCTGCGCGGTAATCTTATGGCCGGTGCCCGTCACCTCGTTGCGCGCGTTGCAATAGACCAGCTTGGGCTGATGCATGCGCGCCTCGACTTCGGTCAGGGCGATATAGGTGCAGATAATCAGGCGATCATCCGGAGCGGCCTTGTGAGCAGCGGCACCATTGACGGAAATAATGCGTGAGCCCGGCTCAGCCGGAATGGCATAGGTGCTAAAGCGCTCCCCATTGGCCAGGTTATAGATGTGCAGCTGTTCAAACTCCAGAATCCCGCCGAGCTCCATGAGCTTGGCATCAATCGCGCAGGAGCCTTCGTATTCCAGCTCCGCATGGGTCACGCGGGCGCGGTGTAGTTTGCTTTTCAGCATGGTCAGTTGCATGAGGTGAGTCTCCAAAAACAGGGGCGGTCGCCCATCAGTCGGCACCGCGAATAGCGCTATTTTCGCCGCCCGCCGGCGGGGTTGGCAAGCTAAGTTATGCCGGGACTCAGGACTCAATCACCATTGTCGGGCGCGTTTTTCATCTGGCGCAGAATCTGGGCGGCGATTTCCTCAATGGACTGACTGGTGGTATTCATCACCGGAATGCGCAAGCGTTTGAACATCTCCGTGGCCGCGCGCAACTCCTGCTGACAGCGACGCACGGAGGCATAATCGCTACCGGGGCGACGCTCCTCGCGGATGCGCTGCAAACGCTGCACATCAATGGTCAAGCCAAACAGCTTCGAGCGCATCTCGCGCACTTCCTCCGGCAGATCGCCACGTTCGAGATCCGGTTCGGTGATGGGATAATTGGCCGCGCGCAGCCCATAATGCATGGCCAAATACAGGCAGGTTGGGGTCTTGCCGGAGCGCGACACGCCGGTGAGCACAACATCGGCGTGGCGAAAACTGCTCGGTCGCACTCCGTCATCGTTATTCATGGCGAAATTGATCGCCTCAATACGCTTGGTGTAGTAACTCGGCTTGGTAATGGCGTGACTGCGCCCTGACTCGCGACTGGGAACCAAGCCGAGTTCAGCCCCGAGAGGCGCAACAAAGTGCTCAAACACCTCGATATAAAAGCAATGTCCGCCGCGCAGGATCGCACCGATGCGCTCATCGAGCATGGTCGCCACGCAAATCGGACGCGCACCATCGCGCTCACTGGCTTCCTGCATGCGTATCGTTAACGCATGAGCACGCGCCTCGGTATTGATATAGGGCATGTAGACTTCTTCAAACTCCACCCCATCAAACTGTGACAGCAGGCTTTGCCCCAGAGTCTCAGCAGTGATGCCGGTGCTTTCGGAAGCGAAAAACACCGTACGCTTCAGTGGCTGACTCGGCGTCTGACTCGATGCCTGGGTCGGTGTCTGAACTGGAGCCTGCCCCGAAGTCTGCTCCGAAACTGGGCCTGATTCATTCGTCTCGTTCAATCGAAGTCTCCGATGAGTTGATCACAGGCGCCGGCGCACCCGCATCCATCGCCGCAAGCATTTCATCATAGAGCGCCCAGGCCGTCGCCGCATCTTCTGCGCTGACGCGCTCAATGGCACGGCCGAGATGCACTACAAGATAATCCCCCACCGCGAGTTCCTCATGCATCAGCATCAGCAGATTCGCTTCACGCTCAACGCCCTTCGCCTCACAACGCGCGACCAGGCCATTGAGCTCTTTGATTTGCATCGGAATACCGAGACACACGCCAGCACGCTCCTGTTGTTGTACATAAGGCAGCCCTCGAACCAGCCGTCGTTGCATTGAGCCATCAAATCTCATGCAATGGTTCTCATGCAGGGATTGCTGCAACGATTCAATCACAAATCCCGCTGTTTTGAAATAATAGGCTGCCCACTGAGAGGCCGTCTGGAAGTTGAAGCGCTGGCTGCCGTTTTGAGCTTGAACGCCCAGCCTGCTAAGCTATTGATCCAGACACAAGACTGCTCCAGGCACAAGACCACTTCCACCACGAACCTTGCACCATGATTCACGGATTCACCCACCGCCTTCCGTCTCGACTCAACCGCCGCTCCGGCAGCGGCAAGCGATCCCTGAGCATGCTCCCTGCCCTGCTGTTGGCACTGCTGCTGCCACTGGCACAGCTCCAGGCCCAGCCGCTCAGGATGATGAATAACTATCCTGGCTATGTCGCCATGGGCCCCTACCTGATCGTCAACCTCGCCGACCCCAGTGTGCCCAGGTTCCTGCGCGTGGAGATCGACTTCTACGTCCTCACCGCCGATGATAACAGTATCATTCAGCAGTACGACCCCGCCGTGCGGGATAAGCTGATCAGTCTTTATGGCGGTCGCGACATGGATGTGCTGCAAACCCCCGAGGGCCGCGAGGAACTGCGCAAGGAAACCCTGGAAGTGCTGCGCGAACTGCTGACCGGCTACGCCGACAAACCCGCCATTGAGGATCTCTATTTCACCGCCTTTATCATGCAGTAAAGGCCCGACTAGCTCCCCGCATCACCTTGAACAGACCACCGGAGCCGACTGTCTCAGGACATCCCCCAGAACACCGGGCGCGCAAGCGCTTCGGCCAGAACTTTCTGCACGATCCTGGCGTCATCCAGCGCATCCTCGCCGCCATCAATCCACAACCCAAGGATGCGCTGGTTGAAATTGGCCCCGGCCAGGGCGCCCTCACCCGCAGGCTGCTCAGCGCCAGCGGCCAACTCGACGCCATTGAGCTGGATCGCGATCTGATCGAACCGCTGCGCCAGCACTGCGCCGCGCTGGGCGCTCTGCGTCTGCATCAGGCCGACGCACTCAGCTTTGACTTCCACGCTCTGCACCAGGGCCGCGCCCTGCGTATCATCGGCAACCTGCCCTATAACATCTCAACCCCACTGTTATTTCACCTGCTTAGCCAGGCCGCAGTTATCCAGGATCTGCACCTGATGCTGCAAAAAGAGGTGGTCGAGCGCATCGTCGCCGCTCCCGGCAGTAAGGTTTACGGGCGCTTATCGGTCATGGTGCAAAGCCGGTGCGAGGCCACCCGCCTGTTTCTCATCGGCCCGGGTGCCTTCAAGCCGGCGCCCAGTGTTGACTCGGCCCTGCTGCGGCTGCGCATCCCGGCCTGTGCACCGGTTAAGCTGTTGGATCCCGCGCAGCATGCCACACTGGTGGCAGCGGCCTTCGCGCAACGACGCAAGACGCTGCGCAACAGCCTGCGTCAGTGGATCACGCCACCCGTGTTCGAGCAAGCTGGCATCGACCCCGGCGCGCGCGCCGAGACGCTCAGCGTTGGCGATTTTGCCCGTCTGGCCAACCAAGCTTGCAATCTCGGGACTCAACCCTGAAATTGGCACGCTTACCTGCAACCAGCCTCAAGCTAGAGAGATTGTATGCATCATCAGGACAGCGGCGACGGCGAACCGACCCCGATCTCCCCCCCGGAAGAAGACACCGAGCACTCCACGGACGAGTCCTCTGAAGCGGAACCGCTCTTATCCGAAGCCCATTCGACCCCCATGGAAGACATGGAAGACATTGATGGCGCCGATTCGGGCGATGACATCGACAGCGGCGATGAGATCGAAGACGGCAGCAGCAGCGGTGGCAAGCTGGCGCGCACGCGCGATGTGATGCCGGGGCGGATTCCGCTGCTGCCAGTCGCTTCACGACCGTTTTTTCCCGGTCAAGCCGTCCCGCTGTTGATGGATGCCAGTCATTGGGGACGCACCATTGAAGCGGTCGCCAACTCGGATCACAAGATTCTCGGTATCGTGCTGGTCAACAGCGAAACCTCGGAAACCGCCAAGGTCGAGAACTTTCGCGAGATTGGCACTGCCGCGCGCGTCCACCGCGCCGCCGAATCTGAAGGCAAGCTGCAAGTGCTGGTCGAGTGCCTGCAACGCTTCCGTATCAATCGTTTCACCCGCCGCCGTGCGCCCTTCACCGCTCAGGTCGATTATCTGCCCGAGCCGGCCTCCACGCCGGAGGATGAGATCAAGGCCTATGCCATGGCCATCATCAACACCATCAAGGAGCTGCTGCCGCTCAATCCGCTCTATGTCGAAGAGCTGCGCATGTTTCTTGATCGCTTCGGGCCGGATGATCCCTCGCACCTGGCCGACTTCGCCGCCAGCCTGACCACCTCGACCAAAATCCAGCTCCAGGAAGTGCTGGAAGCCGTGCCGCTGATGAAGCGCATGGAAAAGGTGCTGGTGCTACTGAACAAGGAGCTGGAACTCGCCCATGCCCAGCAGACCATCCGCCAGTCGGTCGAGGAGCGGATGCAGAAAACTCAGCGCGAGTTCTTTCTGCGCGAACAGCTCAAGGCAATTCAGAAAGAACTCGGCATCGCCAAAGATGATCGCACCGCTGAGGTGGATCGCTTTAAGGATCGGCTGAAAAAACTCACGCTCACCGAAGAAGCCCAGAAGCGGGTCGATGAGGAAATGGACAAGCTGGCGATTCTCGAAACCGGCTCGCCCGAGTACTCGGTCACGCGCAACTATCTCGACTGGATCACCCTGCTGCCCTGGGGCAAACACTCCAAGGACAAGCTCAATCTCAAACGCGCGCGCCGGGTACTGAATCGCGATCACTACGGTCTGGAGGATGTCAAGGATCGCATTCTCGAATTCCTCGCCGTCGGCATCATGAAAGGCGAGATCGCCGGCTCCATCATCCTGCTGGTCGGCCCGCCTGGCGTGGGCAAAACTTCCATCGGCCACTCAATCGCCGATGCCCTGGGGCGGCGCTTCTATCGCTTCTCAGTCGGCGGCATCCGCGACGAAGCCGAGATCAAGGGCCATCGGCGCACCTACATCGGCGCCATGCCGGGCAAGTTCCTGCAAGCCATGAAGGACGCCGGTACCGCCAATCCGGTCATCATGCTTGATGAGATCGACAAAATCGGTGCCTCCTACCACGGCGACCCGGCCTCGGCGCTGCTCGAAGTGCTGGATCCAGAACAGAACAACGATTTTCTCGATCACTACCTGGATCTGCGTTTTGATCTGTCGAAGGTGCTCTTTGTCTGCACCGCCAATCAGACCGATAGCATTCCTGGCCCGCTGCTTGATCGCATGGAAGTGATTCAACTGTCCGGCTATATCGCCAGCGAAAAGCTCGCCATCGCGCGTAAATATTTGCTGCCGCGTCAGATCACTAAAGCCGGACTGGAGAAAAGTGACATCAAGCTCGACAGTCGTACTCTGCGCGCGCTGATCGAAGGCTATGCGCGCGATGCTGGGGTACGCCGGCTCGAAAAGCAGCTCGGCAAGATCGTGCGCAAGTGCACTGTCAAGCTACTGGAGGAAACGCCCAAACCGATTACCGTGACCACGGCGGATTTGAAAGACTATCTCGGCAGTCCGGTGTTTCGCGACGAGCGCAAGCTCAGCGGCCCCGGTGTGGTCACTGGTCTGGCCTGGACCGCCATGGGTGGTGCCACCCTATCCATTGAGGCGCAGCACACCCACAGCTTCACCCGTGGCTTCAAGCTCACCGGCCAGCTCGGCGATGTGATGAAAGAATCGGCCGATATTGCCTACGGCTATGTAGTCAGCCGCGCCAAGGATTTCGGCATTGACCCGGACTTCTTTGAAAAGGCCTTTATCCATCTGCACGTCCCCGCTGGCGCCACCCCCAAAGACGGCCCCTCGGCCGGGGTGACCATCGCCACCGCGCTGATCTCGCTAGCCCGCGAGCAGTCGGTCAAGCGCATCGCCATGACCGGCGAGATCACCCTGACCGGCGAGGTGTTTCCAGTCGGCGGCATTCGCGAAAAGCTTATCGCCGCACGCCGCGCTGGCATCAAGGAGATTCTGCTACCCGAAGACAACCGGGGAGAATACGACGAAGTCCCCGAGCATGTGCGCAACGGGCTGCGGATTCATTTCATCAGCCACTTCACCGAGGTGCCGCAGCTGGTGTTTCGCCACTCGCGTTAACGCACGCGAATCGACCGTTAAGGGAATTCTGACTCAGTCCAGGCTGTCCAGGGTCAGCCTAGTGTTGTAAATCCGCCAGGCAAAGTGTCAGCGCCTGACGCCAGTCGGGCAGCGCCAGGCCGAAGGTGGTGTGGAATTTATGGGTATCGAGCACCGAGTAGGCCGGACGCGGCGCTGGCGCTGGATACTCGGAAGTTGGGATCGGCAATACCTTACATTGCAAACAACTGGCCTCGCGAATCGCCTCGGCAAAGCCAAACCAGGAGGTCGCGCCACCACTGGTGACATGATAGAGCCCATGATGATCGCGCAGCGAGAGATCCCCGCGAAAGGCGCGATACAGAATCTGTGCCGTCACCTCGGCCAGCATGCGGCTCCAAGTCGGAGTGCCAATCTGATCATCAACCACCCGCAACTCAGAGCGTTCGCGAAACAGCCGTAACATGGTCAGCAGAAAATTGCTGCCACGCACACCATAAACCCAGGCGGTGCGCAGAACCAGCGCCGTGGCACCGGAATCAAGCAACGCCTTCTCCCCTTCCCGCTTGCTCTGACCATAGACACTGCGCGGCTCAGCCGGATCATCCTCGCGATACGGCCGGTCGGTCTCACCGGAGAACACGAAATCGGTCGAATAATGCACCACCGGAATCCCGGCCTCGGCGGCTAGATGGCCAATCAGCCCCAGGGCATCGCCATTGATGGCCATCGCCAGTTCCGGCTCGTTCTCGGCGCGATCCACGGCCGTATAAGCGGCGGCATTGATCACTGCATCCGGCCCGGTTTCGGCAAACAGGCGCCGCACCGACGCGGCATCGGCCAAATCGACCGCTGGGCCATGGCGGCCCTCAAGCGAAGCGGCGATCACCTGCCCGACCGGAGCCAGGGTGCGACAAAGTTCCCAACCGACCTGACCGTCGGAACCGAGCAGAAGTAGGCGTGGAGTATCGGGTGTAGCCATAAAAATCCTGAATCAATCCCCTAAGTGAATGCAAAACTATACCGTTTTTGGCCCCGGCTGGCAGCCCGCTCTCGATCTTCACGGTCACGAGTGCCCCATGCCGCGCAGCGACATGCCTATAGCAATGCCGATCACCACCAGCAGCACCGCCAGTCCCAAGCCGATGATCATCTGCCCCCAAGGCGGGGTCTGGCGTGACGCTGATCCAGCAGGCGATGGCGAGGGAGCGGCGGTCAACCCGGCCGCTGCATGCCTTGGAACAGACGCCTCGGCGGCCACAATGGCCAGTGTGGCATTGTCCTGAGTGGATTTGGCCACCGCCTTCACGCGGGTCATGATGGCCTCGGCGGCTTGTTGCGCCGGCTGACGAATGTATTGACACAAGTCGTCATCCTCCAGACGCCCATGGATGCCGTCACTGCATAACAGCAGGCGATCACCGGGCTGGAGTGGCCTCGGATCGGTACCGGCATCAATGCGCGGAATTCGCTCCAGACCGATAAAGCTGATCAGTGCGGCGCGGTCCGGATTCTTATCCGCGTCGCACTGCTGAAGCACACCGGCGACGACCCGGGCTTGCAGAATCGCCGCATAATTGTGTTCCTGGCTTAAGCGCACCAGGCCAGCAGTCGCTGCCCGATACCCGTAGAGACGACTGTCACCGACCGATACCCAGTGAATGCCGCTGTCATGTGCCACGACCGCAACCAGCGTGGTCCCAACCTGGCCCGCACCATCGGACGTCACGGCCAATTCATAGACAGCGGTGTTGGCGGTCTGAAGCGCACGTTCGAGGGCGGCAGGAATAGGTTCTTCGGGAGGTTTCGCGGCATAGGTTTCGCGCAACAGATTGGCAGCGATTTGCGCCGCCGCCCGACCTTGATGCAAACCGCCCATGCCATCGGTCAGCACGGCCAGCACGCCGCCATGGGCGCGAAACTGCGGATCATCAAGGCCGTGAAAACCAAAGGCGTCCTGCTGTTCACCCCGAGCACCAATCCACTGAGCATTGCTGGGTGTCAGAACCGTCTCAACACACAAAGTCTTCACCCGCTTGAATGCGGTTCAGTACAGCCACCCCATCCATTTGCGCGACCTCCACATCACTATCGATCCGCTCCATGAGCCGAATAAGGATTACTTTAACCAAAATACTGAGCCAATTCCTGACAGGCCCTCATTCGGCTGACGCCCCATCAGCTACAATCCCTTAAGTGAGGCACTGAATTGGATGCTCCGCCTCGCGCGTACCGGATCGCCCGCCTTTCCCCACGCCATCGGAGCTTGCACGCCCATGACTCAGACTGCTCCTCGACGTTTGACGCTGCGTTACCGATTAATCCTCTCTTTTCTGCTGGTGGGCATTCTGCCAGCGACCGTGGTCATTGTGATCGCGACCTGGAATGCGACTCGGGCGCTGGAGCAAGGCGCCTTCAATCGCCTGGAGGCGATTCGCGGCATCAAGCTGGCCCAGGTGGAGCGCTATTTCGACGAACGCAAAGGCGATATGGGCGTGCTGGTTGACCTGATTGGCACCCTGCGCAGCGAAGCCTTCAACCGCTTAACTGCCGCGCGTGAAGTCAAGGGGGCGGCCGTGGAGCGCTACCTAACCGATGTGCTGAATCAGTCGCGCACCTTTGCCTCCGACGGCATGATTGTGGAGGCGATGCAACGCTTCACAACGGCATACGCCGCGCAGGATCAGGCGCTGGCGGCCAATCCGGGCGCAGTGCAGCGGTTGCGCAGCACGCTGGCGAACTACTATCGGGGCGACTTCGGACAGCGCTATGCACAACTCAATGGCACACCGCCGGACTGGCAAGCCCTGCTCGATCCTTTACCAGCCGCCGCCGTGGCCTTGCAAAGCCTCTACATCGGCGAGAATTCCCATCCCCTCGGCGAAAAGCACCGCCTGGATGATCCCGGTGACGGTTCGGCCTACAGCGCTTTGCACCGACGCTATCATCCCTGGATTCGCTCCTATCTTGAGGCCTTCGGCTACTACGACATCTTCCTGGTCAACAGCGGCAGTGGCGAAATCGTCTATTCGGTGTTTAAGGAGCTGGACTATGCCACCTCACTGATAACGGGTCCCTATGCTAAGACCAACTTTGCCGATGCCTTCCGCCGCGCCGACGCCGCTCCGCCGGGCGAGGTGGTCCTGGTCGATTTCGCGCGCTACACCCCGTCCTACGAGGCGCCGGCCGGCTTTGTCGCCACACCCATTTTCAACGGTAATCAACGACTCGGGGTGGCCATTTTCCAATTTCCGATTGACCGGCTCAACGCCATCATGGGAGAACGCGCTGGCCTGGGCAAAACCGGCGAAACCTATCTGGTTGGAGCGGACAGACTCATGCGCTCCGATGCCTTTCTTGATGCGGACCAGCGCAGCGTTGAGGCCTCCTTCCGCGATCCAGAGACTGGTCGGATCGACACAAAAGCTACACGCGAGGCGTTCAACGGCACCCGCGACACCCGTGTCATTCAGGGCTATGCCGACCATCCGGTGTTATCGGCCTATGCGCCGCTGGAGGTCGCCGGACTGCATTGGGCCATTCTCGCTGAGATCGATGTCGCCGAAGCCTTCAGCCCGCAACTGGCCGGAGAGGATTTCTATCGCAAATATATCGATCATTATGGCTACTACGACCTGCTGTTGATCAACCCGGATGGCTATGTGTTCTACTCGGTGGCAAAAGAACCGGATTACGCCACCAACCTGACCGACGGCCCCTATGCCGATAGCAACCTCGGTCAGTTGTTCGACCAAGTCCTGCGCAGCGGTGACTACGGCTTTGCCGACTATGCGCCTTACGCCCCCAGCAATGACCAGCCAGCAGCCTTTATCGCCCAACCGGTCAAGTATGACGGCCAGACCGAGCTGGTGGTGGCGCTGCAACTGCCGCTGGAACCAATTAACCGCATCATGGCCATTCGTGATGGCATGGGTGAGACTGGCGAGTCCTATTTGGTCGGCCCTGATCAGCGCATGCGCTCCGACTCCTTTCTCGACCCCAACAACCGCAGCGTGACAGCCTCGTTCGCGGGAACGGTGCAGACCAATGGGGTTGATACCCAGGCCACCCAGCAGGCGCTGGCCGGTCAAAGCGGAACCGAGGTGATCCGTGACTATCGCGGCAACTCAGTCCTCTCGACCTATGCACCGTTGGAGTTGAAGGGAACGCGCTGGGCGCTGGTGGCAGAGATCGACGAGGACGAGGCCATGGCGGCGGTCAATCGCCTGATCGCTGTGACGGCCCTGGTGCTGAGCGCGGCCTTGCTGGGAATCGTGGTGTTCTCCCTACGGGTCACTCAGCGTATTACCCACCCCTTGGGTGGTGAGCCCGAGGAGATGCAGGAGATCAGCGAATGCATCGCCAATGGCGATCTGTCTCGTACCCTAGATGATCCGGAGCGGCACACCGGCGTTTATGCCGCCATGGGGCGCATGACGCTACGGTTGCGCGACATGGTCGAGCACATTCGCCAAACCAGTCAGGATCTGGCCGCAGCGGCTGAAGAAACCGCCACTGTCACCGAGCAGACCAGCCAGAGTGTCGATACCGAGCAGAATCGCATTGATGAGCTAGCCACGGCGGTGAATGAAATGGCCGCCACGGTCGAAGAGGTGGCACGGAATGCCGCCGGTGCGGCCGAAGCCGCGCGCGAGGCCGATGATGCCAACCATCAGGGCAGCGAGGTGGTGCAGCGCAGTATTGCCGCCATTGAAGAGCTGGCCGATCATGTGCGCCAGGCTGCGAAAGTCATGGCAGACGTGGAATCGAGCAGCGTTGAAATCGGCTCGGTGCTGGAAGTGATTCACTCGATTGCCGAGCAGACCAACCTGCTGGCGCTTAATGCCGCGATTGAAGCCGCTCGCGCCGGTGAACAGGGTCGCGGCTTTGCAGTCGTCGCCGATGAGGTGCGCACCCTGGCCGCCCGCACCAGCAACTCCACAGCGAATATCGAGCAGATCATTCGTCAGTTGCAGGCATCAACGCGACGCGTTGTCGCCACCATGCACAGCGGCAGCCAAATATCCACCAAAGCAGTGGAACACGCCGGCGAAGCTGGCAATGCGTTGACCAACATCAGCACCGCAACCTCGCGCATCAGCGAGATGAACCTGCAAACTGCCAGTGCCGCCGAAGAACAATCCGCCGTCGCCGAGGAAATCAACCGCAACATCACCAGCATCAGTGACGAGACCCATCAGATGGCCCTCGGAGCCCGCAAAACCACCGAAGCCAGCGGCCATCTGGCCCAGATGGCTGCGCAACTGAGCGAACTGGTGGCCTTTTTTAAGACCTGATCGGCAACGAATTGCTTGGCTTACAGCCTCTTCATGCCGAGGGTGTCGGATCGCATCGAAGATTAGAGCGCTGTGCCAGGCTTGCGCGGCAAACGCGGTTGCGTCCGCCAGCTTTGGCAAAATACAGCGCTCGATCAGCGAGTTTAATGAGTTCATCCAGGTACTGGTACTTGGGTTCAAAAGCCACCAGGCCGAAAGAGGCGGTGACTCTGAACTGTTTCCCCTCACCTATGGACACAGCGGACTGAGCGAGCCGCACACGGATACGCTCAAGCACCTCCTCAGCATTATCAATGCTCGTATTCGGCAACAGGATGCAGCCCTTTTAAGGTGGCGAAATGTGTCCGCTTGCAATCCCCTGATTTTGCTTCAAAGTGCTTGCGCAAGATCGCTGGGTTCAAGGATTTTATGATCATGCTATCTTGTAACCGATTGATCTTAAATGTTTTTTTATACACCTTAAAAGGGTTGGCTCAAAACGGCTACTAACATGATGGCATATCCGATCATCACCAATTTGGCGATTGTCAGCCATTTAGTGATAAACGTCCTAAGAAACCAGCCAGGGGCCTGGCCGGCATCAGGGCCGTGCGCAATGGTGTGACCGTGGCCAACATGAGCTGAGAGGAACGCCGGTTAAAAACTATTGACGTGCAGCGAAGAGCGTTTATAATGCTGCGCTTTAACGCTAGGCGCGTAGCTCAGTTGGTTAGAGCACCACCTTGACATGGTGGGGGTCGGTGGTTCGAGTCCACTCGTGCCTACCAATACATCTCAAGCCGTCAGCCGATCTTTTTTCGCTGCACCGGCAGTTGTCGCATCCCTTGGGTTGTCACCACTGCAAGGCTCGCAGGTCAAGGCGCTGGCGGCTTTTTTGTTCATGTGGCCCTGCGTATCGGTCACCACTGTCAGTTTATTAGGATTCTCCATGCCCCTAATCAGGCTCCCCGATGGCTCCGAACGGCACTTCGATCAGCCGTTGAGCCTCCACTCCATTGCTGAAGACATTGGTCCCGGTCTGGCCAAGGCTGCACTGGCCGGGCGCGTCAATGGCCGCGAGGTGGACCTAAATTTTGTCGTCAGCGAGGACGCCGAGGTCGCGATCATCACCCGCCGCGACGAAGATGCGCTCGAACTGCTGCGCCACGACGCTGCGCATGTGATGGCGCAAGCGGTGCAGGAACTGTATCCCGGCACCCAGGTCACTATCGGCCCGGCAATCGAGAACGGCTTCTATTACGACTTTGACCGCGCGCAACCCTTCACGCCCGAAGATCTCGGCGCTATTGAGCAACGCATGAAGGAGATCGTCAAGCGCGATCTGCCGATTCAGCGCGAGGTGCTCGAGCGCGAGGAGGCCAAGCGCGTCTTCGGTGAACTGGGTGAGACCTATAAAGTCGAGATTATCGACGACATCATCCCGGCGGGTGAGGAAGTTTCCATCTATCGCCAGGGCGATTGGTTCGATGTCTGTCGCGGGCCGCATTTGCCCAGCACCGGCAAGCTCGGCGACGGCTTCAAGCTGACCAAGGTAGCCGGAGCCTATTGGCGCGGCGACTCACGCAACCCGATGTTGCAACGCATCTATGGCACCGCCTGGCGCGATAAAAAGGAACTCAAAGCCTACCTGCATCGCCTGGAAGAAGCCGAGAAGCGCGACCACCGCAAGCTCGGACGCCAACTGGACCTGTTCCACTTTCAGGATGAAGCTCCGGGCATGGCTTTCTGGCACCACAAGGGCCGCACCGTCTATCGGTTGGTTGAGCAGTACATGCGTGAGAAGCTCGACGAATACGGCTACGAGGAAGTCGAAACGCCACAGGTACTGGATCGCTCGCTGTGGGAACGCTCCGGGCACTGGGAGAAGTTTGCCGACGATATGTTCACCACCCAGCTTGATGAGCGCGACTATGCCATCAAGCCGATGAACTGCCCCGGCCATATCCAGCTGTACAATCAGGGACTGCGCAGCTACCGCGACTTGCCGCTGAAACTAGCCGAGTTTGGCGTGGTGCATCGCAGCGAGCCCTCGGGCACCCTGCACGGGCTGATGCGCGCACGCCGTTTCACCCAGGACGACGCCCATGTGTTCTGCACCGAGGATCAACTCCAGACTGAGGTCGCCACGCTCATCGACATGGTGTTCGAGACCTATCGCGACTTTGGCTTCGACCAGATCGAGCTGGCGCTATCCCTGCGACCTGAAAAGCGCGTCGGCTCCGATGAGCTGTGGGACAAGGGCGAGGCGGCGCTGGACCGATCCTTGCGCGACAAGGGGCTGGAATTCCGCGTGCAGCCCGGCGAAGGCGCCTTTTATGGGCCGAAGATCGAGTTCACCCTGCGCGACAGCATCGGGCGTACTTGGCAGTGCGGCACCATTCAGGTGGATTTTTCCATGCCCGGGCGACTCGGCGCTCACTACATCGCCGAGGACAACAGCAAGCAGACCCCAGTGATGATCCATCGCGCCATTCTCGGCTCCATGGAGCGCTTCATCGGCATTCTGATCGAGCATTACGCCGGCGCCTTGCCCGTTTGGCTCGCGCCCGTGCAGGCGGTGATCATGAATATCACCGATCGTCAGGCCGAGGCTGTGACCGCAGCGGCGAAGACCTTGCATGACAAAGGCTTTCGTGTCATCACGGACTTGAGAAACGAGAAGATCGGCTTTAAAATCCGCGAGCACACGCTCCAGAAGATACCCTACCTGCTGGTCGTCGGTGATCGCGAGGTGGAAAGCGGCGGATGTGCCGTGCGTGATCGCAATGGCCAGGATCTCGGCAGCCTGTCGATCGACGCCTTTGCAGAGCAGCTCGCCAGCGAGGTTCACGAACGGCGATGAGCGTTTGCTCCCGGTTGATCGGCTGTAACCCCGATGCCCGCTGCATTCTGTGATCACGCCAGGTATCTTTTGACAATGGCGTATTTTTTGTGTATGGCTAACGATTGAGGAGGAGTCTGCTATCGCTGCGCCAAAACGTAACCGCGTCAATGAAGAAATCACCGTCCCCCAAGTGCGACTTATCGGTGCGGATGGAGACCAGGTCGGTGTTGTCGACCTAAAAGTCGCGCTTGAAAAAGCCAATGAGGAAAATCTCGATCTGGTCGAGATCGTCCCCAACGCTGAACCGCCGGTCTGTCGCTTGATGGATTTTGGCCGCTTCCTGTTCGATCAGAAAAAGAAAAAGTCTGAAGCCAAGAAGAAACAAAAACAGGTTCAGGTCAAGGAAATGAAGTTCCGCCCCGGCACGGACGAGGGCGATTACAAAGTCAAGCTCAAGAATCTGACCCGCTTTCTGCAGGATGGCGACAAAGCCAAGGTTACCATGCGCTTTCGCGGTCGCGAACATGCCCACCGCGAGCTGGGTCTGGAGCTGCTGCGTCGGGTCGAACAAGATTTAGCCGACATGAGCGTCGTCGAGCAGCAGCCACAGATGGAAGGGCGGCAAATGGTGATGGTGCTGGGACCCAAGAAAAAATAATCCCACCCCTCCGGCCTTCGGTTCATTTCGGTTTCGTCACACAAGCGGCCCGCGGGAACGGGCTTCCGCGTCGGTTTGGCCGCATCAAAGACCTCCATGCAGCACTCAGTCGAGCGTACAGGCATGGACAGGTATTAAAGGAGAGAAAAATGCCCAAAATGAAAACCAATCGCGGCGCAGCGAAACGCTTCGCCCGCACCGCCAGCGGCGGCTTCAAACGCAACGCCTCTCATCGACGCCATATCCTGACCAAAAAGGATACCAAACGGAAGCGTCAGTTACGCGCGGCGCATCGGCTGCATACGGCCGACCAGCGTGCGGCACGACGCATGATGCCCTACTGCTAAGCCTCAGCTCAGCACCCCTGACATCACTTCCGGAGAGAAGCCATGCCTAGAGTTAAACGCGGTGTAACAGCACACGCCAGACACAAAAAAGTTCTTGACCAAGCCAAGGGTTATTACGGCGCCCGAAGCAAGGTCTATCGCGTCGCCAAGCAGGCCGTCATCAAGGCGGGACAATATGCTTACCGCGACCGGCGCCAGAAAAAACGCCAGTTTCGTGCGCTTTGGATCGCCCGTATCAATGCCGCCGCCCGCATGAATGGGCTGTCATACAGCCGCTTCATGGACGGACTGCATAAGGCCGGGATCGAGATGGACCGCAAAATGCTCGCTGACCTCGCCTATCACGACGAGCCAGCCTTTGCCGCGCTGGCTGAACAGGCCAAGAGCGCCCTCCCCGCCTAGCCTGACCACGGCCGGATCGCCTCAAGGAAGGGAAAGGCCGCCGGTCTTTCCCTTTTTCGATGGCCACCAACAAGCGACATAACCCAGATGACAGCCGCAGGGGATTGGTTTGAACTCGATCAGCGATGTCAGTGAACTCAGTGCGCAACTCGCCGATCTCGGCACCCGCCTGAATGCAGAAGCCACAGCCGCCGAGAGCCTTGCCGCGCTTGATGAAGTGCGGGTGCGCTATCTTGGCAAGAGCGGTCAAATCACCGCCCTGCTCAAGCAGCTCGGCCGTCTGCCACCGGAGGCACGCCCCAAAGCCGGGCAGACCATCAATCAGGCCAAAACCGAGGCCCAGCAGCAGCTCGAACAGCAGCGCCACCGGCTAGAGGCTGCCGCTCTGGAAGCCCGCCTGAGCGGGGAGCGTGTCGATGTCACTCTGCCCGGCTGCGGTCAGCGGCCAGGCGGACTGCATCCGGTCACCCGCACCATGAACCGCATCGGGCAACTGTTTGCCAGCGCCGGCTTTGAGACCGCCGAAGGCCCGGAAGTCGAAGACGACTACCATAACTTCGAGGCTCTCAATATTCCGGCCGAGCATCCGGCACGGGCCATGCACGATACCTTCTACTTCCCGGATGGGCGTCTGCTGCGCACCCATACCTCGCCGGTGCAGATTCGCGTCATGGAAAACCGGCAGCCGCCGTTGCGCATCATCGCACCGGGACGTGTTTACCGCTGCGATTCCGATCTGACCCACACACCGATGTTCCATCAGGTGGAAGGGTTTCTGGTCGATGAACAGGCGACCTTTGCCGACTTGAAAGGCGTACTCTATGAGTTTTTGCGCCATTTCTTCGAGCAGTCGGATCTGTCGCTGCGCTTTCGCCCGTCCTACTTTCCCTTCACCGAACCCTCGGCAGAAGTGGATGTGCAATGCGTCAAATGCGGTGGCACTGGCTGTCGCATCTGCAAGCACAGCGGCTGGCTGGAAATACTCGGTTGCGGCATGATCCATCCGGAAGTCTTCCGCCATGTCGGCATCGACACTGAGCGCTTCCAAGGCTACGCCTTTGGCATGGGCGTCGAGCGGCTGGCCATGTTGCGCTATGGCGTCGATGACCTGCGGCTGTTCTTCGACAACGATCTTCGCTTCCTGGCCCAGTTTGCCTGAGCGCCAGGCCCTTAATTAAGAGAACCATCATGCAATTGAGCGAAGCCTGGCTGCGCGAATGGGTCGATCCGCCAATCGACACCCAAACGCTCACCGATCAACTCAGCATGGCCGGGCTCGAGGTGGATGCCGTCGCGCCCGTCGCCCCGGATTTTTCCGGTGTCTTCATTGGCCAAGTGCTCAGTATCGATCCGCATCCCAACGCCGCCAAGCTGCGGCTGTGTCAGGTGGAGACCGGCACCGGCGAGCCGCTGCAAATCATCTGCGGAGCTGCCAATGTCGCCGCCCAGCAGCGCGTACCAGTGGCGGTCATCGGTGCGCGCCTGCCGGGCGACTTCAAAATTAAAAAGGCCAAGCTGCGCGGCGTCGAATCCCACGGCATGATCTGCTCGGCCGCCGAGTTGGGTCTGGCGGAAGCCTCCGAGGGCATCCTGGTACTACCGGAGGACGCGCCGCTCGGTCACGACTTCCGCACCTGGATGCAGCTCGATGACCACTCCATTGACCTGGATCTGACTCCAGATCGCGGCGACTGCCTGAGTCTGGCTGGAGTAGCGCGGGAAGTCGGCGTACTCAATCGCCTACCGCTCAGCGGCCCAAACTTTCATCCAATCGCACCCGAAAGCGAGGAACGCTGGCCGCTCAGTGTCACCGCCACTGCCGCCTGCCCCCAGTATCTATGTCGCCTGGTGCGGGATCTCGATCCCAACGCCCGCACTCCGATGTGGATGCAGGAACGTCTGCGCCGCTGTGGCCTGCGCGCCATCAGCCCGGTGGTGGATGTCACCAACTATGTGCTGTTGGAACTTGGCCAGCCGCTGCACGCCTTCGATGCCGAACGGCTCCAGGGGCCGATTCAGGTGCGCTTTGCCCATGAGGGCGAGCCATTGACCCTGCTTAATGAGGAACAGATTAAGCTGCATCCAGATGCCCTGGTGATTGCCGACGACAGTGGCGCCATTGCACTGGCCGGCATCATGGGCGGTGCCTCAACCGCTGTCACTGAGCACACGCGGCACATCCTGTTTGAAAGCGCCTTTTTTGCTCCCCTGGCCATTGCCGGGCGCGCGCGTCGCTACGGACTGCATACCGATGCCTCGCATCGCTTCGAGCGCGGCGTCGATCCCGAGTTGCAGGCGCGTGCTATTGAGCGCGCCACCGCGCTGTTGTTGGCTATCACCGGCGGCACGCCAGGCCCCCTGGTCACCGCGCGCGCCGAAGCCGAACAGCCGCAGCGTCCGCCGATTCTACTGCGCCTTGAGCGCATCCCGCGTTTGCTCGGTATTACACTGGAAGCGGCCGAAGTTGAAGATATTCTCACCCGGCTGGGCCTGACACTCACAAACACTGACGATGGCTGGCGCGTGCAGGTGCCAGGGCATCGTTTCGACCTGCGCCGCGAGGCGGATCTGATTGCCGAACTGGGGCGCATTTACGGCTATGATCGCATCCCGCCCAGCCGCGCGCAGTCATCCACGCACATGAGCGTCCCGCGCGAAGCCGATTTCGATCTCGATCAAGCGCGTGCTCAACTGATCGCACGCGGCTATTTTGAGGCCATTACCTACAGCTTCATCAGCCCCAGTCTGCACGCCTTGATTGAACCCGAGGCGCAAGCCCTGGCGCTCAGCAACCCCATCTCCACCGAGCTATCCAGCATGCGTAGCAGTCTGTGGCCGGGTCTGTTGCAAACCGCGCAGCAAAACCTGGCACGTCAGCAAACCCGCGTGCGACTGTTCGAGACCGGCCTGCGCTTTCGCATCCAACCGGGTGGCGAACTGGAGCAGGAACCCATGCTGGCAGCACTGGCTATCGGTGACCTGTTCCCGGAACAATGGGGTCACAGCGCTCAACCGGTGGATTTCTATCACCTCAAGAGCGATCTGGAAGCACTGCTGACGCTCACCGGGCGACGCCAGGAAATCAGCCTGACTCCCGCCACGCACCCGGCCCTGCATCCCGGTCAGTGCGCCCGCATCGAGCGCGCCGGCACCGAGCTGGGCTGGATCGGCATGCTGCATCCGTCGCTGGCCAAACAGCTCGACCTACCGGCAGCCAGCTATCTGTTCGAGCTGCGCCTGCATCAACTCGCTGACGGGCGCATCCCGGCCTTCAGCCCGCTGTCCAAGTTCCCCTCCATTCGCCGCGACCTAGCCCTGCTGGTTGCCAGCGACACGCCCTATGCTGCCATTGAAGCCAGCGCCTGCGCGGCGGCCGGTGATTGGCTGCGCGATCTGCTGGTGTTTGATGTCTATGCCGGGGAAAACATCGGTTCGGAGCGAAAAAGCATTGCCTTGGGATTGATTTTACAAGCAAAATCTCAGACACTGACCGACCAGGACGTGGAAGATGCTGTGGCACGCGTACTGGCCCGGCTGGAACAAGATTTGGGCGCCAAACTCAGGAGTTGAATGAATGGCACTCACCAAGGCCGACATGGCGGAATATCTGTACGAAGAACTGGGCCTCAACAAGCGCGAGGCCAAGGATGTCGTGGAGATGTTTTTTGAAGAAATTCGCAGCGCCCTGGTGCGCGGCGAACAGGTAAAATTGTCCGGTTTCGGCAATTTTGACCTGCGCGAAAAAAAGGAACGGCCCGGTCGCAATCCCAAAACCGGCGAGGAGATTCCCATCACCGCCCGGCGCGTCGTCACCTTCCGCCCCGGACAAAAACTCAAGTCACGGGTCGAAGCTTATGCGGGAACCGAACAGTAACCCCGAAGAGCTGCCGCCGATCCCCGGCAAGCGTTACTTCACTATCGGTGAGGTCAGCGAGCTCTGCGATGTCAAACCCCATGTGTTGCGCTACTGGGAGCAGGAATTTCCCCAGCTCAAGCCCGTCAAGCGCCGCGGCAACCGGCGCTATTACCAGCGCCACGACGTGCTCATGGTGCGACAGATTCGCAGTCTGCTCTACGATCATGGCTTCACCATCGGGGGGGCCCGCCAGCAGCTCTCCAGCGACACCGCTAAACAGGATGTCTCCCACAGCAGCCAGATCATCCGTCAGGTGCGCCAGGAGCTTGAAGAAGTCCTGCAAACCCTGAAGCGCCGCCCGAGTCAAAGCTGATTCGTGTAAGCAAGACCTGACCAAACCTGGTCAGCAATTCCCGCCGAAAAAATTTTCGGCGTAACAACAGCAGGTTAGCCCAGGCTCAAAAAAAGTTTTTCGTAAACTTTTGGCGCTGATTCGGTAGACTGGCCGGCATCGTTCAATGTCAGATTGCGAGGGTGGTGCTGATGAGCACGCCGTTTTGCCGCAAGCATCTCAGCATTGAGGGGCTGCTCAAAGAAGCGCATCAGGTGTTTCGTCGAAT
>NZ_NRRS01000050.1 GCF_016583795.1 Rhabdochromatium marinum | reverse complement strand
AATCGCTCAAGCAGAGCGCGTACCATGACCGTGGCAGGCGCGCGTTCAGCAAACCGGTTGAGAACATCATCAAACATCGGTTGTCAACTCCAACTCTAGAAATAATATCCATATTATACAATGAGTTGCATCACCTTAAAAGGGCTGCTCCATTGGAACCTAAATCCAGCGCGACACGATAGCTTCAATTAAATCATCATTTTAGCGCCGTAGCCCCGCGCGTTTATGACTGATGATGCCACGGCTATCCCTTGCCGTGACTGGAGCGCGTCACGTTCAAGTCACGTGCGCCCGGATCGCCATCAGCACAGCAACATAGCCCGCCTCGGTAAACCCATCGGGAGCCTTCAGCGACCGCAGCGCCGCCCACTCCTCGGGTTGGACATCGAGCGCCGCCGCCAGCGCCTGATTCGACGCTAGGTCACGCAGCCCTGGAGGAGCGAAATAATCCGAAAGAATCGAAGTCGGCCCATCGGCGCCCGCCTTGTAATCCGCTCCGCCATCATCAAGCGAATCACCGGTCAGCCAGGACACCGAGACATTGAGCGCTTTCGCAATACCAGTCAAATTTTCATAAGACGGGGATTTGCGACCGGTCTCCCAATGACCAGGAAGCGAGCGAGAGCAAGGTATCCGCTTCGCGAGTTCATTCTGGGTCAGCCCCGCTCGCTCACGCGCCGCCTTAAGTCGTTTAGGAAACATGGTGCACCCATTATTTGGCGATAACTACCCCCAGTAGTTAAGCCTATATTCGCTTGCCTGTAAAATCTACTAATAGTAGATTTACGCTACTAAAAAACGAGGGAAACACAATGAAAATCACCGCCCGACTCGCTAAAAACACAAGAATGCTTCGCGCCGCTGCAGGCTTGGATCAAAAACAACTCGCTGATAAAGCGAAAATAAGCAAGTCATACATCAGCAAAATTGAATGTGGGCGGGGGAATGTCACTATCGAAATCCTTGAAAAAGTGGCAAAAGCCCTAGGGGTCGGTCCCGACAAACTAATCACAAAAATAAAGCTCAACAAAGCTGCCACGTGAATAGCTCGCAATGGAATCTCAAGCGAAGCTGAAGGCCGTTCCCATGGAGCAACCAGAGCCACCATATCCGGCTGACATTAAATCCAATGGATGGAAGCCAGAGCTAGACATCGACAGGATCGAAAGCTCTGACACATGGACACTAGTAGAAGACGATGAACGCCCTTGGTTGCTGCGTGTGTGGCTCGAAGCCTGGCGTTCGGTGCCCGTCGGTTCAATGCCCTCAGATCGCCGCCTGTTTGCCCGTCGAATCGGATGCAAACCCGCGTTCTTGGATGCCCACGCCGAGATCCTGTTGCGCGGCTGGCAACGGCACTCCGACGGATTGCTCTACCACGGCTTTATCACCGCCCTGGTGCTCAAGATGCTCGACACGCGCCGCTCAAGCGCTGCGAAAGTGCGCGCCTGGCGCGAGCGCAAGAAAGCCGACAAAACCACTAAACAGGGAGATGTAACCGGTTACAACGGGGCATGTAACCGTAACGTACCGGTAAGTAACCGACAGGAACAGGAACAGGAAGAGAAGCCCCTTACCCCCTTCCGACACCCAGCCGAAGGACACGCTGAAGCACGCCAAGCTCGACCCTTGGCACCTCCCCACCTGGGTCAATCCCAGCGCTTGGGCCGAGTTGAGCAGCACCGCCGCAAGATGGGCAAGCCCCTGACCGACCTCGCCCGCACCAAAGCCGCCAACCGCCTGCAAGACCTCAGCCCCGAGGAGCAGCAGCAGTGCATCGACACCAGCATCCAGGCCCGTTGGTCGGGCCTCTTCCCGGAGAAAACCAAGCATGCAAACAGCAACGACGCCAAGCACGAACGCCGCAAGCGCGCCTTCGACAAGACCATTGCCCGGGCCAGAGCCCATTTCGACGAAATGGATTGAAACCATCTTCGCTCGTTTCGCAATCATCTGGCCACAGACCTGGCTCGACCTCAGCACAACGGTTGATCCCGACCTCATGACCCACGAATGGAGCCTGGGTTTGGCCGGGCTCTCAGGCCAAGAGATCAAGCACGGCATTGACCACTGCCACACTCAGTGCCGCTTTTCGCCCTCCATCGCCGAATTCCGCAGCGCCTTCGCGAGAAGCTCGTTCATCTTGAAGCGCGTCACACCAAAGCTGGCAAGCGACGGAGTATTCCGCTGTGCAATCACGCATACAAAGCCATCCTTAGGCGTGCCAGCTTTCGCAGTGAGCACTGCCCTGGGACGCCTTGGGTGTTCTCGTTCGCAGATGGGCGGCGGGCCAGGGATATACGAGGAGCCTTTTCAAAGGCATGCAGTGATGCTGGGATCGAGAATTTCCACTTCCACGACCTCCGTCATACCTGTGCAGCTTGGTTGGTCACCGCAGGAGCGCCACTTGCCGAAATTCGGGATCTTTTGGGCTACAGCACGATTCAGATGACCGAGCGTTACGCCCATTTGGCACCTGAAAACTTAAGAACCACTGTTGCCCGGTTTGAGTCACGTTTAAGTCACGCTGACCCAAACATTCAGCAAGAGGCCATATGATGGAACTGCAACTCTTTGATTTAAATGGTGCGCGAGGGGGGACTCGAACCCCCACGGATTCCTCCACTGGAACCTAAATCCAGCGCGTCTACCAATTCCGCCACCCGCGCGGTGGGGCGCCCGTTGCAGGCACCTTGTTAGTTGCTTGGCTGCTTGCTTGCGCGTATTGCAGCTTGGCTGTTTCTGTAAGTTTAACGCTTGTGCGCGCGTTGCGCGCGTTTTTTGCTTAAGCCCCGATGAGGCTGAGGCTGCTTAAGCTGATTAGGCCGAGACGCTGTCGTATTCGCGCTCCATGAACGTCAGGGCTTTTTCCTTGGTGCGGAAGAAGTGCTCGTGGCTGAGTACGTCGAACAGCCGACCGCGTTTCAGTGCCTCATAGACTTGATTCTTGAGGCTGGAGAAGTAGATTTCGATGCCGTTGTCGCGGAAGGTGTCGATGACATCGCGCAGTCGCTCTTCGCCGGAGACATCAATGTCGTTGATGCCGCTGCCAATCACCAGCACGGCCTTGGCGTGCGGGTTTTGTACCCGGGCTTCAAGCAGCATGTCTTCAAAGTGCGAGGCATTGACAAAGTTGAGCGAACCATCGAAGCGCACGGCAATGAAGCGCTTGCCCAGCGGAGTGAGATTGTTTTCAAGGGCGCCGGCCAGGGTGCCATCGCTGTCGCGTCCCAGAATGGAGGTGCGCGGTTTCATGGTGCGCAGCATCCACATCACAATGGCGAACCCAGCGCCCAGCAGAATACCATTGGCCAGCTTGGGCGCCATGGCCAGTGTGGCGATGAAGGTGACCAGTCCGGCGATGGCTTCCTGACGTTCAATGCGCCAGGCGCGGATCAGTGCGCGCACATTGATCAGTCCAAATACCGCCATCATCACGATAACCGCCAGTACGGCTTGTGGCAGATGATACAGCAATGGGGTCAGGTACAGCAGTACCAGCATGACGGCAATGGCGCTGAGAATGGCGAAGAGTCCGGTTTTGGCGCCGGTTTTCGCTGCTACGGCGGAGCGGGAGAAAGAGCCGCTGACGGTGAAGGAGCTGAAAAAGCTGCCGACGATATTAGCCAGACCTTGGCCGATGAGTTCCTTGCTGGTATCAATGCGCTCCTTGGTCTGGGCGGCAATGGCTTTGGAGATGGAGGTGGCCTCCATGAAGCCGATCAGCGCCATGACCAGAGCCGATGGCAGCAGCACCCAGAAGACATCCGCTTTGAAGCTCGGTACCCGGAATTGCGGCAAGCCGGCCGGAATGGTACCGACCACCGCGCCGCCACCCATGAAGGTGATCTGATCGCCGTTGATCTTGTTAATACGCCAGGTGTGGCCATCGGCGTCGATGTCCGGCGGCGTCTGGCCGTGGCGGAAGAACAGATTCTCACCAGAGGCGCTGACGGCATGCTCGAAGCGCAGGCCATGCAGATCGACCTGACGTTCGTTGTTGGCGAGCTTGCGCTCTTCCATCTCGCGGGTGATGACGCGCAGATCGGCCTCCAGCAGCGCCAGTTCGGCAAAGCGACTGGTGTCCTTGGTGGCGGCCAGTTTGCGGATGTCCTGCGCAAGGCTGGAACTGGTCTGGCCCAGCGAGTCGATGGTGCGGGCGGTGGATTCGTAGTCAAGCACCAGTTGACGGGCGGCGGCGTCTTGCAGGGCCTCAAGGCTGACGGTCTGGTTGCGTTCGAAGCCGATCAACCAGCTGATGGTGGTGGCGACCACGACGGCCAGCAGCACACCCGGCAATTTGGGCACGATTTTTTTGGTGCCAATAATAATGGCCACGGTGCCGAGTGCGAACAGAATGGTCGGTAGATGCGACGCCTGGAGCTGCTCGATGACGGTCCAGAGATCCGCGACAAAGCTGTCAGTACGCGGGAAGGGAACATTCAGCACCTTGCTGAGCTGCGACAGGCCGATGATGAGAGCGGCGGCGTTGGTAAAGCCAATGATGACCGGGCTGGATAGGAAATTGGCAAGAATGCCCATGCGCAATACGCCCAGCAGCAGCCGCAGGACGCCGACCATGAGCGCCAGCATGACCGATAGTTGCAGAAATTCCTGACTGCCCAGCGCGGCCAGCGGCAGCACAGCCGCAGCTGACATGAGTGACAGCATCGCTACCGGCCCGGTATGCAGCTGGTTGGATGAGCCCCACAGGGAGGCGATGATGACAGGCACAAAGGAGGCATAGAGTCCATAGACCACTGGCAGGCCGGCCAGCTGTGCATAGGCCATGCTCTGTGGCACCAGGACCAGGGCGACCGTGATGCCGGCAATCAGATCGGCTCTGAGTGTGGCGCCGGTCATGGGGAACCAGCGCAGGAACGGGAAAAAGGCCAGCAGGAGCGGGGATTTAATGGGGCTCATCGATGGATTCACCGGTGCCAGCTGCATTGGCCAGGCCAGACGTGGCCGGCTGACGCGACTTCTGGTTGGATAACACCTTGTTAGCCGATCAGTCTAATCGATCCGGCCATGGCGAATGTATAGATGTTACTTGCTGTTCCTATCAGCTTAAGTTGATGCTGGCCGTCAAAAAATTGGCCGCACCACAGCAGTGGGACGGCCAAATCCAAGGAGAAATGGATGATTCCTACGCAAATCTAAGGACATACTTTGGCCTTGTCGCTGATATTTCGCAGCATGGCCGCGCACGTTTTTCGCGTGCTGTTTGGCGTTGTGGCAACTGCCAGTCGATTAAGCGGCGGCGGCATCAGCGCCCGCTGTCGGGGCAATCCCCAGATCTCGACACAGCGCCAACGTCGGCCCGGCCTGGTTCATGGTGTAGAAATGCAGCCCCGGCGCACCGCCGCTGAGCAGGCGTTCGCACAGTTTCAGGATCACTTCATGGCCAAAGGCACGGATGGATGCGCGATCTTCGCCAAAGGCTTCCAGCCGGCGACGAATCCAGCGCGGGATTTCCGCCCCGCAGGCATCTGAGAAGCGCGCCAGCTGTGAATAATTGGTGATTGGCATGATGCCGGGAATCACCGGTACCGAGATGCCCTGTTGTGCGCACAATTCGAGAAAGGCGAAGTAGGCATCGGCATTGAAAAAATACTGGGTGATGGCGCTGTCGGCCCCGCAGGCGACCTTGTGCTTGAAATGTTCCAGATCGGCGGTCGCCGAGGCGGCTTGGGGATGGAATTCCGGATAGGCGGCTACCTCAATATGAAAGCGCGCGCCATATTCCTCGCGCAGATAGCTCACCAGCTCGCTGGCATAGCGAAAGGTGCCGCGATCCGGGCGGCCCATGCCGGAGGGCAGATCGCCGCGCAGCGCCACTAGGCGGCTGATACCTTGAGTGGCGTAGTGTTCGACGATGTCATGGATTTCGTCCTTGCCGGAGCCGATGCAGGCTAAATGGGGCGCGGTCTCGATGCCCTGTTCGCGCAGCCAGGTCACGGTCTCGAAGGTGCGCTCGCGGGTCGAGCCGCCGGCGCCATAGGTGCAGGAAAAATACAGCGGTTTGAGTGTATTGAGCTTGGTCACCGCGCCTTTGAGCTTGGTCATGCCCTCGGACGTTTTGGGCGGGAAGATCTCCAGGCTCAGAGTGTCTTGCAGTTGCGTGTGCATCGCTGGTCCCTTGATGAAGCATTGCGTTGCGCCACCCGGAGGTGGCGCGCGAGAGGGCTTTAGTAGCGGTAATGCTCGGGCTTGTACGGACCTTCGACATTGACGCCGATGTAATCCGCCTGCTCGGGACGCAGCTTGGTCAGCTTGGCACCGATTTTGTCGAGATGCAGACGTGCAACCTCTTCATCGAGATGCTTGGGCAACACATAGACGCCAATTGGGTACTCGTCCGGCTTGGTGAAGATCTCGATTTGCGCCAGCACCTGGTTGGTGAAGGAGTTGGACATCACAAAGCTCGGATGCCCGGTGGCGCAGCCAAGATTGACCAGCCGTCCTTGCGCGAGCAGGGTGATGCGATGCCCGTCAGGGAAGATGATTTGATCGACCTGCGGCTTGATGTTGTCCCACTCGTAGTCCTTGAGGGCGTGGACCTGGATCTCGTTGTCAAAGTGGCCGATGTTGCAGACAATCGCCTGGTCTTTCATCGCCGCCATGTGATCATGGGTGATGATGTCAAGGTTGCCGGTGGTGGTGACGAAAATGTCAGCCTGATTGGCGACCTCATCCAGACGTACCACGCGATAGCCTTCCATAGCCGCCTGCAGGGCGCAGATGGGATCAATCTCGGTGATCCAGACATTGGCACCCAGTGCGCGCAAGGCGGCCGCTGAGCCTTTGCCAACGTCGCCATAACCGCACACCACGGCGACCTTGCCGGCGATCATGACATCGGTGGCGCGCTTGATGGCGTCAACCAGAGATTCGCGGCAGCCATACAGATTGTCGAACTTGGACTTGGTCACCGAGTCATTGACGTTCATGGCCGGGAACAGCAGGGTGCCGTTCTTGAACATCTCATAGAGACGATGCACGCCGGTGGTGGTCTCTTCGGTCACGCCCTTGATGCCCTGGCTAATCTTGTGCCAGTGCTCGCGGTCGCGGTCGAAGGTGCGGTTCAGCACGCCGAGCACAGCGGTCCATTCCTCGTTGTCGTCGGCGGTCGGCTGGGGCACGCTGCCGGCTTTTTCGTACTCGACACCTTTATGCACCAGCAGAGTCGCATCGCCACCATCGTCGAGGATCATATTCGGACCCTTGCCGTCCGGCCAGTTGATGACCTGCTCGGTGCACCACCAGTACTCTTCCAGCGTCTCGCCCTTCCAGGCATAGACCGGGATGCCGCGCGCGGCGATGGCCGCAGCTGCGTGGTCCTGAGTGGAGAAGATATTGCAAGAACACCAGCGAATCTCGGCACCCAGCTCGACCAGGGTCTCGATCAGCACCGCCGTCTGGATGGTCATGTGCAGGCTGCCGGTGATACGCGCGCCGGTGAGCGGCTTGGACGGGCCATATTTCTCGCGTAGGGACATCAGACCGGGCATTTCGGTCTCGGCGATGGTCATTTCCTTGCGGCCGAAATCGGCCAGGGACAGGTCGGCGACTTTGTAGTCTGTGAACTCACTCATGGTTATCAGCTCCTGATGAATCTTGAGTGAGCGCCGTTGGGAAAAATTTGGGGCTCCAGCTTCCGAGCCTGGCCCGTGCCCTGATTGTGTCCAGGGTGGGTTGCAGCGCTCCTCGGAAGGGAGGGTTGGATGGATGTTTACAGCAGGCGTTTGAATGCCTCTTAAGCTAAATTGGGTTGGTTAAGCCGATTTTTGTGGGACTTAGATCCCCGCTGCATCCTTCAGTGCTGCGGCCTTGTCGGTCTTTTCCCAGCCGAATTCCGGCAGTTCGCGACCGAAGTGACCATAGGCGGCGGTCTTGCGATAGATCGGCTGGATGAGATTGAGCATGTTGACCAAGTTGTAAGGACGCAGGTCGAAGTGCTCGCGCACCAGCGTGGCGATGCGATCTTCGTCGATCTTGGCAGTGCCGAAGGTCTCAACCGAGATTGACGTCGGCTCGGCCACACCGATGGCGTAGGACACCTGCACCTCGCAGCGATCGGCCAGACCGGCGGCGACCACATTCTTGGCTACATAGCGTCCGGCATAGGCTGCAGAGCGGTCAACCTTGGAGGGATCCTTGCCGGAGAAGGCACCGCCACCGTGACGGGCCATGCCACCATAGGTGTCAACGATGATCTTGCGCCCGGTCAGACCGCAGTCGCCCACCGGGCCGCCGATGACGAAGTTGCCAGTCGGGTTGATGTGAATGCGGGTGTCCTTGTGCATCCATTCGGGTGGAATGATTGGCTTGATAATGTTCTCCATCACCGCTTCCTGCAGATGGCCGTAGTCGATATCTGGATCATGCTGGGTGGAGAGCACCAAGGCATCAACCGCTACCACCTTGCCGTTCTCATAGCGCATGGTGACCTGGCTCTTGGCATCCGGGCGCAGCCAGGGCAGCACGTTTTGCTTGCGCATCTCCGACTGGCGCTCGACCAAGCGGTGCGAATAGGTGATGGGGGCCGGCATCAGCACGTCGGTTTCATTGGTGGCATAGCCGAACATCAGACCCTGGTCGCCAGCACCCTGCTCCTCGGGCGCGCTGCGATCAACACCCTGGGCGATGTCGGTTGATTGCTTGCCGATCAGCGACATGACTGCGCAGGTGGAGCCGTCGAAGCCGACATCCGAGCTGTTGTAGCCGATGTCATTGACCACTTCACGCACCAGGGTGTCGAAGTCGATCCAGGCTGCGGTGGTGATCTCGCCGCCGAGGATTACCGCGCCGGTCTTGATCATGGTCTCGCAGGCCACGCGCGCATGCGCCGGGTTGGGGTCGGAAGCCAGGATGGCATCGAGCACCGCATCAGAGATTTGATCAGCCACCTTATCGGGATGGCCTTCGGAGACGGACTCGGAAGTAAACAGGTAGTCTCTTGCCATAGTTGGGTTTTCCTATCGGAATGTTGTGCCGGACAGCCGCGCGAAGACGCTCGGGCGGGGGGAACGGCGGTTGATGAGAGGGCATCAAGATGGCCGTTGATCGGCCGCCCTCGAAGCAGGTGAGTCCCCCAGTCTAACCAGACTGCCACCTTGATTGCAAAGTTTGGTCAAGTGTTAAGACCTTTGCATCATCAAATTTTTTACCCAATTTGTAAGGGTGCAGAATGAACACTGAGGTTTCATAAACGGATGCTCGCAGTAGCAGCGAGACTATTGAGCTTGGCCATCAAATCAATTTGGCGTAATAGAACGAGCACATCAATATCACCGCCGCGCGCCTGATCATCAAGCCGCGCGCCGAACAGGCAAACCTCTGCGTCTGGATCGACCTGCGCGATGGTATTACGAATCTTTTGCAACTTTTCGGTTGTTCAGCGCATAACAGATTGCGCATGGTTGCTGCGACTGCCTGTTCAGATCCCAACCGCCGCGCGCAGCCGCCGATCCAGTGCTTCGCCGAGCAGGGTTCGGTAGTCGGTGGGGAAGGTGATTCCCAGGTGTTGCAGCTGGTGTTGTGCGGCGCGGGTGTCGAAGTGTTGGATCTCCCGGCTGGGGCCACCCTGGAAATAGAGCGTCAGCGGGTAGAGTGGGTCGGACTCCTGCAAGGGCAGGATCACCTGCTGCTTCCAGTCTTCATAGGGAATGATGTCGATGGGGCGATCGGTGAGTTCGCTCAACAGGGCGACATACTCGGGGAGCGGAATTTCGTGCGGATTGGACAGGTTGAGCAGGCGGTGCTGCTGCTGGCTGGCGGCGCAGGTCAAGGCGACAATGGCGGCGGCGAGCCGGTCCACGGGCACGGCTTCGAACACCAGATCCAAGTCCGGAGCCACGCCGCGCGACAGATAGGCGCGCATCATCAGCAGCGCGAAATTGCTGCCCACCGGGCTGGAGACGCCGGTGCGGCTGTTGGCGAAAATGTTGCCGGGACGCAGGATCAGGCCATTCAAGCCGCGTTCGAACGCTTGTGCTAGCAGCCGTTCGGAGACCCATTTGGACAGCGCGTAACCGCCAAAGAAATCGGCCGGATGCTCGCCGATGCGTGCCTCGTAACCAACGCCCTGGGCATCGGCGGCACTGATGGCGCTAGCGGTGGAAACGAAGCTGAGGGTCTTGGGGCGTCCGCGCAGGGCCAGGCGGATCAGTTCCAGAGTGGACTGGGTGTTGGCGGCTTTGAGTCGCGGGTAATCAAACAGATGGTTGACATAGGCACCGCAGTGGATGATATGCACGCAGTGGTCACGCAGCCGTCGTTCATCCTCACGCGCCAGCCCCAGACCCGGCTGAGCCAGATCGCCGGCCAGCAGCCGAATCCGTTCGGCGCCGCTTTCAGCATCCAGCCCCAGTGGCTCCAGGGCCTGATGCAGACGCTGGCGTAAGGCGGCGGTTGTGGTGCCCTGGGGGCCGGAGCCGGGGCGAATCAGGCAGTAAATAGGGCGCTCACTGGCGTGCAAGAGTTCGGCGAGCAGATGGCCGCCGAGAAAGCCGGTCGCGCCGGTTAGCAGCACGGCGCCGCTGCCGTCGCCGGCCGGGGCGCTGGTCCATTGCGGACGCAGGCTGGGGTCGAGGCGGGCGTCGGCTTCGGCCAGCGCGCGCGCGTCATCCTGGTTGGCGTGGCCGCCGAGTTCGTCGATGGTGCGGGCCAGGCCCTCAATAGTCGGATGTTGCAGGAAGGCATCCAGCTCAAAGGGCTTGGCGATGCGCGCGCGAATGCCGGCATAGACGGTGGCGAGTAGGATTGAGGAGCCACCCAGGGCAAAGAAATCGTCGGTGACGCCGAATGCCGTGCGTTGCAGACATTCGGACCACACCTCCCAGAGAATCCGCTCAGTGGCGGTGCGCGGTGCCACGGCATCCGGGCGCTTCAGTTCCTCGAAGACCGGCGGCGGCAAGCGTTTGCGGTCGATCTTGCCACGACTGGTGACCGGCAGCTCATCGAGCGCCATGAGCACGCTGGGCACGGAGTAGGCAGGAAGCTGTTCGTTTAGCCAGCGCTTGTAAGCTTCCAGATCGAAGGCGGCGCGGCGCGCCGGTTCCGGTTGCAGATAGCCGACCAGGACTTTTTCCTCGCCCTGCTTGACCATGACCACGGCGACAGTGGCGATGTCCGCATGGCGGGTCATCACCTGTTCGAGTCCGTCGAGTTCCAGCCGGAAACCACGGAATTTGATCTGGCGATCGGCGCGGCCGATGAAATCCAGGCTGCCATCGGCGCGAAAGCGTGCCAGGTCGCCGGTGCGATAGAGCACATCAGTTGGATTGCCGGTGAAGGGATTGGCGACGAAGCGCTCGGCGGTGCGCTCGGGCAGATTCAGATAGCCTTTCGCCAGCCGGTGACCGCCGATATAAAGTTCGCCCGTCTCCCCGGGGGGCACCGGCTGGCGTGCCTCGTCGAGCACATAGAGCACGGTATCCGTCAGCGGCTTGCCGATCGGCAAGGGCGCCGTGGGATCCTCCAGCTCGGTGATCATCTGGAAAGTGGCCAGGATGCCGGTTTCAGTCGGTCCATAGCCATTGATAAAGGCGCGCGGTCGCCCCTGAGCGTTGTTGAGCACCTTGTGCACCGTCTTGGGATTGACCACATCCCCGCCCGAGAGCAGGTATTTGACCCCGCGAAACATGCCAGGACGGAAGGCGACCAGTTGGTCGAACAGGGCCGCAGTCACCCACATGATGGTGATGCCCTGCTGCTCGATGAAATCGGCGAAGGCTTCCGGGTTGATGAGGGTCTCGTAGTCAACGCAAACCAGGGTGGCACCATTGATGAGCGCGGTCCAGATCTCGAAGGAGGCCGCGTCGAAGGCGATGCTGCTGGAGGACAACACCCGATCCGAGGCGCCGATGCTCAGGTAGCGGGGGCTGACGATCAGCTCGCTGATGGCCAGATGCGGCAGCAACACCCCCTTGGGACGCCCGGTTGAGCCGGAAGTGAAGAACACACAGGCGATGTCCTCGCAATCGATGTGAATCGAGCTTGGCTCGGGCGACCAGACATAGGGATCGCCCAGATCAGTCAGGCTGAGCGCCTGGGTAAAGGCGAAATCCGCGCGCTTCTCGGGGGCGACCAGCAGGCACTTGGGGGCGGTGTCCTCGACAATGGTGCGGCGTCGCTTGGCCGGTTCGCGCAGGTCAATGGGGACATAGGCGGCCCCACACTTGAGCGCTGCCAGCATGGCGACCACAAAGTCGATGCCGCGCGGATAAGCAATGCATACCCGGTCGCCTGACTGTACGCCCTGGTGGCGATGCAGCCAGTCGGCGACCCGACTGGACAGCCGATCCAGTTCCGTATAGGTGATGCAGGCCCGCCCATGGCGCACGGCGATGCCACCGGGGACGCGCTCGGCGGCGCGAGCAAACAAACCCGGCAGGGTTTGGGGATCATCCAGGCTGAGATCGGCCGCAGCGGTGGGGAAGCTGTTCATTCAATTTAACCTGGGGGCTTAACCAGGGGTGGAATGGGCATAGCCACTGGCCTGCAGGGCCTGTTCGATTTCACCCAGAATGGCCGGATCATCAATGGTGGCCGGGAGCCGGTAGGGCGTGCCATCGGCGAGGCTCTTCATGGTGCCGCGCAGGATTTTGCCGGAGCGGGTCTTGGGCAGGCGCTCGACGATGATGACGTGCTTGAAGGCGGCGACCGGGCCGATCTGATCGCGCACCAGGGCAATGAGTTCAGCTTCCAGGGTCGCGGGTGTAGTGTCGATGCCGGCCTTGAGCACCACCAGCCCCAGGGGCAGCTCGCCTTTCAGGGTGTCAGCCACGCCGATGACTGCGCACTCGGCCACCGCCGGGTGGTTGGCCAGCACGCCTTCCATGGCGCCGGTCGAGAGGCGGTGACCGGCGACATTGATAATATCGTCGATACGGCTCATGACGAACAGATAGCCGTCATCATCGAAGTAGCCGGCATCGCCGCTGAGGTAATAGCCCGGCTGCGCGGCCAGATAAGACTGCACGAAGCGCTCGTCATTACCCCACAGCGTCGGCAAGCAGCCGGGCGGCAGAGGCAGGCGAATCATGATGCGCCCGACGGTGCCGGGGGTTACGGGTTCGCCCTCGTCATCCAGCACCTGCACGTCATAGCCCGGCACCGGCTTGGTCGGCGAACCCGGCTTGATTGGCAGCGGCTCCAGTCCCAGACAGTTGGCGGCAATGGCCCAGCCGGTTTCGGTCTGCCACCAGTGATCGACGACGGGCACCCCGAGCTTGTCCTGCGCCCACTCCAGGGTGTTGGGGTCGCAGCGTTCACCGGCCAGAAAGAGCGCGCGGAAGTTGTCCAGGCGATAGCGCTGGAGATGCTCGGCCTTGGGGTCATCGCGCTTAATGGCGCGAAAAGCGGTGGGGGCGGTGAAAAGCACTGACACCCCGTATTCTTCAATCACGCGCCAGAAGGCGCCGGCATCGGGCGTGCCGACCGGCTTACCTTCGTAGATGACCGTGGTGTTGCCATTCAGCAAGGGTGCATAAACGATGTAGGAGTGGCCCACCACCCAGCCGACATCGGAGGCGGCCCAGAATACCTCGCCCGGCTCCACGCCATAAACATGCTTCATGCTCCACAACAGGGCCACAGCATGGCCGCCGTTGTCGCGCACCACCCCCTTGGGCATGCCGGTGGTGCCGGAGGTATAGAGGATATAGAGCGGATCGGTCGCCGCCACCGGCACGCACTCTGCCGGGCTGGCCTGGGCCGCAGCCTGCGCCCAGTCGAGATCCCGCTCGGGCAGGAGTTCCGCGCGCAGTTGCTCGCGTTGCAGAATGACGCAGTGCTCAGGCTTGTGCGGGCTGGCCTCAATGGCGGCATCCAGCAGCGGTTTGTAGGCCAGGGTGCGGCTGGGCTCGATCCCGCAGGAACTGGCCAAAATGACCTTCGGTTTGGCATCCTCAATGCGGCTGGCCAGCTCGCGCGAAGAGAAACCGCCGAACACCACGGAGTGCACAGCACCCAAGCGCGCGCAGGCGAGCATGCCAATTGCTGTTTCCGGCACCATGGGCATGTACAGGATGACCCGATCGCCCTTAACGACGCCCAAATCGCGCAACAGCCCGGCACAGCGCGCGACCTGGTCTTGCAGCTCGGCATAGCTGATGCGCTGCTTGGTGCCGGTGACCGGGCTGTCGTAAAGAATCGCGGTTTGCTCACCGCGCCCCTGGTCAACATGGCGATCCACTGCGTTGTAGCAGGTGTTGAGCTGCGCGCCGCTGAACCAGCGATAGAAGGGCGGCTGGCGGTCATCCAGCACCCGCTCCCAGGGCTGATACCAGTCGACAGCGCTGGCCGCCTCACCCCAAAATTGCTCTGGATTCTGTGTCGCCTGCACGCATGCTTGATGATGATTCAATCTCCAATCCTCCTGGCTTTGTTGCCGGCGCCTGGCCAGCTTGTTTGATCTCGCGGGACATTAGCCCATACGGGCGCAGAATTCAAAGCTCCTCGGTCAGCTTGAGGCCGGCGCGTGCCGCCAGTTGGCGCAACAGCTCGGCGGCCTGGTCTTGCTGAGCGGTCTGGGCTTCGTTCCTGGCAGATTGAACTACCTAGGCAGACCCCCTGGCTTTGCAACGCCAGCAGGCGGCTGGAGAGGATCAGGCGATAGCCAGGCTCCAGCGTCACCACCACGCTGCGGATGTTGTGTGCCCGCATGGTTCGCGCCACTTCGGCGAGGCTGGCGGTGGCCGGCAGGGTGATGACAGTGGGGGAGGCAATACTGCGCAGCGTTGGAAAAAGCATCGGCGACCTGACGAAGTTGGTCGGTTCATGTCCGGGAGTCAATCGGTCCCGGTTCTGTCGTGGCACAGTTGACGTCTGCGACGCGGCTAGCCCAGCCGATCCCTGAACCAACCGCTGATGTGGCGCCGCAGGCCGCCGAACCAGGAGGCGTGCCAGGTCCAGCGATGCCCGACGCCATCGTGCAGCCGCACCACCCGAGCCGGGGAGCCGGCGCGCGGCGGCCACTCCAGTGCCCAAGTCAGCAGCGGCGCCAGTTGCTGGTCGAGCCGTTGCAAGGCCTGTTCCCAGCCGGTCAGGTCGCGCCTTAACAGGGCATCGCCGAGGCGCAGCTCAATCAGCAGCACGCGCCCGCTGTGGAGTCTTTCGAGCTGCGGCAACAGCCCTGGATCTTCCGGGTGGCTGCTCGGCACTTGCCCGGCCTGTGCCAATCCCAGCGGCAACAGATCCTCGGCAATGACCAGCTTGAAGTCAGCGGCCAGCTCCAGGGCTGCATAGGCGCCTGGCCCCGAGCACCAGAGTCCATTGATCATCGGCCGCCCGGCGGCTGTGCGCGCCTGATTGACGCTGGACTGATGCATGAGCATCTGCGCCTCGTTCATCAGCGCATTCCAGCGTCTGGCATCCGCACCGCCCGGCATCGCCTCGGCCAGGGGGGCGCCCATGACGCTGCGCAGCGAGCGGGTATGCAGTTGCAGCGGCTCAGGTGCGCGCAGGTACCAGCGTTCGGGAACGGGCGCATAGAGTCGCAGGCCATCGGCGCGAAAATGCGCGTTGAGTTCGGCGACCAGCTGCCGGGCTTCATCGGGTTGAATTGCCAGTGCCTGACTGTCGAACAGCCGCAACTGATCGCGATCGGCGCGCAAATGCACTGGATCGGCATGCAACCAGAAGCCGGTGCGATCCCAGTTTGGGTGGTCCACCGCCAGACAATAGGGCGCAGTTGGCAGTTGCTCGGCAAAGGCGGCATCCAGCCCCAGCGCGCGAATTAATGCGTCCATCGCGGTGCACGGCGACTGATCCGCCGTAGCGGCCGTGGCGGATGGCTTGCTAGCGCGCGCCTGTCGGAGCAGTTGATCCAGCGCGGGCGTGTCTGAGTCGCTGGCGGCTGGCAGCTGTGGGGGGCCGAGCAGTCCGGGAATCAGCAGTTCGATGTCAAGACCGTCTGAGGCTTTCATTATTAAGCGTCGGTCATTGCCTTGCGAAATCGCAATCCAGGGTATCAGCCAGCGGCTTGCCGAGGTAGAAGCCTTGAGAGTAATCGATGCCCATGGTGCGAACCTGGCGCTCGACGGCCTCGCAATGCACAAACTCGGCGACGGTTTTGATGCCGACCCCCTGGGCGAAATGCACAATGCCTTCGACAATTTTCTGGCTGCGCCGGTCGCTGTCAATCTGCTTGATCAGGGAGCCGTCGATTTTCAGCCAGTTGGCGTGCAACTCCAAAATGCGCGAGAAGTTGGAATAGCCGGTGCCAAAGTCATCAATGGCAATCATAGCGCCAAGGTCTTGCAGACGACGCAGAAACGCCTGGCTGGTGGCATCAATCAGGCCGCCTTCGGTTTCGAGGATCTCAAAGGTCAGGCGCGCAGCCAGTGCGGGATGAGCTTCCAACGTGTCGAGAATCGTAGCCAAAATGCGACGGTCATGCAGATCCTCGGTGGACAGATTGATGCTCAGCGAACACTGCGTTGCATGTAGCTTGGCGCTGGCGAGTTGGATTACCCGGCTGGTGACCCATCCGATCAGCTTGGACTCCTTGGCGACATCAAGGAAGGCTCCGGGGTAAACAATGGCGCCCTGTTCGTCGCGGTAGCGTACCAGCGCCTCGTATTTGGCAATGCGCCCACTGTGATTGTCAAAGATGGGCTGATAGTGCAGCAGCAGACGCTCCTGCTCCAGGGCGGCGGTGAGCGTCCATGTGGTGTGGAAATTATGCTCAATGGCGCGGCGGTCGACCAAGTCCGCATCATAGCGGGCGAAGCGCTCCCGTTCGCTGCTTTTGGCCTGATTCAGGGCGAGATGGGCAGTTTCAAACAAGGGTGCGGTGGCTGACAGGGCGGCATTCAGCGCGATAGTCAGACTCAGATTCTGCACCTGGATGGGCTGATGCGCGAGTGTCTCCAGCAGCGCCTCAACCCGGGTAGTCAACTGCTCGCATTGCGCGGCATCTCGCGACTGAGTGTCGAGCATTAGGGCAAAGCAATCCCCGCCGACGCGGTACACCTGTGGCTTGGCCCAGGCCTCTTCGCGCGCGAAGGCCAGCAGCCGCTGTCCCAGGGCGAGCAGCACATCATCGCCCAGTGTTTTGCCATAGAGATTATTGAGCCGGGAGAAATTGTCGATATCCAGCAGCAACAGGGCCACCTTAGTGCCGTGCTCGCACAGATCGCGTTCCAGACGCAGGCGATTGGGAAAGCCGGTCAGGCGGTCGGTCTGCGCTTGGTGGTCGAGTTGGCGCTGTAAGCGAATGGCACGGCTTTTGTGCAGATTCGACAGCAGCAGGAATCCCAGTGTCCCGGTCAGGAAGAGCGCGAAAATGGCCAGAAACAGATAGCTGAAGCGGGTCATTTTGTGCTGCTGTTCCTGCACGATGGCTTGATAGCGGGCGACGAACTGGTTGTAGGCGCTTTCGGTATCCAAGGCCTCGATTTGTTCAAGGATATGGGTATAGCGAGGAAAGGTTTTGATGAAAATATCCAGCTGCGCATCCAGGCGCTCACCAAGTTCGCGGTTGCCCATCATCTCGCCATAATGCTGGCTCAGCTGTGCATGCAGCGGCTTTAACTGCTCAATAAAGGCGGTATCGAGTGTATTGCGACTCATCAACAGCAGGGTGAGCAGCGAGACAGTCTTCTGTAATCCACCCATTTCGTGATAATGAAGGGTTTTAACGTGTTCATTGAGAAGACTGGGGATGATCATAATGGCGTTTTTGATCAGGGCATTGTCGCTTTTGAGCCGTTCGACCAGTTCCTGTTTGCGCTCCAGCCGTGCGCGATAGGCATCCAGACACTGCGGGCAGCCGCTGTGAACATTCGCACTGGCAAAGGCCTGCTCCAATCGTGCCAAACAGGTGTCGATTTGGTCAAAGAGCGCATTGAGTTTGCCGTAGTCGTAGTACAGCTCCAGTACGCTGTTTTGTACCTCGAAGTGCAATCGGTTTTCAGCGGTTTTGATGTGCTCCAGTTCGGTGAAGATGTCATCATTGAGCTTGAACAAACGCTTGGATTTCTGCACATTTTGCAGATAAAGCCCGCCAAACAGCAGCGCCAACCCCAGGATCAGGGTGATCAGGATGCGATCGCGCATTATGGCTGGCGCTCCGGTAATGCGCCTTCAAGCGTGCGTAAAAACTGCACCAGATCGGCGGTTTCTTCTGCACTCAGATGCAGGCCCAGGTTGTGATAGGCCATCAATTGCACGGCGGCTTCCAGCGTGGGTACTGAGCCATTATGGAAATAGGGGGCGGTCTGGCTGACATTGCGCAAACTGGGGACGCGAAAACGATTTTTGTCTTCCGGATCTCCGGTAATGGAATAGCGATCCCGGGTGTGATCATTCCAGCGGAAGGGGTGAATTACACCGATGCGTTGCAGGGAATTACCACCGACATTGATGCCATGATGGCAGATAATGCAGCCAAATTCCTTGAACTGAAGATAGCCCCGGTGTTCGCGGGCGGTGAGTTCAAGTTCGCCGCGCAAAAAGCGGTCGAAACGGCTGTTGGCGGTGATCAGGGTTTGCTCGAAATGGGCCAGAGCGTCGCTAATCTGCTCCAGCGAGGGGGTGGCTGTACCATACAGGCGCTGGAATGCTTGGGCATATTCCGGGTTGGCCGCTACTCGCTGTTCAACCTGCGCGGGTGTCAGCCCCATCTCGAGGTTGGTGATCAGCGGCATGCGTGCCTGTTCGGCGAGGGTGTGCGCGCGCGCGTTCCAGAATTGGCGATAGTTGAATGCGGCGTTATAGACACTTGGGGCGTTCATCACGCCGGTACGGCCTAATACGCCAGTTGAGACTGGCTGGCCATCCATGCCATAGCGATCCAGCGGGTGACAACTGGCGCAGGACACCTGGCCATCAAGCGACAGACTGGTGTCATGAAACAGTGCCTCCCCCAGGGCCGCCCGTTCGCGATCAACGCTGACCTCGGTTGGTAATGGTTGAATCGGTTCCCCGCTGGCGCACGCCAACCCCGGTATGAGCCCCAAGCCAAACACGAGTATCAGCAAGCAGCTCGATAAGCCCTTGCAGAGTCTGAGCTGAGTTGCGTGTCTGTTTCCGAAGAAGTCTGCTAACAAAGGCTGTTGTTCTGGTATCATCCGTGCACCCTCAATGACTTAAGGTGTCTTGAAAAATACACTTATCCTAGCGCGTTTTGCAGCATAGGTCACGCCAGACAGGTCATATTGATGCTAAATTACACTTAATGTATTGATATGCCGGCTCGCGTACGGCGGATTTCAGTCAGATGTTGCATCAATGAACCGGGGCCTGGGGTTGTTGCAGATGTCGCAAAGCATCCCGGTCGGCGGGCTTGTCGTCTTTGCGACACAGATCCGAGTGTCTTTATTCTTAAATAATCAGTGATTTGATGTTCTGGCACAGACTCTGCTTGCGCTGTGCTATCAAGCGACTGCGGTGGAACGGATATGAAGCAGAAAGAGATCGCGGCCCTGCTCGATGAGCCGGCCTGTGAGCATAATCAGAAGTCGAAGTCGGGCTGCGCCACGCTGAAGCCGGGTGCCACCGCCGGCGGCTGTTCCTTCGACGGGGCCCAAATTGCGCTGCTGCCAATTGCCGATGTCGCTCATATCGTGCATGGCTCCATCGCCTGTGCCGGCAGCGCCTGGGACAATCGCGGCACCCGCTCCTCAGGGCCGCAGCTGTTTAAGATCGGCATGACCACCGATCTGACCGAGCAGGACGTGATCATGGGGCGCGGCGAGAAGCGGTTGTTCCACGGCATCAAGCAGGCGATCGAAACCTACAACCCGGCGGCGGTGTTTGTCTATAACACCTGTGTGCCGGCGCTGACCGGCGATGATGTCGGTGCGGTGTGCCGCGCGGCGAGCCAGCGCTGGAACAAGCCGGTGATCTCCGTCGATGCGGCCGGTTTCTATGGCACCAAGAATCTCGGCAATCGCATCGCTGGCGAGGTGATGGTGCGCGACGTCTGCGGCACCCGCGAGCCGGATCCTATTCCACCCGGGATCGAACGCCCGGATTTCAAGGTGCATGATATTAGCCTGATCGGCGAGTACAACATCGCCGGTGAGCTGTGGCATGTGCTGCCCTTGTTCGATGAACTGGGGCTGCGGGTGTTGTGCACGCTGTCGGGTGATGCGCGCTTCCAGGAAGTGCAGACCATGCACCGCTCGCAAGCGAACATGATGGTGTGTTCTAAGGCGATGATCAATGTGGCGCGCAAGCTGTACGAAGCCTATGGCACACCCTGGTTCGAGGGCAGCTTTTATGGGGTGGCTGATGTCTCTGCGGCCCTGCGTGAATTCGCTCGCCTGCTCGATGATCCCGATCTGACCCAACGCACGGAGGTGCTGATCGCCCGCGAGGAGGCGCGCATCCATCAGGCGCTTGAGCCCTGGCGTGCCAAGTTGGCCGGCAAAAAGGTGCTGCTTTATACCGGCGGGGTCAAGTCCTGGTCGGTGATCAGCGCGCTGCAGGATCTCGGCATGACGGTGGTGGCCACCGGGACGCGCAAGTCCACCGAGGATGACAAGGCGCGCATCCGTGAGCTGATGGGCGAGGAAGCAGTGATGATCGAGGACGGAAATCCGCGCGCATTACTCGATCTGTGCGCCAAGTATCAGGTGGATATGATGATTGCCGGTGGGCGCAATCAATACACGGCGCTCAAGGCGCGACTGCCGTTTCTGGATGTGAATCAGGAGCGCGAGTTCGGCTATGCCGGCTATGAAGGCATGCTGGAGTTGGCGCGGCAGATCGATGTGACCCTGTCCAGTCCAATCTGGTCACGGGTGCGGCGCGCGCCACCCTGGCGGCCGGACCTGCAACCGAGCGCTCAGGAGGCGATCCATGGCTGACATCATCAAGCGTAACAAAGCCCTGTCGGTCAGCCCGCTGAAAGCAAGCGCCACCGTCGGCGCCACCCTGGCGTTTCTGGGCTTTAACCGCAGTATTCCCATGCTGCACGGTTCCCAGGGCTGCACAGCTTTTGGCAAGATTTTTTTCATCCAGCATTTTCGTGAGCCGATTCCGCTACAAACCACGGCGCTCGATCAGGTCAGCGCCATCATGGGCAGCGATGAGAACCTGATCGAAGGCCTGCGGACGATTTGCGACAAGCATCAACCGGCGCTGATCGGGGTGCCGACCACCGGACTGACCGAAGCCCAGGGCACGGATCCCAAGCGAGCCCTGAAAGAATTCCGCACCCGCTACCCGCAGTATGCGTCGGTGGCCATTGTGCCGGTGCACTCACCGGATTTCGCCGGCTGCCTGGAAAGCGGCTATGCCCATGCCGTCACCCGCATCATCGAGGATCTAGTGCCGGAAGCCAGCCGCGCCGGCACGCGTCCTGGTCGGCGCCAGCGCCAGGTGAATCTGCTGGTGGGGGCCTCCCTGACGCCGGGTGATATCGAGTCTCTGCACGACCTGCTAGAGCGTTTTCGCCTGCGCCCGGTGGTGGTGCCGAACCTGGCGGATGCGCTCGACGGACATCTGGCCGATACCGACTTCAGTGCGCTGACCATTGGCGGCACCCTGGTGGAAGAACTGGCCACTCTTGGCGATGCAGCGGCGACGCTGGTGATTGGCCGCTCCATGGACGCAGCGGCGGATCTGCTCAAGGCCCGTACCGGAGTGCCGGATTATCGCTTCGACCATCTGATGGGGCTGGATGCCATGGATGCGTTCGTGACCGCTGTGGCTGACATCAGCGCCGAGCCGGTGCCGGCGCGCATCGAACGCCAGCGCTCGCAGCTGCAAGACGCTATGCTGGATGCGCATTTCGCGTTCGGTTCCGCGCGTGTGGCCATTGCTGCCGATGGCGATCTGCTGCTGGCCTTCAGTGAGCTGCTGGCTGAAATGGGCGCCGCCACGGTCGCGGCGGTCACGCCTTCCAATGCGGCGAGTCTGCGCGAGGTTCGCGCCGAGCAGGTCAAGATCGGTGATCTCGAAGATCTGGAGCAGATCGCCCGCGCCCAAGGCGCCGAGCTGCTGATTTGCAACTCTCATGGAGCAGGTTCAGCCGCACGGCTGGGCATCCCGCTGTTGCGCGCCGGCTTTCCGCAATACGACCTGATCGGTGGCTATCAGCGTGGCTGGATCGGTTACTCAGGCTCGCGCCAGACGCTGTTTGATTTAGCTAACATCATGCTGAGCCTGGAGAAGGGCGAGATTCATCCCTACCGCTCGCGGCTTAAGCAGTGGCCGGCAGCTGAGCGATCCGCTGAATTATCAGCCCAGGCGGCTTAAGGAGATCTCTAATGCCTGTTGAACGCCGACTGAAATTGCTCAATTGTGATACGCCGCCAGCGGCCACGTCAGAGACATCCCCGAGCGCGACGGCGATCAAGGTGGCCTTTGCGACGACGGATCTGAGTCGGGTGGATCAGCACTTTGGCGCTGCGCAGGCGTTTGCCCTCTATGCCGTCGATAACCATGGCTGTGAACTGCTCGAAGTGGTGCAGTTTGGCTGCCTGTCAATGGATGGCAACGAGGATAAGCTGGCTGCCAAGATCGATGCGCTGGAGGGCTGCGTGGTAGTGTATTGCCAGGCAGTGGGGGCCTCGGCGGTCAGTCAGCTGCGCACGCGTGGGATTCAGCCGCTGAAAGTGGAGGCCGGCACCTCGGTCAAACAGCTACTGCAAGGCTTGCAGCGTGATCTGAACACAGGTCCCAGCGCCTGGCTGATGCGGGCGATTGCCGCCCGCCAACCGCGCGCTGAGGCGCGTTTTGATGCCATGGAAGCTGAGGGGTGGAGTGAATGATCGAGCAGTCGGGCCGAGTGCTGGAGGTGCTGCCGGCCGATGCGGCGCAGCCAGCGCGGCTGCGCATCGAAGTGCCCCGACGCAGTGCCTGCGGCGGCTGTGGTCAGGCGAGCGGCTGTGGCACAGCGGCGCTGGCCGGGCTCTTTGGTGAGTCGGCACTGCGCCTTGAAATACCCGTGCCTGAATCCGATGCAGCCCCGCCGCTGCGCGCCGGAGATCCGGTGCGGCTGGGGATAGAACCCGGCGCCTTGCTGAGCCTGGCGTTCCTGACCTATTTGCTGCCGGTCGTGCTGATGCTGCTGGGCGCTGGCTACGGCGAGCACCTGGGCGGTGACGGCCCGAGCCTGCTGCTGGCGCTGCTGGGACTCTTGGGCGGGCTGAGCCTCAGCCGCTGGCTGGTGGCACGCCTAAAGCGCTCAGGGCGCTCGGAGCAAAAAATTTTGGCGTCCGTGCTGCACGCACGGGCGGATTTGTCGCTGATTGAGCGGTTGCCTCATGCACCGCCACAACACCGGAGACTGCTATGACAACAGGGACTATGGCCATTGATACCGCCGACCCAGTGCTGCAAACGACTTTTTGTGTCGAACTGGTGCGCCAGATGCGTGCCTTCGATACCCATGGCCGGCTGGAGAACAAAACCAATGCTGAATTGCTCGATCCCTTCATCCTGACGCCGGAACGGCGCCGGGAGATTCCCGTGGTGGCTAATCCCGACACGGCGATCCTGGATCGGCTCAATGCCTTCTACAACACCATTGCCGCCATGATTGAGAGCGAATGCAGCCTGATGGCCTCGCCGGTGATCAACCTGAGCGCCGAGGGCTTTGGACGCGCGCTCATCCTGGTCGGCAAGCTGGTGGTGATGGACCGCACGCTGCGCGACGTGCATCGCTTCGGTTTTGACTCCCTGTCGAAAATGAAAGATGAGGCCGACAAGATTCTGTCCGTCGCGCTGGAACGGGTGGGCAATCATTCCGACGTGGCCGGACTTTAATCCGCCAGGGAGACAGACTGATATGAGCACCATCACCGGATTGACCCGGGGCGGCACCGAATGGACACCGGCCTTCATCGTGGCGCTGAATCAAAACAACTGCATTGGCTGCGGGCGCTGCTATAAAGTGTGCCCCCGCGATGTTTTCGAGTTGATTGATCGCGATGATCTGGATCTTGATGATGACGACGATTTCGACGACGATGACTTCGACGAAGCGCCCGGCATGGTCATGAACCTGAAGAATATCCTCGACTGCATCGGCTGCGAATCCTGTTCGCGGGTCTGTCCCAAGCAGTGTTTGAGTCATGCCCCGCAAGCGCTGGCGGCCTGAGACGCCAGCCTGAGACGCTGTTCTGAGACCAGGCAGCGCCTGTAACAGTTGGGCACATTTCACTGTGCCCAACTGACCCCCATCCCCGCAACCACTCCCGCCATCCCCACCTTCCCACCAGGGCAGGATCTTGTGCCGCCCCCTGGGTATCGTTCAGACGCGAGCATGACGAGGCTTTTTGTGGCATCGTAAGCGTTCGTTTTCCGAGCCAGGCGCGCGCTCCGCTAACGGCTGTGACTCATAAGCCAACCGATTGGGTGCGCGTCCAACCCAAGCCGAGGAGCGGGCCTTGCAGCCATGACCAGAACAGTGATTCATACCGATCAGGCGCCACAAGCCATTGGCACCTATTCCCAAGCCGTGCGGGTTGGTCATACCCTCTATCTGTCAGGACAGATTCCACTGGATCCGGCGACCATGGAATTGGTCGAGGGCGGGATCGAGGCGCGGATTCGGCGCGTCTTTGATAATCTGCTAGCCGTTACCCAGGCAGCCGGTGGCAGTTTTCAGGATCTGGTTAAATTACAGATCTTTCTGACGGATCTCAGTCATTTTCCGCTGGTGAATCAAATCATGGCGGAGTACTTTGAACAACCGTATCCGGCGCGCGCTGCCATTGGCGTTGCCGCTCTGCCCAAGGGGGCCGATGTCGAGATGGATGCGATTGTGGTGCTGGATGATGGATGATTGACCACGCTTAATCCCTGCCGGCATCCATTGTTCCAAATCTGTTGTGAGAACCCGAGGGCCCAATGATCCATCGAGCGCGTTTCTTGCTGTTACTGATCGGCGCACTCCTGATGCTGACCGGCTGTGGCACCCAGACCATCAAGGCTTCTGCTGCCACTGAGCCATCAACGCACCACACCACGCCATCGGCCACCGCGAGCCTGGAGCGAGCGTCGGCGACATCGCCCCAGAGCGTCGTTCAACCGGCCTCTGCGGCCCCCGCGTTCACCACTGACGCTGTCAAGCGCCGCCCTCAAGCCCGGGACACCGGGCATCTGATCAAGGTCGCGGCCTCCCATGGCCATGGCGTGCGCGGCGACTATGCCAAGAACCCGGCATTGGGACGCTTCATCGCGCGCATGGAAGCCGACGGCTTTTCCCGCGCTGAGCTGGAACGTTTGTTCTCGCAGGTTGAGCGCCAACAGTGGATTGTTGACTATATGAACCGGAGCGCCCCGCGTGTGCGTCCGGCGAGTGGACCCAATGGGGCCTGGCTGCGGTATCGCGCCAAGTTCCTCAAGGAATCGAATGTGGCCACCGGCACCGAATTCTGGCATCAACATGCCGCTACCTTGGCGCGCGCCGAGCGCCAATACGGGGTGCCGGCGGAATATTTGGTCGCCATCATCGGCGTTGAAACGCGCTGGGGCGGCTACATGGGGTCGCACCGCATCATTGATGCCCTGACGACCCTGGCCTTCGATTACCCGCGCCGGGCGGAATTCTTCACCGATGAGCTGGCCTACTATCTGGTCATGGCGCGCGAGGAGGGCTTCGATCCCCTGCAGCCGGTCGGCTCTTTTGCTGGTGCCATGGGACTGGGACAGTTCATGCCTTCGAGCTTCCACGCCTATGCGGTCGATTTCGACGGCAGTGGCCACCGCGATCTGTGGAATATCGATGACGCCATTGGCAGTATCGCCAACTATTTTGCCGGCCATGGGTGGCGTTCCGGTCAGCCGGTGGCCATGCAGGTACAGGTCGCTCGGGCGCTTCCGACCAGTCTGGATACCGGCTTTCCGAGCAATTACTCGGTCGCGGAGCTGACGACTCTGGGAGTCAGCGCCTCCCGCTTGCCTGCCAATCAGCAACGCCTGAGTCTGCTGCGACTGGATGTCGGCCAGGGGTATAAATACTGGGTGGGCTTTGACAATTTCTATGTCATCACCCGTTACAACCACAGTACCTACTACGCCATGGCCGTTCATCAACTGGCCCAGGCGCTCAAGGCGCGTCAGGGCCATGCGCCGCGTACCCTGCTGACCGACGAAATACCACCGCCCAAGGCGCGCAGCTAAGGCGCGCGGGGTGGGGTGGGG
>NZ_NRRS01000049.1 GCF_016583795.1 Rhabdochromatium marinum | reverse complement strand
TTGCGGATACGCCGAGGTTCGCGTTCTGCGCCCGTGGGATCGCTGCGCTCGCGATTAAGCAGTTCTTGTTGTCCCACGCGGATCGCTCGACGGGATACACCCGTGGCTTCAGACACCAAAACGCTACTTCTACGCCCAATGGCTTCAGCCTCCGCAGCGGCGAATAACCGACGCAACCGTTCATCCAGAACCGGTTCAAGAAGCTCAAACCGCCGTTTTAGTGTGTCGCCATTGACCATGCCATAAGCATAGCAGCAGCCCTCAAAGTGAGACACTTATTTTGTGACAGGCCCTAAGTCCTGATACGTTATTTTCAGGGAGTTGCCTTACACTCTGACATCAAAACCAAGGAACTGCACGAAAGCGATGTCTTCTTCCGCGAACTGGCCAAGATCATGGCGCCGGAATCTGCCGATCGAGGTGGGAGGCTGCACGCTTTTGGCCAGTTGTTTAGTGACAGCGCTGGACGGCTCAATGGATAAAAAACCGAGTAGCTTGTCAATTTCTTGTTCGGGGTATGCGCACAGGTTGTCGTAATTCAGTAGCATAAATTGGCCGGGGTTTGACTCGGCCATGGCAAGAACGCGTTGATGAATGATACACCAAAATTTCAGAGCATAATAGGGTGTTGGGGCGACAGATTCACCCAGAAAATGCTTGCCCCAAAGCTTAAGTTGGCGTTGATTGGAGCTGTAAGCGACATCCAGCCCATTGCGCATGACATGAACATACTTGAGCTTGGGGAACCTCGTTATCAGACGATCTAGGGTGATGTGGGTGTTTGGTTCTTTCCAACCCCATGGGTTATCTGGCTTGTGGCGGTGCACTTGGTAAAGCAGTGGGTTGCCATGGGCGCTGAGCCAGGCTTTAATCTGGGGGTTGGCATATTGCGCTGCGAGATGTTCGGCTAATTGAAGTTGCTGCGGTGTAAAGTCAGTCTCACCAGTCATTGATTTGACAAAAATGTCAATCAAGGCATCAAAGTCAGCATCAGATATGGATAGGATTGTTGTACGTTTAAACAGCAGGGTGAATAGAAGGTTATCATTGGCCTCGTTTAGCAGGGATCCAATATAAAAACCGGTGTCTTTGAGGTGTTGTGCTATCAAGCGCGTTCCGCTGCCGCCCAAGCCGCCAACGGCAACAGGCGATATATCCGGGTAACAAAGGTGTGGCTTAGTCATGAATGCTCCAAATATTGTTATCTCGCGAATTGCGATAACGGGGTTGCCGGCGCTACGGATAGGCGCCTCGGCAGGGTGAAACTTTGCGATAGGGCGCACAAAGTTGGCACGAGAAATTGGTGCGAGAAATTGGTGCGAGTCCGCGTTCAGCGTGCTATCCTAACAAAAAGCGCATAAGCGAGATCTGCGAAACCTGCGGTGGGATCTTGCCTAAGGGTTAAGCTTATGCTTATTAAAGACCATTGGGAAACGGGCAGGACGTGTTCCCCTGGAAAGGGACGGATCAACCAAAAAACGAGGAACTGAAAACGTGCTGTCAGCCTTTGCCGGTCAACGGGTATTGCTGCTACAGGGGCCGATGGGGCCTTTTTTCTGGCGGTTGAAGCTGGATTTGGAAGCTGCAGGAGCGGAGGTTTTCAAAATTAATTTCTGTCCGGGGGACCGGCTCTATTATGCAAAAGACGCGATCGACTACTACGGCACCCTAGAGGATTGGCCGAACTACCTGAGCCGCCTGCTCGCGCGCCTTGATGTGGATGCGGTCTTTCTGTTTGGGGATTGCCGGCATTACCACATGAGCGTGCCCGACGTGATCCGCTGGCAGCGGGCGGTCGTTTATGTGTTTGAGGAAGGTTACCTTCGGCCGGATTTTATCACCATCGAAAGAGGTGGGGTGAATAACTTCTCATCTCTGCCGCGCGATCCGGCCTTCTACCGAAGCCAGGTGCCAAGCGTGCGGGCTGATCCGGCCCCGCGCAAGGTGAACAATGGCTTTTCGCGCGCAGTCTTCCATGCGATCATCTATGCCCTCGCGAATGCGGTATTGCGCCGGGGCTATCCTCATTATATGCATCATCGCTCGCTGTCGCCTCTGCCCCAGGCCTTTTATTGGGCGCGCGCGTGGTGGCGGAAGCACTATTTTGGGTGGCGCGAGCGACCGCTCGCCAAGCGCCTTGTTGGGCCTTTGAGTAAGCGCTACTTCATCGCACCGCTGCAAACCCACAATGACGCCCAGATCAGCGTGCATTCAGATTTCTCGAGTATCGAGGAATTTATCGAGCAAGTCCTGGTGTCCTTCACCCGGGGGGCGGCGCCTGGCCATTTCCTGGTGTTCAAGCACCATCCGCTGGATCGCGGCTATCGGGAATATGGTCGCTTTATCGCGCAGCGGGCAGCCAAATATGGCGTGGGTGAGCGCGTGCTCTATGTGCATGATGTTCACTTGCCAACCCTGCTTGATCATGCCCTCGGCTGTGTGGTGATCAATAGCACGGTCGGCTTGTCGTCCATTCTTCATAAAACACCGCTGTGCGTGCTGGGTACGCCAATTTATGACATGCCAGGTCTGACCTTCCAGGGTGGGCTTGACGCTTTTTGGCGTGATCCTGGAGTGGTGGATCATGATCTGTTCTTGCGCTTTCGTAGTTGGTTGCGCGCGCACAATCAAGCCAATGGCAACTTTTATCGGCCGCTGCCCGATGTGAATAATCACACGGGTGTGATTTGGCCGCCGGAACTGGAGCGGAACTGGGGGTTGGACAGGGTGCCGAAGCACGCCCTGCCGAGAGTGGTAGCGGGATCAACCGCCAGTACCAAGGTGAACCCGGTGGCACGGGGGAATTTGGCATCGCTAGAGGTTCAGCCAGAGCGCTGAGGCATCAGGGCCGAAGTACAAGGCTTAAGGATTTACTGTTTTTGGTTGCTTTGGCGTTTTGCTTTCGCTCGCGCGCTGCCGGCCAATGGTTTGTGCGTGCAGGTTTCGCCGCAGAATCAAATCCACCACATGCTGCTCGCGCTTGTTGGCGCGGCGGCAATGATCCTGCTGAAACACATTGGCAAAGCGCACCACCAGCCGCGCCCAGGCTTGATTTTCGCGCTCTCGCCAGGCGTGGGAGGAGATCGATTCCCACGAGTAGCCATTAAAGACTGAGGCATTCACAAAATGGTCGAGCGCCCGCACGCCGGCGCGCGCCCGCTGCACCCGCCCGGTAACTCCATAAAAGGCGAGCATCAGCAGGCCAAGTAATGCCAGGGGCAGCAGTAACAGCGATAGCCCAACGCCAACGAAAAATTCCTTCATTAATGGCTCCTCCCAAACTCCCAGCGCCATGTGGTGCCAATCCATCGTTCATGGTGTCATTGCTGCTATTATGGCAGGTTTCAGACCCATCCTGGGTGCCGGGTTGCTATCTGATAACGGATGGTGCGGGGCTATCGCTTTTTTGTTGTTTTTTCCGTCTATGTCTTTGTTCCAGCATCCTGCCGTTGCATTGCTCTACCGGCGTTATCCGCTTTTGGTCGGTGTTGCTCTGCTTGCGCTTACTGGGTGCGTGCCACCATCCGCCGCTGTGCGCGAGGACAATCCTAGCCGCCAAAGCGGGCTAGAGGTCTTTCAGCGCGCGCTTGACACGGCACCGGCGGGCGCCACCCGCAGCTTGTCGCAAACCCCCTGGGGGCCAGGAGTCATGGTGCAATTCCATCCGCCTTACGCTGCGGCCAGCGGACGCCGCTGCCGGCGCCTGACAGTGGAACCCCGCCAGCAGGCCCGGCCGGCGCTGGCCTGCCGGGAAGATGGCGCAAGCCCAGCCCGGGCGCCCACTTGGCAGATTGTTCGCCTGCTGCAAATCAACGGCCGCCCCGTGCTGCATCACAGCACGTCGCTCCTTTTATATGAGGGGGGCGCGCAATGATGGTATGTGCCGTGCGCCGGGTGTTGCCTCTCAGGCTGCTGCTGGTTTCACTGCTCTGGCTCGTGGTCGGGATAGGGCGGCCTACGCTGGCCCAAGGGGTCAGCGCCGAAGTCGACATTCCGCCCGAACAACGTGCCAAGCCCATGGTGGACGACCTCGAAGGGCCGCCGCAGATGTTGTCGCGAACACTCAACTACGGACCGGTCACCCCAACCCCCGCTGGTGCGAACGAGATCCCACCTTTCGGCGCCCGTCTGTTCCAGGGCGGTTTTCGCGCCATGCGCGTTTCGGGGCTCAACCCCAGCTATCGCATCATGCCGGGCGATCAGGTCACGGTGCGCGCTTGGGGCGCTCTGCAGCTCGACGCGGTGCTCCCGGTCGATGCCCAGGGCAATGTCTTCATCCCCCAGGTTGGCCCCGTGGCCGTGCAAGGCGTCTCCGCTGGCGAGCTTGACGCGCGCGTGCGCCAGGCCATCAGCGAGGTCTATACCGATAATGTCTCGGTTTACACCAACCTGCAGGGGGTGCAGCCGGTTGGCGTGTTTGTGACCGGTTTCGTGCCCTCGCCAGGGCGCTACTCGGGCACGCCCAGTGATTCGGTGCTGAATTATCTCGACCAGGCCGGCGGCGTTGATCTTGCTGCCGGCAGCTTCCGCAAGATTCATGTGCAGCGCGGGGGCGAGGTCATCGCGCGCGTGGACCTCTATCCCTTTCTGCTCGATGGGCGCCTGCCGCGCTTGCAGTTCGAGGAGGGCGATACCATCGTGGTCGATAGCCAGGGCGCCATGGTCACGGTGCTTGGCGATGTCGCCCAGCCTTATCGCTATGAGCTTGCTGGACGGGCTGAGACCGTGCGGCAACTGTTCGAGTGGGTGCGCCTGCGCCCCGGGGTGTCCTTCGGTTTGTTGAGTGGGATGCGTGAGCAGGGGCCGATCTCCGAGTATCTCGCGCTCAGTGATTTGCGCCAGCGGCGCCTCCATGATGGCGATACTATCGATTTTGTCGTGGATCACCGACGCGAGACTATCGTGGTGCAGATTGAGGGCAGCTTTATTGGCCCCTCGCGCTTTACCATTCCGAGGGACGCGCGCCTGACGGAGCTCCTCGACAGCATTCCGGTACAACCGCAACTCGCCGATGTCGACAGCATCTCGATTCGGCGCGAGAGCGTGGCCCAACGCCAGCGCGAATCCCTGCATGAAAGCCTGCGGCGGCTGGAGACGGCCTATCTTGGGGCGTCATCCTCAACGGTAGACGAGGCCAATATTCGTTTCAAGGAAGCCGAGTTGATTCAGGATTTCGTCAAGCGCGCGCGCGAGTTGGAAGTCAGTGGGCGGCTGGTGGTCGCCAAAAATGGCCACATCAGCGACGTCGGGCTGCAAAATGGCGATGTGATCACCATCCCCAACCGGTCTGATTCCATCTTTATCAGTGGCGAGGTCGTGGTGCCCCAGGCCATGGTTTACACCAGCGGCCTGGATGTAAAAGACTACATTGATCGCGCCGGTGGTTTTACTGACCGTGCCGACCGTGGCAACATCCTGCTCGCCCGCCAGAGCGGCGAAGTGGTGCGGGCAAAAGGCATTACGCCGAGCCCTGGGGACGAAATTCTGGTGCTGCCAAGGGTACCGACCAAAAATCTGGAACTAGCCAAGACCCTCACCCAGATTCTTTACCAAATCGCGGTCGCCACCAAGGTCGCACTCGACCTTTAGCCTCTGGATTGCTTGCCATCCCTGCAACCCCCTGAGCTAGTCATCGAATGCGTACCCACTGGCAGGTCACCTGGAGCGTCTGGCACGCGCTTTTCATGCGCGAGGTACTCGCGCGGACCATGAATGATCGCATGGGCTGGTTCTGGATGCTGGGTGAGCCCATGATGTTTATCGGCTTCATGGTGAGCATTCGCTCTTTTATGGGGCGCACGCGAGAAATCATTGGCGCGGAATTTATCCCCTGGCTCATCATCGGCCTGACCGGGTTTTTTCTCATTCGCAACGCCATCACCCGCGGTATGAGCGCCATTCAGGCCAACAAAGCGCTTTTTGCCTATCGCCAGATCAAGCCGGTCGATCCGCTGCTGGTGCGCCATGCCATGGAGGGCATGCTGCAGACCATTGTGCTGCTGATTCTGCTTGGCTTGGCCGTTCTGGTCGGCATGGATGCCTTGCCAGATGATATGCTTGGAGTGGGCTTTATGTGGCTGTCGCTTTCGCTTCTCGGGCTGGGGTGCGCCCTGGTTGTGTCCGTGGTGGTGCGATTGATCCCGGACCTGGAGCGATTGATCAAAATGATAACCTTCCCGCTGCTGATTCTCTCGGGTGTTATCCTGCCGTTGAACCGTTTTCCGCCGAAAATGCTGGAGTATCTTATGTACAATCCCATTGTGCATGGTCTGGAATTGCTGCGCGGGTCCTATTTTTCTGGCTACCACCTGCTCGCTGGCGTGAGCCTGGAGTATTTTTGGCAATGGATACTGATCACACTCGCGCTCGGTTTGGCGCTGCATACGCGCTATGAACACCGCCTCAAGGCCCAATAAGCGCCGAATGACAAGTCAATGATCGAAGTCAAAAACCTCTACAAACGCTACCACAACCAAACGCGCCAGTCCGTCGAGTGGGTGCTCGAGGACTTGAATTTCACGCTGCCCAAGGGTGTCAGTTTGGCGGTGATTGGCCGCAACGGCGCCGGTAAATCCACCCTGATGCGCTTAATTGGCGGGGAGGATCACCCCGACCGCGGCGAGGTCATCCGCCGCTGTCGCGTCTCCTGGCCGATCGGCGTCACCGGTGGCTTTCAGGGTAGCATGACTGGGCGACAGAACCTGAAATTTCTCGCCCGGGTGCATGGCTACACGGATCGCATCAAAGAAGTGATCGACTTCATGCAAGATTTCGCTGAGATCGGCAAGGCCTTCGACCAACCCATCAAGACCTACTCCAGCGGCATGCGCAGCCGCTTCGCCTTTGGCGTCTCCCTGGCCTTTGATTTCGATGTGTATTTATCCGATGAGGCCACCGCTACCGGAGACGCGGCCTTCAAGGCCAAGGCCAAGCAGGTGTTTCATGATCGGCTCGGCAAGGCCAGCGTCATCATGGTCTCGCACGAGGAGCAGATCTTGCGCGATCTCTGCCAGGCCGCCCTGTGGCTGCGCAAGGGCGAGCCGCCGCTGTGGTTCGATGATGTGAACGAGGGGTTGGATGCCTATAACGCGAGCGTCAAGTCCCCCAAGAAAAAATCCGCAACGGTCGCCCCGATTCGGAAAGCTGCGTGAATGCCCTGCGCCGCCAACCGCTTTGGGCGCTGATTCTGCTGTCCATCCTCGGTGCCGCCATGTATTGGTCGCTGATCGCAAGCGACCGTTATCTCTCCCGCGCGCATGTGGTCTTACTGAGCGCGCAAATCGCCAAGTCCGAGGGCGGACTTGCCGCCATCGTGGCAGGCCAGACCAATAACGATCTGCTGGTATTGCGTGATTACATGCTCTCAACCGACATGCTGGCCATCCTGGATGCCGAGCTTGGCCTGCGCGCGCACTACGCTGATCCGCATATCGACCGCCTGTCACGCCTGTCTGCTGCGGGCGTGCCCATGGAGGACTTCCATCGCTACATGCTCAAGCAGATTTCGGTCGAGCTTGATGAATATGCCCAAGTGTTGAGAATCTCCGCCCAAGCCTTCGACGCCGAGACTGCGCAACGCATGGTTGAGGGGCTGCTCAAGGCCGGCGAGGAACACATGAATGCCATGGGCCACCGCCTGGCCGAGGAGCAAGTCCGCTTTATCGAGCGCCAGGTTGAGGCAGTCCAGCAGCGCATGGTGGAAGACAAAGAGCGCTTGCTCAACTACCAAAATGAATATGGCCTGGTGTCGCCACCAGAAACCGTCGCGAGCATCAGCACAGTGATCGCGGGTTTGGAAGGAGAGCTGGCCAGCTTGCAAGCGCGCAAGGTGGCACTGAGTCAGTCGCAAAGCGCGCGCGCTCCGGACATGCAACGCGTGGAGAGCGAAATCAAAGGGGTGCGAGAACAAGTCGCCCGCGAGCGCGCGCGTCTCGCCCGTACTTCGGGAGACGCACTCAACCGCCTGTCCGCCGAATATGACCTGCTAACCCTGCAAGCGGAATTCTCCAACCAGCTCTACGCCACTGCGCTAACCGCACTGGAGAACACCCGGGTGGAAACCGCGCGATCCCTCAAACAGGTGTCTGTGCTGCAAACCCCCACCTTCCCGGAGTATTCCAACCGGCCCAAGCGCCTGCACAACACCATCGTCTTCGCACTGCTTGCCGCGCTGACAGGACTGATCCTGCAGTTACTCATCGCCATTATCCGCGATCATAATGATTGAGGTTCGGGGTCAAAGGTTCGAGATGCCAATTTTCTCAATCAACAACAAGCGGGTTTTTTTTTACCACATTCCCAAAACTGGCGGCTCCTCGCTGGAATTTACCATGTCAGCCCTGGGCGTGACCGTGGAGTTGTGGTCAATCAAACTGCACAAGAACAAGGCGGCGGGCTTCCCTTGTTCGCCACAGCATTGGCATCAAGCCATTATCACCGAAATCTTTTCAGACTTTGAGCATGAGTTCGCGGTCATTAGGCATCCGGTTGAGAGAATGGTTTCGGAGTATAAGCATCGCGCCCGTCTTGCAATGAAGAAAAACCAACCACAGCAGCCCTTTGCTGACTGGGTTGATATTGCATTAAAAAGGCAAGGCAAAAATCCATACATCTTCGATAATCACCTGCGCCCCCAGGTGGAATTTATTGGTGAGGCCACGGAATTATTCAAACTCGAGGACGGCCTGGACAAACCTATGGCCTATGCCTGTGATTGCTTAGGAATTGAAAAGCCTGCAGGCATCCCCGCGCTACTGCGGGGGCAAACTGTTTCAGTGGATCTTGACGATGACGTCCTGGATAAAATTTGCCAGTTCTACCGGGCGGATTTTGACGCCTTCGGCTACGACCAGGCGACTGTATCAGCGCCAACCAGGGAATAACCTTGGGCCACGCCTGCATCATTGCCAAGGGCTCCTTTGGCGACGTCATCCCAATCTATGCCTTGGCCCGCGCCCTGCAAGCGCGTGGCCATCAGGTCACGCTGGCCACCCAGACGCAGCACCTGTGCGCAGCGCGCAGCCTGGGGCTGACCGCGCAAGCGCTTGATCAAGACCTAAGTGCCACGCCCAACAGGGCAAAGCCCCCGGCGCGCGCCCTGTCATGGATCTCCAACGAGGCCTTCGGCGGCTCCGCCCGCGCCCTGCAAGCCGAGCTTCAAGTCCTTGGCCCCCTGGTCGCCCGCGCCGACGTGGTCATCGGCAACCAGCTCGCTCTGTGCGGTCCACTGGTGGCGGCACAACATGATCGCCCCTGGATCTACTGCGCTGTCTCGCCGCTGGGCTTGGCCTCATCGGACAACCCCTGCCTGTTTCCCATCCTGCACAAGCTCCAGCGCATCGCCCCCGCACAACCTTGGGTAAATGCCCTCAGCCTGGCCGCTGTGCGTGGCTCCAGCCACTTTCTCAGCGCCCCGCTGAGGCAAGTGCAGGCGCGACTCGGACTCACTCACCTGGGCCACCCTCGCTTTGAAGGACTGTACTCCCGTGCACTGAATCTGCTGCTGACCTCGCCGCAGTTTTTCCATCATACCCCCGCTGTCCCGCCCAACACGGTGGTTACTGGCCTGACTTGGCAGGAGGCGGACTTCCTCGGCCAGGCGGAGCAACTCCAGCGCGCGCTGGAGTTTATTCGCGCCGGCAGCCCGCCCATTCTCTATGCCCTGGGCGGCCATGCCCGCGCGCATCCCGGCGATTACTTTCAGGAAAGTATCAGAGCCAGTCGCGCGCTTGGCCTCCGCACCCTCATCATTGCCTCCTCCAGACTCCATGCGCAGCTCCCATCAGCCACTGACGTGCATGTGACCTCCTATTTGCCTTATTCAAAGCTCTTCCCGCATGTTCAGGCCGTGGTGCATTCCGGCGGCATCGGCACCATCGGCTGGGCGTTACGTCACGCCCGGCCATCTCTGCTGGTCCCCCAGGCCGATGACCAATTCGACAACAGCCACCGCGTCCAAAGCTGCGGCTGGGCACGGGTGCTGCCGCGCGCGCGCTACAAGGCCCCCCATCTCAGCCAAGCCCTGCAAGCAACCCTGGCCGATACCGCCATGCTGGCGCGACTCAAAGCGCTACCGCCCTTGCTTGCCGTCGAACAGGGCGCGAGTCTTGCCTGTGATCATCTCGCGTGCTTCCTTAGCCAGAACTAAAAGACCGACTGGAGCGCAGGAATTGCTTTTTATTGTCCGAAGCAAGGTTAAGAAGCTGTCTGAAAACCCGTTTACGACCTACGCCAAGCGCCGAGCAAGCAGATGAATCATCGCGGCCTGAATCATGGCTTCGCTGTTTCGTGTCAGCACTTCATAGTCCTTGGAATGTCGCCGATAGTTGAACAACCAAGAGAACGTGCGTTCAACGACCCAGCGGCGTTTGACCAGATGGAAGCCAGAGGACGGGCGTTGAACCACATCCAGATCGATGGACGGCGAGATCACGCGTGCCAGCCAGGCTTTGAGGGGCGCTCCATCGTATCCCCCATCGACCCAAATCTTGCGCAGCCAACGCGTGGCCCCTGTGTGATTGTCCGCCGCCTCATGATGGGAACGAGCAACGAGGCCGGTTCGCGCACCTTCACCCTGCTGGCCAGTGTGATCGAAACCTGCCGTCAGCGCGGGCATCTACCTTGGCCTTATCTGGCTAGCGTGATTGCTGAACGTCGCGCTGGTCGTCCGGCAGCCACCTTGCCGGTTCGGTCGGGGGTCTTTGAACGATTACGTTTCGCGCTCAATTCAAAACGCAGCCCGGTCGCGGGCATTGGCCAAGCGCCCCAGCAGCGGACGTACCATTAGACGATGCCACCATGGCGGGTTCCCGCCGCGCGCGCGCCAGGCCAAGAGTTCATCCAACGCCCGTTCCGCCGTGGTATAGCGCCCCGTAACGCGGCTCACATAGGAGGGATACAACAGCAGTGTCCCCGCTACCAGCTCATCCAAGCTCAGTCGCCGGGTGCGTCGCGCCAACGGCAGTTTATCCTCGGTCAACCCCCAGCCGGCATAGAACGGCTGGCCATGGCAGACCACCCGCTTGCCGCGCAGCAAAGCCTCGAAACCCGCCAAGGAGGTGAGCACCCAGACCGCATCAACGCCATCCAGCAACTGGGCCATGGGCACATCCATGATCAGCGCGTCACACCAAGCGCGCGCCTGGAACTCATGCTCGCCTGCGGCTCGCAAACCGGCCACCACATCCGGGTGGGGTTTGTAGAGCAGATAAGCGTCGGGATTCGCCTCACGCGCCGCGTGTAGCAAGTCGAGATTGCGTCGAATGCCAGGCGCGCCGCGTCGAATCGAGGCATCTGTCTCGACCTGCCCAGGGACCAGAATGACCGGGCGCGCCGTCGATGGTCGCCGCCAGGCAGCTGTGCCGACGTTGTATTTGGTCAGCCCAGAGGCCACAATCCGCTCGCGCAGGCGTCGTGCTCGCTCCAGTAAGGCGGCATCAAACACCTGCGTTTGTAGAATGTTTTCAAGTTCCGACGGGCCGCTCGGGTCATAATAAAGTCCGCGCTTATCCACCACCCAGGATAAGGGCGTCACCAAGTCCGCCCCTAGGCCGACGGAGCGCAAAAAGCCATCTTCCAGCCGCAACACCTCACGCCCTGCGGGAGCTGCGGCCATGCCCCAGACGGCAAGAGGGGTGTCATCCGCAGAGGGCTGACGAGCGAAGTGAAGTTGGCTGCCCTGCAAAAAGCGCTGCACCAGCGGACGCTTCCAGGAAGAAAAGCCCGCAGCTTCTAATGCTGCGGGACAGCGCTCGCGCATTCGGCGTTGCAATCCCATCCATTCCACCAAGCGCTCAACCTCGCAGCGTGCGCCGGTTTCCGGATCCAGATAGCGCGGCGCGGCGATCAGCGCTCCATGAATCACCTGTTCAATGGGCACAGGTTTACGGCGCTCCGGCGCTGGCAAGGCATCCTCCGTCAGGCCCCAGCCGGCATAAAACGGCAGGCCAAAGGTGCGCACCCGTCGGCCCCAGAGCAGCGCCTCAAAACCCAGCTGCGAGGTGACGGTATAAACTGCCTCGACTCGCTCCAGCAACGCCACTGGATGCACATCCTCACTGAGCACAAGCACGCGCTCCCACTTGGCCAACTGAGCAGGCTCAAAATGTCCGCGCTTGCGGCCGGCGAAAACATCCGGGTGCATTTTGACCAGCACCGTCGCCTGCGGATGTTCCGCCAGCGCCGCCTCGAGCATGTGGGAAAAATCCGCCGGACTCGCCAGCCCACGGGAAATAGACTCATCACCAAAGGTTTGGTCCACCACTAGCACCGCCGGAGAGGGCAGGGCGGTGCGTGACTCGCGCAAGTGGTTATACTTCGACACCCGCGCGGCACGCCAGGCCGCGCGTAGCGCCCGCGCGCGCTCCATGTCGGCGGTGGAAAGGGGCTGCTGAATCAAGCGCTCAACCTGCGACGGTCGCGAGGCATCGTAATAAACGCCTAGATCATCCACAATCAGCGACAGGGGCGGATCCTGATTGCCCAAGCCGACTGAGCGCAGAAAGCCATCTTCCAACGCCAGATAGGGCAAACCGCAGCGCCGGGCCAATGCGCGCGCCTTGCGCGAGCTAGGTTTCAGTCCCCACCCTGCGACGGCGGACAAGTGACTCCGGGAGGGAAAGCCGCCAACCCTAGTCACCGCCTCGCCAAGCAAAGCCTCCAGCGCCTGAATGCGCAAAATGCCCCGCGAACAAACTCCGATCATAGAATTTCCAACGCCCTCGAACATCAATGCAACAAATTGATTCAAAGAATGCAGACACGCTGGCACACTGGCTCTACCATGGGGACCAGTCGTTACGAGTCACCGCAAGATCATAAAACAGAACCATGCACCAGCACGCGGATCAGGGTCGGAAGCTGCCCGCACAATGCGTTCACTTAATCGAGGAGCGCCCCAATCCGTCGACGGACTACTTCGTATTGCCGGCTCTGCAAGTGGCAGGATACTCGATTCAGCGGCATGTTTTCGGGCAGCCTGTGCCAGATTTCGCGCTGCTTGAGCGGTCAAGGGTCGTGTTCGTTCGGTACATTCCAACGGCCTGGGCGAGAATTGTCCAGCAGCATCGCGCGTGCCTGGCGTCAGTCATCTACTTCATGGATGACGACCTCTTCGATCTCGGTGCTGCGCATGGCACGCCGCTGCGCTATCGCTTAAAACTGGCCCGTCTCGCCACCCGGCGTCAGCGCTGGCTAAAAGCGCAGCGCGCCGAGTTGTGGGTCTCGACACCCTACCTGCAAGATAAATATGCCGCCTGGCAGCCCCGGCTTGTGCAACCCTTCCCACTGGCCAAATCCCCGTCCGCTCCTGGACCAGATCCCAGCGCCGATGAATACATTCGCCTGTTCTACCACGGCAGTGCCTCGCACCAGGCCGAAATCGACTGGCTCTATCCTGTTATCCAAGCTGCTTTGGCAACCGAACCCCGCCTCAGCTTCGAAATCATCGGCGCTGCCAAGGTCAATCGCCGTTACAGGCACCTGCCTCGCACCACCGTGATTCACCCCATGTCCTGGCCAAATTACCAAAGTTTTCTTGCCATGCCGGGTCGCCACATCGGGCTTGCCCCCTTGCTTGACAACCCCTTCAACCGCGCGCGCTCCTGTACCAAGTTTTTTGACATTACGCGCGCGGGTGCGGTTGGTATTTACAGCCCCGGCCCTGTTTGTCGTGCCACCGTCAATCCTGGTGTCAATGGTCTCGTAGTTCCCCTCGTAATCGATAAATGGGTGCAAGCGATCATAGAACTCGCGCGTGACGCCATTCTGCGCCAACGCTTGATACAAGCTGCAGCAAACCATCCACCGGCTGGCTTATGAGCGGTAGCTTACTCAAGCAGGGCAACCGGGCACTGCGGACAAAAGATTATCCCGTAGCGATTGATCTCTACCGTCAGGCGCTTGCGCGGCAGCCTGGTCTCGCGTCCATCATCGCCGCGAACCTGCGGTTTGCCGAGCGCAAGCAGCGACAGCAAGCAGGCATACAAGAACAAGTCAAAAAACACAAAAAAAAGAAAGCAAGCCTATATCAGCATCAGCTCGAAATGTTGTTGCGTGAGGCTGTGCCGCTCGCGATCACCGACACTATAGGAGCAACCGCACAAGCCATTGACCGGTTGTTGGCCGAAACTTCTTATTGTGTTCAGCCGCCGCAGCTGGTGAGCGTGATTATGCCGACCCATAACCGCGCTGCTGTTATTGGGGAAGCGATCACCACGGTGGTTGAGCAGCGTTATGCGCATTGGCAGCTCATCGTCTGTGATGATGCCAGCACGGATGATACAGCCGCTGTGGTGGCAGAGTTTCATGACCCGCGCATCGAATATTTGCCCTTGCCGAAGCGCGGTGCCGCCGCAGCCCGCAATGCCGGTTTGCAGCATGCGCGCGGTGAAATCATTGCGTATCTTGATAGCGACAATTTTTGGCATCCCGATTACCTGGCCATTGTCGCAGCCATGCTAAGAAAACATCCAGGTTGTTCTGCGATCTATGCGGATGACATTACGTGTTACTATTCGCAGGAGAATGCCCCGCATATTGAAGGCTTTCGTGGTGGACCCTTTGACGCGGAACGCTTGTTGCAATCGAATTTTATTGATCTAAACTCTTTCGCGCACCGGCGAGAGCTATATGCTTGCTTTGGTGGGTTTGATGAGGCTTTACCGCGTCTGCAGGATCAGGCATTAATCATCAAATACACTTGGCTGCGCGATCCGCTGCATTTTCCGTATCCTGTGAATCTCTATCGACGTGATCCTGGCCTGCATCAAATCGCGAATGGCTGCGGCAAGGATTCTGCGGCGGTACAGGTCAAACAAACCACCGAACACTATTTTCGGCAAGGTCTGCCACGGCGCCGAGCGCATCGGGTCAAGAAGCTGAGCATTCTCTCGTGGGACCACTGTCGCAACCACCACTCCAAACCCTTTGCCTTGGCTGAGGCTTTGGCCGATGAATACGCAGTACAGTTAGTTTCGTTCGACTTTTTTAATGAGGGCCTATTTGTGCCCCTACGCGATGTGAATCCGCACTTCGCGACCTGGTCGTGCCCAGGCAAGACATTTCCTGGGTTCTTTAAGGTATTGGACAAAGCCCTTGACGCCTTGAATGGCGACTTGCTTTACGTCGTCAAGCCGCGACTCCCCAGTCTCGGACTCGCACTACTCGCCAACCGTAGCACTGGAGTCCCGATTGCACTTGAAATCAACGATATGGAGACTATCGTGAGCCGTCCCGGGCAGGCAGTCCAGCATCTTCAGTTGCCTTTGGAGGCAGTGAATTGGTCGGACCCGGAGCTGCGAAATCCCTATAGTGAGCGTTGGGCACAGGTGCTTGATCCTATCGCACAAGAGTTGCCGATGGTGCTGACGCACAACACAGCCCTTGATGCACATTTCGGCAATCGGTGCTTATACATGCGTAACATCAAGGATGAATCGATCTACGACATCCATCGTTACGACCGCAGCGCGATTCGCAGGCAGCTTGGTTTCCGAGCCGATGATCGGGTGATCTTGTTCGGCGGATTGCTGCGCGCTCACAAAGGCGTGTATGAGCTTCTGGAGATGATCGAGCATCTGGGTGACGCGCGATACCAACTCTTGTTTGTGGCCTCCCAGGCCAGTCCAGAGCAAGCGCGGATCGCAGAGCTTGCGCGGAGTTCGGATAAGCGGCTGCGGTTGCTGCCGCCCCAGAATCGCGAAGGCATGGCCCGGATCAACCTCGCTGCCGACATTGTGATTCTTTGGCTCAATCCTGACATCCCCGCCAGCCACTACCAGATGCCCTACAAGGCCACGGATGCACTGGCCATGGGCACCCCAATCATCGCGAATGCCATCTCCGACTTCGCTGAGTTGGGCCGTCAAGGCTACTTGCGACTCGTTCCCTATGGCGATTGGGCTGGCATGCGCGCTACACTTAACACAATTTTTGCCGATCCTATCGCCCGGCAGCGCCAGATCGACGCAGGTCGTCGTTTGTTTCAACGTCAGTTCTCTTACATGGCTGCACGCAGCAATCTGGATCTAAGCTTGTTCCGGGTGAGGAATGACACAAAAGGAGTGCTTCCCGTGGCCGAGCGTTTTGGTGCGGCTTTTGACCGGTTTCGTGCCCAGGCGCCGCCAAAATAATTGGTTGGCGCACGGGAGTTGTCCCCAGAAATATTTTTGATGTTGATATGAATAAACTTCTGATCGTAGGCCACCCTTCGGCAGACGGCTGCGGCCTGGAGGCGATGCTAAAGCCGTTGGGGTTTGCCGAGGCACAGCCGTCGAAACGCGAGCAGTTGTTGCCCGCACAAATCACAGAAACCATCTGCAAAGCGCATCGGGTGCCTTTGCACGCCCATGCCAGCGGTGAGCAGCCCCTGTCTCCGCTGAAGGTGGGTGCGGTCTGGTATGGCTTGGCGCTTGATTTGGTGTTGGGGAATATCGATCAGCCCGCTTGGTACTGGTCTGATCCGCGTGCTATTTTTCTGCTCGATTATTGGCGCGGAATTGATCCGGAGCTGCGTTTCATTCTGATCTATGACGATCCCGGGCAAGCCCTACTACGCGTCCCGTCAGAATCCGGCGCATCAACAGCGAACATGCTTGACCACTGGTGTCGGTACAACCAGGCGTTGCTTGCGTTCTACCGGCGTCATCGCAGCGTCTGCACCCTTGTGCATGCGCAAGGCGTTTTGCAGCAGAGCGCCGAGCGCGTCAGACAGTGGCTCGACGTGCCAATGATCGCGCCTGCATCCTCAGGCCCGGCACCGGCTGAGCGCTCTGCATCGACAACCTCCGACGCCTTGGCTGAGCTCCTCACACAAATTGGCATCGCGCCAGACGATAAACGCGTCGGCGAGATGACAGGCCGGGTGGTGGCCTCATATTTGCTGCCGCAGCTGCTTGCCACCCATCAAGCCAGCGCCTTGCTGTATGAGGAATTGCAAGCAACGGCCAATGTATCTGGTGCGCTAAAGCAGGCTGACAAGCCAACGGCTGAGGCGGCTTGGCGCAACTTCATTCAAACCCGTGAGCATCTAGCCAATTTCATCAGCCGACTGTTCTCGGAAAAGAACGCGCTTCTTGCGGAACGGCAACAGGAGCAAGCCACGCATGAGAAAGCCCTGGCCGAGTTACAGGCAAAACCGGCGCCCGTAGATGAATCCAAGCTGAAGGATCTCGAGGAAGAAAACGAGCTGCTTTTATTACAGCTGCATCAAGTGCAGGAAGAGCTGGAACGCTATTTCCTGGAAAACCAAGCGCTGAAAGAAGGCCGGCCAGCAAGGCTCAAACCGGTTGCGCCCAAAGTGGATCACTCCGGCGGCCCCCACTACGGCGCTGCCGAACGCGTCAAGCAGCAACTCACCTACAGGCTCGGCGCCATCATGGTCTCCTACTCCAAGAAGCCAAAAAAATGGCTCCACATCCCGGGTGCGCTGATGAAGGAGGCGAAGCAATTCGACCGCGAGAAGCCGGAGCGAGAGGCAAGAAAGCTCCCACCAATTGACACCTACGCCGACGCTTATGAGGCCGAAAGGGTCAAACGGCATCTTTCCTACCGTCTCGGTACCGTGCTGATGGAGAATAGAAAATCCCCCCTCGGCTGGATCACAATGCCCTGGAAAATGCATCGCGCTGTCCGTGAGTTTCGGGCAGAACGGAATTAATCGATGAAAGCGCTTGATACCCTCATTCACCTCGGCGCCGGCCCTTGCCGCGAACTCGAGGCACACCTCGCCTCCGGCGCCAAGCGCCTGATGCTCGTCGAGGCTGACCCGCAATTGGTAGACTCTCTGCGGTCACGAGCCCAGGGGCTAACCCAGGTTAGCGTCACCCAGGCAGCTTTGGCCCCTACAGCAGGCGCTGTCACCTTCCACCGCTACAACCTGCCTGACGCGGGCAGCTTGCAGCCGGCTACCGGCCTCCACAACCTATTTCCTGGCCTAAAGCTGCAAGAGAAGCTACCGCTGCAAGCCCTCGGCATTGGGGATTTCATCAGCTCGCTTGCACTCGCGGCGGAGGGTCGCCACCGGCTCATCATCGACCTGCCCGGTCAGGAGATGGCTAGCCTGATGGCACTGACCGATGCTGGTCAGCTGCAAGGTTTCTGGCAGCTCGATCTCCACTGCGGGAATCAGCCCCTCTACGAACAGACGGTTGCTGCCGAGGAAATCCTCGGTTGGTTGGGTGAGCAAGGCTTCGACCTAATCGAGCGCGACGATGCGCACGATCCTGACCGGCCGCGCTGGACATTCAAGCGCAATGATCTTCTCATGGAGCTGAAAGCGGCTAAGGCAGAGGCAAGCCGACAAACCCTGCTCGCCGCCGAGCGGGCGGAGGAACTCAAAAAAACGTCCCAAGCCAGGGACCAAGTTCAGGCGCAAATCGCCGAGCTGACCAAAGCCAGGGATGCTGCGAAAGCCGAAGCGGACAAGCAAGCCCAACTCGCCGCCGAGCGGGTGGAGGAACTCAAAAAAACGTCCCAAGCCAGGGACCAAGCCCAGGCGCAAATCGCCGAGCTGACCAAAGCCAGGGATGCTGCGAAAGCCGAAGCGGACAAGCAAGCCCAACTCGCCGCTGAGCGGGTGGAGGAACTCAAAAAAACGTCCCAAGCTAGGGACCAAGCCCAGGCGAAAATCGCTGAGTTGACCAAAGCCCGAGACGCCGCGAAAGCCGAAGCGGAAAAACAGACCAAGTCAGCGGCCCAGTACAAAGCAGAAGCCGAAAAGCAAGCACAACTGGCCGCCCAGCATGCCGAGCAACTCGCCGAACGCGACCAAGCCCAGGCCACGCTCGCGCGCGACAACGGCGTTATCCTGCGACTACAACAGCTGCGCGATGCCGATCTCAAAGACCTGCAGCAACGCTACGCGCAAGTCCTTGAGCAAAAAACCAAGCAAGATGCCCTGCTCAAACAGCTCACCGAACGCCTCACCGCCGCCTCCGGCTACCTGCACCAGCTTGAGCACAACCCCGTAGACGATACGCGAAAACTCACCAGGCATCACGGAAAGTCCAGCAAAAAGCGCAAGAAAAAGTAAGCCGATGCACCGCTCCACAACCAACAGCGCCTCGCCTCGCTTTCGCGAAGCCATCGACAACGCCCTCGACCTGCTGCACAACGACGCCGAACCTCCAGCCTCCACCGCCAAGGAACTCGCGCATCCCCTGCCCAGCCTGCTTGAGCAATGTCAACAACTGCTTACCGAGGCCGATGTTCAAAACCCGCCACCCGTGCGTACCGTCCACAGCCTTGCCTGCACCGGCGGCACGCTCATCAGTCGCTGCATCGCCGCCCAACCCAACACGCAGGTGCTCAGCGAAGTTGACCCCCTCAGTCCCTTCGTCCCCGGCGGCTTTCTGCCGACTGACATCATCGGCCTGAGCCGCTTCAGCTCCCGCCCCGCTGACCGCGAAACCCAGATCCTGCTCTTCCTCGCCGGCCTGCAAGCGCTCTATGATCAAAGCCTTCGCGCAGGCCAGCATCTCATCCTGCGCGATCACAGCCACGGCCATTTTCACTTCAGCGACACCATCCCTGATCGGCCCACGCTGCGCGACATCGTCCAGCGCACCCACCCGGTGCGCTCCCTCGTCACCGTGCGCCACCCGTTCGACGTCTACCTTAGCCTGCTCGACACCGGCTGGGTGCAGCACTTCAGCCCACCCACCCTCAACGAATACGCCCAGCGCGTCCACGCCTTTCTCGATGCCTACCCGGACTGCCCGCTGATTCGTTACGAAGATTTCGTCGCCGAACCCACCACCGTCATGCCAAGCATCTGCGAGGCCCTGGCGCTCAGCTACAACCCCGATTTCACCGACACCTTCGCAGTCATCGAACTCTCTGGCAACACCGGCCGCAGCGGCGATCTGATCAGCCCCCGCCCGCGCCGCCCGCATCCGCCCAGCCTTGATCAGGAAGCGCAGGCCTCCGATGCCTATCAAACCCTGCTCGCCCGCCTGGGCTATCCGGCATGATGCACAACATCCTCCTCAGCCCCACCAACGACTACGTCTTTAAGCGGCTCTTTGCCGAAGCCCCCGAGCTGCTATGCACGCTGATCAACGATCTACGCCCCGATCTCCCCGACATCACCTCCGTCGAGATCCTCAACCCCAATATCGAACCCAGCGAACTGACCGGCAAATACATCATTCTTGATGTCCTGGCTCGCGATGTCGACGGCCATTGCTACAATGTCGAAGTGCAAGTGCGCCGCTATGGTGCCTGGCACAAGCGCGGGCTGTTCTACCTCGCGCGCACCCTCGGCGGTCAGTTGAGCAGCGGCGAAGATTATGGCGAACTGCGCGCCTCGGTCGGCCTGCACTTGCTCGATTTCGACCTCTTCACCGCCACCGAGGCCGAACGCCAGCAGGCCCTCTGGCGCTTTGAGATGCGCGATGAAACCCAGCCCCAGGTCTCGCTCGGAAACATCCTGCAGATGAACCTGATCGAACTGAAAAAGGCCGACCGCCTTGGCCTATCGCCCAGCCCGCTACGCGCCTGGATTACCTTCTTTAAACATTGGCAGGAGGAACTCACGATGGCCACCGTCACCCATGAACCGGTTCAACACGCCATGCACCGCATCCGCCAACTCAGCGCCGACGAAGAAGCCCGTCGCCTCGCCTTCGTGCGTGAGCGGGCGTTGCATGACGAGGTCTCGTTTTTAAATGAAGCCAAGCGAGAAGGGCGCGAAGAAGGGCGCAAAGAAGGGCGCAAAGAAGGGCGCGAACAAGGTCGCCTAGAAGAAGCTCGCGACCTTCTCCGCGCGCAGCTTGGCGCCAAATTCGGTGAGTTGCCAGACGCAGTTACCGATCAGATTACCACGGCCGACCACAAAACACTCAGAGGCTGGATCGGCAATGTGCTCTTGGCCGACAGCCTGGATGCACTCTTCAAGCACTGACATGAACTGCATCCGCCCACTCAGTGCCGATAAAGCAGAATGACGACTCCCTGCTCATGCCAGCCCCTTAGAACCTTCGCCCCAACCCGCGCACGCGCCCGAACGCCAAAGCCCCCTGCAACGCGGCAACGCTGCCCTGCGCGCTGCCCGTTATGCCGAGGCCATCATCGGCCACTATGCCTGCGGGCTGCTCCAGCTCTTGCCCGACGCCGCCAGCATCCCATCACCGGCGCCGGCCGCCGCCCCTGGCGCGTCGCCGTCGCCTGCTGGTCGCTGTCGGAAAACCCCCACGGCCGCGCCCAGGATCTCGTGCAAGCCTCAGCATCCCCAACACGACCCCAACAGCTGATGCACCCAAATAACCAGGCAGGGCGATAGCGTGCCGCAGCCCCTAACCCAATCCCCCGACCGCGCCGAGCAAGCCCTCGACGCACTCTAGCAAGTGTTCGACTGCGGCGTTGATCGCCAACCCGCCTAGCCGGCGTCGGCTGCCTGAACCTCGCCGCCACGCAATTTCGCCTCGCCAGCGGCGCGGCTGTCACCCTTGCGGAATCCATCGAAAGCCAATTGAACGAACGGCTGACGCAAATGCGCGCCAAACTCGAGCGCGAACAACAACAGCGCAGCAAAAACAGCCTGGATCAGGTTGAAAACTTCATTCGGCTCCAAGCCTACATGGGCGGCGATATCCTGATGCCCGAGATGCACGCCTGGCCGATCAGCCCGGATCTCGGCGTGTTACTCATCCGTTTGGTCGAAGCCACTGCCTATGATTCGGTGATCGAATTCGGCTCCGGCGTCTCCACTCTGATCCTCGCCCATGCGCTGCATAAAACCGCCGCGCGCCAGCAACGCACGCCCGCACCCTTTCTTAGCGTCGAGCACCTCGAACAGTATCGCGACCAAACCGCCGCCCAACTGCAACAGGCCGGGCTGCGCGACCGGGTCGATCTTTGTCTGACACCACTGAAACCCTATCAGGCCGAGAACGGCAACACCTACCCCTACTACACTATCCAAACGGCGCTGCAGCAGCTTGCCCGACAACGATTCGACAACGCCCGCGTGCTGGTACTGGTCGATGGTCCACCGGCGGCAACCGGCCCCCAGGCGCGTTATCCCGCGCTGCCCCTGTTGCTGGACAGCTTCCCCGCCAGCACCCAATTCGATATCCTGACGAACGACTACATGCGTGACGACGAACGCGCCATCGTCGCCCTGTGGGAAGCCGAGTGCCACAAGCGCATGCGTCCGTGTGCAAAGCAGGAATACACCAAGATGGAAAAGCAGGCCTGCCTGCTGCAGATTGAGGGCCAGGTGGCATGAACATCCTCACCGTCATCGGCACCCGTCCCGAAGCCATCAAAATGGCCCCGGTGGTCAAAGCCCTGCAAGACAGCCCAGTCTGCCAAGCCCAACTCTGCGTCACCGCGCAGCATCGGCAGATGTTCGATCTGTTTGAGCTGACGCCCGATCACGACCTCAACATCATGCAGCCGGGTCAGGATCTCACCGATATCACCAGCAACATCCTGCTTGGTCTGCGCGCCATCCTGCGCGCCGAGCGCTATGACCTGCTCCTCGTCCACGGCGACACCACCACCATGGCCGCCGCGCTCGCCGCCTTTTACGCCAAGGTTCCGGTCGTCCATGTCGAGGCCGGTCTGCGCACCGGCAACATCCACGCCCCCTGGCCCGAGTAGATGAACCGCAGCCTGGTTGGCCGCCTCGCCAGCCTGCATTTCGCGCCCACCCCGCGCGCCCGCGACGCCCTGCTGCGCGAAGGCGTTGACCCCGCCAGCATCCAGGTCACCGGCAACACTGTCATCGACGCGCTGCAACAGGTCGTCGCCAAGCTCGAAGCCGATGCCGCCCTGCAGCAGCGTTTCCAGGCCCACTTCGACCAGCTCAACCCCAGCAAACGCCTGATCCTGGTCACCGGCCACCGGCGCGAGAACTTCGGTGACGGTTTCGAGCGCATCTGCCGCGCCCTCAAGCGCCTCAGCTAGCGCGGTGATGTGCAAATCCTGTATCCTGTGCATCTCAACCCGAACGTCCAGGAACCCGTCAAACGTATCCTCAGCGACGCCCCCGACGTGCTCCTGATCGAACCACAGGACTATCTACCCTTCGTTTACCTGATGTCCCAGGCCCATCTCATCATCACCGACTCCGGCGGCGTGCAAGAAGAAGCCCCCTCGCTCGGCAAACCGGTGCTAGTGATGCGCGAGACCACCGAGCGACCCGAAGCCGTCGACGCCGGCACCGTTCGCCTGGTCGGCACCGACGAAGACAAGATTGTCACCGAAGCCAACTGCCTGCTCGACGACCCCACCGCCTACTAAGCCATGGCGCGCGCACTCAATCCCTACAGCGACGGTCTAGCCGCTGAGCGCATCCGCAAAAGACTGGAAGCGGCCGATGCCTGAACTCTCCCGATTCCTCGGCATCATCATCTACATGAACTGGGGCGACTACCCGCCGCCGCATTTTCATGCGCGTTACGGTGACTACGAAATCATCGTTGAAATCAAAACCGGCGTCATCCGCGGTGAATTTCCCAAGCGCGCGCTGCGTGCCGTGCTTGAATGGGCAGGTCTGCATCAAAAACAGCTGATGCAGAATTGGACATTGGCCACCGAGCACAAGCCACTGAGCCCAGTTCCACCCTTGGAGTAAACCATGCCCTTTTTGCACACCCTCAGCATCGAGCCCCGCGAGCCCTACCGACTGCAAGTCACCTTCAACAACGGTGTCAGCGGCGAAATCGATCTATCCAACGAACTCTGGGGCGAAGTCTTCGAGCCACTGAAAGATCGGCAGTTATTCAAAACCGCCTGCCAACATCCCGAGCTTGGCACCGTCACTTGGGCGAATGGCGCCGACCTAGCGCCCGAATACCTGCTCGAACTCCTGCAAAAACAAACCAAGGACGCGGCCGGCCTGAAACCATGTTCAACCACATCGCCATGATCGGCCTCGGCTACATTGGCCTACCCACCGCCACCCTCTTTGCCGCGCGCGAGAAGCAGGTCATCGGCGTCGATGTCTCCCAAAGGGCCGTCGATACCATCAACGCCGGTCGCATCCGCATCGTCGAGCCCGAGCTCCTGGTGCGCGCCGCCGTCCAGCAGGGCTATCTGCGCGCCACCATTACGCCGGAGCCGGCCGATGCCTTCCTTATCGCCGTGTCCACGCCCTTCAAGGACGGTCACAAGCCCGATCTCAGCTACATCCAATCCGCCGCCCACAGCATCGCCCCGGTGCTGCAAGTCGGCAATCTGGTGGTGCTGGAATCCACCTCGCCGGTCGGCACCACCGAACAGCTCGCCGCCTGGCTCGCCGAGGCACGGCCCGATCTCAGCTTCCCGCAACAGGCGGGTGACGATGCGGATATTCAGATCGCCTACTGCCCGGAGCGCGTGCTGCTCGGTAAGGTGGTGCATGAACTGGTCGCCAACGACCGCGTCATCGGCGGCCTGACCCGCAAGGCCAGCGAACAGGCGGTGGCGCTCTACCGCATCTTTGTCGAAGGCGCCTGCATCATCACCAACGCCCGCACCGCCGAGCTGTGCAAGCTCACCGAAAACAGCGCGCGCGATGTCATCTTCGAGCCACTGAAAGACCGGCAGTTATTCAAAACCGCTCGCCAACATCCAGAGCTCGGCACCGTCACTTGGGCGAATGGCGCCGACTTTGCGCCCGAATACCTGTTTGAACTCCTGCAAAAACAAACCAAGGAAGCGGCATGATACCATGCTCAACCGCATCGCCATGATCGCCCACGACGACATCGACCTGTCCACCGCCCTAACCCGGAAACATGCGCTATACTCCATGGATGAGCACAGCGTTCTTGGCCGAGCAACAACAACGGAGCCACCTCTTGTCCAGACCGGCACCCAACCCCGCAGCCAACAAGACAGCGCGTTAGCGTGCCCCAGACAGCCACCGCCCTGCAGCAAGGCAACGCTGCCCTGCGCGCCGGCCACCACGCCCAAGCCATCCGCCATTACGCCCTCGGCCTGCTTGATGAAGCCCAGCACCGCAGCGGCCCCATCGCCGCGCAACTGGCTCACAACCTCCTCCTCGCGCACCAGCACTACCGTCGCCAGCATCCCGTCACAGGCACCGGCGCCGGCCGCCGCCCCTGGCGCGTCGCCGTCACCTGCTGGTCGCTCTCGGAGAACCCACTCGGCCGCGCCCACGTCCTCGCCAGCCTCTACCAAGCCCTGGCCGAGAAGCCCGCGTCCGGCATCGCCAGCGTCGCCGTCATCGGCAGCTTTTTCGCCCGTCGCGGCCGCGCGCTCTGGCCACCGCTGCGCGACCATTTTCATCAGGGGGCCGATCCCGCGCCCGGCCCAGGCGCCATCCCCCTGCACAGCATCCTGGTCGAAGACGACCGCCACTTCATGGCCCAAGCCATCGACCTGGTCAGCGCCCACCCCTTCGACCTCGTCCACCTCTGCAAGCCCCGCATGCCCAACATTCTCCTTGGGCTGCTCTACCGCTTGCTGTGGGATGCCCGCGTCCTGGTGGACATCGACGACGACGAACGCGCCTTCGTCGGTGGCCAGCCGCTGTTGCGCGCGGGCGCTAGCGCGGGTGCTGGCGACGGCGTCGGCTCGCCCGCCGAGCACGCCCTCGCGCACTGGCTGCAACGTTACCATGGCCTGCCACCCTGGGACGACCTGTCCGGGCGCCCCTGGACCGAACTCGGCATGAGCCTCGCCACCGCCTTCGACGGCCTCAGCGTCGTCAACCGCGCCCTGCAACAGCGCCACGGCGGCGCCATCATCCGCCACGCCCGCGACCCGCGCCCGTTCCAGCCCGCCGCCGCGCCCCGCGCCGGCGCCAGAGCCCACGCCAGAGCCCGTGCCCGCGCGCGCTGGCACATCCGCCCCGCGCAACAGATGGTCATCTTTCTCGGCACCCCGCGCGGCCACAAGGGTCTGCTCGCCACTGCCCAGGCGCTCGCCAGCCTGCGCCAGCCCGAACTGCTGTATCTCATCGTCGGCCGCTTCCCGCCCGGCACCGAGGCACTCAAACAAGCGCTGGAGGCGGTCCACGCCAGCGGCGCGCTCGCCATCCGCATGCTTGATGACCAGCCCTTCAGCGCGATCCCCGAGCTGCTCGCTGCCGCTGATCTCGCCGTCCTCCTGCAAGACCCGGACTCCGCCGCCGCGCGCGTCCAGACCCCGGCCAAGCTCAGTGATGCGCTCGCCATGGGCCTCACCGTACTCGCCGAGCCCACCCCCGGCCTGGCCGATCTGGCCGAGCAGGGCGCCTTCATTCCGGTCGACCGCGCGCAACTGCCGGCGCAACTCGCCGCCGCGCTCCAGGGCCTGCGCCAAACCGAGGCCCCAACCGACCAAGCGCACCCCGTCTTCACCCGCGAGCTCAGCCTGGCGGTCAACCGCGAGCGCCTGCAAGCCCTGGTGGACGCCACCGCCCGGCGCGCCGCAGCCCCCGCGCCACTCGACCCCGCGCTCGCGCGCCTTGCCGCGCTGCCCGCCCTCGGCCCGCTGCCGCGCGCC
>NZ_NRRS01000048.1 GCF_016583795.1 Rhabdochromatium marinum | reverse complement strand
TCCAGTCGTCGCGTTTAAGCGCGGTGAACAAGCGCTTTTGTTCAGTTTTGTCTTGGGTGTGCCGCCAGATGCAGCGGCGCGCCTTGACCTTGGCCGATTCCATATGGGCGGTGATGTCGCCCTTGGCATCGCGCAGGGTTTCTTTCCAGGCATTGGCCGAAACGGGGAAGGCGCGGCCTGCGCGCAGCCAGGCATCGCGAATCTGGCGGTCGGACAAGCCCACGCCTTGCAACGCGCCAAAGCGCTGCCAGACCTCGGTGCGCACTTGCCCAAGACGGCGCGCCTGTTCGCGCAAGGCCGCGACCTTGCCCTTGTTTGGGCGTTTGGCGCGCAGAATCCGGGTGACTTTCATTCGCAAAGCGCCTTTGGTTGGACAGCGGAACACTCGGAAAAGTCAGCCTTGATCTCACGTTGATACTTGCGTAGCCCATACAGCCGATAAGAGAAAGTATGCACGATCGCCAACAAGTCCTCGACCATTTCCTGTTGGGGCGAGAGCGCTTCCTGATGCGAGTCGTCTTTCTGTCTGGCGCTGGAAACCCGGCAATAGACCACGACGGCGCGTTTCTCCGGAGCGCCACCCGTCAGCAGGCGCACATCCGCTTCGTCAAAATAGCGATGCCCGGACGGATGGCGCTTTGCCACGAGCTTTCCCTCGCGCTCCCAGCGCCGGATCGTCGAGGGCGCTTTCCCGATCCGTTTCGCAAACTCGTTAATGCGATATATCTTGCTCATGCAAGCAATTATAGATATTTAAAGAAAAGAATCGAGCAACTGTTGTTAGCTCTCAATGAGTTTGGACCTGAGCGGGAATGCGCTCCATCGCAAACAAACACAGCAGCCCCAGCCCCATAATGGCGCCGACCATCAGCAGTGACTCATCGAAGCGACCGGTGAGTTCGGCCAGCTCACCGGCAACCACCGGAGCAATGATCTGCGCCAGCCCATACCCAACCGTCAAACGCGCCATGATCTGTGCCGGATGCGCCGGGTAACGCACCCCGACCATGGTCAGCACCAGCGATACAATGCCGATAAAGGTCACCCCGAACAGGAGTGCGCTGCTGATGGCCGTAGTCAGAGAGCCACTGAACACCGGTAGCAGAATACCGATGAGTTGCAACAGATAAGCCAGCTGCAAGCTGCGCAGATAGCCCCAGCGCCGTGCGAGCCGATCCCAGAGCAGCGGCGCCGGCACCGCCGCCAGTCCCACCAGCAGCCACATCAAGCCGCCCTGCCCGTCCAGCGCTGGCTGCTGCTCGGTGATCAGCACCGTAAAGGTGGCATTGATCACATAGCCAAAGCCCGCGCATAGATACGCCGCTTGCAGTAACCACAGCCACAGCGGCGCCGGCTCGCCCTGCGCATGCGCGGCATCGGCACGCAACGCAATCCCCCGATTCGGCCGTGGCAGCCACCACCAGGCCGGAATCAGCAGCACCAGCCCCACGCCTGTCAGCAGCCACCACTGCCCGCGCCAATCAGCGGCGGTGTATTGAGCGGCCAGTTCCACCAGCAGTCCGCCGCACAGAATGCCCAGCCCCACGCCGCTGAAATGCAACCCCAGCTCACTGCGATGACCATGGCGAATCAGCCAATTGAGAATCAGCCCTGAGCCCAGCATCAAGCCCCCGGCGGTGCAGAGTCCCGCCAGATAACGGCTCAGCCCCCACACCAGGGCCGATTCGGCCAGCGGCATCATGGCGGTGGTCAACACCGCCAGCAGCAGACTGATGCGATACAAGCGATCCTTGAGCATCAGATCCTTCATGCGGGTAATCAGCAGCACACCGGACAGATAGCCCAGATAGTTCCAGCCCGCCAACCAACCGGCCAGCGCATCCCCCATACCCGTCTGCGGCTGCATATAGGCCAGCATGGGGGTATAAGCAAAGCGCGCCACCCCCATGGTTAGCACCAGCGCACAGATGCCCGAGGCCAGCACCAACCCGGCGCGGGGCTGCATCATCGCTCGCGATTCCAACTCAAGTCGGCTGCGGTGCCTGAGCACCGAGACCGAGCCGACGGCCGATAAACCAGCCGATGCTCGCCACCAGCGTGCAGAGCGTCATCCCCCAGGCGATATCCGCCAGCACCATTGCCAGCGGCCAGTCGGGCAGCGTGGCCCGGTTGGTCAGATCGTAGGTCATATAGGTGAAAAACCCAAAGAGCGCTCCCTGACCGGCGGCCAGTCTCAGGCGCCCGGCCGCCAGCCCGGGGCGAATGGCGAAATACTGAATACCCGCGATGAACAGACAATAAAAGATCATCGCCGCCAGCCAGTCCACCTGCGGACTCAACAGTTCACCAATCCAGTGCTGATAGGCTTCGGCCGCCACAACGCCCAGCCAGAGCATGTCAATGGCGAAAAACACTGGCACCAGCATCAGATATAGTTTCAGATGTGTGGCCATGCTCAATAACGACCGCCTGATTTCATCAGGTAATTGCGCATTTCCGCGCTCTCCAGGTTAACGCGCATCAAATTGGTGTGGGTAATGCGAAAGATCGCCCGCATGACGCGATAGACCACATTGGGATGGGTTTCGAGCAGCGACTCGAAGTCATCCGGTTCCAGGGTCAGCACCCAACTATCAGTCTCGCTGCACAGCGCCGCTTTGCGCGCCGACCCATCAATAAAGGCGCGCGTCCCGGCACATTCGCCTACGCGCATCTGATAGACAGTTTCCTCCTGCCCCCCAACATTCTTGCAGACATTGAGCCGCCCTTCGGCGAGCACAAAAAGCGTACGTCGATCTTCACCCTCGCGGACCAGAACCTTGCCCGCCGGCACCTGCTCGCTGCCCATCACGGCAGCCAGTGCCTCCCGCTCAGAATCAGTTAATTCTGCGCCTAGCGGCGATGCCGCCAACATCTGGCTATACTCGTTTGCATTCATCGTGAAAGTCCTCACAGCGCTAACAACGACTGCAATTATGAACGAAACCGCCACCATGGCAACCATAGCCGCTGAATTCCCGGCCGCCACCGGACCACCGGCGGCCGCCTGGCTCGATGCCCATCAGCAGCGACGTCAACAAGAACTCCCAACGCTTTCGCTACTCGTGGGCGCACCTGCCAGTGTCTTTCCTATCTGTTGCAGGAGATTCCGGTGCTGCTGGTGGATCGCAAAGGGGATTTATGCAGCTACGCCAATCCGCACGCCTGGGAACAGCCGCTGGCCGATCCGGCACGCCAGGCTAGGCGCAGCCAATTGCGTGACCAAATTGAGGTCGCACTTTACACACCCGGTTCGAGTGAGGGGCGTGGGCGGCCACTCAGCATCTCGATTGTTCCCGCAGGTCTGGGAAGACTGCAAGACAGTGGCGAACGTCAGCAAATCGCCCAATTCGCCGCCATGTCACTGGGCGGCATGATGGGATACAAAACCCAGGGCCTTGATTTACAGCGCATTGCCATTCTCAAAAGCGCCATTGAAGTGCTGGCGGAACTGCATCCGCAGACTTCGCCAACCATGAAACAGGCGGTGGCTCTATTCGACGAAGCCGACCTCTATCTGCCCGCGCAAACCAAGCCCGCGACCAAGGAACCCTTTGAAAACCTGCTGAAACGATCACGTTCCGCCGGTGTAGGGCTGTTTTTGGCCACGCAAAGCCCCGGTGACCTGGATTACATGCTGCGTGATCAAATTTCCACCTGGTACCTCGGCAAAATCAAGGAACAAACCGCACTCAATAAGCTCAAGCCCATGCTGAGTGAAGCCAAAACCAATGTAGCCGCAAAATTACCCAATCAGCAGACCGGCGAGTTTTACGCCATCAACAACAGCGCGGTCACCAGCCTGATGACGGATATGTCCTTGATTCAAGCCCAGCAGGTGCCCATCGAAGAGATCCTGACCCTGGCCGAACAAACAACCGGCTGATCAGCACACCCGAACGCGCGTGACCTCTTCTGCCTTGGGGTCGAATAGATGCACCGCGCAGGCGATGCAGGGGTCGAAGCTGTGCACGGTACGCAGGATTTCGATTGGCTGATGCGCATCATGCACGGCATGGCCCTTGAGCGCAGCTTCATAGGGCCCAGGCTGGTCAGCAGTGTCGCGCGGCCCGGCATTCCAGGTGCTTGGCACCACGGCCTGATAATTGGCGGTCTTGCCGTTCTCAATCACGATCCAGTGGCCCAGCGCGCCGCGCGGGGCTTCCATGTGGCCGACGCCCTGAGCTTTGGCGGGCCAGGTGGACGGATCCCACAGAGTCTCGTTGAAGGTTTTGGTATCACCAGCGCGGATGTTGGCGAGCAGTTGATCAAACCAGCCACTCATGGCGTCGCCAATGACTTTGGTTTCCAAGGTGCGCGCGGCAGTGCGGCCCATAGTGGAGTAGAGCGCATCAATGGGCAGCTCCAAGCGCGTCAGGGTGCTATCCACCAGCTCCTTGGTTTGTTCGTGTCCGGTGGTATAGAGCATCAGTACCCGCGCCAGTGGTCCCACCTCCACCGGCTTGCCGCGCCAGCGCGGTGACTTGAGCCAGGAGTACTGATTGGCGACATCGAGCTGCTGGTAGGGCGGCTCCGGGCCAGTGTAGGCAAATTCGGTCTCCCCAGCGTAGGGATGCAGGCCGGCGTCCTTCCCATCGGAGTAGTCGTACCAGGAGCGGGCGACGAATTCTTCAATCTGGTCATCGGCATGGAGATCGACCGGCTCAATATGCGAGAGGTCGCGATTCATGATCACACCGCCGGGTACCAGATAGGAGCTGGCATCGCCATAGCCCTTGGCAGGGAAATCCCCATAGCACATAAAATTGCCGATGCCTTCACCATGGCCGGGGCCGAACCAGTCTTTGTAGAAGCTGGCGATGGCCAGGGTATCCGGGATATAGACCTGATCGACGAATGCCTGCATCTGGCCGATGATGTTCCTGACCCGCTCCAGGCCGGAGACATCCAAGGCCGTGCCTGCCTGTGCGCCTGAATCAAGACTGATGGCACAGGGCATGCCACCGACCACCAAGTTGGGATGCGGGTTCTTGCCGCCAAAGACGGCATGCAACTCAGCCACCTCGCGCTGCCATTCGAGGGCGTCCAAATAGTGGGCGACGGCCATCAGATTGGCTTCGGGCGGCAGCTTGTAAGCCGGATGTCCCCAGTAACCATTGGCGAAAATGCCCAGCTGGCCGCCATCGACGAAGGTCTTGAGCTTTTTCTGCACGTCGGCGAAGTAGCCCGGCGACGAACGTGGATAACTGCTCAGAGACTGGGCCAGCTCGGAGGTGGCCTTAGGATCAGCCTGCAGCGCCGAGACCACATCCACCCAGTCCAGGGCATGCAGATGATAGAAGTGCATGACGTGATCATGCACATATTGGGCACCCACCATCAGATTGCGGATCAGCTCCGCATTGGGCGGAATCTTGTAGTCGAGCGCATTCTCGACCGCGCGCACACTGGCCAGTCCATGCACCAGGGTGCAAACCCCGCAGATGCGCTGCACGAAGGCCCAGAGATCGCGTGGATCGCGCCCCCGGCAGATGGTCTCAATGCCGCGCACCATGGTGCCGGAGGAATAGGCACTGGCAATCTGCCCGTCTTCCACCTGCGCCTCAATGCGCAGGTGGCCTTCAATGCGGGTGATGGGATCGACGACGATTCTTTGCTTCATGCGGCCATCTCCTCATCGAGTTGCTGAGCGACCAGCTCGACCAGACTCTCCACGCGCTTGTTCCAGCGGTTCTTGACGCGCCCGGCCTCGAAGTTGAGTCGGCAGCTCGCGCAACTGACCACCACCGCCTCGGCGCCGGTCTGCTCGACCTGTTGCATCTTGATGCGGAAGGATTCATCGCGCAGCCGAGTGGCGTCATCAAGCAAAAAGATGCCGGCGCCGCCGCCGCAGCACCAGTTGAACTCCTTGTTGGCTGGCATTTCGACCACATCGGCCTGCATGGCGCGCAGCACGGCACGCGGTTCCTCGAAGGCGCCGCCGCGGCGGCCAGTCTTGCAGGGGTCGTGATAGGTCACGCGCCCTTGGAGCGGGCGCAGTTTGAGCTTGCCGTGCTGGGCCTGACGACCGAGAAACTCGGAGATGTACATCATCTCAAAGGGCAGTTCACCGCCCTTAACCATGGGGTTCCAACGCAGCGCCGGATAGGCATGACCACATTCGGCAATCACCAAGGTTTTGGCGCCGAGGCGGATGGCGGCGTCAACAATCGGCGCCGAGAGCTTTTCCCACAGCGCCATATCACCCGAGAGCAGGCCAAAATTGGCGCTCTCGAAGGCATCCGAGCACAGCGTCCAGTCGATCCCAAGATGATTCATCACCTTGGCCGTCGCCAGCAGACCATTGCCATTGCCAACCAGATCCACTGCCGAACTCAGCACCAGGACGTCCGCCTGGGGCTTATCGAGTGGAACTTCCATGTCGTAATGATCGCGGATGCGCTGCACCAGCTCGATGAACTTCTCTCCCGAAGCGCCAAACACCGTGCGGCGGTATTTTTGCTCCTGATGCAGGGTCGCCAGCTCGGGCGGCACCAATTCAGCCTCGACCAGAGCACTGCGCAAGTGATGCACCAGGGAGGCGGTGTCGATGCCCATTGGGCAGACCATGGTGCAACGACCACACTCAGAGCAGGAGTCATAGGCCAGTTCTTGCAGCTCTTCGAGATGGGACAGCTTGATCTTGGGCGTGGTCAGCTTGTACCAGGCACGGAAGGGACCGATTTCGCGCTGATAGATGCGCCGATAGAGTTCCATCTTGCGCATCGGGGCGTACTTGGCCTCGCCGGTGGCCTGAAAGTAATGGCAGGCATTGGTGCACTGACCACAATGGATGCAGCTCTCCAGCCACACCGCCTCATCGGCGTTGGTCTCTTCGATCAGCACGTCGATGGCGCGGCGCACGCGCTCTTTATCCGGCAGTTTCGGCTTGGGCGCCAGCTCGCGCAGTTGGCCAATCTGCCCGGACAGGCCCTGAAACACCTGCTCGAAAGTTGGAAACAGCGGGGCTGGGGTCGATGTCGTGGTGGCAGTCATATCCGTACTCCCTTATGTGCGTAGACGATGCCGCTTTGCGCCCGTGAGAACACAAACCAGAAGGCATGCATTAACTTGCTGAATGGGAACCAGATAAAGAGCGCGCAGACGCTGAGAATATGCAGCGCGAGCAGGGTCTCGTAACGCGCACCCAGATGGCCGAAGGCCAGCAGGCCGGTTAGCAGCGGCAAAGCCACCAGCACCCAGGTGATGAAGTCACCCGTGTTCGAGCAATAGACCGCCGGTTTGCTAAGCCGACGCAGAATCATGGCCAGCAGAGAGCCCAAGGCCATGACACCGAAACCCACTCCAACCGCATTGGGCAATCCGGGCCAGGCCCATCCGGTCAGGCCGGTGATGAATTCAATATGCGGGGTCACGCCGAACACCACAATCAGCGTCGAAAGATGAAACACATAAGCCACACTGGTCTGAAACATGGTGGCGGTGGTGAACTCACCGGCAGGCCAGGACCGGCTAAAGACCGTGCGGTAGCCTTTGAAATTACCAAAGGCATCCCGGGGACGCGACAGGTCGGCGCCGCGCGTTAAGGCCAGAACCCCCAGTAGCCGCCATAGAATGCCAACGGTTAAAATAATCAGCGACCAGTGTATAGCTGGGCCGCGAGCAAACTCGAGGAGACTCATTGGGAACCATCCTCCCGAATCGGGATTTATCCGCCGTCAGGCGGTGTTTGGTGGAATGATCATCTTATGTAGCTGACGCCAGGGCACTGGCACTAATGCGCGTCGCTGTCCTGCTCGGCATGTTCCGCCGCCAGACGTTTTTTCTTGCGCTGTGCCAAGACAGCCGCCGCTGCACCGGCGGCCGCACCGCCAGCTGCGGCCAAGCCGAGCTTGGAACCGGTTTCGAAACGGCCGCGTGCGACGGATTCATAAAAACCACCGGCATCCCAAAAGCGCGGCTCGGAACAGCCCAGGCAGCCATGTCCGGACTGAATCGGGAAGCTGGTGCCCTGATTCCACTTCAGATTGGCGCAGGCGTTATAGGTCACCGGCGCCTTGCAGCCGAGCTTGTACAGGCACCAGCCCTTGCGTGCGCCTTCATCATCAAAGGACTCGGCAAACTGACCACGGTCATAGAACGGCCGACGATAGCAACGGTCGTGGATGTTCTCGCCGAAGAATGCCAGCGGACGACCGAGATGATCCGTGGGAGGCAACTGACCCAGCGTCAGGTAATGCGCAATCACCCCCGTAATCGCCAATGGCATGGGTGGGCAGCCGGGCACATTGACAATGGGTTTATCGGTGATGATCTCGCCAACTGGCACGGCGCCGGTTGGATTGGGCTCAGCCATTGGCAGGCCGCCATAAGCCGAGCAAGTGCCGATATTGATGATGGCCGCCGCGTTGGCCGCCGAGGTTTTGAGCATGTCGAGATTGCTGATCCCGGCAATGGTCGAGCAGTGCGCCCGGGTCGGCACCGAGCCATCCACCAACACCAGATACTGCCCGGCATTGGCCTCTTCCGCCTGCTCACGCGCATGCTCAGCGGCATCGCCGGCAGCGGCCTGCAGGGTGTGGTGATAGTCGAGTGAGATGAAGTTAAAGATCAGTGATTCGATGCTGGGCGCCGCAGAACGCGTCAGCGCTTCAGTGCAACCGGTGCATTCCTGAAAGGACAACCAGATCACCGATGGGCGTCGCGTTGCCGCCAAGGCTTCAGCCATAGTTGGCGCAATACTCGCTGGCAACGCCATCACCGACGCCGCTGCGGTGCAAAACCGCAAGAAATCCCGGCGACTGAACCCCTGGCTGTCAAGAACTTCACCGAGGCTGGGCGAATTTGACATGAGCGCCTCCTGTTGCGAGTTTGGGGAAAACCACGGATGCGCAAAATGCTCGGGAAAGTTCAACGGACTGTCAGCTAAGGTATAGAGCCAGGCGATAGAACCTTCATGAGCACCTTTGTGCCATCCGTGCCCGAGATGGTGATATTGAATTTAAACAAGACTCAACAATCTCGCAATCAGTCTTTTTCGTTTAGTTGACACAAATCATAAAATAGTTAAAAACCTTAAAAATCAGATAAATATAAGAATAATTTTAAATAGTAAACTGGGTAAATAAGCAACTTTTTATATTCAGAAATTCTGACAAAAGAATTTAAATTACATACTAAACAAAACCACATTCAGAGCCCCTCTGAAAAGGCATTAGTATGTACCAAAATAATAAAATCGTAGCGTGCAAAATACCTGACATCGCGCTGGCCCAAGCACCATGCAATGCAGCTACAAGCCTGAACAAGGCTGTTGACGATTAAGGGAGGAAGGAAGAAGAGGAAAAGAAGGGGGAGAGGAAAAAACAGCTTGGATTCACCGGGCCATCAGAACATCTGGCTGGCAACCCGGCAAATCTTACTGTGAAACAACACTTTCATCCTCTGGGGTGGTGATCCCCATGAGGGTTAGCGATGACACTCAGGCAAGGATTGAGTACAGCAGTACAATCGGCGCCATAGTGACGACGGCGATAGAAACAATCTCACTAAAGGTCAACTGACGAATCACTGCGATCGCTTTCATGACAGTCTCCGGAAACTGGCTAAGGTTTTACACAAGCACCTGGAAAAACAGCATCCAGCGGCTAGTCGAAGGGCTTTGAAAACTGCGCAGAGCCACATAACAACTTAACCTATCTCTAATATTAGTATATTGCGATATACCTGTAAAGCGCACCAGATCACAACATCAGCCCTGCATTAAACGCCTCGTCACCACTGCGGAAATGATGAGCAGCAAACCCGTGAGTATTAACCCGTGCGGGCAATGGCCCAGACATCGACGCGCCGCGCGCCGGCCGCTTTCAGCAGGCGTGCAAGTTCACCAACAGTAGCGCCTGTGGTGACCACGTCATCAATGATCGCCAGATGTCCGGCGGTCACCGGGTGGCGCAGCCGAAAGGCATCGCGCACATTGACCAAGCGGGCTTCGCGGGCGAGTCCCAGCTGTGGTGGTGTGGCGATCACCCGTTCCACCAGCTGCGACTCGACGTCAACGCCCAGCGCGCGCCCAAGCACCCGTGCGACCTCCAGTGACTGATTGTAGCCGCGCTGGCGCAGACGCGAGGGATGCAGCGGCACCGGCACCAGCTGTTCTGGCAAGCAGCTCTCCGACTCCCAGCGTGCGGTCTCAGCCAGGAGTTGACCGAACAGTCGCGCCAATGCCAAGCGCTGGCGAAACTTAAAATCACCCATCAGCTTGCGCACCAGACCCTGATATCGAAAACAGGCGAGACAGCGATCATAGGGCGGCGGCCGGTGCTGACACTGACCACAGATTGCGCCATCTGGCATTCCTTGCGCCAGCGGTCGTGCGCAGTGGCCGCAACTCGGCGCCAAGCCGGGTAGATCCGCCAGACAGCCCTGGCACAGATCCAGCTCGCCCCAACCCGGGGCACCGCACAGCACGCAGGTCGGCGGATAAGCGACCTCAAGCGCCAAGCGCAACAGACGCCCACCGCTGCGGCCCAAGGCCGTTGTCAACCGAGTTAGGCTCTGATGGTTGACAGCGGCGACAGCGGCTTTAAGCTTGTCAGCCTTTGCCCCGGCGCATGCAGCCGACGCTGCGACGCGTTCCGGGCCTCTGTTCACGGAATTTCCTGCCATGCCTTTGGATGTCGTCCCCCACGCGCGCCATGACTGGACCCGGCCCCAGGCCGAAGCCCTGCTCAATCAGCCTTTCAACGATCTGCTCTTTGCCGCCCAGCAGGCGCATCGCCAGCACTTCGACCCCAACCGAGTGCAAGTCAGCACCCTGCTGAGCATCAAAACTGGCGCCTGCCCGGAAGATTGCGGCTATTGCGCCCAAAGCGCCAGCCATGACACCGCGCTCGAACGCGAACGCCTGCTGGCCCTCGATGAAGTCACCGCCGCTGCGCGTGCAGCCCGCGCGGCCGGCGCCACCCGCTTCTGCATGGGAGCAGCCTGGCGCAACCCCAGCGACACCCATCTGACCCAGGTCATCGCTATGATCGAGGCCGTGCATGCCCTGGGGCTGGAAACTTGTGTCACCCTTGGCATGCTCAACCTCGCCCAAGCGCAACGCCTGAAAGACGCCGGACTCGATTATTACAATCACAATCTGGACACCTCACCGGAATTCTACGGCCAGGTGATCAGCACCCGCACCTATCAGGAGCGCCTGGACACCCTGGAGCATATCCGTGCGGTTGGTCTCAAAACATGCAGCGGCGGCATTCTGGGGATGGGAGAATCGCGCGCTGATCGTGCCGGCCTGTTGTGTCAGCTCGCCAATCTGCCAGCGCATCCAGAATCCGTTCCCATTAATCTGCTGGTCAAAATCGAAGGTACGCCTCTGGCCGAGGCACCGGAACTCGATCCGCTTGAATTTGTCCGCACGGTGGCCGCCGCGCGCCTGATGATGCCCGGCTCCTATGTGCGCCTGTCTGCCGGTCGCGAAACCATGAGCGATGAACTGCAAACCCTGTGCTATCTGGCCGGTGCCAATTCAATTTTTTATGGCGAACGCCTGCTGACCACCGACAACGCCGACGCCCAGCGCGACCGGGCGCTGTTTGAGCGCCTGGGGTTGCAGTTCGAGGCCATGCCCGAGGAAGGCCGCGATCAGCCGGGTGGCTGCTTCAAATGACCCTCACCGCCGAGCTGGCCGACCTCAGCGCCCGCCACCTCTATCGGCGCCGGCGTTGCTGCGACAGCGCCCAGGCCCCGCGCATGCAGGTCGAGGGGCGCTCGCTGCTGACCTTTTGCAGCAATGACTACCTCGGATTGGCCGGGCATCCGCAAGTGGTTCATGCCTTCCAGCACGCCGCAGACGACTTCGGCGTTGGCAGCGGCGCCTCGCACCTGATCAACGGGCACAGCCGCTACCACCAGCAGCTCGAAGAAGCGCTGGCTGACTTTGTCGAACGCCCGCGTGCCCTGCTGTTCTCGACCGGTTATATGGCCAATCTCGGCGTCATCAGCGCGCTTGCTGGACGGGGCGAGCAGATCCTCTGTGATCGGCTCAATCATGCCTCGCTGATTGATGGTGCCCGCCTCAGCGGTGCGCGCATGCGCCGCTATCGCCATCTCGACACCAGTGATCTTGAGCGCCTCCTCGGCAGCCCGGGTGCGGATACCAGCCAGCCCATCGCTCTGATCGCCAGTGATGGCATCTTCAGCATGGATGGTGACTGCGCCCCAGTGCCGGAACTCGTCGCTGCGGCACAGCGTGCTGGCGCCTGGCTGCTGATTGACGATGCACATGGACTAGGGGTAACGGGACCGGGGGGGCGCGGAACCCTGGCCAGCTTTGGACTGGATGATCAACAGGTGCCCATTCTGGTTGGCACCCTGGGCAAAGCCTTTGGCACCTTCGGCGCCTTCGTCGCCGGCTCCGAGGCCCTGATTGAAACCCTGATCCAGCGCGCGCGCAGCTATCTCTACACCACCGCCCTGCCGCCCGCTGTGGCCGCCGCCAGCTTGGCCGCCCTGGAGCTGGTGCAGCGCGAAGACTGGCGCCGCGAGCAGCTGCAAGCGCTGATCGCGCAGTTCCGTCAGGGCGCGGCGGAACTCGGCCTGCGACGCCTGGACTCCAACACCCCCATCCAACCACTGCTGGCCGGTGAGACCGCCCAGGCGCTCGACTGGAGCCAGCGGCTCGAAGCCCAGGGCCTGCTAGTGCCCGCCATCCGTCCGCCGACCGTCCCCCAGGGACAGGCGCGGCTGCGCATCAGTTTCTCGGCCAATCACCAGCCGGCCGATGTCGAGCGGCTGCTCGACGCCCTGGCCGGTCTGCCCGATCATCCGTCCCCAACCGAGACTCCAACCCCCAACAAAGCATCATGACCGCTGATCCACTTGTTCTGCTGCATGGCTGGGGCATGAACCCGGCCGTCTGGTCCGCACTGCCGTCGGCGTTGGCCGCCGGGCACCCGCGCCACCTCCTCACACTGCCCGGCCATGGCGGCCATCCCTGGCCAGATAACTGCACCACCCTGCCCGACTGGGCCGAGGCCTGTCTGGAGCAGGCACCTGAGCGCGCCATCTGGGTTGGCTGGTCCTTGGGTGGTCTGGTGGCTCTCCAGGCCGCTCGCCAGGCTCCCAAACGGGTCAGTGCGCTCATCCTAATCGGCACCACACCCCGTTTCACCCAGGCGACTGACTGGCGAGTGGCCATGCCGAGCGCCACCCTGGCGCAATTTCACGCTAGCCTGCAAGCCGATCAGGACAGCACCCTGCAACGCTTCCTGACCCTGCAAGTGCGCGGTTGCGAGCAGGCCCCGCAACGGCTGAAACAACTGCGCCAGGCGCTGGCCGGCGCCCCCGCCGCAGATCCCGAGGCACTGCGCATTGGCCTCGAACTGCTGCAAGAGGAAGACCTGCGCGGCCCACTGCCGGACATTCGCCAGCCGAGCCTGTGGCTATTTGGCGAACGTGACACTCTGGTGCCAGCCGCCCTGGCCGAACGCATTGGTATCCTGCATCCGTCGGCACAGAGCGACGTCATAGCCGGCGCCGGCCATGCGCCCTTTCTCTCCCATGCGGATGCCGTGACCGAGCGCATCCAGGCCTTTTTGGCCGGGATTGACACTTGAGCGCGCCCAAGGCCCCAGCTGAACAGATCGACAAGGCCGCCGCGCGTCGCTCCTTCGAGCGCGCCGCCAGCAGCTATGAGGCCGCAGCGGTCTTGCAGCGCGAAATCAGCCAGCGCCTGCTGGAGCGCCTGGACTATGTGCGCCTGCAACCCAATACCGTGCTGGATCTCGGCTGTGGCACCGGACTGGCACTGGATGATCTGTGCCGCCGCTATCGCGGTGCTCAGGTGCTGGCGTTGGACTTCGCCCTCGGCATGCTCGCCCAAGCCCGCCGCCGGGGCTACTGGCGCAACCGCCCGCGCGCGCTCTGCGCCGACATGGATCGCCTGCCGCTGGCCGCTGACAGCGTTGATTTGATCGTCTCCAATGCCACCCTGCAATGGTCCAATGACCTGAGCGGCTGTTTCGCCGAACTCCATCGCGTACTGCGACCCAACGGCCTGCTACTGTTCACCACCTTCGGCCCCGACACCCTGATTGAACTGCGCCACGCCTGGGCTGAGGCCGATGCGGAGGCGCATGTCGCGGAATTTCTCGATATGCATGATATTGGCGACGCCCTGGTGCATGCACGCTTTGCCGATCCGGTGATGGACTGCGAGCGCCTGACGCTGACCTATACCCAAGTGAGCGACCTGATGGCCGACATGAAAGCCCTGGGCACCCAGAACCGCTTGCAGCGCCGCCCGCGCGGCCTCACCGGGCGCGAACGGCTGCGGCGCATGACCGCTGCCTATGAGCACCTGCGCCAGGATGGTCGCCTGCCCTCCACCTGGGAGGTCATCTATGGGCTGGCGTGGATGCCAGCGCAGAAGTCTCCAGCGGCGTCGATCACCAGCATCCCGGTCAGCGCCATTGGCCGCGCTCCGAAGTCTCGTTAGCCCAGCATGAGTCGCGGCCTCTTTATCACCGGCACCGATACCGGCGCGGGCAAGACGCTGATCACCGCTGGCCTGATGCTGGCCCTGCGCGCGCAGGGGGCGCGGGTACTGGGCATGAAACCCATCGCCTCCGGCTGCGAGCACACCGCCGCCGGGCTGCGCAATGCCGATGCGCTGACGCTGCTGGAGGCGGGCAGTCAAGCAGTCCCCTATGCGCAGATCAATCCATGCGCCTTTGCAGCGCCCATCGCTCCCCATATCGCCGCCGCGCACAGCCACCAGCCCATCGACCCCGCCGCCATCAGCAAGGCCTATCGCGCGCTGAGCGCGGCGGCCGACTGGGTACTGGTCGAGGGCGTCGGCGGCTGGCATGTGCCGCTTGGCGATCAGCGCCTGGTGCGTGATCTGCCGCCGCTGTTGGGCGGTACGACGCCGCTCCCGGTGGTCCTGGTCGTGGGTATGCGGCTCGGTTGCCTGAATCATGCCCTGCTCAGCGCCGCTGCCATCGCCGCCGACGGCTGCCAACTCAGCGGCTGGGTTGCCACCCAAGTCGAACCCGAAATGCCTGCCCTGGTCGACAACATCGCCACCCTTAGGGCGCATTTGTCAGCGCCCTGCCTGGGTGTGATTCCGTATCGGGCGGCGCCGACACCCGCCTGGGTGGCCCCGCAGTTGGACGCGGCCCTGCTGGTGGCACAAAATCACTTCAATACCGTTACTTGAATAGCGTCACTTAAACGCCGGCGCGAGACAGCCATGATGACTCTGAGCACCGATCTTCGCATCCACCATCGCCCCCGCCTGAACGTCAGGATCCTGGGGCTGCTGTGCACCGTTCTGTTGCTTGGGGGAGCACCAGCGCTGGCTGACCCCATTGAGCAGGTGCTGGGGATGGCCCAGGCCAGCCTGGTGGTCGGGCCAGCTCAACACCGGCTGATCAGTCACCACGCCGACACGCCCATGATCCCTGCCTCCACCATGAAGCTGGTGACCGCCCTGGCCGCCATCGAGCGCTGGGGGCTGGCGCATCGCTTCAGCACCGAACTGTGGCTCGATGCCGAGCAGCGCCTGTGGATCAAAGGCAGTGGCGATCCTTATCTAGTGGCGGAGGAACTCGACCGCCTGGTGCAGGCGCTGGTGCCAACCCTAGCGCAGCAGGGCCTGAAACACCTGAGCGGTCTGGGGCTCGATGATACCCTCTACGCCAGCGATCTGCGGGTGCCGGGCCGCTCGCGCACCAACAATCCCTACGACGCTCCGCTCTCCGCTCTGGCGGTCAACTTCAACACCGTCAACCTCCAGATCGACTCCATCGGCATCCGCAGCGGCGAGCCGCAAACGCCGCTGACCGCCACCGGCCAGCGTCTGGGCGCCGGACTGGCCGCCGGCCGTCATCGGCTGAACCTCGGCACCCGCGCCCAGGCGCTGCACCATTTTGCTGAGGTGCTGACCATCAAGCTGGAGCAGGCTGGCATTCAGATCGACGCCACGGCGCCGATCATTGCGCCGGTTCCCGCCAGTGCCCGGTCACTGTATCGTTACGCCAACAGCCAGCCCCTTGAACAAACCCTGCGTGACATGCTCAAGTATTCCAATAACTTTGTCGCCAACAATTTGTTTTTACTACTGGGCGAACAGCATGGGCACAGCAGTTTTCCGCAGGCGCAGCGCTACATGGAACACTGGGTGCAACAAAGGTTTGGCTGGCGCACCGCGCGCATTGAGGACGGCGCCGGTCTGTCGCGCGGCAATCGTCTCAGCGGTGCACAAATAATCGACCTGCTCGGCGCCATGGCCCCGTATCGCGCACTGCTGCCCGAGCAAGACGCGGCACCCGGGGTGCGGGCCAAGACCGGCACCCTGAGCGGGGTCAGCTGCTACGCCGGCTTTGTCAAACGCCCGCAGGGCTGGATTCCCTTTAGCCTGATGATCAACCAGGCCGCGCCCTATCAGCTGCGGCGGCAACTGGCGCTGGCTCTGGTGCATGCCCCATCGCTGGAACGCCGCTGATGCCGCGCATGACCATCACGCCTGGCAGCCCCAAGCACACAACCATGCCGCGCAGTGGCGTGCTGACGGCGCTGCTGCTCGTGCTTCTGCTGCTGTGTGGCTGCCAAAGCACCGCCCCAATCACTTCTCCAGCGTCCCCAGCCATAACCACCCCACAACCGGCCGTACCGCCAACCACAGCCGCAGCGCCGGCCCTGATCGCCGAGGTGCCTTACCGCAAAGCCCAGGGCGGCTATCCCTCGCTCGCCCCCATGCTGGCCCAGATCACCCCAGCAGTGGTCAATGTGTCGGTGATCTCCGAGGTCGCCGTCGAGCCCCATCCCTTCCTGCGCGACCCGGAATTGCGCCGCTTCCTCGAAACCTTCAACATTCCGCTGCCACCCCCCGGTGGCAAGCAGAAAAAGCGCAGTGTCGGCTCGGGCTTCATCCTTGATGGCCGTCGTGGTCTGGTGTTAACCAATGCCCATGTGATTGCCAACGCCACCAACATCACCGTCACCCTGAAAGATCGGCGCGATTTCACCGCCCAACTAATCGGTCGCGATCTGGAGTCAGACACGGCGCTGCTGCGCATTCCGCCGGTTGCAGTGACCGGACTAAGCTTCGGTAACTCGAATCAACTGGAAGTCGGTGACTTCGTCATTGTGATCGGCAATCCCTTCGGGCTTGGACAGACTGTCACCTCGGGCATCGTCAGCGCCGTCGGCCGTACCGGGATCCCAGGCGCTCAGCTCGGCGATCTGATCCAGACCGACGCCTCCATCAATCCCGGCAACTCAGGCGGGCCGCTGATCAACCTGGCCGGTGCCGTGGTTGGCATCAACTCTGCCCTGCTCGGCCCCGCTGGTGGCAATGTCGGGATCGGCTTTGCCGTGCCGAGCAACCGCGTGCAGCACGCCTTGCGACGCATTATGGCGCCGGCGCGGTAAGGCGCTCGAAGGCGCGGGTCATCTGCGCCTGATATCCCGTCGCCTGGCGCTCAATGAAAAAGGCCGGGATGTCCTGTGCTTCCGCCAGTTGTAAACCATCATGCGGCCCCAGCGCCAGCAGCGCGGTGGCCAGCGCATCCGCACGCATGCAGGCTTTATCCAGCACCGTGACCGAAGCCAGGTGATGCGTCACTGGGCGCCCGGTGTGCGGATTGATGGTGTGCGAATAGAGCATCCCATCGGTTTCAAAGAAGTTACGATAGTCACCAGAGGTAGCCATGCCGATGTCATGCAGGCTGACCACCCGGAAGACATCCCGCGCCTGACTTTCCGGGCGCTCAATGGCAATGCGCCACGGTCGGCCGGGGCCCGGCCCGGCGGCGCGCAGCTCGCCACCGACCTCGACCAGATAATTATCCAGACCAAGTTGCTGCAAGCGTTCGGCAAGCTGATCCACCGCATAGCCCTTGGCAATAGCAGACAAATCGACATAAAGCTCAGGCAGCGCCTTGCGCAGCGCTGGAGGCTGGAGCCGCACCGCCAGTTTGTGGTAGCCCGTCAGGCGCAACGCCTTGGCAATGGCCTCATCCGTGGGCACCTGATCGGGATGGAACTCCGGGCCAAAGCCCCACAGATTCACCAGACGCCCGACGGTAATATCAAAGGCACCATGACTCAGGCGACTGATCTGCTGCGCCTCCTCAACCACCTGTGCCAGCGCCACCGGCACCGGGAACCAGTCGCCGAAGTCGCCGGCCTCCGCAGCCTCCGCACCAACCCCCGACTGATTGAATTGCGACAGGCTGGAATTCGGATCATAGGTGGACATCTGCGCATTGATGTCTGCCAACTCGGCGTCGAGTTGCTGCTGCACCGTCTGGGCCGCAAAATCAGGTGGCGGATTCACAATTTGTACCGAGTACGTGGTTCCCATGGTGCGCCCATACAGCTCCACAACCTCGGTCTGATCGCGATCACCGCAGGCACTGAGCAGCCAGATTGTCACCAAGATGACCAGCAGTACCCTGGCGCGTACAGAACACCTCAGCAGCCAAGACCAGATATTAAGCCGCATCACGGCATCCCTCCCGTCGGTTTAAACAGCGTCAGCCTGGTACCCGGATCAAAGCGACGCGGCCAGGCTTTTGGATAGGCGCGCCTCAGGGCCAGGAGGTCATTCGCCACCTCCTGGTTGGTGGTATACAACCCCTGAATCACCGCAATCATTTTGCCCTCGGGGCCTGAACGGAAGAAATACAACGACTGGCCATCGGCGCTCTTCTCCAGCGCGAACTGAAATGCGCTGTTTGCCAGTGCAAAAGCCGCGATCTGTATGCCATAGCGCACCGAGGTCAGCACGACCGTGTTAGGCTTTGCGGCCACGTCAGTCGCCGCCGCAGCGGCTGCAGCGGCAACAATAGCGGCTGCAGCTGGCGAAGCGGCGGCATCCTGGTCTGCTGTTTGATCGGGCATCTGATCCGGCCTCTGATCTAGCTCCTGACCGGCGGCCTGATCAGAAAGCTGTCCCGGAATGCCTCCGGCAACTCCAGCAGCACTTTCTGTGTCGGTAGCCGCTATGGCAAGCTGTGCCGGAGTATTTTCCAGCGACTCAGGCACAAGTGACTGGTCGCCGAGGCCCATCTGACGCCCTCGCTCGACTTCAGCCGCGACCGGCCGGACGGCTGCCAGGCCGGAAGCCTGCCGGCGGGCGGCGTCAGCCGTTTCCAATCGCGCCGCCGCCTGCTGCTCCAGTCGCGATAACCGCTCATCGACCCGATCGAAATTGCCTTCAATGGTGGCCAGACGTGATTCGATGCCCTGCACCAGCTCGGGCTTCAGTTGCGCCGATTGGGCTAGGGTATTCGAGGATCCACCATCTTCAGTGCCGCTACCCAATAACCACCAACCCAGGCCAAACAGACCCAGTGCCAACCCGGCCACGGCCCCCAAACCCAGCGCCATGTGACGCTTGACTTGTGTCAGGCTGTCAGACCAGGCCTGATGCAAAGACTTACCGCTGACCTGCTGTTGTTGCGCCGCAGCGGCATCCTCCTCCGCGACCGCGTCCTCTGAACTGGCGACGGCTTGCGCGGCGAGTGGCGGGATGATGGGGTTTTCCTCGGGCACCTCTGAATCGGGTGGGTCTTGCTTGGTCATATCTGCCACTGCCGGTTCCTCGTTATCCTCAGGCATCGGCTCCTCCGGCATTGCTTCCTCTGGCATCGTTTCCTCCAGCCAGGGATCTTCGACAGCTGGCGCTTCAGCTTGGGAATCCGCGCTAGGTTGCGACGGATCTTCGTCGAACAGGTCATCCATCCCCAGATCATCGGTCGCCGATTTCTCAACACCCAAATCCTCGACAACCGCCTCCACTTGGTCTTGTGGCGTTTGCAGCGCATCTAAGATAGTAGCGTCGTCTTTTCCAGGTGGTTGATCTAGCTGCTGATCAGTCGGCGGCTCGGTGACGTCTTCAATGCTCGAAGCCTCAGCGGCTGTCTCGCGCGACTCGGCCATGGCTTCATCCTCCTGCGGCTCGGCTTGGGCATGCGGTAACTGTGATGCTGGGGCATCGTCAGGTTCTTGTTCCAAATCCGGTTCCAGTTCTGGATCCGGCTCAGATTCAGGTTCAGGTTCAGGTTCAGATTCGGGCTCTAACTCGGACTCAGGCTCAGGCTCCAGTTCAATCGCCTCAACTGGAATCAGCTCCTCATGGTCTTCCAAGTCGATCACGGATAGCAGTTCGCTGGCAACTGAGGAAATTTCCGCCATGTCCTCTGTGCTAACGAACAGGTCGCCTGCTTCGGCATCGGCGGTCACCAACGGCTGCGTCTGTTCTTCGACCGGCTCGACAGGAGGCTCCGGTGCCAACGAGTCAACTGGAGCGTCATCTGTCGGGTGATTGTTCGCGATCGCAGCCTTTTCCAGCTGCTCACTCAATTCCTGCTGCGCCCGTTCGCGCAAACCGGAAAACTCACCAAGGGTTTTCCGCGCGTGATCCAGACGTTTTTCAAGCCGCTCCAAGCGGACAGGATCTTGCAAATCATCGGTGATATCATCGACGCCATTGATGAGCATCCGCACCTCAAGTCGCAACGCGGCCAGCCCACATTGCATGCTCGGCAAGGCCGCAATGCCGGTCTCATCCGGCACCCGGAGTTGACCGGATTGCGCCTCGGAAATCGCGTCTGCAACCGCAGCCGGCGGTGGCGGAACATCGCTATCAATCACCTGCTCCAACGCACGTTCGGTCTGATGGATAAATTCGTTGAGGTGCAGACCAATGTCCACCGCATTGACCGAGGTGGGCAACTCAGAGTCCAATGCCTCCTTGCGCAAGGCATCAAGCTGCTCGGCACGACCACACAGCATGTTTAACCCGGTCATGACACGCGCGACAGTTTCACCGCCCGCCGCTGGCGCGGTGGGGGCGGCTTCTTGTTGAGCTTCGTCGTGCATCCCAAACCCCAGGGCTTGCTTACTGAACCAGTTGCGTCGCTGTCATTCTACACCCGCAGCGCCACCACCGATTCTCCGGCTTTTGCATTGAGGATGTTGAATCACAATGGACATGATCCAAACCACAGCTCTAAGCCTGGTGCAGGGGCTGACTGAATTCCTGCCGATCTCCAGTTCCGCACATCTGATTCTGGTGCCCTGGCTGTTCGGCTATCAGCTGCAAAGCCTAGCTTTCGATGTTGCCGTGCATCTTGGCACGCTGGCAGCGGTGATGCTGTACTTCCGCGACGAGCTATGGCGCATCACCCGGGCTTTTTTTAGCCGCTCGCCAAGCCCTAATCCCTCACAAGATCACCGCCAGGATCGCCGCCTGGGCTGGATGCTGGTGATCGCCACCCTACCCCTGGTGCTGCTCGGGCTGCCGCTCAAGACGCTGCTGGAATGGCTGCGCAGCAACGATCAGGTGCTGATGTTGGTCATCGCCGCGACCACCATTGGCTTTGGCATGCTGTTGTGGCTGGCTGACTGGCGCGGTCAGCGGCGGCGCGATGAGTATCAGCTCGACTGGAAAGCGGCTCTGGCCATTGGCTGTGCCCAAACGCTGGCGATTATTCCCGGCACCTCGCGCTCGGGAGTAACCATGACCGCTGGTTTGATGCTTGGCATGACGCGCCAGGCTAGCTCGCGCTTTTCCTTTTTGTTGTCGATTCCGACCATTCTGCTGGCCGGCGCGCTCGAAACCCGCGACCTGCTGGCCAGTCCGGCGCCGGTCGACTGGCTGACCCTGTGCAGCGGCGCGCTGATTTCCGCCCTGGTGGCCTATGCGACCATTCACTTTTTTCTGCACTTGATCGAGCGCATCAGCATGCAGCCCTTTGTGCTGTATCGGCTGCTGCTCGGTGGTGTCATCCTGTGGCTAGCTGTGGTGGGAGGTGGGATATAGTAAGGTTCTGGCAGTTGCGCACAGGACTGGCCAGCAACCCTGTGGATAAGCTGTCTGCAAGGGCATTTTTTCCGATAGACAAGAACGCCTTGCGGCGTTTTGATCAGTTTTTGACCAGGGCTTTCCGCCGCAGCGGCAGCTAAAGGCTTTATGCCACAGGATTTGCCCCCACATTGAGCCCACTCAAATGCTTCAAACACTCAATTTTCACTGACGATCTCCAAGACAGGCCCGCACACTCGTCAACTACCCCGCCCTGAAGGGCGGAGCTTGTGAAGACAAGCTGGGTTGACCAGGGAAAGCGGTGAAAACCCGCTACGTTTGCAACAGGTCGTTGAGACCCACTCCGGGATGCTTCCTCAGTTCCGGACTCTGGAAGATCAGGATCATGCGGGTGAAAGGTAAAGCGCCGAAGGTTTTGATCGCTGCCGCAAGGCAGGAGCCGGTTGCAGACCTTCCCGAGGGGAGCGAGCCGTCAGGCTCCGTCACCAGGCCCGTAAGGGCAGGAATTGAAATGGCTGTCTTCGTATTGGACCAACAAAAAACACCCCTGATGCCCTGCTCAGAAAAGCGGGCGCGGTTGTTATTGGAACGCGGGCGAGCGGTGGTGGTGCGATTGCATCCGTTTACCATTCGTCTCAAAGACCGCATCGGCGGTGAAACCCAGCCGCTGCATCTGTCGCTCGATCCGGGCAGCAAAACGACCGGAATCGCTTTGGCGCGCAATCTTGAGCGCATCGACCTTGAGACGGTTCGCGAGCGATTGACCGCCCGCCGTGCCTTCCGTCGGAGGCGGCGCTCAAAGAACCTGCGCCATCGCGCCCCACGCTGTCACAATCGCACCAAGCCTCAAGGCTGGCTGGCTCCCAGTCTGCGCCATCGGCTGGACACGACCCTGAACTGGGTGAATCGCTTGCAGCGTCTTGCGCCCATCACCAGCCTCCGTCAAGAACTGGTGCGCTTCGACACTCAGGCACTCCAGAACCCGGAGATCAGCGGAGTCGAATACCAACAGGGTGAACTCGCCGGTTACGAGGCGCGCGAATATCTGTTGGAGAAGTGGCACCGCACCTGTGCCTATTGCGGCGCCACGCAGGTTCCACTGGAGATTGAGCACATTCAACCCAAAAGCCGGGGCGGCTCGGATCGGGTCTCCAACCTCACGCTCGCCTGCCGCACCTGCAATCAACGCAAAGGCCGTCAGCCGATTGAGGATTTTCTGAGCAACCAGCCCGAGCGCCTGCGCCGCCTTCAGTCACAGGCCAAAGCCCCGCTACGCGATGCGGCGGCGGTCAATGCGACGCGCTGGGCACTCTTTGAGCGATTGAAGGCCACGGGCTTGCCCGTGAGCACGGGCTCAGGCGGCCAAACCAAATACAACCGCCAACGCCTCGGCATTCCCAAGACCCATGCGCTCGATGCCGCCTGTGTTGGTCCACTCACGGCGCTCCATCGCTGGAACATCCCGACGCTCACCCTTCAGGCCACTGGACGCGGCCGCTATCAGCGCACCCGCCTAAACCGCTTCGGCTTCCCACGCGGCTACCTGATGCGCGAGAAGCGCGTCCACGGCTTTCAGACCGGGGATCGGGTAATCGCTGAGATGCCAACAGGCAAGAACGCTGGCATCCATGTCGGGCGCGTGGCCGTGCGTGCCTCGGGGCGCTTCAACATCCAGACCGCAACGAATCTGGTACAAGGGATTTCACACCGCCATTGCCGCGTGGTGCAACGCGCCGACGGCTATGGCTACTCATTCACCCCAATCCAAACGGAGGAAGCGAGACAGGTGGGTTAACCGCGCTACGCGCGGTGCACTCTGCCTCCCCGCCCTGAAGGACGGGGTTTCTCGCGCAAGACTCATGACGCATGCAAGCGCGAACGTGGATCACGCCGAAATCAGCAAATTCGAGCAACTGGCTGCGCGCTGGTGGGATCCGGACAGCGAATTCAAAACACTGCACGATATTAACCCGTTGCGCTTGGCCTTTATCGAGCGCAAGGTCAAGCTGGCCGGCCAGCAGGTGCTGGATGTGGGCTGTGGCGGCGGCATCCTGTCGGAGGCCATGGCCCTGCAGGGCGCTGAGGTCACCGGCATCGACATGGGCGAGATGCCTTTGCGCATCGCTGAGCTGCATACGCTCGAATCCGGCGCGCAGGTGAAGTATCAGCACACCTCAGCCGAGGCCCTGGCTGAAGAGGCACCGGCCAGCTTCGACATGATCACCTGCATGGAACTTCTGGAGCATGTGCCCGAACCGGCCTCGGTGGTGCGCGCCTGCGCGCAGCTGGTCCGCCCAGGGGGTTATCTGTTTTTCTCCACCCTGAACCGCAACCCCAAGTCCTACCTGTTCGCGGTGCTGGGCGCCGAGTATTTGCTCAACATGCTGCCCAAAGGAACCCATGATTACGCGCGTTTTCTGCGCCCGTCGGAACTCGCGCGCGCGGTGCGCCAGGCCGGACTGGTGGTTGATGAGATCAGCGGCCTGACCTACAACCCATTGACCCAGACCTACCGGCTCAATGCGCACAACATCGACGTGAATTATCTGTTGAGCTGCCAGCGCCCGGCGGCTTAATCTGTTATCAAGCCCCGGTTATTAAGCCCCAATTGTAAGCTATAGAACACAGTGACCGACCCAAGCATGAATCAAGCCACGCCAAGCGACCCGCAGCCCTCCAATCAGCTCACTGATCGTGTCATTCTAGTGACCGGTGCTGCCGAAGGACTCGGCCGCGCAGTGGCCCTGGCCTGCGCGCACCAGGGCGCCACCCTGGTGCTGCTCGACTACGAGGACACCGATCTCGACAGCCTCTATGACGAGATTGAAGCCAGCGGCGCACCGCAGCCGGCCAATTTTCCCCTCGACATGGAGCACGGTGACGAGGATCTTTTTATCGGCGCCGCCGATACCTTGGGCCAGGAATTCGGGCGCCTGGATGGCCTGGCGCACTGCGCCGCGTTCGCGCCTTATCTAACACGCATTGATGACTATGAATGCAAGGACTGGGACAGGGTGCTGCGTGTCAATCTGACTGCACCCTTTCTGCTGACCCAGGCCTGCCTGCCGCTGCTGCGCGCTGCGCCCGATCCCAGCGTGGTGTTCACCGCTGATCGCGTCGGCCGTCAGGGACTGGCCTACTGGGGAGCCTACGCGGCAGCCAAGGCCGGCCTTGAAGGCTTGATGCAAACCCTGGCGGCTGAAAATCAAACTGACCATCCAATCCGCGTCAACAGTCTCGACCCCGGCATTCTGAACACAACCATGCGGCGCGCGCTCTATCCGGGTGAAAACCCGGCTCACAATGCCTCACCTGAGTCGGTCACTTCCAGCTTTATCTATCTGCTCGGTCCCGCGAGTCGCCATCTCAGCGGTCAGCAACTCTGCGCCCCCTGCGGCCCCTAAGGCGTCATGCTCAACAGCCGCTGAATTTTGGCCGAATGCTCCAGAGCACAGGTCCATTGATAAGCGGCTCTCAGCGTCTGACCCCAGGCATAAACGCCGTGGGTCGCCACCATGGCAACGCACGACTGGTTGAGCGCTGCGGCCACACGTTCCGGCACCTGCGCACAATAAGCCTCAAAGGACTGCGGAATCGGCACAATGGGAACACGCGAGAAATAGTGCCGCCCTTCAAAATCAACCGGCGCGAACTCAGTGCCAACACAGCTGGCGGCAATGGAATAGGCGCCATGACTGTGCAGAATCCCCCTAGCCTCAGGCTGGCGTTGATAAACCGCCCGATGCAGCGCCGCATCAAAGGAGGCCCGCTCGGGCAAGTCTCCATGCAGCGGACAGCTCAGCAAATCAGCTGGGCAAAGTTCATCGCCACTGGCGCCGCTGGGCGTCACCCAAAAAAACTCACCATCGCGCACTGAGGCATTACCGGATTGGGCGTCGTTGTAGCCATAGCGGCGCAGGAGTCGATAGTAGAACACCAATTGCTCGCGCACATCCGTCGGTGCCGGCGCCCAGTGCAGCGTCTGCGCAGCCACCGGCTGTGGTTGATGCGCGCGCTGGCGGTGCAGAGTCATCAGTGGATGGTTCAGAATAAAGTCAGCGATGCACTCAGGTTCATTCAACGGCAAGCGGGGCAAGTCTTCCGGCCAATTGCCTGGGATCTGGTGCGGCGCATCAGTGGCGATCGCAATCAAATCCGGGTCATCAAGACGCCGCATCTCCCGCCCGCTGGCTGCGCGATGCACTGCGATACGCGGAAAAGCCGCACCATGCCAGCCTTCGATCAACACTAGATCCGTGGTGGCGGCATCAAAGCGCGACAGCAGCGCTTCGAATCGCGGCACCGCGCCGGGGCCTGGCTGTCCTCCCTCCTCCAGCATGGCCCAGCGTTCGGGCGAAGCAATGAGCACCGAGGCAGCACCTGCGGCACGCAGACGATAAGTATCCTTACCGGGAGTGTCCAGGTCAAAGCCGTGATGGGCGTGCTTCAGGTATCCCAAACGCAAGCCACGCGCGCGCAACACCGGCACCAACTGACTGATCAGGGTGGTTTTGCCGGTGCCACTCGGTGCGGCGAAGCCAACGTGGGCGACTTGAGCTGTGGGCATCAGCATATGCGCTGGCTGGCATCCAGCCGTGCGTGGCGGTTAGTGAGTCGCTGGCCGTGCTTTAGCATCCCGAGATACAGCGCTGCTGGCTGATGATAGTACCGCCACAGTTGCGGTAGCAGGCTCGATAATCGGCGTCACAGGGGCTTAAATCGGGCTGACGATTGCAGTAGGAGGAAGCCGAGCAGCGATTACGATCTGCCTCGGTCTTGGCTGTCGCCAAGCACACAGAATAATTGACCATGGCATTTTGCTGGCAGGCCGTGTTTTCGCGCGTGGCACGGTCCTCAGCTCGCGCGCGGCAGTCCGCCTGCATCCCCAGACATTGGTTCAGACACTGACGACTGGCACTGTCCTCAGGGGGGATGTAGGTGTAGTCGGTTTTATAGATGGGGCCGCAGGCGGTGAGACACAAGCTGGCGCATACGACAGCCATGCCCCAAACTTGGCTGCGCGCACGAAAGAATTTCATCTTGGGTTTACTCGAAAATGGTGATTTTAATGCCGTCATTCCGCACCCCCCTCAGCCGCTTCCAGAATATAACGCCACATACCGCCATCCCAGCAGTTCAAGTAAGGCGTGGTGGTAGTATTGCATATTTAGCACGAGCGGCCTGACCTGGGCAATGACCAGCACATGGATGCCTTTGAAAGATTGGAATACCCAGCGCGCGGTGGGACGAGCACTCGGCTGACCCTTCTGGTTGGGGAAGGTTGCCTGCTGTGCCTTGAGACTCTCGCGGATACGGTGTTCCAGGGCAGCATAGACCAACAAGCAGAGGGTCATCACCATCATCAACGCCATGATGCGCTCGGGTTTCTTCAGGTAGAGTGTCGCGGCCATGAACATCGGGTCTTTGAGGAAGCGAAAGCCGCGCTCGACTGTTTGTTGATCCTTGTAGGCGGCGATGAGCTCGGCTGCGCTGAGCAGTGAGTCATCGAGCTGATTGGTGGCGAGGATGAAACAGCTTTTGCGTTCCAGGCGGCGCTGGTGCTCCTGCACCTGCGAGGCCAGTGCACCGCTGATGCGGTAGACATAAAAGTCTGGCGCCTGCCCTCGGGCCGGGCGGCCTTGGCTGTGGTAGCGAGGCAAGGCCTCAATGCAGGTCTCGCCGAGCAGGCCAATCTTAAGTGTGTGCTCAAAGCGCTCCAATGCCTTGAGCGCATCGGCCTCGCAGGCGAAGTCCATGTTGCACAGCCGCTCGAAGCCCTTGAGTTCGGCCTTGCCCTGTGTAAGGCAGTGCTTGTTAAGGCGCTTGAGGGCGCGTTGGCGCGCCTGCGGTGAATAGACCACAACCCAGCGTTGACGCACCTCACCATAGACGGTGCCTAAGGTGCAACAGGCCTCTTGCGTGGGCTTGTGCATCAACATTGGAGCGACTGCATGGATCATCTCGCAGGCGAGCGTGAGGGTTTCAGGCACGCGCGAAATCCAGGCATAGGTGTCCATCGCCTGGAGGGTGTCGCGGGTGTAGAGCGCGCTGTCGGCCATGAGGATCTCCAGTCCAACATCGGCTTGCAGCTGGTCGAGATAGGCATTGACGGTCTTGCGAA
>NZ_NRRS01000047.1 GCF_016583795.1 Rhabdochromatium marinum | reverse complement strand
AGCTCACGACATGAGGATCAATAGATGACCCAAGCCAACCCGACGCTGGATGATGTCTGGCGGTTATTTCAGGAAACCACAGAGAAGTTTCAGGAAACCACCGAAAAATTCCAGGAAACCGAGCGACGCCGTGGAACGCACCATCGACACCTGTGTCGAAGCCTGGAGCCAGGACGCCAAAATGGCGCACTACCTGACCCCACAAAGCATCCTCAAGCCCTGGCGCATCGAAGAAGTCATGGCCACGACCCGGAAACAGCCCACCCCGAGCTTGGTGCTGTCCCCCGAGTTCATCGAACAACACCGTCGCGCCGATGAACCCCATGACGCCGCCGAGGCGCGAATCCGCTTTGACGTTCAAACCGGACGCTTGCCACCGCCATCGCCAGATTTAAACCACCAAAGCTCACGACATGAGGATCAATAGATGACCCAAGCCAACCCGACGCTGGATGATGTCTGGCGGTTATTTCAGGAAACCACAGAGAAGTTTCAGGAAACCACCGAAAAATTCCAGGAAACCGAGCGACTGATCAAAGAATCAGCACAGGAAACCGACCGTCGCTTCCAGGAAACCGAGCGCTTGATGAAAGAGCAGAGGCAAGAAACTGAACGTTTCATGAAAGAGCGCGCCCAAGAGACGGATCGCATCATCAAACAGCTGTCAAAAAATCTGGGTGATCTTGGCAATCGCTTGGGCGAATTTGTCGAGCATTTGGTCGCTCCGGCCGTGGTGCGACTGTTTCGCGCTCAAGGCATTGAGGTCCATGCCGTTTATCCCGAAGTGTCCGCCAAGCGCAACGGCGAGGCGCTGGAAATCGATTTGTTGGTGGTCAATGACGGGGCGGCCGTGGCGGTGGAATGCAAGAGCAAACTGGTCAGCGCGCATCTTGATGCGCATTTGGAGCGGCTGGATAAACTCAAACGCGTGTTGCCGCTCTACAAGGATCATCGCATCATGGGCGCGGTTGCCGGCATGGTGGTCTCTGAAGCCGTCGCTGAACAAGCCATGGCCAAGGGGCTTTATGTGCTGTGCCAGAACGGTGAGCAGGTGGAGGTGCGCAATGCACCAAATTTCACCCCAGCCGTCTGGTAAGGTCAACCCAAAATGGCGTACAAATGACCTTTGTCGCACCCTCACCAACGAGACCACCGCCTGCCGGTTGGAGTGCTTGGAATTAGAGTTGCCAATGGCGGACATTTTCGAGGATCTGCCGGCTCGGGACTGATCAGTGAGTGCCGAAACGGCGAACAGATCGAAGTGCGCAATCCGCCCACCTTCACCCCGGCGGTCTGGTGATTGACCGCTGCTGGCGAGCGACCACTTTTGCCAGTATTTCTCTGCCAGTGGTTCTCTATCAATGGTTCCGGCATTGCCTAGCCAGCCAAGCTTCAATGGTGGCAGGATCAAGCCCGCGCAGGCGCTCTTCGGGATCAAGCCCACGTAGGCGCTCTTAAGGATCAAAGCGCTTGAGTACGGCTTCAGGATCGTTGCGGATGGCGTCTTCGACGGCCATGTCGTGAGCCTCGCGCAGAAATTGTTCCATGGAGTAGGCCATTTCAGGCACCTCGCGTCGATAGAGTTGGTAGAGGTATTCGAGCAATTCCCAGTGACCATGACGGCTGGGATGGGGATGGCGCGCGCGGTAATGGGCCAATCCCTGGCGGATTCGATGTTGTTCGCTGGCGAACAGTTCCCAGGCGGCATTGCGCGAGTGCTGGGCGCCCCAAGCGAGATGATAAACCCCCTGCCAGGCGGTGGGGTGCAGTAGGTAGTGGCGTTTGCCCTGTGCATCGGTTTTGAGTTTACGATAGTTAATATAGTGCCCGATCAGTTCATCCAGCACCCAAGCCGTGAGGGCTTCGTGATTCCACCACCCAGGGCGCATCGGCAAAGACATCCATCAAGGCAATGCCAAAGGCGCGGTGCCATTGGCGCAGCGGGGCTTTTTCTGTGGAATTGGGAGTGTCGGCGAGCATACAGCAAGTTTATCGGATTAGGCGCGGGTTGGCCTGGAAGGTCTTGATCCAGCAGACGCCCGGCGCTACCGTGTAGGAGCATTGCAGCATTGCAGCATTGCAGCATTGCAGCATTGCGGCAATGCAGTGCATTTCTTGCCGCCATGGTTGCTAGCTGCAACACGCCAACGGCTATGGCGATTTTTTCAACCCAAAGCAAAAAGGAGGCCGCGAGAGAGGTGATCTCACTGCGTTTGGCGTGGTGCACTCTCCTTCCCCAGCCGGAAGGCCGGGATTTCTCTCGTAAAAACAGATGATGATAAAGAAAAAGTATTCATTCCAGCAGGGGTTTACCCTGATTGAGCTCATGATCACCGTGGCCATCGTCGGCATTCTGGCCGCGATTGCCTATCCGTCTTACCAGCAGCATGTGCTGAAATCCTGGCGGGCCAATGGGGCCAGCTGTTTGTTGGAGCTGGCCAATCGCATGGAGCGCCGCTATACCGGCAGTTCAACCTATGCGCCGCCAACGCCCGATACCTTGCTAACTAGCGGCTGCGCGGCTGAAGGGGATATGCCCAATCGCTACACCTTTGCTTACGAAGGCACGCCGGATAACGCAGCGTTTGAGATTCGCGCTGTGCCGGTTACAGGAAGTCCTCAGGCTAGTGATCCCTGCGACACCCTGACGATCAATCACTTTGGCCAAAAATTAGTGGTTGGCGCCGATAGCGGCTGGGATGCGGATCGCTGCTGGCGTCGGTGACTGCCGACTACCCGATTGATCTGTTCCTGCGCAGCGGTCCTGAAGCTTTCCGGGTGCTCATCGGCAGCCCAGTGCTGAAAGGCTCCTACACAGCCTGCTCGCTGACCATCAAAGGCATCGAGCGTAGGCTCGATGGCCTGGTCGAACCCGATGAGCACGTCCACCTCATGCCAGCCCCACCTATGTGGTCGAATTCCAAGCCCAGCCCTCCGCCAAGGCGCTGTACAATCTCAATACCAAGATCGGCCTCTTCGGCGAAGAACACCTCGAACGGGAAGTGTTGGGCATTGCGGTGTTTCTGCGCGCGACCGATATTCCCGACTATCCAAGCTGGGTGCATGAACCAGGCTCGCCGATTCGCTGTGTCGCACTCAACAGCTTCCTGCGCGACCAGCTCGCGCACGAACCCGACAACCTGATTACACCGATTCAGGAGACGAAGGCGTATCAATCCATCTTTGCTGAGGGCGAGGGAAGGGCAAAGCGGAGGGCAAAGCCATCACCTTGCACCGCCAGCTCACCCGCCGCTTCGGCCCGCTGTCACTGTGGGCTGCACGGCTCATCGCTGCCGCCCCGAGGGCTCTATCTCTGTTAACCGCAATTCATCAGGAACTTGCCCATGTCAGCACTTGCCGAACAACTGCCCTTCGATGCTGAAGCCTATCTCGCTTGGGAACAAGACCAAGCTGACAAGCATGAATAGTATCGCGGTGAGGCCTTCGCCATGTTTGGCGCGCGCCAGGATCATGTATTAGTGGCTGGAAATCTTTACTCTGCGCTCAAACACCGCCTGCGAGGCAGCCCCTGTCGAACCTATGTGTCAGACATGAAACTCCGGGTTGTCGCCGCAGAGGCATTTTTTTATCCGGATGTCATGGTGTCCTGCGATGCGCGTGATCATGCCGCCGAGCTGTTTTTGCAATACCCGCGACTGATCATTGAGGTGCTGTTAGCGGGAACCTCGGCTTTCGACCGCAGGGCCAAGGCGGCCGCTTACCGACGGCTGCCGAGTCTGCGCGAGTACGTGTTGGTGGACATCGACGCACGCCGGCTGCAAGACTGCCACGAGACCACCGCCTGCCGGTTTGAGTGCTTGGATTTGGAGCTGCCGATGGCGGAAATTTTTGAGGATGTGAAGGGATCCTGAATCTGTTTCAGGAAATTCCAATATAGTGGTTACCGACTCCTCACTGTTGTAACTTAAGATCTTATCGAGAGTGATCGACCGATGGCACTTGCGCAAGAAGATATTCTGTTTATTAAAGAACACATCGGAGAATGGCTGGCTGAGAAAAGTCTCGGCAAGCCACCGGCCGTTTATGAAATTGAACTGCGCGAGCGCATGGTGCGAGTTGAAGAAGAACTCAGGCATCAGCGTGAATTGATGCGCCAAGGCTTTGAGCAAGTTGACAAGCGCTTTGAGCAGGTTGACAAGCGCTTTGAGCAGGTTGACAAGCGCTTTGAGCAGATTGATAAACGGCTTGAACTTTTAGAAAAGCGCTTTGAAAAAATTGACCAACGCTTTGAAAAAGTTGATCAACGATTTGATGAAATGCTCAAACGTCACGATCAGCATTTTCTCTGGTTGGTTGGTTTCATTGCAACCAGTGCGGGTCTCTTGGTAATGGCGATGCGTTTTTTATAAAGTAACAGGAGCATTGTATGACTCAATATTTCGGGTGCTGCCGCTGTATAAAGGGCATCGCATCATGGGCGCAACTGCTATTCATCACAGACGAGCACAAAGAACTTGTGCGAGGAGTTGACAAAGATGGCGCGCTTTGAACCTTGTCATGGCAAGGATGAGTGTCGGGATGATGGAACCCGTTGTTTGACCTGTGGACGCGACCTGGATGAGATCGCGCGGCTGCGGGATGCGATCGATGCCTTGGCCACGCTGGCGATTGATCGCGACTATGAGAACAGGGAGGAGTTTGCGAATTATGTTGCGCGCAAGTTGTTCAAAACCATCGGATACCGTCGGGATCGGCTGGGGTCAACCTGAGGTGCTGATACCTGTGCTGGCGGCGTAGTCGTGTCCGGCAGCAGGGCGCTGACCTCGGCGTTGAGCCGCTCTTCACTCAGCGCGCCGGCGTAGTGGAAAACCGCGTGCCCCTGGTAGTCAAAGACGATAGTGAACGGCAGTGACTGGGTGCGATTACCAAACCGCTGCGCGAGCTTCATTTCCTTAAGGCCGCCGAGCAGTATCTGATAATTGATGGTGCGCGTGGAGGTGAAGTCCTGGATATCTTCCGGCGTGTCGATGGCAATGCTCACCACTTGCAAGACCTCGGGTCCATAGCGCGCCTGTAAGCGCTCCAGCGCTCTCTCTGGTTGGTTGGTTTCATTGCAACCAGTGCGGGTCTCTTGGTAATGGCGATGCGTTTTTTATAAAGTAACAGGAGCATTGTATGACTCAATATTTCGGGTGCTGCCGCTGTATAAAGGGCATCGCATCATGGGCGCAACTGCTATTCATCACAGACGAGCACAAAGAGCTTGTGCGAGGAGTTGACAAAGATGGCGCGCTTTGAACCTTGTCACGGCAAGGATGAGTGTCGGGATGATGGAACCCGTTGTTTGACCTGTGGACGCGACCTGGATGAGATCGCGCGGCTGCGGGATGCAATCGATGCCTTGGCCACGCTGGCGATTGATCGCGACTATGAGAACAGGGAGGAGTTTGCGAATTATGTTGCGCGCAAGTTGTTCAAAACCATCGGATACCGTCGGGATCAGCTGGGGTCGGCCTGAGGTGCTGGTGCCGGTGCCAGTGTTGGTCGCGGGGCCGGTGCTGATACCTGTGCTGGCGGCGTAGTCGTGTCCGGCAGCAGGGCGCTGACCTCGGCGTTGAGCCGCTCTTCACTCAGTGCACCGGCGTAGTGGAAAACCGCGTGCCCCTGGTAGTCAAAGACGATAGTGAACGGCAGTGACTGGGTGCGATTACCAAACCGCTGCGCGAGCTTCATTTCCTTCAGGTCGCCGAGCAGTATCTGATAATTGATGGTGCGCGTGGAGGTGAAGTCCTGGATGTCTTCCGGCGTGTCGATGGCAATGCTCACCACTTGCAAGACCTCGGGTCCATAGCGCGCCTGTAAGCGCTCCAGCGCTCCGATCTGCATCAGACAGGGCGTGCACCAGCTGGCCCAGAAGTGCATTACCACTACTTTTCCGGCCCAGCGATGGCTATTGATCTGGCGACCGTCGAGGGTGGACAGGCGCAGATCGGGTAAGACAGCGGCGCGCTGAGGGGGCTGTTGCAGACTGAGCGCCAGATGCGGATGTCCGTCTATCCAGTGCTGACCAAAGAGCGCTACGCTGATACTGAGGGTGCCAGCCAGCAGGGTGACAAACAACACCTTAAGTGCGCTCATGGGGCAATCTCCTGCAAATGGGCGGCGAAGTCCTGGGGAGGCACGAAACCGACCAGGCGGAATCCGCTCAATTCCTGGCCGGTCGCATCAAAAAACAGCATCGCCGGTGGGCCATGCAGGCCGAAACGCTCCTGCATCAGCGCCTTGTCCGCTGCATCATTGGCGGTGACATCGGCTTGTAACAGGACGAAGTTGTCCATCGCTGCGCGCACCTCGGGAGCCGGGAAGGTGTCGCGTTCCATTTCCTTGCAGGACACACACCAGTCGGCATAGAAATCCAACATGACCGGCTGGCCCTGGGTGGTAGCAGTCGCCAGCTCGCGTTCCAGATCGGCAACGGTCTTGATGCGTTTGAATTGGGCATGGGCGCTGGCCTCGCCAGCTCCGCCGCTGGTGGTTAGTCCGCGCAACGGTTGCCAGGTATCGTGCCCACCAGCGGCGGCACCGACCAGCATCAGGGTGCCATAGATGAGCAGCGCCACCCCCAGTCCTTTCCACAGCTTGCGCCAACCGCTGTGGCCTGCCGGCAGCGCTTCGAGTGCACCCAAATAGACCGCCGAGACAACCAGCAGCAGCCCCCATAGCACCAGTGCCAGGGTGGCAGGCAGGATGCGCTCCAGCAGTAGGATGGCCACTGCCAGCAGCAGGATGCCAAAGACGGCTTTGACAGCATCCATCCAGGCGCCGGCGCGCGGCAGCAACTGGCCGGCTGAGGTGCCGATCAGCAGCAGGGGCGCGCCCATGCCGAGTCCCAGCCCTAGCAGGGCGAAGAAGCCCAGCACGGCATCGCCGGTTTTACCAATGAAAATCAGCGCCCCCATCAGTGGCGGAGCGACGCAGGGCCCAACGATCAGCGCCGACAGGGTGCCCATGATCGCGGCTCCGATTAGAGTACCGCCTTGCTGTTGGTTGCTGAGTTCAGTCAGCCGGGTTTGCAGAGCACTAGGCAGCTGCAAGTCATAGAAGCCGAACATCGACAGGGCCAGGGCCACAAAGACCCCGGCAAAGAGCACTAGCACCCAGGGGGTCTGGAAGGCTGCATTCAGGTTAGCCCCGAACAGTCCGGCGATGACGCCGACGATGGCATAGGTCAGCGCCATGGCCAGCACATAGGCCAGGGAGAGCAGAAACGCCTGCCGGGTGGTGATTTTTTGCCCCTGGCCGGCGATGATGCCCGACAGGATCGGAATCATCGGGAAGACGCAGGGCGTGAACGCCAGCAGCAGTCCCAGCCCGAAAAACAGCGCTAGAGCGCCGAAGATACTGACCTTGGCCAGTTGGGCGGCAATCTGATCCTGCTCGGAGACGCGTCCGCTATTTGTTGCTGCCGCGTCGGTCAGGGTCGTTGCTGGTGGCAGGCTGAGGCGGATGGTCTCGGTCACCGGCGGATAGCAGATGCCGCGCTCGGCACAGCCCTGGAATGTGGCGCTGAGTTCAATATCGGTCGCATCAGCGCGGCTGCGCAACAGCGGCACTTCGGCACGCAGCAGGCCGTGGTAAATAGCGACATCGCCAATGCTGCCATCCGGGCGCACGGTATCGGGTTTGATCTCCGCCTCCGGCAGCTCCAGCCGACCCAGCTGCACGCCGGCGGCGGCTGCGCGCTCGGGGTCAAGTTCCACCGCAATCTTGTCGCGGTACAGGTAGGTTCCCGGCGCGATATTCCAGCGCAGTTCGAGCCGGTCTGGCGCGGTGACGCTGGCATCAAAGACAAAGGCGTCTTCGGCGGCCAGAATCTCTTCTTCCAGGCCAAAGTTACGCGGACGCTCACCGCGCAGCGCGGCCATTGAGCGGGCGGTCTCCGCTACTGGCAGGGCCAACTCCAAGGCAACTTCTTGGGGCGGGTAGCAGAAGCCATCGTCGGCGCAGCCCTGGAAGCGAGCTAGCACCCGCAAGGGCTGCGCTGCATGATCGGTGCGCTCCAAAGGCAGGCGAATCTCCATCTGATCGCGGTAGATCTTCACCTCCCCAAAAAATTTATCCTGCTTGACTTCAGCCGGCGGAAACTGCGCTGGCTTCAGGCTCAGCCCCTGGGCATCACTGCGGAAGCGAAATTTGCTCTGATACAGGTAGTAGCCGGGGGCAATCTGCCAGCGCAAGGCAATCTCATTCGGAGTCAGGACTTCCGCCGTGGGCTGAAACGCCTGTTCGACGGGCAAAAATTCCGCTGCTGCCTGCGCCGGGCCGATCAGCATCAGCGTGGCGGCCAGCCACAGGATGCTCAGCCAGCTGAACATGCGCCACGGGCGAAGCCGCTCGGTGGGGGGAGTCAAGGCGTGTCGGGAGCAGGCGAGAGAGGTTTGGCGGTGCATGTGTCGATCCATTCCAGATACTGATCCAGCCCCGCGCTGACCGCAACGGCCAGCAACTCGGGCACTTCATAGGGGTGTGCCTGACAGAGACGTGCTTGCAGCTCAGGCAGTCGCGCCGAGGTGGTTTTCATCATCAGCAGCACTTCGGCATCCTGGCACAGGTTGCCTTCCCAGTGGTAAAAAGACTTGGCACCCGGCAGCAGGGTCACGCAGGCGGCCAGGCCCTCCTGAACCAGCAGTGCTGCGATCCGCTCGGCGCAGTCCAGGTCAGGACAGGTGCAGTAGACGATGTGGGCCGGTGCAGCCATGACTCAATGACTCCTGGGGCGTGAAAATCGGCAGACTTGGGTGAGCATTCTATACTGTTTGCCGTGGAATTTCGGCGCTGTTCCGCAACCAGGGATTGCGTTAGCCGCTCAGGGCGGCTAATGTCACAGCCGGTTGGGCATGGCGGTTGCGGCTGTGGCGCCCGGTTTGGTTCATGATGCTTTGCGAGGCTCACTGTGCTTTGGTTTCTGTTGTTGTTCGTCGGCACTCCGCTGGTTGAGCTGTATTTTTTGGTCAAGATTGGCACCGTGATCGGCGCCTTGCCAACCATCCTGTTGTCGCTGTTTACTGCCGCGCTCGGTGGCTATCTGGTGCGCGAGCAAGGGCTGTCGGTCCTGATGCGGGTGCGCGCGCTGCTCGATCAAGGGGCAATGCCGGCGCTGGAGATGCTCGACGGCGCCATTCTGCTACTGTGCGGTTTTTCACTCCTGCTGCCTGGTTTTGTCACTGATGCGGTCGGCTTTGTGCTGCTGATTCCATCGCTGCGCCATTGGTTGATTCGCCGCTATATCGCGATACAACCCGCGCCTCCTGTCAATCCTAGCTCCACCTCAACAAGCTACCGGGTCATTGAGGCGGACTATCGCCGCGAGGACGATCCGCCGCTTTAAGTCGGGTGAATGCCCTGAATGGCGTGCAGTCGTTCAAGATAGCGCTCGGCACTGATATCGGCGCGATAGTCCGCCACGGCGGCGCGCAGGGTCGCCGCAGGCAGGGGGGCATCCAGGGTTGCAGCCAGGGCGCGGGCCAGCGCAGCATCATCTCCAACTGGCACCAGGGGGCCGAAGCGTCCCTGCTGCAGAATTTCGGCCGGGCCGCTGGGGCAGTCGGTGGCAACCACCGGGGTGCCCAGCGCCAAGGCTTCGGTCAGCACATTGGGCGAGCCTTCCCAGGCCGATGACAGCGCCAGCAGATTGGCGCGGGCAATAAATGGGTAAGGGTTGGCGACAAAGCCCGGCAGATCGACTGCCTCGCCCAGGCCAAGTGCCCGGATAAGTGACTCCAGGTCCGCGCGCCCACCGCCTTCGCCCAGAATCACCAATCGGCACGGACGTTGCTGGCGCAGCCGCGCCAGGGCGCGAATCAGGGTGGGGAAATCCTTTTGCCGCTGCAAGCGCCCGATGCCCAGAATCACCGGCGGCTGCGCCGCCGTGGTGCTGTGCAACCAGGGATGCGTGCACGGTTGCTGCGCGCGGCTCTCCAGCGTCGGGGTAATCACCGGATTGCGCACCACATGAATGCGTTCGGCGGGCACTTGGGCGACAGCCTGAACATCCTCAGCCACACCGTTAGATACCGCAATAATGGTTTCGATGTGCGGATAGAGCCAGCGAATCAGGCGGTAGCGCAGCCAACGCTCCGGCGCTGAGCGCCCGGCCATGGCGGTGGACAGATGGGTACCCAGGCGCAGCGCAATGGGGGTCTGCACCCCCGCCAGCGCTCGGGCCAGCACCGCGCTGCGCCCGGCGCGATCCTTGGCCACCAGCAGAGCCGCCGGGCGCTCCCGGCGCAGATAGCGGGCCAACGCCGGGATGGCGAGCTGACTGTGGCGCCCAGCCAAGCGGTGTTGGCGAATGCTGGGGGGCAATTCCGCCAAATAGGCACAGTCAGCGCGCAGCAGCAGCAGATCAATGGCCAGGCCCCGGGCGTCCAGCGCGAGCAGCAGATTCACCAGCATGCGCTCAACGCCCCCGCTGCCAGAGAAGGAGGCAAGCAGGGCGATGGCTTGAGGATGAGCGGGCGGAGGACTCGGGGAACCTTCTGGGGAACGCCCCGGGCGATGATCAGACATGCCGCCGCTCAGCTCTTAAAGGGCACTGGCACAAAGCGCTGCTGGCCGTCCTGTTCGATGCGCAGCAGCACCGAGGGGCGATTTTGGGCGACAGCCTCGCGAATCAGCTTCACCACCTGCTGCGGCTGAGTGACCGCCTGCTGCCCGACCATAGAGATGACGGTGCCGGCACGCAGGCCCGCCCGCGCGGCCGGGCTGCGTGGTTCGACCTGGGCCACCAGCACGCCGGTGGTGTCCGGGCGCAGATTCAGCTCGCGACGTGATTCGGGAGTCAGTGGCGCGAGATAAACGCCTAGACGCGCCTGATCCTGGTCCTGGGCATGACCCGCAGCGGTAGCGGCCACCTGGCCTTCAGTGGGCATCTGACCGATGGTGACCGCCCGGGTCAGCCGCTGCCCACTGCGCAGCAGTTCAATCTGGGCCTGGGTGCCCGCGTCAAGACTGGCAATCAGCCGGGTCAGGTCGCGATAATCCTCCATCGCCTGACCGGAAACGCTTAAGATGACATCGCCATCGCGCAGACCGGCTGCCGCTGCTGGGCCGTTCGGCAGCACCTCGGTGACCAGTACGCCGCTATGATTCGGCAAGCCCAGGCTCAGGGCCACATCTTCGGTCACGGGCTGAATCTGTACGCCCAGCCAGCCGCGCTCCACATGCCCCTGGGTGCGCAGCTCGGCGACGATATCCGCGACCGTTTCGGCCGGAATGGCAAAGCCAATGCCGACGTTGCCGCCACTGGGCGAATAGATCGCCGTGTTGACGCCAATCACCCGGCCGCTGGCATCGAACAGCGGCCCGCCTGAGTTGCCGCGATTAATGGGCGCATCGATTTGCAGATAATCGTCATAGGGGCCGGAGTTAATGTCCCGCCCGCGCGCAGAGATGATCCCGGCGCTGACCGAGCCGCCGAGCCCGAAGGGGTTGCCGACCGCCAGCACCCAGTCACCAACCCGGGCGCCTTCGGCGCTACCCAGTTGTACGGCGGTGAGCGGCTCCTGGGTGTCGATTTTGATCAGCGCCAAATCGGTCTTGGGGTCGCGCCCGATCAGTGTGGCCGCGTATTCATCGCCATTGTTCAGGGTCACGCGGATGCGGTCGGCCCCCTGCACCACATGATTGTTGGTGACAATATAGCCGGTCGGGTCAATGATGAAGCCCGAGCCTTCGCCTTCGCGCGGCAGGGAGAACTCCGGTTCGGCATGAAAGCGGCGGAAGAATTCCGACAGGGGTGAGTCTTCCGGCACACCGGGTGGCAGTATGGACTGGCCGGCGCCGGTGCCTGAAGCTGATTGCTCGACGTTGATATTGACCACGGCATCGAACACCCGTTCGACAATGTCGGCAAAACTTGGCAGTGCCAGGCGCGCCGGTGCCGGAACGCTCGCCGGTTGGAGTGGAGCCTGGGTGGGTGGCGCCGCGATCAGGACACCGGGCAGGCCGACGGCGACGAGGCTCACAGCCGCGACCAGGGCGGCGGTGATTGTCCGGCGCAGTTGGTATGGGCGATGCATGCGGCTCACGCGGTGGTCTGGAAGTTGGCCTGGTTGTTTTAGAGTGACAGGATGCAATCTCTGGTGCATGGTGTTTCTAACCTTCCTGCTTGTTCATGAGTAAGCGATCAGTCAAGTTTGCGCTCAATGATGGTGGCGATTCAATGAACGCGGCTTTGCCCGCACATTACTGTTTTGTCATGTTCACGCCTCTTGAGGGAAGAAATTCTTTTGATTTTCCAAGTATTCGCGGTTTAATGTGCCGCTGCGCTTGGATGCTTTGTTTACGCGGATGATTATTGGTTTGGGGTTGTCGATTCATGAATAGAATTGCGACTGTAGCGGCCTGGAGCCCACGCTGGGGCTTCGGTTGTGGGCGCTCCGTGCTGCTGGGTCTGCTTCTGGCGCCGCTTGGGGCGATGCTGGGTGGCTGTAGTGAAACCGTGCCGGTGCGCGCTGAAGTCAGCGCGGAGGCCGATGCTGGGGCTGAGGCGTCGGGAACAAATGCAGAGGCCGACGCGGAGCAGGGCGCGGTGCCGGGTGATTCCTCCTGGCCATCGCCCAGTGGTGAGATTCCGTCCGCGCAGGAGGCGGCCGCTGCGGGCAAGCTGTTTGAATGGCGTGCCGACAGTCGTGACATTGATCGCATTGTGATCGATACCGATACCCAGCAGGCGCGCATGTTTGCAGACAATGAATTAGTCGGCTGGAGTACAGTTGCCACAGGTGTAGCCACGCATCGCACGCCCACCGGCGATTTTGCGGTGATGGAGAAGGTGGAGGACAAGCGCTCGAATCTTTACGGCCGCATCTACAACAGTCAGGGCCAGCTGGTGAAGCGCAACGCCCGTCAGGGGCGCGATGCCATTCCCGCCGGCGGTCGCTTTGTCGGCGCCCGGATGCCGCATTTTATGCGCATGACCTACGACGGTGTTGGCATGCATGCCGGGCGTATTCCCCGGCCGGGCCATCCCGCCTCGCATGGCTGCATCCGCATGCCGGCCGCCGTAGCCGATGAACTCTTTGATCGTGTGGATGCAAACACCCGGGTTACGGTGATCGGTTCCAAGGGGCCGAGTTATGGCAACTACGCTGAGCGCATTCAGCAGCGCCAGGCCGAATCGCAGGCGCTCCAGGCTGCCGCACGCGCCCGTGAACAGGGCACGGCGATTGATGCCCTGGATGCTGAGATTGCCGCCTTGCGCGGGGAAGATCTGCCGCTGCCAACGGCCAGCGAAAGCCGCCCGGCTCGCGATGCCGCTGTTCAGGAACCCTAACGCGCGGTGCGGTGGCTGGCGCGGCCAGTGGTCTCTCACGGGGCTAGTCGGCCTGGGACTCAGCCTGGTGTTGGCCGGCTGCTCAGAGACCATGGCGACCAACACCGGCACGGCGGCCAGCGTGGCCGGCTTGCACGCCGTACCCCCGCGCCTGGTAGCAACGACGGCGCCGGGTATAGAAGCAGCGGAGGCCGGATACAGCGGCCAGCCGCCAGTAGCCCCGCTATCTCTGGAAGCCGATGAACCTCTGCCCTGGCCGCCAGCGAATGTCGAGTTGCCGCTGTTGCAAGAGGCTGCGTCAGCCACGCAGATGTACCAATGGTCGGGCGACGGCCGCCCGCTCAGCCGCATTGTGATCGACACCGACCGGCAACAGGCGCGCTTTTACAGCGGCGACGAACAGGTCGGCTGGACCACAGTGGCCACCGGCGTGGACAGCCATCCCACCCCCAGCGGCGAATTCGCCGTGCTGGAGAAGGTGGCGAACAAGCGCTCCAATCTCTACGGTCGCATCTACGACCGCGCCGGCAATCTGGTCAAAGCCAACGCACAACGCGGGCGTGACGCGATCCCACCCGGCGGGCGCTTCGTCGGCGCGCAAATGCCCCATTTTCTACGCCTGACCAACGATGGCGTGGGCATACATGCCGGCCCCATCCCGCTCCCCGGAAGTCCTGCCTCGCACGGGTGCATCCGCATGCCAGCGGAGGTGGCTGCACAGCTGTATCGTCAGGTGGCGCCGGGAACCCGGGTGACAGTGGTGGAAGGAAAATCTGGAAGACGGGATTAGCATTAACCACCAAGCGGATCGAGACGATATGAGACTTCGACAAATCCTTATTCGCTAACATCGTCGTTTTCGGCCATGTGTATTGCGGCGGGATCAAGGCGGCGATTGATACGGCTGCCGGTGAGGCACCCGAATTTGACGATCGCCTCAATCAGCTGCTCAGGCAAGGGCTGACCCGCAGCCAAGATCGCCGCTCGCTGTATGTGTCGGCCCCTGTCAGTGCGCTGACCAAAGGTTCAGAAATAGTTGCGAGTTACGGTTGGTTTTTAAGTGTACGATTGCGCACCACATCACGAACTTTGCTGCAAGCGTTGCAAGAATTTGCAGCATTCGCCACCATCGCTGATGGATAATAAACGATATTGGCATGTTATCCCGCAGCTGGTAGGTTGTCCAGAGATCTTGCGGGTTTAACCGTTGCGTGCTAGTTTTATCCAGAAACCATATAATCACTGGTTAGGCAAAGGAAACATATGAGCGACTGGGACTTTCTCCACGATATGCATAATGAAGGCTATAGCCCAGAGCAAATAGCGGATGCCGCTGCCTGTGGGTATAACCCTTGGGAACATGGCAGTTGGGACAACATCGAGGAATTCGTTGATGATGAAGGGGGCTGGGATTCTGATAATGAGCCAAAGAACCCCACAACTCTTGAGCTTTGGGAGTTGCTAGATGAATTGGTTGAAACCGCTCGAAATTACGTCGAAGTAACAGGGCGGCATCTGCCGATTTATGGAGAACTTGGCGAGCTTTACGGTGAAGCCAGATACGGAATCAAAAGGCATAAGCCGTTCACGCAAGGCTCCGATGGCAAATTGGGTAACGATTTCGTCGAAATAAAAACAATTAGTCCACTTAAAACCGACAGTACCGTGCTAGTGAAACGAGCTGGTAATTTCAGCAAACTTCTTATCGTGAAGATTAGCGAAGATTTCGAGTTTAAAGCAAAAATGCTTGATCGAAAGAGCTTGCGAAAAGGCTCAGGTAAACACATCAAAGCCAAGTGGAGTGAATAGAATTGCCTAACAATGCCGTCAACTCGGACGCATTTTTCGCTCGCTGCGCTCACTATAAATGCGCCGGTTACGGCTGGCGTTATGCATCAAAATGACTAGCAACTTTCCAAAAATGAGCAAAGCAGCCCGCACCGGTGATGTCGGTGTAAACATGGTTGCAAGAATTGCGAGTGATGACTTTGGATGGATTTTTAAACGTAATCCACAGGAATATGATTTTGGCATAGATGGCCAATTTGAGGTTGTAACTGATTCAGGCAGCGTTACAGGGCAAATAGCGGCCGTTCAAATTAAATGCGGTGCATCGTTCTTTTCTGAGCAAAATAAGTGGGGATATGTTTATAGAGGAGAAAATAAGCATTTTAATTACCTTTCCGCTTATCCTACCATTGTTCTAATTGTATTGTGTAATCCAGATAGCGAGGAATGCTATTGGGTAAAGTTTGATCCAACACATACAGTGGGAACACCAAAGGGATGGAAAATTACAGTTCCATTTGAAAACACTCTTAGTAAATCAAAAAATTCAATATTGGATCTTCTGCCAGAGTCACGAGATGTGCTCAGCGAAATAGAAGAGTATTGGAAAATTAATGAATTATTGGTGGAGTCCGGTTTCAATCTATTTATTATTGATCGTGACGAAGTAGAGCAATTAGATACAACGCGTACCAGAGCTTTCTTTGATCATCTTCGGTCAACGAAAGAGCTTGCATTCAACTGCATGGGGACTATCGAGCTTTCAATATCGGGCTATGATGAAGATCTTCGTGAATTGTTTGAAATAGAAGAAGTGGTCGAGTTTTATAAGAACCTTAATAGCGTAATACCTGAGTTACTCTTTTTTCTTCGCTCGAGAGGGAAGTGCCATACATTACCTGTAATCGCAGCTTGTATAGGAAATGCAAAAATAGAAGGTAAGCGTGCTGTGCACGGCACTCAGCATAAGGTTGTTTTTGAAACAAGGCCTATTGCAGAGTATTTGCACACTTTGTGGCCTGGACTGAATGAGTTAACTTATTGGCTGGATATGGATATCGAAGAAAATAAGGAGATTACGTACTCGGTTTTGCGCAGCATCGGGTTGGAGGTTCCGCCAGATGAAAGCAATGCATAACAAAGCCATAAACTCGGACCACAAAAAGCTACGCTGCGCTCCGCTTTACTTGTGTCCGGTTATGGCAGCCGTTAGCGCGCCGCGCAAAGTGTGGCTCATCTGGTCGGGTGAAAGTCCCGGCATGGTAAGGGCTAACCACCCACCATTACCGAGTGTTGCGCCTCTGGCGGAGCGGTGACTGTGGTGAGAACTGCGGCACAGGCGAACAAGAGAGGCGAAGCGTACACAGTGCCTATGTTATAGGCCGGATAGGGACGCAGCCCCTTAGAGCTGGTATCGCTTCGAAAAGCCGTTCCGGATTGGTCAGCGTGGTAACGTACGTGAAACCTAAATGGACCGGGCGTGTTGGTGAGCCTGGGAAGAGCCGGCGGAGTTCTCAAGCTACTGCGGCAAAACCCAAGCAGTCAAATTGTAACGGTAGCACGTCAGCTGTTGACGCATCGCTGGTGGAATGAAGAGCTCGGCCAATACGAGCTTGTCATTTCGCAATATGTGATTGATGAAGCTTCAGCGGGAAACCCGTCGCTTGCAGCAGAACGTATGCAGTTACTTGGAACTGTAAGCACATCGCTAATGCAAAAATACTTCCTCGTATTCACGATTTACTTGGAAGACAAGGTATTCCGATACCCATAATCTGTACTCCAGAAGAGTTATTAGGCGATGACATATAGAGACTCTAATTCAGTAATCGAACAAATACACAAAACGCGCGAAGAAATTTCTGAAAGATTTGGTGGCAGCATAGCCGCTATTGCTGAAGACGCAGCACGACGCCAAAATGAGTCAAAGCGATTGATTTGGAATTCAAGAAAGCCTAGCGAACGCCTTCAGCCGACCGCTCGCTACGCTCGCGGCGGCTGAGGCTGGCGCTCCACACGGACTTCGCTACGCTTCGCCGGTGAGCTTCGAGTTAGGCGCTTATGACACTGATGAAGCAATCATGGGAGGCGCCGCTGAAATTTTCATACCACCACGGACCACAGTCAGCCGGCACTGAGCGCATCGCTGCGCTCATTGACGGCGAGGCTTACTTCGCCGCCGTGCGCGCCTCCATGCTGCGCGCCCGCCGGCGTATCATCATCGCGGCCTGGGATCTGCACAGCCGGATCGAGCTCAAGCGCGGTGGTCCCGACGATGGCCATCCGCGTGAACTTGGCGCCGTGCTGATCCACCAGCTTGAGCGCGAACCCGAGCTGGAGGTGTTCATTCTGCTGTGGGACTATGCGCCTATCTATGCCTTGGAGCGCGAGCCCCTGTTCTTCGGGCATGATCCCTGGGAAGGGCATCCACGGCTGCATTTTTACAAGGACTCGGCTCATCCACTGGTCGCCAGTCAGCATCAGAAACTGGTCGCCATCGACGGGCGCATCGCCTACTGCGGCGGTTTTGACCTCGGACAATGGCGCTGGGACAGCTCCGCGCACCCCGCCGAGGACCCGCGCCGGTGCGATCCGGGCGGTGACCCCTATCCACCGTTCCATGATGTGCAACTGCTGGTCGATGGCGAGGCCGCCGACGCGCTCGAACAGTTGCTGCGCGAACGCTGGCAGCATGCCGGTGCCGGGCCGCAACTGGAACGCGCCTGCGCCGCCGGGCCGGCGCGGAATGATCCCTGGCCGAGCGGTGTCGAGCCGCTGTTGTGCGACCATGAAGTCACCATTGCCTGCACCTTTCCTGCCTACGGCGAGCGGCCCGAGGTGCGCGATGTCGAGCGCCTGTATCGCGCACAGATTGCCGGCGCACAGCGGTTTCTGTATCTGGAAAACCAATATCTGACCGCCCGCACTCTGGTCGCTGACCTGTGCCGCGCGCTGCGCCGGCGCGACGGCCCGGAGATCGTGCTGTTGTTGCCGCAGCAGACCGGCAGCTGGCTGCAACAGCGCACCATGGACGTGATTCGCGCCCGTCGCCTGGCCAGTCTGCGCCGTGCCGATCGTTGGGGTCGGTTTAAGGTGTATTGCCCGGCCGTGCCTGGACTCACCGAGGGCTCGCCCATGGTGCATGCCAAGCTGCTGATTGCCGACGATGCGGTGTTGCGGGTGGGCTCGGCCAATCTCAGCAATCGCTCCATGGGGCTGGATAGCGAATGCGACCTGATCCTGGAAGCCAAAGACAGCGCGGCTCGGACGCACATTACAACGATTCGCCATCGCTTGCTGTCACTGTGGCTGGGGCTTGCGCCAGCGGAGCTGGCCCGGCTGGAACAGGGGATTCAAGCCGACACCGAAACCGAGACTGAAGCGGCCCAACCGGCGGGGCTGATCGCCACCATTGAGACCGCACGCGCGCGCCAAGACGATCCGGCCGCTGCCTATTTGGCCGAACTTGACGGTGCGGTTGACCCGGACTGGCACCGCCAGCTGCCCGATGAGCGCCTGGTCGATCCGGATCGACCGCTTGACCCGAGTCTGGTCACCGCTCTGCTGGCCGATGACCCGCAAGCGACTCCGGTGCGTCGTCGTCTGACGGTGGCCTTGGGCATTCTGGGACTTTTTCTGGTTCTGGCTGGGCTCTGGCGCTGGACGCCGCTGGGTGGTTGGCTGGATCCGCAGGCACTGACGGATGCAGCTCACCAGCTGTCTGGAACCCTGTGGGGACCGCCACTGGCCACCGTCGGCTTCGTGGTCGCAAGCCTGGTCGCGGTGCCGGTCACGTTGCTGATTTTGGCCGTTGCACTGCTGTTTGATCCGCTGACCGGGATCCTGGTGGCGTTGACAGGATCGACCCTGTCGGCGGCGGCGGGGCGCTGGCTCGGGGCCCGTCTCGGTCGCGGTTTGCTTGAGCGTCTGGCTGGCTCGACGGTGTCGCGGATGGCCCATCGGCTCGGACAGCGCGGCTTGCTGACCATTCTGACAGTGCGCATTGTTCCAGTCGCCCCCTTTGCGGTGCTCAATCTGGTGTCAGGCGTGCTGCCGCTGCGCTGGCGCGACTATCTGCTTGGCACGGTGATTGGCATGCTGCCCGGTATCCTCGCCTTGACCCTCTTTGCCGAAGGTCTGATCGCGGTGCTCGGTCGCGCTGATCCGCGCGCTCTGGCGCTGCTTTTGGTCGGGCTGCTGGCGCTCGGCGGGCTAATCTGGGTGGGGCGGCGGTTGCTCGGCATCGCGCGTGAAGACTGAGGGTGGCGGTGAGGCTCGCGTGCTGTCGGTGGCGAGTTACAACATTCATCGCGGCATCGGCTCCGATCGGCGCCGCGACTGGGAGCGCATCCTCGCGGTCATCCAGGCGCTGGATACCGATGTACTGGCGTTGCAGGAGGTTGAAACCCCGGCTGAACCCGCCCCGGCTGCCACGACCCTGGCGTTGTTGCCGCGCCTGACCGCCCTCGGCTACGAGCCGCTGCTGGGTCCGACCCTGCGCACCGGGAGCAACCATTATGGCAACCTGCTGCTTAGCCGCTGGCCAATCAAGGCGCGCCGGCTCATCGACCTCAGCGTGCCGGGCCGCGAGCCGCGCGGGCTGATCGAGGCGGAACTGGAACAGCACGGGCAGCGCGTCGGGGTGATGGCGACGCATCTCGGGCTGGGTATTGGTGAGCGCCGCGTGCAGGTCGAACGCCTGGCTGCGCGCATCGATCAGTGGCGGTCAGGGGCCTCAGCAGCGGCATCTCTCGCGCCGCCGCTGGTGCTGCTGGGGGATTTTAACCACGCCTGTGCCTGGTCGCCGGGGCTCTGGCCGCTGCGTCGGCGCCTGTCCGTTGTCTCCGCGCGCGCGACCTTTCCGGCGCGCTGGCCGCTGCTCGCCCTGGATCGGATGTTCTACTCCGGCCTGCAACTCGCGGCTGGCGGCATTGGTCGCGGCTCAATCAGCCGCCACGCCTCAGATCATCGTCCGCTGTGGGCGCGCTTTGTTGCACTCAGCCAAAACGGCCAGTGATATAGTCTTCAGTCAGTCTATGCTGGGGCTGGTTGAAGATTTGCTCCGTGGTGCCGACCTCAATCAAATCACCCAAGTGAAAATAGGCGGTGCGCTGTGAGACGCGTGCGGCCTGCTGCATGGAGTGGGTGACGATGGCGATGCTGTAGTTGGTACGCAGCTCGTCGATCAGCTCCTCGACTTTCGCGGTGGCAATGGGGTCAAGGGCCGAACAGGGTTCATCCATCAGAATGACTTCGGGGGAGACGGCGATGGTGCGGGCGATGCACAGGCGTTGCTGCTGACCGCCGGAGAGGCCGGTGCCGGGCTGGTCGAGGCGGTCCTTGACCTCTTCCCACAGGCCCGCCTTGCGCAGGCTGGTTTCGACCAGTTCATCGAGTTCGGTACGGTGATTGGTCAGGCCATGAATACGCGGGCCGTAGGCAATGTTCTCGTAGATGGACTTGGGGAACGGGTTGGGCTTTTGGAACACCATGCCCACGCGTGCGCGTAATGGCACCACGTCGACATGCTTGTCGAGGATTTCCTGTCCGTCGATCTTGATGGAGCCGCTGACCCGGGCGCTGGGAATGCTGTCGTTCATGCGGTTCAGGCAGCGCAGAAAGGTCGACTTGCCGCAGCCCGAGGGGCCAATCATTGACACGACTTCATTGCGGCCAATGTCGAGGCTGATATTTTTGATCGCCTGTTTGTCGGCATACCAGACATCGACATCGCGACATTGCATGCGCGGGTTCAGGCAGCTGATGTCGCCAAGCGTCGAGGAAAATGCGCGGCTGCTATCGGTGGCAGTCTTGGTATCCGCACGCGGAATCACGTCGGGTTGCACGGCTGTGGCGGCGATTGTCGTCATGGGGCGTTCTCTGGGGGCATCAATTGGGGGGGCATCAGTTGGGGGCGCTTCGGCTTGGAAATTCACGGCTGGAGACCCAGGGTTGGTGTCCGCATGCTCCAAGAGAGTCTTGGAAACGGCGCTTGGCATTGTCATGGGGCGATTATGGCTCATTTGAATTTGTCCATGCGTTGCGCATTGCCAATTGAGAGGTTGGCGGTGGTCTACCAGCGACGTTCAAAGCGACGCCGCAGCAGCACAGCAAGCAGATTCATCATAATTAAAAAGGTCAGTAACACCATAATGGCCGCCGAGGTACGCTCGACAAAACCGCGCTCGGGACTGTCGGCCCAGAGGAAAATCTGTACCGGCAGCACAGTGGACGGATCGGTGAAACCGCCGGGAATGTCGACGATAAAGGCGATCATGCCGATCATCAGCAGCGGGGCGGTTTCGCCCAGCGCCTGAGCCATACCGATGATGGTGCCGGTCAGCATGCCTGGCATGGCCAGTGGCAGCACATGATGAAACTGTGTCTGCAAGGGGGAGGCGCCCACGCCCAGTGCGGCTTCGCGGATCGATGGTGGCACCGATTTGAGCGCTGCGCGGCTGGCAATGATGATGGTCGGCAGCGTCATGAGCGTGAGCACCATGGCCGCAACCAGGGGCGTGGAGCGTGGCACACCAAAGAAGTTGATGAAGACCGCTAAACCGAGCAGACCGAAGACAATGGATGGCACGGCGGCCAGATTGTTGATATTGATCTCAATCAGATCCGTCCAGCGGTTCTTGGGTGCGAATTCCTCCAGGTAAATCGCCGTACCGACAGCAATGGGGAAGGAAAACAACAGGGTCAAGGTCAGGGTGAAGAGTGACCCCATAAAGGCGCCGCCAATGCCGGCGAGTTCCGGCTCGCGCGAGCTGCCCTGGGTGAAGAACAAGGTGTTAAAGCGCTTTTTCAGTGCGCCGGCGTCCTTGAGTGACAAGACCCAGGCGAGTTCCTGATCTTTCAGTCGCCGTGCGCTTTGCGGATTAGAAAGCTCAAGCAGTTCCCAGCTTCTGGGCGTGGCAGGGTCTTGGTTTTTGAGGGGAAGCAGCACCTGGCCAGTGATGTCGTGAGCGGTGATGGACTCGACCTTGACCAGACCATGGTTGATGGCAATCAGGTAGCTGGGCATGTCGCTGTCGAGCGTTGTTCCGTCCGCCGTTGTTTTGTCCGTCGGCGTGGCGGTGCGCATCCGTTCGAACACGACGTTGAAGTCGGCTCCGCTGGAAATAATTTGTAGTGTGTCGTCGCTGCTTGGCACGGTGACAATGGTGGCACTACCGCTGGTGTCGATCCGCTTCACCGGGGTTGAGCGGCCTTTCATGAACATATCGACATCGTCGTCGGCGATCAGCCAGGTTTCGCGGCGTTCGCCGATCAGCTCGGGATGATGGGCGACCATCTCGCGCAGCTGTTGCGGCACGCCGGGGCTGAGCAGGCCGTAGAGCTTGCGTTTGGCCGAGCGGCCCTTGACCTCCGGGAAGCGCTCCCGCAGTGCATCCCGGGCGAGCTTGAGGAAGTTGACTCGAATCAGCTCTTTGTTGATCTCATCCGCGTTCAGGTCGCCGGCTTGGATCAAGCCGTCGGGGTCAATAACCTCGGGATCGAAATACACCGGCAACTGTACATAGGTTTGCTGGAAGGCGGTATAGCCATTGCTGATGATATTGAAAAACAGCAGAGCAACAAACGTTAAGCCGAGAGCTACGGCTGTAGCGCCCATGAAGCGAAACCGCTTCTCGGCGGCGTAGCGTCGCTTGAGGCCGGCGTTGACGATGTCGATGGGCCGGCGGCCTGCGCTGGCGCTGTCCTGCTGGTTGTCGTCCGCGCGCGGATCGGCATTGGGTGTCGGGGATGGAGGAGGGGTACTATTCATACTGTTCGCGATACTTGCGCACGATATGCAGGGCAATGATGTTGAGTATTAGGGTGACCACGAAGAGCGTCAGCCCCAGGGCAAAGGCGGCCAGAGTTTTGGCGCTGTCGAACTCCTGATCGCCAGTCAGCAGGGTGACAATCTGCACCGTAACTGTGGTGACACTGTCGAGCGGATTGGCCGTCAAGTTGGCGGCCATTCCGGCGGCCATCACCACGATCATGGTCTCGCCGATGGCGCGCGAGACGGCCAGCAGAATGCCGCCGACAATGCCGGGCAGGGCAGCTGGAAAGATGACGCGGCGAATGGTCTCGGACTGGGTAGCGCCGAGCGCGTGGGAGCCATCGCGCATTGATTGAGGCACGGCATTGATCACGTCATCGGAAAGCGACGAGACGAAGGGGATGATCATGATGCCCATGACCAGCCCGGCGGCCAGCGCGCTCTCGGAGGCGACATGGAGACCTAGGCTGTCGCCCAATTCGCGGATGTAGGGCGCGACCGTCAGGGCAGCAAAGAATCCGTAGACCACGGTCGGGATGCCCGCCAGTACTTCCAGCACCGGCTTGGCAATGCCGCGCACGGCGGGTGCGGCATACTCTGACAGATAAATGGCCGAGAGCAGACCAATGGGTACCGCAACCAGCATGGCAATGGCTGAAATCAGCAAGGTGCCAGTAAAGAGCGGGATGGTGCCGAAGGCACCGGAGGCGCCGACCTGATCTGAGCGCAGCGCGATCTGCGGACTCCATTCGGTGCCGAAGAAAAACTGGGTCCAGGGGATTTCCTGAAAGAATAGAATCGACTCGAACAACACCGAGAGCACAATGCCAAGGGTGGTGATGATGGCGATGGATGAGAAGACGACCATGACCACCAGCACGGTGTTCTCAACCCGATTGCGGGCGCGAAACTCCGGCTTGGCACGGCGCCAGGCCAGTGACATACCCGCCAGAGTTGCGGCCATAATCAGCCCCCAGAGTGTCATCTGGGCGATGTCGCGCAGGCGCGCGTAGTGGTCAGCCGTCGCTTGGATGTCCTCGGTGATGCGCCCTGAGGTGATGTTTCCAGTGGCCAGGTTCTTGATGTCGTTGATAATCAAGCTGACCTGTCCGCTCGACTGCTCGGCGGTCAGTGATGCTGGCATCTGCTCGATCATGAGTGCGGTGATGATACGGTCATGCAGACCGAACCAGACCAGCAGAATCAACAGCGCCGGGATACCAACCCAGAGCGCTGCGTAATAACCGTAATAGGCCGGCAGGGAATGAAGTTGTTTAATGCCGCTCACGCCACCGACATTCTTAATGGCCTGTTTGCGCACCAGTTGGTAGGCTAGCGCCATGGCGACGAGAATCAGCAGCAACAGCAGAGGCAGGGTCATGACATTTAGGGATAGCTACAAATGATGACGCGACCGGCAGCCTGAAAAGGCCACCGGCCGCGCTGGCGTCGATCAACAGTGAAGGATCGGGTTTACTCCGGGCTTGACATGGACTGCATGCTCTGAGCGTTCTCGGCCATCTCGGCCCGCAGCTCATCGGACAGCGGAATCAGGCCCTTGTCGGCCAGATAGCCGTCCTCGCTCCAAGCGGTGTCGCTGGTGAACTCGGTGACATACTCCTCAATGCCGGGAATGGTGCCAACGTGGGCCTTCTTGACATAGAAGTAGAGCGAGCGCGACACCGGATAGCTGCCATCGGCGATGGAGTCGAAGGTTGGGGCGATGCCGTCGATCTCGGCACCCTTGACCTTGTCAGCGTTCTGATCCAGGAAGCTGAAGCCGAAGATGCCCAGTGCGTCCGGGTTGGCCTCAAGTTTTTGCACAATCAGGTTGTCGTTTTCGCCGGCCTCGATATAGGCGCCGTCTTCACGCACCCCGTGGCATACGGCTTTGTATTTCTTCTTGTCTTCCTTCTTCATCGCCTTGATGCTGTCGAAGGTCTTGCAGCCACCTTCCATCGCCAGTTCGGCAAAGGCGTCGCGGGTGCCGGAGGTCGGCGGCGGTCCCAAAACTTCGATCTCAATATCGGGTAGATCGGCGTTGACTTCCTTCCAGGTCTTGTAGGGGTTGGCGATCAGCTCTTCCTCGTTGTCGGGATTGGGCACATCCTTGGCCAGCGCCAGGAAGATGTCGCGCAGCGACAGATCAAATGCCGGCGCATCCTTGGCGTTGGCTACGGCGATGCCGTCATAGCCGATCACCACCTCGGTGATGTCCTCGACGCCATTGGCCTGGCACTTCTCGAACTCCGAGACTTTCATGCGGCGCGAGGCATTGGTGATATCCGGATGCTCGACCCCCACGCCCTCGCAGAACAGTTTCATGCCGCCGCCGGAGCCGGTGGATTCGATCTTGGGGGTATTGAAATCGGTTTTCTTGCCGAAGGTTTCAGCGACCACCGTGGCAAAGGGGAAGACGGTCGAGGAACCAACAATATAGATATAGTCGCGTGCCGCCATGGCTTGGGTCGATACCGCCAAGCTGGCAGCAACGCTGGCCGCAATCAGGGTCTTTTTCATCACAAACTCCGCGAGTCAGTTAAAAATCAGCGGCTATTCTGGGGGGCGAAGATGGCTATTTAATGACAAAAATGTTGCCGTTTGATGACAGCGTGCGGCGGACTTCGCACGTCAGGCCCAAGGCCGGTCAATCGCCTGCACTGCTCATGCGCCGGGCGGCGGACTTGACTATACTGAAGGGTTTGATTGACACCTGACCGTTGGGATGGCTGGGCGTGATGGTGGGTGTTAACGCGATTGTTTACTCTGGTTTGTACGGAGTCTGAGCCAGGCGATGCGTGTTTTGATGATTTCGGATGTTTATTTTCCCCGGGTCAATGGGGTTTCAACATCCATTCAAACCTTTGCGCGGGAATTTGCAGCTGCGGGGCATGAGGTGACGCTGATCGCCCCGGATTATGGCGAACAGAGCGCGGAGCCCTTTGCGGTGATCCGAATTGCATCGCACTATCTGCCGTTCGATCCGGAGGATCGTGTGCTGCGCTGGGGGCGTTTGCGGGCCTGTCGTGCGTCGCTGGCCGATGCGGGGTTTGATCTGGTGCATGTGCATACGCCCTTTCTGGCCCACTATGCCGGTTTGGCACTGGCGCGCCATCTCGAAGTTCCGGTCATCGAGAGCTACCACACCTTTTTTGAGCAGTACCTGGATAAATACGTGCCTCTGGTCCCAGGGGCTTGGCTGCGCTATGCCGCACGGCGCTTTTCCACCAGCCAGTGCCAGAGAGTTGATGCCCTGGCGGTGCCTTCGCAGGCGATGCTCAAGGTGTTGCGCGGCTATGGTATCGACACCCCAGCCGAGGTGGTGCCAACCGGGATTGAACTGAGGCAGTTCCATCAGGAGCCGGGACGGATCCAGGGGCTGCGCTTCCGCCAGCGCTACGCGATTGACCCCGAGCGCCCGCTTCTGGTGCATGTCGGGCGTTTGGCCTACGAGAAGAATGTCGAGTTTCTGTTGCGCGTGTTGGTGAAGGTCAAACAATCCTGTCCACAAGTTTTGCTGGCCATTGCTGGTGAAGGGCCGGCGCGAGCTATGCTCGAAGGCTTGGCGCGCACGCTGGGGCTGAGCGAGCAGGTGCGCTTTCTGGGCTATTTGCGCCGCGATGGTACGCTGGAGGATTGCTACAGCGCGGGTGATGCCTTTATTTTCGCCTCGCGCACCGAAACCCAGGGCTTGGTGCTGCTGGAGTCCATGGCGCTGGGCACGCCGGTGGTCTCAACGGCGGTGATGGGAAGTGCCGAGGTGCTGGTGCAGGGCGAAGGCTGTTTGATTGCCGAGGAAGACGAGAACCACTTTGCCGCACAGGTGCTGCGGGTGCTGAACGACGCTCAGTTGCGCCAGAGGCTCAGCGAGCGGGGCCTTGCCTACGCCAAGGGCTGGTCGGCACCGGCGCTGGCCGAGCGCATGCTGAGGTTCTATCAGCAGGTGATTGATCAGGGGCCGAGCGTATGAAGGATCAACCGGCACGGTGTTCGCCCGACCTGGGGCTGGCTCAGGCGATGGCCGGGCACTTCCCGGTCTGCGCGGTGGTGCAGGAGGTGCAGCCACTTGGCAGCGGGTTGATCAATACCACCTTCGCTGTTCAGGCTCAAGCGGGGCACTTTGTCTTGCAGCGCATTAATGCGTCTGTTTTTGCCAACCCGCCATTGATTATGGACAATCTGGCACGCTTGCAACAGGCCATTGCGGGTGCGGGTGCGGACGCACAGCCCCCACGGTTGCCGAGGTTTTTTGCGACCACCTCCGGTGAGTTACTGGCACGCGATGCGCAGGGTGGCTATTGGCGCCTGCTGGAGCGTATTGAGCAGGGCGCGCCCTTAAACGCAGTCAAGTCGGCGGCGCAGGCACGAGCCATTGGTCGGCTGCTGGGGCAATTTCATCGTTTCGGTGCCCGTTTGCCCGTGGCGGATTATCATGTGACCTTGCCGCAGTCGCATGACACCCTGGGGTATCGGGCGGCCCTGGATGAGGTGGTAAAGACCTTGTCTGCAAGTGCCGGGCCGGGGACGGGAGACAGCCCGGCGCTGGATGCGCAAGCGGCAGCGGTGCTTGAACAGGTGCACGCACATGATCAGATTCTGCACAGCCTGCAAGAGGTGCGCACGGCGGGGCTGATTAAGAAAACTCTGGTTCATGGCGATCCCAAGCGCGACAATGTGCTCTTTGACCACCAAGGCGAGCGGGCACTTTGCCTGATTGACCTTGATACCGTGCAGCCTGGATTCATACTCTATGATATTGGCGACTGTCTGCGTTCCTGCTGTAATCGCGCCTGTGGCACCATACCGGAACAGGTGCATTTCGATGCCCAACTGGCCGAGGCGCTGCTGGGCGGCTATGCCGAAGCGGCACCTGACCTGCTGAGTGCGGTTGAGCGCGAATTGCTGTTCGATGCGATGCGACTGGTTCCACTGGAACTGGTCATGCGGTTTTTGACCGATCATCTGCGCGGCGATCAATACTTTCGGGTGCGTTTTCGCGGCGAGAATCTTCATAAAGCCATAGCCCAGTTGGCTCTGGTGGCCGATATCGAACGCCAGGAACCGCAGTTGCGCGGGCTTGGAAGAAGGCTTGGAAGCTAGACTCTAGTCTTATAAAAAATGCGCGATAGTGTATTATTATCTCATGGAAAGCACCATGAGTACAGGCAAGGCGGCGAAGCAGCTGGGTGTTTCGGTCAAGACATTGCAGCGCTGGGAGCGCGAGGGGCGTCTCATTCCCGTGGCGCGTACCGACAGCAATCGTCGTCTTTACACCGAGGCCCAGTGGCGAGCGTTCATCGGATGGCGACAGACGCCCGAGTGTCCAGCGCGAATAGTGGCCTATTGCCGAGTCTCATCGGCTGCACAGAAGCCAGACCTGGCTAACCAGCGCCGGGTGCTGGAAGCGTTTGTTGTGGCGAGAGGTTTAGCGAACGTCGAATTCATCGAAGACGTGGGAAGCGGCTTGAACTTCAAGCGCCAGCGTTTTTTGGCACTGATGGATGAGATCGGGCAGCGGAGCATCAACACCCTGATCCTCGCCCACAAAGACCGGCTGACGCGCTTTGGGTTCGAGTGGTTCGAGCATTACGCCAAGACACACGGCTGCGAAATCCTGGTACTGAATCAAGAAAGGCTTTCGCCCGAACAGGAGCTGGTGCGGGACTTGATGACCATCGTGGATGGTTTTTC
>NZ_NRRS01000046.1 GCF_016583795.1 Rhabdochromatium marinum | reverse complement strand
GAAAAACCATCCACGATGGTCATCAAGTCCTGCACCAGCTCCTGTTCGGGCGAAAGCCTTTCTTGATTCAGTACCAGGATTTCGCAGCCGTGTGTCTTGGCGTAATGCTCGAACCACTCGAACCCAAAGCGCGTCAGCCGGTCTTTGTGGGCGAGGATTCAGGTGTTGATGCTCCGCTGCCCGATCTCATCCATCAGTGCCAAAAAACGCTGGCGCTTGAAGTTCAAGCCGCTTCCCACGTCTTCGACGAATTCGACGTTCGCTAAACCTCTCGCCACAACAAACGCTTCCAGCACCCGGCGCTGGTTGGCCAGGTCTGGCCTCTGTGCGGCCGATGAGACTCGGCAATAGGCCACTATTCGCGCTGGACACTCGGGCGTCTGTCGCCATCCGATGAACGCTCGCCACTGGGCCTCGGTGTAAAGACGACGATTGCTGTCGGTGCGCGCCACGGGAATGAGACGCCCCTCGCGCTCCCAGCGCTGCAATGTCTTGACCGAAACACCCAGCCGCTTCGCCGCCTTGCCTGTACTCATGGTGCTTTCCATGAGATAATAATACACTATCGCGCATTCTTTATAAGGCTAGAGTCTGGCTCCCAAGGGATCTGAGAGTGTTTTGTCTGCATGAAAAAACGTCAGCCATTTAATGGCTGACGTGCTGCTTCTCGCTATTTCCCGTTATGGGCTGCCGAAGGCGCTGGTGGTGAGCGTGAAGTTATATTGGGCGGATACCTCGTTTTCAGGGAGTTCTACGACGCCGCTCGTGTTCGAACAGAGGCAGTTTGCTTCAATTGTGCCTGGCGCCGTCATTGGAGTACCGGGGTTTGCTACGGTTACACCGCAGGATAACGTTGTCCTCTCTGGTAGACAACGGCATGGTTGTGGATTCGGACCAGGTAGTCCATCGCCATCAGAGTCAGTTTGATAAAGCGAGCAACTTTGGTCGATGCAAACGCAGCTCACTGGGCACAGCGAGCTTGCCCCCCCCTCGGAGCCATCAGGGCAGGATGGCCATATAAGTTGAGTTGTGTTACCTGTGGGATCAGCAATATCGATGGTGCAAACAGGTTCTCCAGAAGTGCAGGCGCAACTCCCGGGATAACTGTCAGGGATGCCGTTACTATCGGAATCGAGTGTCCATTGAATACAAGGAGCTTGCAGGGTGCGTTTGTGACCAACACGAATGAAGTAGGGGCCGCGAGCCTGCAATCCGAGTTGCCAAACATCCGCTAAGCTGGTGCCATCTTCCGTACTGCTGGTGGTGTCCGTATTAAAGGCCATCAATGGTTGGGCGTTATCGGGATTCACCCCTTGATTTTGAATGGCATCGGCGGTTGGAAGATCGAAAACTTGCACAAACCAGTCACCGGGTGAGCATTGATTGCGGTCACAGAAGGCTAGTTGCAAAATTTCGTTGCCTTGGCTTCGATAGATGTACCAGTCGGCTTCATCCTGGCCATAGGTACATTCGGTTGCAGTGCAAATGGCCGATTCAAACTGCAAATTGACCAAGCCATACATGGTCACGCCTTGAGCGATTCGACTGCTCTCAGCTGGGACATTGTTGGGTTCGACTTCAGCGTCGGCAAATCCGCCGGCAAAATTGGGGCCGTCAAAGGGGGAGGGCTCTATTGCAACGGCGAGGTTATAGGGTTGGTAGCTGAATTGACCCTCGGTTGGACGTACCACAATGTAATAAGTGCCGGACAAGCCAAGGGTGGTGCGATAAGAAATGCCGCTGTTGGCATATTCAACAGTTGTAAAGCCGGTTTCAAATTCGGCCAGTGTCATGCCGATGGCATTGCGTACCGAGATGTTCCAGCCGGATAAATCATTACCGGTAGCTTCCGGTAGAGAGAAATTGAGCGTGAGATTGTAATTCTGTTCTGGGGTGACCAGGTAATACCAGTCCTGATCGGTTTGACTATAGCTTTGCCCCCAGAAATTGACATGCTGCGTCATGGGGTCGGCGCTGATCCCGGTGTCGTTGGGTTCGGTCTCTCCATACTGGGCGTCTGGCAGGACGTTGCTCAGGTAAATGGAGCAGCTTGCAGGGTCGTTATGGCATTGCTCGCGGCCGTTTTGGGTGCCGGCGGTGAAGCCGTCCTGGTAGCCGATGTCGTAGTTGGTGCTGACAGGTTGCCCTGGTTTGGGGGGCACCAGTCCCGCTAGCGCGGCGACTGGCAGCGCGCAGCAGGCTGCGAGCAGCAGGTGTCTGATTCGTTTAGAGTTCATGGCGCTCCTCCATGGGTGTGAGCCGGTCGAATGCTGGCGCGGAACCGCAACTGGACAAGGAGCCGTGCCAAGCATGTGTCTTGAGTATAGCGGAGGATGCTGATTTTTTCTTTAAAAAAGATTGAAAAAATAAAGTGTTTTTGGATGTTGTGAAGTGCTTTTCTTAGGTGTAGAGGCTAAATCTTTGGAAATAAGTGGGTTAGCCTGGGAAGGTTTTGATCTGTCGTTGGTGTTGGGAGGCTGTTGTGATGAGGATTCTGCGCCAGAAAAACTGAGCTGGGCAGTGCTCAGGCGCTTGTGGCTTGGCTGTTGGTTTGGGGGCGAGTCTCGGGGCATGATTGGTGCGGCATCCTTGCCGCTCTTTGGGTTGCTGCTCCGGCGCACTCCGTTGCTGTCAGTCGCGGGTCAGGTCAATTGCCGTCGGTTGGTGGTGGGCTGGCGAAGGGATTGGTGGTTAAGCTGAAGTTGTACTGGGAGGTATAGGTGCTGCCGTCGGTTGTAGTTGGCAACTCGACGACACCGCTGAAGGAGGTACAGATACAACCGACGGTGCATTGCGTTTCACTGCCACCTCCACTGCCATCCTCGCAAAATTCGTCGCATACCGTTTCGCCTGCCACAATTTCGCAAGAGTCGTTTTCGATCTCAATGTCGCAGGAATAACCAGACTCACATCCACACGCATCTGTTTCGTTCTGATCTATAGCGCCGTTATTGTTGTTGTCAATCGTATAGCCAGAACAAGGCGCTGTTAGCAGTCGCTCATGATTGACTCGAATGTAGTAATTGCCAGAATTGCTTACGCCAAAATGCCAGGGTTTCGGTTCATCAACGGCAATCCCAGGCGCGCAGGGAGCGCCGCCACAAGTGGTGGTGTTAAAGCTGGCTAAGGCAGCGGCGTCAAAGGGGTCAGCGGTATCTGCATCGATTGGCACATAATTCCCAGGATTCATGGCCCGATCTTCATCGAAGAGCTGTACCAGCCAGTTACCAGCAGAACAAACCTGGCGGTCACAGAAAGTTAAATTCAGGACTTGGTTACCGGGACTCTCGAAATAAAACCAATCCGGCTCCCCTTGTGCCCATTCGTAGTTTGCTCCGTTTGGTAAAGCGTAGTCGAATGTTAGGTTAATCAAACCATACATGGAGATGCTTTCGTTTACTTGGTCGGCTTGAGCAGGCGAGTTATTAGGCTCTGTCTCAGCATCGTAATGGCCAGTTGGGGAGCCGGTATCCGGGTCCGTTGGCGAAGCGTCCATGGTGGCGGTGATCGTATAGGGCTGGTAATTAAGGGCGTTGGTTAAGGGTTTGACGTGGATGTAATAAACGCCTTCGCGTCCCAGAGTGAGCTGGTAGTCAGTACCGTCGAGCGTGTCGGCAACTACCCAGGCACCCGTGTTGAAAACGCCTTGAGAAACGCCGTATGTATTGGTGACGGTAATTGTCCAGCCGCTTAGGTTGCCAGTGGCGGCGTCAGCCAGTGCAAAATTAAGCGTCATCGCCCGATTGGCGCCCGAGACGGTGAGTTTAAACCAGTCGCTATCTTCGGTTCCTGAACTTTGTGCGCGAAATGGTGTGCCGTTAATGAGTGCATCGGCGTTAAAGCGGTCGTCGTTTGGCTCCGTTTCGGCATAGTGTCCGACGGGTGTGGCTTGGTTTAACGCGATGCCGCAGGCGTTTGGATCGGCGACGCATTCTGCGACACCTGCGGAGAGTCCTTGGCCAAAGCCTTGTTCGTAGCCAAGGTCATAGCCCATTTGATATTCGGATTGGCGGCTAGCGGTTGGGCCACGCGCGGTTCCGGTGGCTGGCGCCTCATAGTCTGATGCCCCCCCCACCAAAAAGGCGGCCGCTGGCTGGGCAGCCAGCAGGCTGGCGCCCAGCACGAGCGGATAGTAGAGATGTCGAAGCATGGTCTTTCCCCTTGCTGAAAGAGACGGCGGGAGACGGAAATTCGCTCCTGCACAGTTCAAGTATAGAAGTTTTTTTCTAACTTTGCAGGGGGATAGCTGGTGAAATTCACCTGATCTGTGAGCTTGATCCAGGTAAATTCTTAATCAAATCACCCGTGATCAAATCCCGAGTTCGTCAAAAAGATTGGGATCGATGCAGGGCTGCTGGGCGGTTTCGGGGGGCTTGGCCGCAGCGCTGTTGGCTTGTTTGGTCTGTTCGGCCTGTTCGGCCAGGATGCGGTCGGGATCGACGGCCTCGGGCTCGAAGTCGTGCAGCTTGATGAACTCGGTCTTGTCCATGGCCAGTTCAAGATAAAACATTTTGTGCTCATTGGTCTTGAAGCCGACCCGACGGGCCTGGGGACAGTCAAGGTTGGTGTCAATGCTGACCATGACTTCCTTGTTGATGGTGAGCATCTTAGGTTGGTTTTGAGTGATGGAGACCATGAGTTCGTGACCGACATTGCCGGTAAAATCACCGACGATTTGATTCATGAGCTCACCCAGAATGTTGCCGACTTCTTCTGAGGTGTGTCGGGTGACAAGTTCAGACTCCGGCATGCCCATGTGGATCATGTAGGCGCGGTAAATTTCCATGGCCGATTCGGCCGAGAAGTTGATTACGATCAGCCCGGAGAAACCGCCGTCGAAGAGTACGAAACAGCCGATGTCGGGGCGCAGACAGGTGCGGGTGATCTTCTGCACCATGGGGGAATGGCTGATGTGGGTATTGGTGGCAGCGGATAGTACCTTGGTGATCGAGATACACAACATGGAGAGAATGGCTTCGGTCGAAATGATTTTGGAGTCGGTCATTGCATAGGTCTCGATCAGTGAAGGGCTGTCACTCAAGTATAGACTGCGTGCGGTTCGCAAACTGCTGGATGCGGTGGATAAGGTGTTTAGGAGGGGCTTAGCTGGCTGTTTCTCCGGTGGATGGATCGGTGCGGCCGGGGAGCATCCAACCGGCGATGAGCAGCAGCAGAATGCCGCTGATGGAGATCCAGTGCCAGCCGGGCAGACGCACCGGACCCCACTGATAGACGGCGCCAGCACTGATGCTCACCCCCTTGGGGGCGGGGCGAATGGCGCTGATGCCATACAGTAGGCCGTCCTCGGGCGGACGCATGCTTGCGGCCGGCGCACGCGGGTGTAGCTCGGTGGCCGTTTCGAGCAACTCGGTGCGCAGTAGTTGGCTGTCGGTGCCGATCCACAGCCTTTGTGAGCCTGATGCGGTGGCGGGTGCCAGATAGAGCGACAGGATGCGTTCCGCGCCATGTTCAGTGTCCAGCAGCTGCCAGCTCGTGCCGGGTTGGCTTTGCCAAAACAGGCCGGTTTTGGTGCCGGCGATCAGTTTGCCCCCCTGGGTCACGGCTAGGCTGTAGACATAGGCTTGCTCTGGCAGTCCCTGGTTATTCGCTGGCCAGTCACGGCTGATGGCGTCTGGCGTGGTGCTGAGAACGCCCGCGCCGATGGTGCCGGCATGCAGGTAGCGCTGTCCATCAACCGTTTGCGCAATGAATCGATACACATTAAGTCCGGCGTTGACCACTGTATTGCCCGCCGGGCTAAGCAAGTGGATGCCGTGATCATTGCCGATCAGCAGCCTTGTGCTGGGTATATCAGGTGTCGGCATGAGGGCTGCAACGCGTTGGCTAAAGCGAATGCCCGCTGGAGCCTGGTAGAGTCCGCCGCCAGTGCCCACCGGATCCTGCGTCGGATCGCCGATCAGGCGGGTGATCGGGTGACCGCCGAAGTCCAGCGGCAGTGGCTGCCAGAAGTCGTTCTGATAGCGCCAGATCTCCCCGGTTGAGGTGCCGGCAAACAGCGGCGCGCGCGAGCCATCGAGCGGATTGCTGCCGCCGGTCAGCTCGGTCACATGTCCGCTCTGGGGTGGACTGTTGCGCTCCAGGCGCTCACCACCTGGGATCAATGGGCCGGCGAGGGTGAGGATCAGGCCGAGTGCGGCGATGGCCAGGGCGGTGGTTTTTTGCTGTTGCGGGGTCATGTTTCTTTACTGATGGCTCTGCTCAAGTGTCTCGCGCTTGCGGTAAACGGTGCCCTGAAAGCTGGCCAGGGTCTCGTCCTCTTGGTTGGAAATGCGAATCTGATAGGTGGCCAGCTTGGGGTTGAAGGCGATTTCTTCGGCCTCGGCATAGAGGGTGCCGGAGCTTACACCCTTGTGATAGGCGATGGAGACATTGATCCCCAGTGCAATCTGGCCGTGGGAGTTGGAGGCGACGGCAAAGGCCAGATCAGCCAAGGCGAAAATGGCACCGCCATGGACGATGCCGACACCGTTTAGGTGGCGCTGGTCGATGTCCAGTTTGGCCCGGGCGCGTCCGGGGCCGATGTCCAGCAATTCGATGCCAAGGTAGTTGGCGAAATGATCGCCACTGAAGTAGTGGCGGATGGTGGATTCATCCATGGTGATGGACCTCTGGTAACGGCAATCGCCGAGCATGACCGGGATCGCGTGCGGGCATGCGGGTTAAGCCTCCGGTTCAAGTATCCGGCTTAAGTATCGGCATGGCGCCGGTCGATGACACGCGTGGCCTTGCCGACGAAGCGCTCCAGGCGGCGCGGTTCGACCAGCTCGACTTTGGCGCGAATACCGGCGATGGCGTGGATTTCGTGGGCGATGCGCTCGCGCAGTGCCTGCATGCGATCCATGCGATCCGAAAACAACTCGCGGTGAATTTCAACCTTCACCGTCAGTTCATCCATGATGCCGGGGCGCTCGACTTCGATTAGATAATGCGCCGTCGCACCTTCAACACGCAGCAGGGCTTCCTCGATCTGCGACGGGAACAGATTCACCCCGCGAATAATCAGCATGTCGTCGCTGCGCCCGGTCACCCGGCTCATGCGCACACTGGTGCGCCCGCAGGGGCAGGGGTCGCGATACAAGCGCGCGATGTCGCGGGTGCGATAGCGCAGCAGCGGCATGGCCTCACGGGTCAGGGTGGTGATGACCAGCTCACCGGGTTCGCCCTCGGGCACGGGTTCGAGGGTGTCGGGATCTAAGCACTCGACCAGAAAATGATCGTCCTGAAGGTGCATGCCGGTGCGTTCGCTGCACTCGCCGCTGACGCCGGGGCCGATGACTTCCGACAGGCCATAGTTGTTGAAGGCTTGGATGTCGAGCTGGGTTTCGATGTCGCGGCGCAGATCCTCAGTCCAAGGCTCGCCGCCGAAGTGGCCGAAGCGAATCGGCAGGCTGCGCGGATCAATGCCCAGCTCGCGCGCCCCATCGGCGACGGTCAGTGCATAGCTCGGGGTGCAGATCAGCACCTCGGGGTCGAGATCGCGCATGATGGTGAGCTGGCGGCGGGTGTTGCCAGCCGCTGCTGGGATGATAGCCGCCCCGACCCGTTCGATCCCATAGTGCAGGCCAAAGCCGCCGGTGAACAGACCATAGCCAAAGGCCACCTGAACTGTGTGCTCGGGCCTGAGTCCACCGGCGACCAGAAAGCGGGCGCATAGATCGGCCCAGAGCGCCAGATCGGCCTTGGTGTAGGCGACAAAGGTCGGGGTGCCGGTGGTGCCGGAGGAGCCATGGATGCGCGCCACTTCAGAGCGCGGCACGGTCAAAAAGCCAAACGGATGGTGGCGGCGCAAATCGTCCTTGGTGGTGAAGGGCAGGCGGCGCAGGTCATCAAGCGAATGGATGCGCGCGGCACTCAGGTCGTGGCGCTCGAAATGCGCACGGTAGAAAGGCACGGCGGCAACGCGCTCAACCAAGGCACGTAGGCGTTCAAGTTGCAGGGCCTGGCGTGCTTCGGTGGGCTGGGTTTCGGCCGCTGGATCCCAGATGCGGGACTCGGTGGTTGGCTGCGACTCAGGCATCGGCATGAATCAGTTCATCGCTGTCGAGGGCGCGGATGTTCTGATCAAGCAGTACCTTTACGGCGTGATCGGGATCCTCGAAGCGGAAAATCAGGATCGCTTTGCCGGGGCGGTAGGAGGAGAAGGCGTACATGTATTCGATATTCACCCCGGCCTGATCGAGCACTTTAAGCACTGCGGCCAGGCCGCCAGGTTTGTCCTCGACATCCACTGCGACCACTTCGGTGAGATTTACCACCCAGCCGCCGTTTTCCAGTACCTGCTTGGCTTTGTCCCAGTCGCGCACAATCAGGCGCAGGATGCCAAATTGGGCGGTGTCGGCCAGCGACAGGGTGAGGATATTGATGCCGGCAGCGGCGATGGCCTCCAGGGGCGCATCCAGGCGGCCGGGGCGGTTTTCGAGAAACAGCGAGAGTTGTTGCAGTTTCATGGGTGGATTCCAGTGGTTGGGATTTACGGTGAGTGATACTCAGTCCCCGCGCCGATCAATGACCCGCTTGGCCTTGCCCTGGCTGCGCTCGATGCTGCGTGGCTCGACCAGGCTCAGAGTGACGCGGATGCCGATGATGCGCTCAATGGCCTGAGCGAGGCGGGCGCGCACCTGCTCCATGACGCGAACCTCGTCGCTAAACACCTCAGGCGTGATTTCGACCTCAACGGTCATCTGATCCAGCCCCTGATCACGGGTGAGAATGATCTGATAGTGGGGCAGGGTGCCTTCGACGGTGAGCAGCGCAGCCTCGATTTGGCTGGGATAGACATTCACCCCACGTAAAATGATCATGTCATCCGAGCGCCGGCCGATGCGGCGAATCCGGCGGATGCTGCGCCCGCAGGCGCAGGGCTCGGGGATAATGCGGGTGATGTCGCGGGTGCGATAGCGGATCACCGGCATGGCTTTTTTGCTCAAGGTGGTGATGACCAGCTCGCCTTCCTCGCCATCGGGCAGCACCTCACCGCTGTCGGGGTCGATGATTTCGGGATAGAAATGATCCTCGAACACATGCAGCCCGCTCTGGGCTTCGCATTCGCTCGCCACACCAGGGCCGATGATCTCTGACAGGCCATAGATGTCATAGGCCTTGATGCCAGCGGCTTCCTCAATGCGGGTGCGCATGGCATCTGACCAGGGCTCGGCGCCGAAAATGCCAACCTTCAGCGGCATATCGCGCAGATCCGCGTCCAGCTCGGCGGCGCGCTCGACCAAATAAGTGAAGTAGCTCGGCGTGGCGCACAGGGCGGTGACGCCAAAGTCGCGCATGACCATGATCTGCCGGTCGGTGTTGCCACCGGAGATGGGGATCACAGTGGCACCCAGGGTCTCAGCGCCATAGTGCGCGCCCAGGCCGCCAGTGAACAGGCCATAGCCAAAGGCATTTTGCAGAATATCGCCGCGATGCAGGCCGCAGGAGGCGAACGTCCGGGTCATCACCTCGGCCCAAACGTTCAGATCCTCCTGGGTGTAGGCGACCACAATCGGCTTGCCGGTGGTGCCGGAGGAGGCGTGCAGGCGCACGATGTCAGACATAGGGCTGGCGAACAGACCGAAGGGATAGGTGTCGCGCAGGTCGGTTTTGACCATGAAGGGCAGTCGCGCGATGTCGCCCAGGCCCTGGATGCTGTCCGGGGTGAGTTGGCGCTCCTGCATGCGGGTGCGAAACAGCTCGACCCGTTCATAGGCACGGGCCACCACCGCACGCAGGCGGCGCAGCTGGACTTCCCTCAAGCGGGTGTCGGGCAGAAAATCCGGCGCGCTGGCGGGGTGGAAACCGCCGGCGTCGTCGTTCCAGAGCGCATTGAGCATGGGGAACTCCGTCGAAAATCAGTCGGTTTGAGCGCTGCGGCGACCGAGCGCGAAAGCTTCATCATTGAGCCGATGCAGTTTTGCCGCCAGATGAGCGTGTATGGCCTCCAGCCAGTGGGCTTCGTCGATCTCCAGCACACTGGACAGGGCGCCGAGCATGGCGACATTCAGGCTCTTTTTGTTTTTGAGGGCGCCGGGGGGGATGACATCGGTGGTCAGCAGCACGCCATCGGCGCGCAGTAACGGGCGGTTCATCTCAATCTGGGTCGGCTCCAGCACCAGCAGTACATCGGTCTCACCGGCTGGCACCATGGGGCTGAGCACCCGCTCGCCGAAGCGCACATCACTGGTAACCGAACCGCCGCGCTGGCTCATGCCATGCAGTTCGCTTTTCTTTACATCGAAACCGGCGCGAAAGGCGGTCTCAGCGAGAATGTCCGAGGCGGTGATGATGCCCTGACCGCCGAGGCCGGCGATGACGATATTGGTGGTGCTGTGGTTAGAAGTCATGAGGTTTCTGAGGTGGCGGCAGCAGCGGTTTTTTCATACAGCCGGATCTTGGGCGCGGCCAGCACGCAGGGCTGACGCACAATTATTAGCGCAGTTTCATCACGCGCCAGGCACTCGGCAATGCACGCCTTGAGATCGACATCCTTGGCCGCTTCGTCGATCAGCTCCACATGCTTGATCCCCATCGCCTGGCCGACGGCGACGAAGTCCATGCGCGCGGCGCGGCTGTGATCCAGCGATCGTCCGGTCCCCGGATGCTCCTGCTGGCCGGTCATGGCGGTGGTTTCGTTATCCAGAATTATCACCAGATGACCGGTCGGCGGCGGGTTGTAAGCCATCTCGGCCAGCCCAGTCAGACCGGAATGCACGAAGGTCGAGTCGCCAATCACGCTCACCACCCGGCGCGCCTGCGCTTCGGGCAGCGCATGGCGCAGACCCAGGCCGGTGGTGATGCTCGCGCCCATGCACACGCAGGTGTCCATGGCGGAGAAGGGCGGCAGCACGCCCAGGGTGTAGCAGCCGATGTCTCCGGCGACGATGCAGTCGAGCTCGCGCAGGGCATGGAAGACCGTGCGATGCGAACAGCCGGGGCACAGCTCGGGCGGCTTGCCCTGGGGCGGGGCGGGTTCCTCGCTGTCATCCCCGGTGATGATGCGCCGCACCCGTGCCACATCCAGCTCGCTGAAGCGGAAGCGCTCGGTCTTGCTCTCGACCGAAATGCCGGCGGCGCGCAGTTCTTCGACCAGCATGGGATCGCCTTCCTCGACCACCAGCACCCGCTCAAATTGGGTGGCCCAGGCGCGGATGCGCTCGATCGGCAGCGGGTAGGTCAAGCCGAAGCTCAGATGACTGGCCTCGGGGGCCGCCTCGCGGGCGTGCATGGCGCTGATGCCAGTGGAGATAATGCCCAGCGCCTGATTGCCCATTTCGATGTGCAGCGGCCCTTCGGCCTCGTTCCAGGCAGCAATCTCGGCCAGCTTGGTGCGCAGGCGGTGATGCGCCGGTTTGGCGAAGGCTGGGATCATCACCCGTGCCGGCACATCGCGGCGGAAATCAGCCGCCTTGGGTGTGATGGGCGCGCGTGGCAGCACCGGGGTCAGGGAATGGCACACCCGGGTGGTTAGGCGCAGCAGCACCGGAATCTTCCAGCGCTCGGACAATTCGAAGCCCAGCCAGGTGAAATCATAGGCCTGCTGCGAATCCACTGGCTCCAGCATCGGGAGGCCGGCGGCGCGCGCATAGTGGCGGTTGTCCTGCTCATTCTGGCTGGAGGCCATGCCGGGATCATCGGCTGAGACGATGATGAGCCCACCATCGACATCGGTGTAGGCGGCGGTGAATAAAGGATCGGCGGCGACATTGAGCCCGACATGCTTCATGGTTACCAACGCACGCGCACCGGCGAAGGCCACCCCGATACCGACCTCCAGCGCGGTTTTTTCATTGGGCGACCACTGCGCCCGACCGTCGAGGCGGTCGAAAGTCTCAAGGATCTCGGTCGAGGGGGTGCCGGGATAGCCGATACCGAGCGCGGTGCCGGCATGCAAGGCGGCCAGGGCCACGGCGTCATCGCCGCTGAGCAACTGGCGGGGGGGATTCGACAGGTCAGCTTTCATACAGTGCCGTTTTTCGCTAAGAACATTATAGAATCCTCACAAAAGGCATAGGCGTATCCGTCCGCCCGATGTACAGGCTTCAAATGCTTTTGGTGTTTGCTGATGGGCTTTTGACCTGGACTTGACAGAGCGAAGCGGCCCGTTGTCCTTGGCGTGACCCGATAGATTTTGCCATCAAAAACCGCGATGTCGCCCGAACGCCAACCATGGATGGGTTTCAGGGTATTGTGGCGGATCGGATACCCAAACTTGTTCAGCGCCGCCTTTTGCCGTCCGCCTTGGCCTTTGGCGGTGATGTTCAGCGGTTGCTCGGTCAAAAGCCTCAGCGCGCCGATACCGCCAACCGCCGCCGCGTCCAGCCAATGTGCCTTGCCCCAGCCGAGTTGTTTGCGGTTGTACTTGGTCTGTCCACCGGTGCCGACGCTCACGGTGAAGCCGGTCGCACTGAGGGCGTGAAAGAGCGCCCAGCGCGTCGCGTTGACCGCTGCGGCATCCTTGAGCGGAGCCTTTGCCTGGGCTTGGATTCGCTTGAGGACATCGGGTTTCTTGTGCAAGAACGCCTCGACGGGGCGATGGCCCTTCTTTTGGTTGCACCTCTGGCAAGCCAAGGTTAGATTCGACACGCGGTCGCTGCCGCCTGTGCTTTTGGGGTGAATGTGCTCAATCTGCAAAGGTAGGTTTTTGGCACCACAGTACGCACATTGGCGTCCCCATTTCTCCAGCAGATATTCTCGGACTTCGTATCCAGCCAGTTCGCCGTGCTGATACTCGATGCCCGAGATTTCTGGGTTCTGCATTTTCTGAGTATCAAAGCGCACCCGCTCTTGCATCAGTTCCCCGACGTGGCAGCACTTGGTCAGGCGATTGACCCAGGTCATGGTCGTTTGCACCCGATGTTGCAGTGATGGCGCGAGCCAGCCTGGCGGCTTGGTCCGATTGAGAAAACGTGGCGGCCGATAGCGTAAGCGGCTGCGGCGGTTGCGACGACAGGCGCGCCGGCTGGCGAGCTTTTTCTTGATCAAACCGCCACGATGCGCAAGCTCTGCGCCCCAGATTACACGGTCTTCCTGAACAACCGCGATGCCCGTGGTCTTAGAACCTGGGTCGATCTTGACCTGGCAGGCTTTGGGCTGGGCGTCGGTGACTTCGCGCTTGAGGATGATGGTGAACGGGTAGCGACGCAAGACCGCCGCTTTTCCCTTGCTCAACAGTTCTCTTGCCCGTGCTGGATGGCAGGGGTCTAAGACGTTCCTGTTGGTGTCCAACACGAAGACTAAATTCGATGTCATTTCTGAACATTCTCCCGAAGGGTAACGTTTGCCTCGACAAGGTTCATCAGGCTTGTCCTGCTCGGCTCACTCGCGCTACAAACCCACTCACGCTTGACTTAAAACCGAGCGACAGAGCAACGGACTGGCGTTCATCCGAGGGTGTCATGACCTGACGAACATAGCCCTCGAAGAGCTGAGTCTGCATCTTCACAGAACGAAACCTGGAAGTTCATGCAGGTTTCGTTAAGGTTTTTGTGAAGAGTCATGGTGTCGCGGGATAGTCATATTTTTGAGTAAACGCGAATTATCGACCCTCATCCGGGGGAGGGCAAGACGGTTCGGCTGAGCTGGCATCGCGGGCGGCTTTGCGGGCCTGGCTGCGCAGCAGGCGCAGCTTGAGGAAGCCGAGGATGGCGACTGAACCCAGTCCCAGGGCGATGAACGCAAAGGATGAGGGCGTGGTCCAGGCCGAGCCGCTGGAAAACAGCAGCGCCGAGGCGCCGGCGGAGATCAGAAAGACTGCCACCAGGAAAAAGACCGACCAGACTCGGGACATGGCACTGTAGTGAGATCCGGCCGCGAGTATGACTAGGGTCACGGGCGGCGCCAGGGTGCCGATGATAAAGAAAACGCTGATGGTTCCCCAGCCAATGCTGGGGAGCACACCAATGACGGCGGGTTGCAGGATGGGGCCGCACAGCAGCCCGGCGGCGGCCACGGCCACCGCCAGGATCAGGTTGGTATTCATTGCCGGGTTTACCATGCCAGATTGATCTCGGCGCGCACGAAGTAGCTGTTGTCGCGGCGGTTTTTAGCGTAGTAGTCGCCGGGCAGCAGGTATTCGGCCACCAGATGGCCAAAGACATGCTTGTTCAGCTTGGTCTTGATCCAACTGGTGAACAAATGACCGCGGAAGTGACCGTCATCGGTGATATTAGCCATTTGTGCGGCAGTCAGCGTGCTGTTCTCATTGGCCCAGAGGGCGTGATAGTTGGCCGTGATCGTGGTGGTTTCGTGCGGTTTGGCACCCCAGCCGATCCCTAAGCGTTGCAAATTGGTGGCCTCGGACACGCGGCTGTCGAGTGGCCATTGATAGACCATCAGCTCGCTCCATTGCGGCCAGCGGCCCCACAGCGGATCGAAGGTCTGGTTGGTGCTGTCGTTCGGGTCATCGCCGGACAGATATTCGTATTCCAGATGCAGGTTTTGCTTGAGCGGGCCGCCGAGCAGATAGCCGATGCGGCCATTGAAGCCGAAAGCGCTCAGATCAGCATCATTGCGCGTGCCCCATTCGTAGATGGTCTCGGCGCGCAGGCTCCATTGGTCGGTCAGCTTGGTATCGACCCGGGCGCCCAGGCCATAGATGTCGCCGGTATCCGAAGGTGACGGGAAGGGGGCACCGTTGTTTTTGCGCACGGTGTCGAGGCCGGGGACATAGTCAGTCAGCTGCTCGCGATTGTGTTTGTAAATAAAGTAGCCATCGACGACGCCCTCTTGGTGTTTGAGCAAACTCTTGTTGCGCAGATAGAGGATGGCGCCGGTTTCGTTCTGCTCGATTTGGTCCTCAACATCACCATTGAGCGGCTGTGGAAAGCGATCGGTGTTGGCGTTCTGGTCGAGGTACACCAGATCGACGGTGGTGTCGATTGACTCAATCTGGTAGGTCGCGCGCGCAGCGTCAAAATAAATGGTGCGCGAGCCATCCAGTGGGGTACCGTCGAGAATCAGCCAGCCGTTGCCGAAGATTAAGTCCTGGCGACCGATCTTGAAGCTCAGCGGCAGGGTGGCGATGGGCTTGAGATCGATATTCAACTGATCGAACAAAATACCGCCGCTGTACCAGTCCTCGAAGCCGGGCAGGGGATAGGTGTTGTCATCAGGCTGCACATAGTGGCGGCCTTCCCAAATCAAGCGGGTGTTGAGCCCGAACTGATCATTGGGCTTGTAATTGCCCCATAGGCGCAGGCGCAGGCGCTCGAAATTGCGATCGGCGATCGGGCTGTCATCGTTCAGGCCGACATTGCCGACATAAATCTGGCGCAGGCGCATGTCGGCGCCCCAGTCGAAGGGGCTGGCGGCCGGCTCGGGGGCGGCCAAGGCGGCTCCGGACAGCCAGGCGGTGCAGGTCAGTGCCAGGGCGGAGGTCGTGGGGGGGCGAGGGTGATTAAAGATCATGATCGGTTTTCCTCTCTTCAATGGCCCAGTCACGGTCGATGGGCGTGACCTCATCTGGCGCGGCGTTGCGGCGCATCAGGCCATAAATCAGCGACACAATGGTCATCAAGATGCAGCCTAGGTAGGCAACAGCCACCCAGGGATCGGGGATTCCAAGCATGTGTGGTTCCTCGTGATCAAAAAGTAGAATCAAGCCGCTGCCGCAGGCTTCTGGCCTCGTTCTGTTTCGAGAAGCACTGCACGAGATGGTCGTCATCCGGCTTGCGGGTGAAGGCGCTGACGATGATCAGCGTCAGTGTCGACAGCGGCAGTGCGACCACAATGGGATCGACCACCGGCCAGTTGGGCACATCGGCCAGTAGACTGGGTTTGCCGCCGGTGACCAGCTGCACCAGACCGATGGCGCTGGCTTCCTTGGCCTTGATGAACAGCAGCCAAAAGGCCGAGATACCAAAGCCGACGCTCATAGACGCCAGTGCGCCGGTGCGGGTGACGCCCTTAAAAAACAGTCCGCCGATGTAGGCGGGCATGAAGGCCGCCGCGCACAGGCCAAAAAAAATGGCCGTGAAGCGGGCGATGACATAGCCCTCGCGCACCGTATAGCTGATGGTGACAGCGACCAGCAGACCCACAATCACCGCCAGGCGCATGGCCAGCAGACTGGGTTCGCTGCCATGGGGTTTATGGGTGATCTGCTCGTAGAGATCGCGCCCGGCCGAGGTGCCAATGGTGTGGAACTGACTCGACATGGTGCTCATGGCCGCTGCCAGCAGGGCGAGGAAAAAGACAATGCCAAACCAGTGCGGCATCGCGGTGGAGATATAGGTCGGGATGATGCGATCCGCCTGTCCTTTCACATAGGTGATGATGGAAGAGCGCCCCGAGACCAGCTCAAAGCTCTCCCCGGCGTTGTCATGCACCTGTTCACGGGTGCTGATGACCAGGGGCACCACCGCCGGTTTGTCATCCTTGCCGAGTATCGGCACCCAGGCGCCGGCGTCGTTTGCGCGCCTCAGGGCGACCATGGCGCGGTCGCTATCGCCATCGCTGTCGGCATTGATCATGGTCTCAACCGTGCCATGCAGCAGCGGCCCATGCTGGGCGAACCAGGCATTCGACAGGCTGCCAACGATAAAGGGCGCGCCCGTCATCAGCATGATGAAGACCGCGCCGATGGGCACCGCGCGGTCGAGTTCGCGGCGGCTGCGCACGGTCATGAAGCGCACCGCCAGCTGCGGCTGCGCCAGTACACCGATACCCACGCCCAGGATGATGGTGGTCACCACGATGTACCAGAGGTTGTACTGGATTGCGCCCCAGCCGAAGGCGGGCATTTCCGTCCAGCCCTGGTGCCCGATGGCCTGGAGCTTGGCCGGCACCATGTCCGCCATGCCGGTCAGGTAGCGATGCGCCTCGCCGATGCCGCCAAGCTGACTGTAGGTGAACCACAGCAGGAAGAACATCGCCAGGATCATCACGAACCCTTGCAGGGTGTCGGTGTACATCACCGCCTTCAGGCCGCCAGGTACCACATAGGCGGCAGTGATGAGCGCGAAGATCAGCAATGCGACCTCGAAGTCGATGCCAAACTGGGTGGCGGCAAAGATGCTGCCGCCAGTCATGACAGCGGCCGAGTAGAGCGGCATGAACAGAAAAATCAGCGCCCCGGCGAAGATCTGCACCGCGCGGCTCTGATAGCGCAGACCCAGCAGCTCGCCAAAGGTGTGGGCGCCGAGCCGATGGCCCATGCGCCGGGTCGGCTCACCCAGAAACACAAAGGCAATGAAGATCCCTACCCCGATATTCAGAAAGGTCAGCCACAGCAGGCTCATGCCAAAGAGCCCGGCGACACCGCCGAAGCCAACGATGGCGGCGGTGGAGATGAAGGTGGCCCCGTAGGACACCGCCATAATGATCGGATGGACGGTGCGCCCGCCGACCAGAAAATCGGCCGCCGAGCGCGTGCCGCGATAGCCGAGCCAGCCGAGATAGCCGGTGGCGATTAGATAAATGAGAATGACCAGAATATCGATCCAGCTAAGCCCGGACTGTCCTGTCATGGATACCCCCTCGCTCGCGCCGAATGGCGCTTTTATGTCATTGTTATGAAGCTGGGGCAGTACGGTACGCTAAAAGGCCAGTGCATTTCATCGACCTGGCGCAATAAAACCAGCATTTTTTTGTGGAGAAGGGCGGAGGAACTGAGGATGGAAAGCTTTAAGGTGGTGCGACCCGAACACCTGAACCACCATGGAAATCTGTTCGGTGGTTTTTTGCTGCAATGGGTTGATGAGATTTCATGGATTGCCGCCAGTCGCGACCATCCCGGGTGTCGCTTCGTGACTGTGGCCATGGACAATGTTGAGTTCCATTGCGGCGCCTGCCAGGGCATGCTGCTGCGCTTCGATGCCAGTGAAAGTCGGCGTGGCACCACCTCGGTGAGCTACCGGACAACTGTCTATAGCGAGGATCTCGTCACCGGGACCGAGGCCACCATTTTCTCCACCTGCGTGACCTTCGTGCGGATCGATGCCGCAGGCAAGAAAACGCCGCTGCCAGCCCCCGGAGCATCCACACCCGGAACATCCGCAACTTGACCTAAACGCGCACGATGGCTTTGTCAAAGACACGACTGGCGCGTCTGCACCGACCATTGGTCGGCAACCGCGCCAGTGATGGCTGGTGGCTGATCGGCGGTGCGGCCTTTGGTTTGCTGTCATCCTGGCTGTCGGCGCCCTGGCACGCCAGTGCCAGCCGCTTCGCCTGGCTGCTGGATTTGGTCACGCACGGGCAGTGGCTTTATCTGATCTTGCTTGTGTTGGGCGTAGCGTTGCTGATCCGGCGCTACCCAGCCGCCGTGCTGGCGCTGCTGTTGCTTCCCTTGCCCTGGTTGAGCGCTTCGCCGTCCCTGGTCGATCAGACCGAGTGCAGGGATTCGGGAACGGATTCGGGTTTGCACGTTGCGGTGGCCAATCTAAACATGGCGTCACCGCCACTGCCTGCACTGACCGCTTGGCTCGACGATAGGCGAGCGGATTTGCTTATCCTGCTCGAATGCACACCTGCGATGGCCCACTGGTTGGATAATCGCCGTGATCTGCCGCATCATGCCGGGCAACCCGATGACTCACCTTTCGGTCTCTGTTTGCGCGCGGCCTGGCCGTTGCTTGACGCGCGTACCGAATGGGATGCGGCCGGCATTCCGCGCCTGCATGCCGAGCTCGACTGGGCGGGTCGGCGTGTCCGCGTGATCGCGCTGCACCCGATGCCGCCGCTCTCTGTGTATTTCCATCAGTTGCGCAATCAGCAACTGCACCACCTGATGTCCGACCTTGACCCCACCCAACCTGCAATCCTGGCTGGCGACTTAAATGCCAGCCCCTGGTCATCGGCCTTTGCCGGCCTGGCTCGGACCGGCGTGCGCCGCGCGAGCGGCTTGCAACCGACCTGGCCGGCGGTGGGGCAGGGCTGGTTCGGTATCCCCATTGACCAGGTTCTGGTGACCACCGCCTGGTGCGGTGTGGAACGCGCTCCCACCCGGTCACTTGGCTCCGATCACCGGGCGCTGAGCGTGCGGCTGTGGTGAGCAATTACGCGGCGTTCATCTGGCTCACGCGTTCAACATCGGTCTGCCGATAATGAGCGTCGGTTCAGCAGCGCGGGAGGGGCTCGCCGGAGAGAAAACACAGCGCCTTCTAGCGCGTTGGCGCGCGCTGATGACAGTGGAGTGCCGGGGTGTCGGGGCAGGGGTTAAGCGACAGTGCTCCGCTGATCGAACATCGAAGGCGCCGGGCTGCTCTCGGAAATCCCTTTGAGCGTGGTACCGCCGAGTACCGGGTCGCCGCTGCCGACGCTCAGGTCACCAAGGGACAGCACTCCGACGCAGCGGTTGGAATGGTCGAGCACCATCAAACGGCGCACCTTCCGCTCCTGCATTAACTGGGCCGCCGTCTGCAAGTCGGCATCGACATATTGGAAATCCACGCCGGGGCTCATGACCTCGCTGACCGCTGTCTCCGGCGGGTAGCCGCTGCCGAGACCGCGCACCGTGATGTCGCGGTCGGTCAGGGTGCCAATGATCTGGTTGTCGTCGGTGACCGGCAGGAAGCCGACTTGTTCATCGCGCATCAGCTTGGCGGCCGCAGCCATGGAGGCCGTTTGCGCAATGGCGTGAAAGTTCGGGGTCATGACATCTTGGACTTGCATGGCAGGATCTCCTGTTGTCGTGTCCGTAATTTAGCCCGGGTGCGCGCAGGTGCAAGGCGTGGTCGGGCATATGTGGCGCTTTGCCCACCAGTGGAGCTGCAAAGGTGATGCCAGCGTGCAGGGATGCCTCACTCCACTTGGTTGTGTCCATGAGAGCTTGACTGTAGTTCCAGGATCTCCCGGTATCCGTGCCAGGTGGCATAGGCCAGCCAGGGCAGCACCACCAAATGGCAGCGCCAGGGCGCTGGCGCGAAATACCACTACCGCCAGGATCAGTGCCACACCACCGAACGCCAGCGCGAAAGGCCAGCTCTCGGTAAAGAGCACTGGCAGCGGGCGGATGTGTTCGTAGGTCGGCATCAACTCATGAAAGACCCCGCCGAACAGCAGATTCGAGAGCATGATCCAATTGATAAAGACCAACCGGAGCGGCGCGCAGATCCTGCCAACCGCCTGCCAGCCACTGCAGCGGCTGGCGCCAAGCCGTTTGATGAATTTGAAAGCTGCGCTGGGGCAGGTGAGCGGTGGAAATCACAAAGGTGCTCATGGCCAACCTCCCAAGGGTGCATGGTTATAAAGCGGGAATCTGCCTGACAGGCCATGCAGAAACCCTGCCAGCACCTCTCAAAGTGCGAACGGCGCATCCCACTGCAAAGACGTTGCGGGGTATATCCACCACCGACGGTGCATTTCACCCGCGCCTATCGCAGACGTCGAATTGGTATCCGTAAAACTACGTAGTCGAAACTGCGGCTGCCCACAATGTTTTCACCGCCCGCATTGGGCTAGTCTTCCAATGTCCGTGCAAAAACACTGGACGTTCTGACTTTGTTATGCCGTTTTCTTATTTGGGAGATGGTGCCGGTGTTGGTGCCGGTGCTGGTGGTTGAAAAACCGGATCGGAGGTCTGCCGATGAGTAAAGCGACGTTTTCTCGTTTCAAATGGATTCTAGTGTCTGTGTCGATTGTGCTGACCTTGTCCTTTGTGGCGGCGCTCGAGTTTCGGGGACGTGCGCCGGACGGCAAACCCTTGCCTGGGCGAGTTGTCATCAGTGCAGCCGATTTTTGATAATGCTCCCATCCGTTGAGTCAAGCCCCTGGAGCTGTAGAATGGACGCGCGCGCCTGGTTAGGCATTTCAGGGGGGAAACGTGATGGACACAGTGCCGCGAGCCTATGTGATCGACGATGATGCGGATATCCGCCAATCGTTGGCCATGTTGCTGGGTTCGGTGTCCATTAATGTTAAAGCCTATGCCAGCGCGATGCGCTTTCTCCAGGACTTCAGAACCACCGCTCTTGAGCAGTTAGGGCCGCGGGTGTTGTTGCTCGATGTGCGCATGGCGGAGATCAGCGGCATGGCCGTGCTTGAGCAACTGCGGGCCGAGTGTCCGCAGCTGGCAGTGCTGATGATCAGCGGTCATGGCGACATCGACATGGCTGTGAAGGCGATGAAGCTGGGCGCAAAAGACTTCATCACCAAACCCTTCAATCCGCAGGATCTGCTTGATCGGGTGCAGAAGGCGCTACGCCAGAGCCATGAGCCGCAGGGCTTGGATGAACGCGTCACGGTTGGGAAATCACGCCTGGCACAACTGAGCGCGCGCGAACGGGCGGTTTTTGATCGACTGATTCAGGGCGATTCCAACAAACTCATTGCGTTGGATCTGAACATCAGCATCCGCACGGTCGAGGCGCATCGCGCCAATCTGATGAAAAAGCTGGGAGCCACCAGTCTGGTTGAGTTAGTACGGATGTCCCTGTCCTGATGGCCGCCTCCCAGATCATTCACCCGATCATTTAATGGATTCTGCCGTGCTTGCGTCTGTGCTGTTGGCGCAGCAGCGGCTCCAATTGCGCCAGCGTAAAGGGTTTGAGCAGGCGTGCGTCGAACAGGGTGGCGGCGTCGAGGTCGGTCGGAGCCGAATCGGCGTAACCGGTGATAGCGATCACGGACAGCTGTGAACGCCCCGGCTCTTTGGCCAAAACGCGAGCCACCTGATAACCGTCGACATCCGGCAGGCCGATGTCGAGCAAAATGACATCGACTGGATGTTCGCGCACTGTCCTGATAACCCGCGCGCCCGCATCCAGCACCCGGACTTGGTGCCCCAGTCCGCGCAGCAATCCGGCAATTGACTCGAGGATGTCGAGGTTATCATCAACCACTAGAATCTTGAGTTGATCATGGCGCTCAGACTGGCCATGTAAACCGGCGATCCCTTTGATGGCGTCGCGATCATGGCTGGTCGTTGCGCGCTCAATCAACGGCAGCCAGACTGTGAAACGACAGCCGTGATCACTGCCGTCGCTCTTGACCGTGACCTGCCCGCCGTGGAGCGTGACGATTTGCTTGACCAGTGTCAGCCCCAGACCCAAACCGGCATGGGTGCGATCGCGATGGGAAATGGCGCTGTCGAAAATGTCGAAGACATGCGGCAGTAAATCCGGTGAGATGCCTTTACCGTTGTCTTCGACGTCGATGCGCGCCTGGTTGCCCGTGGTTTGCAGGGAAACCATAATGCGCCCGTCCTCGGGTGTGTAGCGGCAGGCATTGTGTAACAGATTCGAGAACACCTGGGTCAACCGAATGCCATCGCCAAAGACGATGACGGGCGTCTGTGGCAGATTGAGCGCCAGCTCCTGGCTTTTTTCCTCCATGGCGGGTCGCAAGGCGGCAATGGATTCCAGCAACAAGGGTTGCAGCGGGCGCTGTTCGCAGGTCAGGCTCAGGGTGCCGCGTCGCACCCGGGCCACATCGAGCAGATCATCGACCATGCGTTGGAGATGGCCGACCTGACGCTCGATCATGTCGGCGGCCCAAGCGGTTTGCTCAGCGCTGTGATCCGGCATGCGCAGCAGGTATACCGCCGAGCGAATCGGTGTCAGCGGGTTGCGCAATTCATGACCCAGCATGGCCAGAAACTGATCCTTGCGCCGGTTCATGGTTTCAAGATCCTGGGTCTGCTGGCGCAGACGTGCCTCGAGGCGCTTGTGCTCGCTGACATCGACGAAGGTGCCGATACTGCCGCGCGCCTGGCCTTGTTCGTCGAACAAGGGCGCCGCATAGGTTAAGAGGTGGGTGGTTGAACCGTCGGCAAAGGCCAGGGTGAGTTCAGTATTGTTGACGGTGTGCCCCGACGCGGCGGCTTGCTGCATGGGCAGTTCATGGGGTGCGAGCTCGTGTGGCCCCTGAAACACTCGAAACGGCAGCTGTTGAGCCTCTGGTCCGGATTTGGACGGATTACGCTCAAGCGGCATACGCAGCAGGCGCGCCCCGGCTTGATTCATGGTCATGTTTTCGCAGGCCTGATCGCGCGCGAAGAAGATCCCAATCGGTGCGGCATCGAACAGTGCCTGGATCTCGTCGAGGCGACGCTGATTATCTTGGCGCAGCATTTCCAGACGTTCGTCGGTCGCCCGGCGTGCAGTGATATCCGTCACCAGGGCAAAACATCCATGGGTCTCTCCGTGCTGATCGGTGTCGGGAATATAGTCCGCCGAGACACAACGCAGTCCGCCATGGGTATAGGGAAGCCAACCCTCAAAATGTGCCTGATGACCGGACAGGGCCTGCTCGATCAGCGGTTTGATGGCAGCGAAAGAGGTCTCCCCAACGACATCGACAATGTGCTTGCCTTGCACGGCCTCTGGATCCAAGCCGAACCAGTCGCGGTAGCGTGCGTTGTTGAAGCGATAGCAACAGTCACGATCAACATAGGAGATCAGCACCGGCAGCGCATCGGTGATACGCCGCAGGAGATGTTCGCTTTGACTCAGCATAAGGTGTCGATGATCAGGCGATGTCGGGGATAGTGCGCCAACTGGTGGTTTTCCATAAGACTAACGGAATCCGCATGTGGAACTCCATTCGTAAGCGCACGAATATTGCCTCCGTAATTCTACGGTGGGGGCTGGGCACGAATACCGGCGGTTCGTCTGTTGCGTGCTGAGACTTGTGTTCAGTTTGATGTGGATACGTAGTGCTACGAATATCGCTGTGCAACCCACTTGGATTAGGCTCATGCCAATCATCCCAGTGCCAATGTTGGCCTTATTAGTGATCGCCTGTTGCCATGCATAAACCACAGTCAAGCGACTCTGCCAATCGTCTGGTGATCCAAACGGTCTGGCCATTCGTGCTCATTATCGCAGTACTGCTCGCAGCCGCCTTCTTTAGCTTGAAGCTGATGTCCTCCATTCGTGCCTTCGTCGGGGCGGAGAGTCTTTACTCCAAGGCGCAAAAACAGGCCTATATCTCGCTTGTCAATTATGCGGATACACAATCAGAAGAGGACTACCAAAATTTCTTGTCGGAAATCGCGATTCCCCTGGGTGACAACAAGGCGCGGCTCGCGCTACAGAGAAAACCGCCAGATCTTGACGCCGCCTATCAAGGATTTGTTGAGGGCAACAATCAGCCGGGTGACATACCGGACATGATCCGTCTGTTTCGATATTTCGGCGACTGGCCGGTGATGAAGGATCCGATTCGGATCTGGACCGAGGCCGACGCCTATATCCTGGAAATGTATGCCTTGGGTCAGTCGATGCAGCAAAAGATGGAATTGGGAGCATTGGATGCCGATGCCAAGACCTCTTTGATTCAGGAATTGGATGCCATCAACGTCGCCATCACGTCGTTGGAAGAAGCCTTCTCCTCATCGCTGGCGACGGTGTCGCGTCAGATCGGTCATCTGGTTTCCGTGCTGTTGATTGGCCTAACGGTTCTGATGCTGGGGCTTGGCCTGTTATTTTCACGTCGCCTGGCATCCCAACAACTATCTGCTGCGAAGGCCCAGCACAAAGAGTTGCAGAAAAATCGCGCGCTGCTGCATAACGCGAGCGATGGTATCCACATCCTAACCACCACCGGCAACGTTCAGGAAGCCAGTGATTCCTTCTGCGCGATGCTAGGCTACTCTCGTGACGAAGTCATTGGCATGAACGTCAGGCAATGGGAAGCGTTTCACAAGCGGGAAAATTTGCCTGACAGCTTCTACCGCTATCTCAATCAAGGTGCCCGTATCCAGTTCGAAACCGTACACCGACGCAAGGATGACTCTGTGTTCGATGCGGAGGTCAGTGTTCTACCGATTGAACTCGACGAAAGTCCCTTGCTCTTTTGTTCGTCGCGCGACATTAGCGAACGCAAGCGCAACGAACAGCAGGTTGAGCGCCTTGCGTATCACGATCAACTCACTGGATTGCCAAACCGCACGCAGTTCCAGGATCGACTCAACCAGGCTCTGGCGCAGTCAAAACGCTACAAGCACTTTGGTGCCGTGTTGTTCATGGATCTTGATAAGTTCAAGAACATTAATGATGTGCATGGTCATGCCATCGGTGATCAAGTGCTCAAGGAGGTTGCCGAACGTTTGATGTCTCGACTGCGGCACTCGGACACCGTCTCGCGCTTCGGGGGCGACGAGTTTGTCATCCTGCTGTCAGAACTGTCCTCCGAGCAGAACAAGGCCGCCACCCTTGCGCTCTCAGTGGCGGAGCAATTCCGTTCCGTTCTGGAGAGACCGCTGCGGATGCATCAGCAAGACCATGTTGTAACCTCCAGCATCGGGATCTCGCTGTTCCCGAAAGACGATGAGAGTGTCGAGGATATTATCCGCGAGGCGGATATCGCCATGTACCGTGCGAAGGATAGTGGTCGGAATCGCTTGGTGTTTTTCGAGCAGGCCATGCAAGCGCACATCGCCGAGCGGTATCTCATGGAACAGCATCTGCACAATGCTGTGCAGAATGATGAATTGGAGCTTTATCTTCAATCCCAACTGAACCGCGACCGCACACTCATCGGCGCAGAGGCTTTGGTCCGCTGGCGGCATCCCAGCAGAGGATTGATCCCGCCTGACATGTTCATCCCGCTGGCAGAAGAATCCGGGCAAATTGTATCCATCGGTGAATGGGTGTTGCGTGAAGCCTGCCAGGTGATCGCTCAGATGAACATTATGGGGCACAGTCTTCGTCTGGCGGTCAATGTGAGTCCACGACAGTTCCGTCAGGGGAACTTTGTCAGTCGTGTTCAGGAGATACTGGAGGAAACCGGTGCCGATCCACTCTATCTGACGCTGGAAATCACAGAAAATCTGTTGCTTGACCGGACTGCGGAAATCGTTCCAGGCATGTTGACACTCTCAGAGATGGGGATTCGTTTCTCCATTGATGATTTTGGTACCGGTTATTCGTCGCTGTCCTATCTCAAGCGCCTACCTCTGAAGGAACTGAAAATCGACAAAAGCTTCGTCCAGGACATACCGCAGGACGCGAATGATGTGGTCTTGGTGGAGGCCATCTGTTCCATGTCGCGCCACCTGGGGTTTGAGGTCGTGGCTGAAGGGGTGGAAACGAAAGCGCAGTATGAATACCTCGCGCAACTGGGTTGCGAGTATTACCAGGGATATTACTTCCATCGTCCACAATGTTGTCAGGAATGGCTGGTGAATTTGAAAAACCGATGCGGATGAAGCGCTATCAGCAAATGCCGGCACTTGTACGGTTATTGGTGCCTGTTTTATGTGCGCGCGTGCACTCGAACCAAGCGTGTTCAAATCAACCCGTTAAAGCCCCAGCCAACCAGGGTGAATGACACCGCCAGTACCGCGACATAAAGCGCCAGCGCCGGCCAGCGAATCACCTTGCGCAGAATAATCATCTCCGGCAGCGACAGCGCGGCGATGCTCATCATCAGTGCCAGCACGGTGCCAATGGCCACTCCCTTGCTGAGCAATGCTTCGGCGATTGGAATCACCCCGGTGGCATTGGAATAGAGTGGCACCCCGAGCAATACCGCCGCCGGTACACTGTACCAGGCCGAAGCGTCCAGATGAGTCGCCACCCAGTCCTGTGGCACATAGCCGTGAAACAGGGCGCCGACGCTGATGCCGAGCAGCACCCATTTCCACAGCCGACGCAGAATCTCGCGCACTTCGCTCAGCGCATAGCGGTGGCGGCCGGCAAGCGTGGTATCTGGGGCTTGGGTCTGGGCCTCGCCGACGCGAATCGTCCAGACATAGTCCTCCACCCAGCGCTCGGGGCGAAAGCGCTCCATGATCAGACCACCGAACCAGGCTACCGCCAAACCGGCGCCGACATAGAGCAACGTCAGCTTCCAGCCGAGCAGCCCGAACAGAATCACCACCGCAACTTCGTTGATCATCGGACTGGCGATCAGGAAGGAGAAGGTCACCCCGAGCGGAATCCCGGCTTCGACAAAGCCGATGAACAATGGCACTGAGGAGCAGGAGCAGAAGGGTGTGATGGCGCCCAGGCCAATGGCGCTGGCCCGTGCCGCCCACACCGGCTTGCCGCGCACATAAGCGCGCACCTTCTCCGGTGACATGAGTGCGCGCAGCAGGCCCATCAGGTAGATCACCAGTACCAGCAGGGCGAAGATCTTGGCGGTGTCCATCACGAAGAACTGCACCGCTGTGCCCAGATGGGAATCGGGTGCCAGCCCCAGCAGCCGGTAAGCCACTGTGTCACCGAGCAGGATGAAAGGGCCCTCAGCCATGAGCAGGTGACTCCTTGGACTCGGGTAATGCCTGGGGCGGGGACTTCGGCGCGGGCTCAGATGCGGATACAGTTGCCGTGACTGCCGGTAGCGGAATGGATAGCACCAGCGCTACCGCTACGAATCCCGCTGACCACCACAGACAGCCTGTCAGGCCCTGGGTCTGGTAGATTAACCCGGAAAGAACGGTGCCGATCAGCCGCCCACCGGCATTGGCCATGTAATAGAAGCCGACATTCATCGAGACTTTTTGCATATCCGAGTATGCCAAAATCAGATAGGAATGCAGCGCGGAGTTGACGGCGAAGACGATGCCGAAGAGCAGCAAGCCAACAATCAGGATGTCTCCCTGCAGCTGGCCCGTGGTGAGGGTGACGAGTTGACTCAAATCCAGCCCCAAGCTCGTGACGAGCGACTCGGCCAAGGCCGGGAATTTGTCCGGCCCATAGATCATTGCCAATGCCATGCCAGCCGGGATGAGCGCTAGCACCAACGCCCAACCGCGTGCTGAGGCGCCGCCCGGTCCAACCCGCACCGCGCTGGCCGGTTCCAGTCGCTTCCCGCGCAGCAGTGCGGGTGCGCCAGCCTGCACAAAACCATAGCCAATCACCCATAGCGCCAGAAAGGCACCGACCTGGGTGTAGGACCAACCAAGCACTTCATACAGAAACACCGGCAGCGCAACCACAAACCAGACATCGCGTGCGCCAAACAGAAAGAAGCGCGCCGCCGATAGCCAGTTAACCGCCGGGGTATTGGAAAAGACCTGGGTGAACTTGGCCTTTTCCTTGAGCTTGCCGACGCCCGCTGGCAGTAACACGGCGGTGACCACCAGCACCAGAAACAACACGCCGGCTAATACCAAGAGCGCACCGCGAAAGCCGATCCATTGCAGCAGGGCTGCGCCGACGAAAAAGCCCGCCCCCTTGAGCGCATTCTTGGAGCCGGTCAGCAGCGCGACATACTTAAACAGCTTGGATTCCGCCCCCGCGCCCTGTCCCGTCAAGCTTTTGACCGAGGCCTTGGCCGACATCTTGTTCAAATCCTTGGCAATGCCGGACAACGCCTGGGCGGCCATCACATAGCCCACCGACAGCCAGGAGTCGGGCACCGTCAGCATCAGCAGCGCGCCGACTTGCAACGCCATGCCGATATGCATGATGAGGTTGAGCCCAATGCGCGCCCCCAGCCAGCCGCCGACCAGATTGGTCAAGATGCCAAACACCTCGTAGAACAAAAATAGCATCGCCACCTCGAAGGGCGAATAGCCGAGCTGATGAAAATACAGCACCACCAGCATGCGGATGGCGCCGTCGGTGATGGTGAAGGCCCAATAGCCGGCGGTCACCGTCAGATAATTGCGCGTGGCACTGTTCATCAGTCTTGCGCGAGAAACCCCGTCCTTCAGGGCGGGGAGGGATAGCACAGCGCGCGCAGCGCGGTCAGGCGGCCCGTCTCGCTTCCTCCATTGTCGGTTTCGGTTGAAAAGCGTATCCATAGCCATCGGCGCGTTGCAGCACCTGGCAATAGCGGTGTGAAATCCCCTGAACGGTTCCACCGGGGGTTTGGATGTTAAAGGATCCGGTTCGGCGCATCGCCACACGCCCGACATGCACGCCTGCCTGTTTGCCCTTGGGCACCTCGGCGCGCACCCAATCGCCGGTCTGGAAACCGTGGACGCGCTTGTGGCGGACGAGATAGCCGCGCGGAAAACCGTTGTTGAAGGTGCGCGTGCGGCGGTAGGTGCCGCGTCCGGTGGCCTTGATCGCCAGCACCGGGCGATTCCAGTCCTGCACCTGATCGACGGTGCCGACGCAGACGGCATCAAGGGCATGGGTCTTGGGGATATCTAAACCGCGTCAATTTAGAGGTGCGTAATTCTTATGCTATAGTTTGCGCTCCATTGTGCCACGCATCGTTTGGACGCGCACTTGCCGACATTTTGGTGACAGGATCGTTTCATGTTGACGTTAGATC
>NZ_NRRS01000045.1 GCF_016583795.1 Rhabdochromatium marinum | reverse complement strand
TTGAGCAAGTGCTTGAACGCATGCCTTGGCCGGCTTGGCCGGCTCGACGACGACCTCGACCGGCAAAGCGCCCCTACCTGATGCCTGTGGCGGCTTAGCAACAATGGACCAAGGCATGATCAAGGCCCATATTCCATTAAACGCAGATCAATGACACGCTTTAAAAAATCCCTGGAGGATGCTTGCAGATGCAGACGTGTCAGCCGTGGCGGTTCGCGTTCGATGCGGTCAATGTCGGATGCCTTCAGGCTACTGGTGTGATTCTGTTTGGCATCCTCATAGGCATCAGTGATGATGGCACAAAGCAGGCAGGTTGCCTTTGTCATCACGGCGACATTAACAATTTGCCGCAGTGCGTGACCAACCAAACTGGCATCATTTGGATTGCGCATCTGTTCAACCTGATCGAAGCCAATGACCAAAACACCATCAATCAACTGCATGATCAAATCGAGGTGGCGAATGATCTCCACCCGGTCAGAATTGTCATTGATCGGTCGGAGCCTCAAAATCTCAAGAGAGGGGCGCAGAATTCCCGCTTGCAGATAATCATTGGCATCTTCATCATCAACACTCGCCAACAGGAGGGCAGCGACAAACCCTGAGGATGGGGATTCGGTCAAGACGTCTTTTGAGTTGCGGACAATCTGTCGGGCGACCACGCGCGCCTGTTGAATCAGATTGTCTTCGTCATCCCAGCGCAGGCTCTCAAATTGCGCGCGTACCGAGTCATCAACCTTGGCCAAGAGCGCCTCGGCGATTCTTTGCAGCGAGGAGCGATTCTCCCGTGTTTCAAGATGCCTGCAACCGAGTTCCCGAAATATCGCCCCAACAAGCCATTTCTCGTAATCAGCGGTCGATACGGGTGCGGTTAACTGCAGGATCACTGGAAAAACGCACGCTTCTGGCTCAAATGACGCCTTGCAGAGCATCGTAGCTAATATGTGACTTTTACCCGTACCCGGTTCGCCGTTGATCAGGGCAATACGGGATCCCTCGTTGGCCCGTCGATTGCTCGCATTGGTGATCGCTGTGGTAATCGCTTGCTTGGCTCGATTTTGTTGTTCTTCATCGACATCCAATGCAATCAGTTTGCCCGCTTCCTTAAAGGATGCCACAGTGCTGAACAGATCATCGGCAATGACGCTGTCCAGGAATTCGGTTTGAGGATCAATTGACATCAGCGCCACTCTACAACAATCAAGTGTACAATATCATCATCCCAATGGATGATACTGCGCTCGGGATCGGGTACATCACCGGGTTGATTGGCGCGGGTCAGCTGTAATTCACCCGCTTTTGCAGCCTCAAGAATACGTTGCTTGAACGATGCCAGTGATCCAGCATCGGCATAGTGCCGCCCGTAAGCATCGTAAACCTGGCCGATCGCTACCTGACCATTAAATCGGGGCGTTTCCAGCTTTTGGGCGACATCCAGCACTCTTGCGGCGAAAGTCTGCTCCTCACAACCGGATTTGGAATTCGTAGCGAATTCGGGTACTGATTGCTGCAACGCCTGTTTGAGTATGGCTTGACGCAACGGTTCTATGCCCGTTCCCGGCAGATTGAGCAGTGTGGCCGCTAAGCGTTCGACGGCTTGACGCCAACCGTTGGCCGTTACGCCAGCAAGACCAGCGAGAACTGTGTGTCCAATGACTGATTTGGATCCTAACAGCGGATAAGGCGGCTTGATACCGGCTGGCAGGGCCGGAGCCAGTTGCCGCCATACGATTGTGGAGCGGATGCCGTCCAAACTAATCCTGTCATCATTATCCAATTTGAAGGCTTGCGCTAACAATGCGTGCCTCAAGCCCTCGGCACCCTTGAATCGCTGACGGACATTGGAGTCGTCTGCATCATAGCCCAGTGCTTGCATTGGCAAGCGATATTTGCACAGCGTTTCCCAGTCCTGAGAAACGTCTTTTCCCAACAGTTGCCTGACACGTTTCTCGCCAGCGTCGTTTAGAACAGGCCGATTCTTTTGTAGTTTGAGTTGTTCTTCCGTTTCGAGTTGCTTTAATGATTGTTCAATCTTTTCCAAACTGATAGCGTAATTTTTGAGTGCATTACTGATTTGTTTGATCGTTTTCGGTTTTTTTGCAGGCTTTTTATGAATGTAAAGTAAAAGAAAGTCATTTGCCGCAAATGCCAGTTCGGGTTTAGGGAGTGTTGCCATGCTTCTTTTCCCCGTTGGGATGGATAATTTGATCAATTGCTTGCCAGACGGCATCAGGCTGTTGCGCAATCTTCTCAGTGGTAAAACGAATAAAACGAAAGCCGCGTTTTTTCAGGGCGTTAGCCTTAATTTGGTCACGTTTTGTTTGTTCGGGTGCTGAGTGTTGTTGACCGTCAATTTCAATAATGAGCCGATGTTCAATGGATACGAGATCAACTTCAAAACGTTTTGCCGATTTTTCGCTAGAAGCTGTAATTCGCTGGTTCGCTCGAAAATATCCGCGCGTTTCGGGGCGTGCTTCAAGAATGTAATAAAGCAATCCTTCATAAGCGCTGCGTAGCAAGGGTTTTAGCCGCTGCTCACCGGTTAAAGTCTGGAAAATGCTTTGTTGTTCGACACCGATTGGCACCAATCCTTGCAGTATTTTTTTGAGGCGTTCCGAAGTTAAATCTTGTCTGAACAATGTTTCGATGATCTTTGCCGAGTCGCTGAAGGTGACAATCGGCAGAGAGGCGTCCAGTGCATGGAGTTCATCGCTTAACACTAATGCGGTTGCGAGATCAAAATGCAGTGCGATATAGCTTTTTTGTGCATTTTTTTGTGAGTGGTGAAAGCATTTCAAAACCAGGTCAGGATCAAGCGTTGGTGCGCGCATGATCGGGATGCCCCGCTGAGTGGCCTGTTGGTAGAAAAAGACTTTGGCGTCCAATCGCTGATGATCAGTGAGTATTGTGACGAGAGGTTGCCCTTGAATGCGGATTTGATCATGGATGTGCAAAAGCTGACTGGGTTGAATGATCGGATTCGCAGTCATAGTAGTAGCACTTGGCGTCGCCTTCCGGCCGCCAGTGTTCTGTCAGCTTAAGGGGTCTGGGGCTTGCGGTCGAAAACCAGGCATCCGCCGAGAAAGGTCTGGCGCACCTGTCCGCGCATGGGCTGGCCGAGAAAGGGGCTGTGTTTGCCCTGGCTGAGCATCTGTTCGGCGTCCAGGGTGGTGATGACATTCGGGTCCAGCAGGCATAGATCGGCTGGGGCGCCGAGCTGCAAGCGCCCGCCGGGCCAGCCGAGAATGTCGGCAGCGTGGCAGGTGACGCAAGCCAGGGCGGCTGGCAGGGGCAGCAGACCTTCGTCGGTCAGGCGCAGCGTGAGTGGCAGCAGTGTTTCCAGGGTGGAGATGCCGGGGGCGGCCTGAGGGAAGGGAGCGAGCTTGGCGTCCGCTTCGTGGGGCTGATGATCGGAGCAGATCGCGCTGATCACTCCAGCGGCCACGGCGGCGCGCAGCGCTTGGCGGTCGGTTTCGGTGCGCAGTGGTGGTCGTACCAGCGCATTGGCATCAAAGGTGGCGATGGCCTCTTCGGTGAGAAACAGTTGATGGGCGCTGACATCGGCGGTGACCTGAATGCCCCGGGCGCGCGCCTCGGCCAGCATCTCGGTGGCGCGTGCGCTGGACAGCCCGCGAAAATGAATCCGTGCGCCGGTTTGCTCAGCCAGGGCTAGATCGCGGGCGACGGCAACGGTTTCGGCCGCTTCCGGGATGCCCGGCAGGCCCAGTCGGGTACTGAGGCGTCCTTCGTGCACCAGGCCGCCTTCCGCCAGGGAGGCATTGGCTGGATGCAGAAAACAAGTCAGACCAAAGGTGGCTGCGTACTCCAGCGCCCGGCGCTGCACCCGCGCGCTGGCGATGGGGCGGTCGGCATGGCTCAGCACCGGGCAACCGGCGCGCTGGAGCGCGGCCATTTCGCTGATTTGTTCGCCGGCCAACTGCTGGGTCAGGCTGCCGGCGGGCAGCACCCGGGCAAAGCCTGCGGCCTCGGCCGTCTGGCGAATCAGCTGGGCCACCGCCGGCGTGTCAACCACGGGCTGAGTATCGGGAGGGCAACACAGCGTAGTGATGCCCGCTGCGGCTGCCGCGCGGGTTTCGCTGCGAATGGTAGCTTTCTGCTCCAAACCGGGCTGGCGCAACCGCGCGCACAAATCCACCAGGCCCGGAATGGCAAGCAAGCCGCTGGCTTCGATGCGTTGCTCGGGGTGGAAATCCGCCGGTGGCGCGCCAACGGCCAGTAGCTTGCCATCGGCGAGATGCAGGTCGCTGATCTGGTCAAACCCGCTGGCCGGGTCGATAAGACGCGCACCCAATATGGACAGGTGCGTCGGATGCACGGCGGTGGCGTCAGTCATGCGCGGCCTCGGTGGCCGGGGCCTGCCCGGACAGATTGTGCGAGCCCAGACAGGTGGACATGACCGCCATGCGAATCGCCAGGCCGTTGCTGACCTGCTCCAGGATCACTGAGCGCGGCCCATCGGCGACTTCCGAGTCCATTTCGACTCCGCGGTTAATGGGGCCGGGGTGCATCACGATGGCGTCTGGCTTGGCGCTGGCCAGGCGTTTTTCGGTCAGGCCGAACAGAAAGAAATATTCGTGCTCGCTGGGCAGGAAGCCGCCGGTCATGCGCTCGTGCTGCAAGCGCAGCATAATGATGACATCGCAGTCTGCGATGCCAGCGCGCAGATCGTGAAATACCTGCACGCCGAGCGCTTCGCCAGCCGCCGCCGGGATCAGAGTGCGCGGCGCGATGACTCGCACCTCGGCGGCACCCAGAATGTTGAGGGCGTTGATCTGCGAGCGGGCGACCCGGGAATGCAGAATATCGCCAACAATGGCGACTTTGAGCCCGGCGATATCGCCCTTGTGCTGGCGAATGGTGAACATATCGAGCATGCCCTGGGTCGGGTGGGCGTGGCAGCCGTCGCCGGCGTTGATCACGCTGACATGGGGGGCGGCATGGCGGGCGATGAAATGCGCCGCGCCACTGTCGCTGTGGCGCACCACGAACATGTCGACATGCATGGCCTCAAGGTTGCGTAGGGTGTCGAGCAGGGTCTCGCCCTTGGCGGTGGCTGAGGTGCTGATGTTTAGATTCAGCACATCAGCCGACAGGCGCTTGGCCGCGAGTTCAAAGGTGGTGCGGGTGCGGGTGCTGTTTTCAAAAAACAGATTGGCGATGATTTTGCCACGGCACAGGGGCACCTTTTTGACCGGCTGGCGGGCGACGCTGAGAAACCCCTCGGCGTGGTCGAGAATCCCGGTCAGCTGGGCGCGGTCAAGTCCATCCAGGGTCAAAAAATGACGCAGCTGGCCCTGGGCATTGAGTTGCGGATTGGCGCCGGTCATGACGGGGTGCCAGGCGCGGTGGCACGCTGTTCCAGATACAGCGGATCGGGGCCGTTGAGCTTGATGTGCGCGCCGCGTTCGAGGTTGACATGCAAGCCCACCACATCGGGAGTAATGGGCAGTTCGCGTCCGTCGCGTTGGGCCAGAATGGCCAGCAGGACCAGTGACGGGCGGCCATAGTCAAAGAGTACATTGAGCGCGGCGCGAACAGTGCGACCGGATTGCAGCACATCATCGACCAGAATGACCGCCCGGTCATCGACGGCGACCGGCAGTTCCGAGGGATGCACCTGCGGATGCAGGCCAATGTGGGTGAAGTCGTCGCGATAGAAGGAAATATCGAGAAAGCCCAATGGCTCCTCAAGCCCAAGCCGGCGATGCAGATGCCGGGCCACCCAGACGCCGCCGGTGTGGATGCCGATCATCAAAGGTTGCTCAATGCCATGCTGTTGGCACAGGTGGTTGAGTGCCTCGGCCATGTTGGCGATGGTCGCCTCAATCTGGGCGGCCGGCTGGATGATGTCAGCTGTTGGCATGCGGCGACTCTCCGCTCAACGGGCGCTGCTCGCCCAGCCAGGTTTCGAGAATTAGCTTGGCAGCCATGGCATCAATCCGATCATCGCGGCTGTCCTGGCGCACGCCCATCTGCTCGCGTGCGGCGCGGCTGGTCAGGCGTTCATCGACCAGATGCACCTCCAGCCCAAACCTCCCTTGGAGCTGGCGTCCGAAGCGGCGTACCAGGGGTGTCCAGTCTTCCTCAGTGTCATCCATGCGCCACGGCAGTCCCAGCACAGCCGCACCGGGTTGCCAGTCGCGGATCAGGCGCTCGATGCCGACCCAGTCGGGCTTGTTGCGCTGGCTGCGCAGGGTGGTGAGCGCAGTGGCGGTGCCGGTCAGCGTCTGACCAACGGCGATGCCGATTTTGCGCGGGCCGAAATCGAAACCGAACAGTGTGGTACTGGCCATTGGGATGAGGGTGCAATCAGGCGTGTCCGGCCTCGCCACTGAGCAGGTTCAGGTCGATGCCGATCAGTTGGGCGGCGGCCTGCAAGCGTTCGGAGGCTGGCGCTTTAAACAAGGTGTCGTGGTCAATCGGACCGCTGAGCCAGGTGTTGGCGCTGAGTTCTTTTTCCAGCTGGCCACTGGTCCAGCCGGCATAGCCCAGTGCCACCAGGCAGTGCTCAGGACCGGTGCCCTTGGCCAGGGCTTCGAGGATGTCACGCGATGTGGTGACGCGAAGGTCGGGGGTGACCATCAGGGTGGAGTCAAAGTTGTCCGCCCCGGCGTGGATCACAAAGCCACGATCGGTTTGAACCGGGCCGCCCTGATAGACGATCTGTTCAGCGATCCGGGGCATCTCGGGTTCAATGTCGAGTTGCTCCAACACATCACCCAGGCGCAGATCCATGGGGCGATTGATGATAATGCCCATGGCACCTTGGGTGTTGTGTTCACAAACATAGGTGACCGTTCGCGAAAAATTCGGATCCTGAAGACCCGGCATCGCGATCAGAAACTGGTTGGTCAGCGAAGTGGATACGCTCATCAGTCTTGCGCGAGAAACCCCGTCCTTCAGGGCGGGGAGGGATAGCGCACCGCGCGCAGCGCGGTCAGGCGGCCCGTCTCGCTTCCTCCATTGTCGGTTTCGGTTGAAAAGCGTAGCCATAGCCATCGGCGCGTTGCAGCACCTGGCAATAGCGGTGTGAAATCCCCTGAACGGTTCCACCGGGGGTTTGGATGTTAAAGGGGCGATTCCAGTCCTGCACCTGATTGACGGTTCCGACGCAGACGGCATCAAGGGCATGGGTCTTGGGGATATCTAGGCGCGTTCGGTTGTATTTCGTGCGCCCGCCCGAGACGGTCTCAACAGGAAGCTCCGTGGCCGTCAGCGCTTGGAACAGCGCCCAGCGCGTGGTATTAACAGCAGCGGCGTCCTTGAGCGGCGCTTTGGCTTGCGCCTTGATCGGCGCGAGCCGCTTAGGAGCGCGGGCCAGAAAGGTTTCGATGGGCTGACGGCCCTTGCGCTGATTGCAGGGTCGGCAGGCAAGCGTCAGGTTCGAGATCCGATCCGATCCGCCCCGGCTCCTGGGGTGGATGTGCTCGATCTCCAGCGGTACTTGCGTTGCGCCACAATAGGCGCAGGTGCGGTGCCATTTCTCCAGCAGGTATTCCCGCACCTCGTAACCGGCGAGTTCGCCGTGTTGGTACTCGACGCCGGAGATCTCTGGATTCTGGAGCGCCTGAGTATCGAAACGCACCAATTCTTGACTGAGGGCCGTGATCGGGGCGAGTCGGCGCAGGCGCTGCACCCAGTTCAGTGTCGTGTCCAGCCGATGGCGCAGACTGGGAGCCAGCCAGCCTAGAGGCTTGGTGCGGTTGTGAAAGCGTGGGGCGCGATGGCGCAGGTTGGCCGTGCGCCGACGGCGGCGACAGGCGCAACGCGCCGCCAACCGCTCACGAATCTGTGTGCCACGATGGGCCAGTTCCGCCAACCACAGCACAGGCGCGTCTCGGCATACCTCGCCCGTATCGGGGTCGATGCGCTCGACCTCGCGCACCACGGCGATTCCGGTCGTTTTGCTCCCCGGATCGAGCGACAGTCGCAACGGCTGGGTCTCACCACCAATGCGATCTTTGAGCCGGATGATGAACGGATGCAGCCGCACCACCACCGCCCGCCCACGCTGGAGTAACAGCCGAGCGCGCTTCTCCGTGCACGGCATCAGCGGGTTTTTCTGTTTGTCGAGAACAAAGACAGCCATTTCAATTCCTGCCCTTACGGGCCTGGTGACGGAGCCTCGCGGCTCGCTCCCCTCGGGACAGTCTGCAACCGGCTCCCGCCTCACGGCGGCGATCAGAACCTTCGGGGCTTTGCCTTTCACCCGCATGATCCTGATCTTCCAGTGTCCGGAACTGAGGAAGCATTCCGGAGTGGGTCTTGGCGACCTGTTGCAAACGCAGCGGGTTGGATACCGCTTTCCCTGGTCAACCGAGCTCTTGCAAGCTCCGGCCTTCAGGCCGGGGCAGTTGACAGGTTCCTAAGTATTCCGAGCCTGGCGTCGGGAAGCAAGCCTCATCAATGGGCGGGCGAAGGACATTTTAGGCGACTGGAGGAAATCTTGATACTCAAATCATCGGGCACCTGAGCGCTGGCGGTAGTTGGTGGGCCGGCAGTGGATGAAAAACTGATGGCAATCAGGTAAAGTAGCAGATTCTGATTGTGCTTAAACTTTATCGCTCGTTGGCGCCTAGCTGCGGAGACCTTGCCATGGCCGCTCTTGATGACCTGATTGCCCCGTCCATCCTGTCTGCCGATTTCGCGAAACTCGGCGAGGAAGTCGATAATGTGCTCGCGGCTGGCGCGGATATTGTGCATTTCGACGTGATGGACAACCACTATGTGCCAAATCTTACCATCGGTCCACTGGTGTGCGAGGCGCTGCGCAAGCATGGCGTGACCGCCCCCATTGATGTGCATCTGATGGTTAAACCGGTTGATCGCATCGTGGGTGACTTTGCCGCCGCCGGAGCAACTTATATCACCTTCCACCCCGAGGCGAGTGAGCACATTGATCGCACCCTGCAGTTGATTCAATCCGAAGGCTGCAAGGCTGGGCTGGTGTTCAACCCGGCCACACCGCTGGATACACTTGAGTATGTGCTGGAGCGGATCGACATGATCCTGCTGATGTCGGTTAATCCCGGCTTTGGTGGGCAAAGCTTTATCCCCTCGGCGCTGACCAAGCTACGTCAGGCGCGCAAGCTGATTGACAGCAGCGGCCGCGAGATCCGCCTGGAAATCGACGGTGGTGTGAAGGTGGACAACATCGCCGAGATCAAAGCCGCCGGGGCCGATACCTTTGTGTCTGGCTCCGGGATCTTTGGCAAGGGTTCGGACAGTGATGCGCATCGCTACGACAGCATCATCGCCAAGATGCGCGATGAGCTGGCTAAGGCAGGCGCCTGAGGTCGTGCGCCTTGGCTAGTCTCACTGCCGATGCCGGCCAGTGCAACCAGCGCAGCCGGCTGCCCGAGCGCTTTCGCCCCGGTCTGGTGCTGCTGGATCTCGATGGCACCCTGGTCGATAGCGTGCCGGATCTGACCTACTGCGTCGATCAAATGATGCTCCAACTCGGACGCTCGCCCTGTGGCGAGGCGGCGGTGCGCACCTGGGTGGGCAATGGCGTGGAGCGGCTGGTGTCACGTGCGCTGGCCGGCTCGCTGGATGGGCGGCCGAATGCGGAGGACTACGCGCGGGGCTATCCGATGTTTGTGGAGCTCTATACACAGCATACCTATGAGCACTCGGTGCTCTATCCGGGCGTGCGCGAGGGGCTCCGCTGGCTGGTGGCCCAAGGGTATCGACTGGGCTGTGTGACCAATAAGGCGGGCGGCTTTACTGAGCCGCTGCTTGCCCACTTCGATCTACGTGGCTGGTTCGAGATTGTGATCAGCGGGGACACCTTGCCGGAGAAAAAGCCCAGCCCCATGCCTTTGCTGCATGCTGCCGAGCATTTTGGCGTTGCCCCGGAGCAAGCGCTGATGGTGGGGGATTCGATCAGCGATGTGAAGGCCGCGCGCGCGGCGGGTTTCTGGATCGCATGCATGAGTTACGGTTACAACCACGGCGAGGATATTCGCGACGCCCAGCCGGACGTGGTGCTGGATGCCTTGCCGGAACTGGCCGGTCTGCTGGCCGGCTCAGCCGCGCCCCCGTCAGGAGCCTAGCGCATGACCCCCGAGCAATATAACGCCCTGAAGGCCAAGGGCTACAATCGCATTCCTCTGGTGTGCGAAGTACTGGCCGATCTCGATACCCCGCTGAGCTGTTACCTGAAGCTGGCTGAGGGGCCTTATTCCTATCTGTTCGAGTCCGTGCAGGGGGGGGAGAAATGGGGCCGCTATTCCATTATCGGCTTGCCCTGCCGCACGGTGCTCAAGGTGTTCGATCAGCAGGTGCGCGTCGAGCACGATGGTGAGCTGATTGAATCCACCGAAGCGGCCGATCCGCTGGCCTGGATTCAGAGCTTTCAGCAGCGCTTTCGGGTCGCTGAGCATCCCGGTATGCCGCGGTTTGCCGGCGGTCTGGTCGGTTACTTCGGCTATGACAGTATTCGCTACATTGAGCCGCGCCTGCGCGCGGGGGTGAATCCCGATGCGCTTGGCACGCCCGATATTCTGCTGATGCTGTCCGAGGAAGTGGTGGTCTTCGATAACCTGTCCGGGCGCATCTACATCATTGTGCACCTGAATCCCGAGGCCGGGGATGACCTCGACAGTGGCCATGCCCGCATTCAGAACCTGGTGCAGCGTATGCAGCGCGGTGCGCCCCGCCATGCCACTGAGTCGAATGCGCACGTCAGGGAGGAGGATTTCATTTCCGGCTTCCAGCGCCAGGGTTATGAACAGGCCGTCGAACGGATCAAGGACTATATTCTGGCGGGTGACTGCATGCAGGTGGTGCTGTCGCAGCGCCTGTCGATTCCCTATCGCGCCCGCCCGCTGGATCTCTACCGCGCGCTGCGCGGCCTGAATCCATCGCCCTACATGTATTTCCTCGACCTCGGGGACTTTCAGGTGGTCGGTTCATCGCCCGAGATTCTGACCCGGCTTGAGGATGATGTGGTCACAGTGCGCCCCATTGCCGGTACGCGGCGGCGTGGCTACACCGAAGAGGAAGACCTGGAGCTGGAGACCGAGCTGCTGGCCGACCCCAAAGAGCTGGCCGAGCACCTGATGCTGATTGATCTGGGGCGCAATGATTGTGGTCGGGTAGCTGAGATTGGTTCAGTGACGCTCACCGATCAGATGATTGTCGAGCGCTATTCGCATGTGATGCACATCGTCTCCAATGTGACCGGGCGCTTGCGCGCGGGATTAACCGCCATGGATGTGCTGCGCGCCACCTTCCCAGCCGGGACGGTGTCGGGTGCGCCAAAAATTCGCGCCATGGAAATTATCGACGAACTTGAACCGGTCAAACGGGGTATCTATTCCGGTGCGGTCGGTTATCTGGCCTTTAATGGCAACATGGACACCGCCATTGCCATCCGTACGGCCGTGATCAAAGACGGCCAGTTGCACATCCAGGCCGGCGCCGGCGTGGTGGCCGACTCCATCCCTGAGCTGGAATGGAAGGAAACCATGAACAAGGGTCGCGCCATTTTCCGCGCCGTCGCCCTGGCCGAAGCCGGCCTCGAACAGCATCCCTGCGTCGGAAGCTAAGCGAGCTGCCGACCGCTTTAGAGGCGGCGGCACTCGCAGCGGTTGCGCCCGCCATGCTTGGCGGCGTAAAGCGCCTCATCGGCGGCTTTTAGCAATATCTCCGCATGCGGCGTGCGCGGCGCGGTCGAAGCCACGCCAATACTGACGGTGACGCGATCAGTAACACTGGAGTGCGCATGCGGTAAGTGCTTGTCGAAGACCGCCTGCCGCGCGCGCTCAGCCGTGGTGCAGGCGCCGGGATCATCGGTGTTTGGCAATAGCATGGCAAATTCTTCCCCGCCATAGCGGGCCACGAAATCTCCCGGGCGCCGCAAGCTGTCATTGAGTGCCGTCGCGACCTGACGCAGGCAGTCATCGCCGGCCCCATGCCCATAGTGATCGTTGTAGGCCTTGAAATGGTCAACATCAATCATGGCCAGCGTGAGGGCATGTCCTTCACGGCACGCGCGGTCCCATTCCTGGCTCAGCAGCTGGTCAAAACGACGCCGGTTGGGGATATAGGTCAGGCCATCGATCATGGCCAGATTTTCCAGCAGATCGGTCTTGAGCTTGAGATTGACGTGGGTTTTGACCCGCGCGCGCACCACTGGCAGATGAAAGGGTTTGGCGATATAGTCCACCGCGCCAATGTTCAGCCCATAGGCCTCGTCATCGACGCTGTCCTTGGCAGTGACAAAAATGACTGGAATGGCGCTGGTGGCCGGATCCTCCTTCAGCTGCTGACAGACCTCGTAGCCATCCATGCCCGGCATCATGATGTCGAGCAGGATCAAATCGGGTGGCGTGCTGGAGCGGGCGATTTCCAGCGCTTTGGCGCCATGATTGGCCACGCGCACGCGATACTCGGCGTTCAGAACTTCCGCCAGCAGTTGGATATTGGCCGCCATGTCATCGACGATGAGAACGGAGGCGCGTGGAATCATGGTGAGTGGTGTGTCCATGAGGGATCTGAACTCCTAATCGAATTGTGCGAGCGCCTGGGCGGCGGCATCATAGTCAAAATTGGCCAGCGCGTGCTTGATGGCAGTCAGCGTCTGCTGCATGCCCGGCTGGGCCTCGCGAAATAGCTCAGCCAGCAGCTCGGGCGGAACATAGTCGTTGTTGTTCAGCCGTTGGCGCAGTTCAGCGAGGCGCTCCGGGTTGAAGCGGGCCGAAGGCGGTGGTGACTCGGTGGATGGTAACACTGGGTCTGCGGCAATCCACTGGGTCAGCACAGCGATGAGCCTGGCCGGCTCAATGGGTTTAGAGAGGTGATCGTTCATGCCGACGCTCAGACAGTGATCACGATCCGTCTCCAACGCGGCGGCGGTCAGCGCGATGATGGGTAGCTGCGGATGCTGGGCGCGAATCATCTCAGCGGCGCTGAAGCCGTCCATGACCGGCATTTGCAAATCCATCAGCACCCCATCGAACCTTTGCGCACTGACCAGATCCACGGCTTCGCGTCCGTTGTGGGTGATGCTGACCTGGCAGCCGATCTGGGTGAGCAGATCCTTGGCGACGAGCTGGTTAATGCGATTGTCCTCGGCCAGCAGGATACGTTTGCCGCGTAAGCTCGGAATGGGGCCGCTCAGGGTGGACGCCTGTGTCATTGTGGCCTGTTGCGACGTATCGCTGCCGAGGCTGGCCATGGCATCAAACAGCGCCGAGTGCGTGACCGGTTTGGTTAGCAGTCGGGGCAGGGCGGTGGCGGGGGCTTGGTTCAGCAGCTGTGACTGCTCGGAGCCGGTTGCCAACAAAATGACCGGAGTGGCCGGGGTGCCCAGGGTTCGCGGGGCGATGCCCGGGATTGGCGAGAGCGTGGCAGCGACCGGGCAGTGCGTGCAATCCTGGCAACTGCGGATGTCGAGCAGCGCCAGATCGAAAGGGGCGCCGGCGGCAGCGGCTTGGGTGATGCTGTGCTCGGCGGCGGGACAGCTGTCGGCCTCACTCAGCTGCATACGCCAGGGGGCCAGTATCTCGGTGAGGAGCTGGCGAGCCTGGGGTCGGTGATCGATGACCAGAACATGCCGCTGTTCAAGCGGGCGGGGCGGGGTGCCCAGGCGCGGGGTTGTACTGGCGGCGAGCTTGAACCAGGCGGTGAAGCGAAATACGCTGCCCTGGTTCTCAGCGCTGTCGGCCTGGATTGAGCCCCCCATGAGCAGCACCAGTCGCTGGCTGATGGCCAGGCCCAGTCCAGTGCCGCCATAGCGGCGGGTGATGGAGCCATCCGCCTGGGTGAAGGCCTGAAACAGGCGTTGCACGGTATCAGGTGCCATGCCAATGCCGGTATCGCGGACCGAAAAGGCCAGTTCAATGCGCTCTTTCTGCTCATGCGCGACGGCAATCGATAGCTCGATGCGGCCCTTTTCGGTGAATTTCACCGCGTTGCCGACCAGGTTGTTGATGACCTGCCCCAGACGCATGGAATCGCCGATGATGTGGCGCGGCACCTCGGGCGCGACCCGATAGAACAGCTCCAGTCCCTTGTTCTCTGCGGCGGCGGAAAACAGCGCGGTGATTTGCTCCAGCACGTCTTCGAGTCGAAACTCACTGTGGTCGAGTTCAATGCGACCGGCTTCGATTTTGGAGTAATCCAGAATGTCGTTGAGAATGGCCAGCAGCGCGCGCGAGCTGCGGCGCACCTTATCGAGATAGTCGCGCTGGCGCTCGTCGAGTGTGGTACTCAGTGTCAGTTCGGTCAGACCGATGATGGCGTTGAGCGGGGTGCGAATCTCGTGGCTCATGTTGGCGAGAAATTCGCTTTTGGCACGGTTGGCCGTCTCGGCGGCTTCCTTAGCAGCCAGCATGGCCGTTTCACTCGCGCGCCGTTCGGTTAGATCCAGCACATGGGCGACTGTGAATGACAGATGCCCCTGGGCATCGCGCACCGCCGAGGCACTGACCAGCACCGGGATGCTGTGGCCGTCTTTATGCAGGTAGCGTTTGTCGATATGCACACGATCCGTCTGGCCGCTGAGCAGCTGTTCCAAATAGACCAGATCCGCCGCCAAATCGTCCGGGTGGGAGATGGACTGAAAATCCAGCGCCAGCAGTTCGACCGCGCTGTAGCCCAGAATGTCGCACAGGGCCTGATTGACTTGTATCCAGCGGCCGGTGCTATCGACCAGCGCCATGCCGTTGGGGGCGATCTCGAACGCGCCGCGAAACTGCGCTTCGCTGCGTGCCATGCGTTCCTGTGCCTGATGGGAATCTGTGACATCCCAGTTGCAGCCAATCATTTTGTCAGGCTGGCCATCGCCATTCAGTACCAGGCGAGCGGCCACGCGCAGCCAGCGCGTCTCGCCTTGGCGCAGGATGCGAAATTCGGTGTTGAGTTCCTGTCTGGTCTCCAGTGCGCGCATGACCAGCTGCTCGGTGCGCGCCCGATCACGTGGGTCCAGCGCCTGCGTCCAGCGCTCGTAGGGTTCCTGGCCGCTGCCAACTGGCAGGCCGTAGAGGGCATACATCTGCGGGTCCCAGGACAGGGTTGCGGCGCCCACATTCCATTCCCAGATGCCAATGTTGCCGGCGCTGGTGGCAAGCAGCAGGCGCTCGCTGATGGTGCGCAATTCGGTGACATCGCGAAACATGGTGTAGTAGACCGTGCGCTCATTGATCTGAGTCAGGCGCACGGACACGATGATGTTTAGCAGGCGACCGTCGCGGCAGCGGTGGCGGGTCTCATAATCGTCGTAACCGGTGCTGCGCAGGCGTTCGATATGCGCCTTGATCGCGGCAGGATTTTCGTTCGCTTCGTAAGCGGACAACGGCAGCTGGGCGAATTCCTCGGCACTGTAACCAAGCCGTTCGTGGGCGACGCGATTGAAATGCAGTGGCCGCGTGCTGTCGGGATCCAACACCACAATGCTTTCGGGGGACATTTCAAACAGCGTGCGCAGGCGCTGCTCAGACAGGCGTAGGGTGTCCTCGGCGCGCGTTTGCTCGGTAATATCGCGATTCAGTCCGCGATAGCCAATCAGCTGGTCGTCCTCATCGCAGATGGGTACACCGTTGAAGCTAAAGTAGCGCTTGTCGCCCTGTTTGGTCAGCAGCCAGTTCTCTTGCTTGCCCAAGGGGCGGCGCGCGCGCAGGGCATGCTCAAACAGGCGCTGAACCCGCTCGGCCTCTGCCGGCTCCATGAACTCAAAAGGAGAGTGCCCGAGCATTTCGTCGGGACGGTAGCCCAGTAGTTGCTCGATCTGACCGGACAGAAACACAAAGCGCCCGGCGCAATCCACCTCCCAGATAAAGTCTGCCGTGCTGGAAATGATGTCGCGCAAGCGCGCTTCGCTCTCGGCAAGTTGGCGCTGGGCAAGTTTGCGCTCAGTCATATCCCGCTGCACGCCGAAATGCCCCAGAATGTGCCCCTGGGGATCGTACAGGCAGCGGTAGTCGCCCTCGATAAAGACGGTCTGTCCGTCGAAGCGCCGCTCCTCGGTCTCGGTGTGCAAGCGTCCGGTATCGAACAATCGCCGCCACTGACGGCGCCCCTCGGCGGGGGCGTGAGCGAAAAAATCCCCTGGTCGTAGGCCCAGTAATTGTTCGCGCCTGGCGGCATACTGGCGACACATGGCGTCGTTGACATGAGTGATGCGCTGATGCTCAAACACCCAGTCGAGCCGTTGTTCCTTGTCAACCGTTGCGTCCCAGCGCAGCGGTTCATCGAGCATCATGAAAAACAGCCCATCCAGGGATTGCTCAAACAGCATCGCCAGATGGGTCGGATCGAGGCTGGCTGGCAGCTCGGTGCGCGGAACGGCGGCCTCGGGGGGGGGGCTCTGCCAGTCGTCATGTTGATCGCTGGTCATTGAATTCTCGTGATGCGTGGAAATGGTCGCAAGCGGGTGGGTCTGGACGGCTTGACAGCGTGTCGCGCGCAACCAGCGAGTCGATTCTGTGGGTATAATCTGCGGTCTTTCACCTCAATGAAAGCACGCTCCTTGGTGAATTATATGATCCTGATGATCGACAACTATGATTCCTTCACTTACAACCTGGTGCAATATCTGGGGGAGTTGGGTGCGGAAGTGAAGGTGGTCCGCAATGACCAAATCAGCGTTGAGCAGGCGCTGGCGCTGCAACCCGAACGCATTTTGATCTCGCCCGGACCCTGCACGCCCGCGCAGGCGGGGATTTCCGTACCCCTGGTGCAGGCGGCGGCGGGCCGGGTGCCACTGCTGGGGGTCTGTTTGGGCCATCAGTCGATTGGAGAAGCCTTTGGCGCGCGGATTGTCAAGGCCGCTCAGGTGATGCACGGTAAGACCTCGCCGATTCATCATGCCGGGCAGGGTGTGTTTGCTGGGCTGGAGCAGCCGCTGGAGGCGACCCGCTATCATTCACTGGTGATTGAGGCCGCGACCCTGCCACCGGTGCTGGAAGTCACGGCCTGGACACAGCATGCCGATAGCGCGCGCGATGAAATCATGGCGGTGCGCCATCGCGACTGGCCCATTGAGGGGGTGCAGTTTCACCCAGAGTCGATTTTAAGTCAGCAGGGGCATGAGCTGCTGCGTAATTTTCTCAACACCTGAGATTCCAACTGTTTGCAGAGAGGGTTGAGTCACATGGATATCAAGCAAGCCATTGCGCGAGTGATCCAGGGGCAGGATCTGGACGCAGATCAGATGACCTCGGTGATGCGTGCCATCATGATGGGAGCGGCCACCTCGGCGCAGGTGGCCGGTATCTTGGTCGCGCTGCGCATGAAGGGCGAAACGGTCGAGGAAATTGCCGCCGCAGCGACGGTGATGCGCGAGCTGGCGGTGGCGGTGGATATTTCCGGGCTGGAGCATGTCGTGGATATCGTTGGCACCGGCGGGGATCATGCCGGGCTGTTCAATATCTCAACCGCGAGCATGTTTGTGGCGGCGGCAGCAGGCTGTCATGTCGCCAAGCATGGCAATCGCTCCGTCTCCTCGCGCTCAGGCAGTGCTGATGTGCTGGAAACCGCTGGCGTGCGGCTGGATTTAACTCCCGATCAGGTCGGGCGCTGCGTGCGTGAGCTGGGGGTGGGATTCCTGTTTGCGCCGGGGCATCACATGGCCATGAAGCATGCCATCGGCCCCCGGCGGGAACTAGGCGTGCGCACGGTGTTTAATCTGCTCGGGCCGCTGACCAATCCGGCCGGCGTGCCCAATCTGGTGCTTGGTGTTTACTCCCCGGTGTGGGTGCGGCCCATGGCCGAGGTGTTGCAACGACTGGGTGCTCATCACGCGCTGGTGGTGCATTCGCATGACGGGCTGGATGAAATCAGCATCGGAGCACCGACCCGGGTGGCCGAGCTGAGCGGGGATGGTGTGCGCGACTACGAGATCCGTCCGGAGGATGTTGGTTTGACCACCGCACCGCTGGATGGATTGCGGGTGGTCGATTCGGAAGGCAGCCTGGAGCTGCTGCAAGCGGTGTTTGACAATCACAGCGGCCCGGCGCGCGATATCGTTGCCTTCAATGCCGGTGCGGCTATTTATGTCGCCGGGCGTGCCGCCAACCTAGCCGCAGGTGTCGAACAGGCGTTGAACTGTCTCGCCTCCGGTGCGGCCAAGGCCCGGTTGGCCGACCTAGTCGAACGCACCCAAAGCTACTGAGGTTGTGACATGATGCATGCCGATCCCCCAGACATTCTCAAGACTATTGTTGCGCGTAAATTCGACGAGGTCGCCGAGCGTGCGGCGCAGCAACCGCTCGGGGCGCTGCGCGAGTGTCTGGCGGATGCGCCGGCTCCGCGCGGCTTTGCCACAGCACTGCAAGCGCGGATCGCCACCGGTGCGCCGGCGGTGATTGCTGAGATTAAAAAAGCCAGCCCGAGTAAAGGGCTGTTGCGCGAGCACTTTGTGCCCGCCGAGATCGCCCGCAGCTATGCCCGGGCCGGCGCCAGTTGTTTGTCGGTGCTGACGGATCGGGATTTCTTTCAGGGCGCCGATGAGTATCTGTTGGAGGCGCGCGCGGCCTGTACCTTGCCGGTGTTGCGCAAGGATTTTGTCATTCATCCCTATCAGATCTACGAGGCACGCGCCCTGGGGGCCGACTGCGTGCTGCTGATTGTCGCCTGTCTGGAAGAGCACGCCTTGCAGGAGTTTGCGGCTCTGGCGCTGGAGCTACAGCTCGATGTGCTGGTCGAAACGCATGATGCCGACGAACTCGAACGCGCGCTGCGTCTGCCGCAGGCTTGTGTGCTTGGTATCAATAATCGCGATTTGCGCAGCTTCGAGGTGCGGCTCGACACCACCCTGACGCTGCGCGAACAAGTGCCGGTCGGGCGGCTGCTGGTAACCGAAAGCGGCATTCATACCGAGGCAGATGTGCGGCAGATGCGCGCCAGCGGCGTTGAGGCCTTTTTGATTGGTGAGTCCTTCATGCGTGCACCCGATCCTGGCGAGCAACTTCAGGCGCTCTTTGCCTGAGTCGGCTAACGGGTATTGAACACCACAATGGTTTTGCCCGCGACGCTCAAAAACCCCTGTTGCTCCAGTGTTTTGAGCACCCGTCCGGCCATTTCGCGCGAACAGCCCACGATGCGCGCGATGTCCTGGCGGGTGATGCGAATCTGCATGCCATCGGGGTGGGTCATGGCGTCGGGCTGCTGGCACAGATCGATCAGGGCGCCGGCAATACGTCCGGTGACATCGACAAAGGCTAGGTCGCCGACCTTGCGGCTGGTGTTTCGCAGGCGCGACGACAGCTGATGGCCGATGGCGAACAGCAATTCAACCGCATAGGGCTCGAGTTCGCGCTTCAGCAGCTGCTTCAGGTGTTGGTAGGAAATCTCGGCAATGCGGCAGGTCACGCGGGTGCGCACGATCACTGAGCGGGTCTCCTGGCTGGAGAACAGACCCATTTCGCCGATGAACTCGCCCTGGTTGATGTAGGCCAGGGTGAGTTCGTGGTTCTCATCGTCTTCGATCAAGGCGGTGACTGAGCCTTCGATCAGATAATACATCGCCTCGGCTGGGATGCCGGGGCGCAGCACTTCGGCGCGCTTGGGGTAGTGTTTGACATGGCAATGGCTCAGGAAGGGCATCAGCCAGTCAGGTTTGCTCGCAGGGGCGTACGCTTGCATCGGGAGTCCTGGATGTAAGAAGAAATGACGATGAGTTAAACCAGACGTCACTATAGTAGGCAACGGTCGGGATTTTGAAAAATTCATCTGATGGTCAGTCGTAAACGAATAAAATCAGAAGGTTAAACTTGGAGTTGAGTCGATGAAGGCACGCGTGAGATGGATCGAGGGAGTGGCGATGATGGCGGAATCCGAGTCCGGTCATGCGCTGGTGATGGATGGCCCGCCGGAGTTTGGCGGGCGCAATCTTGGCGTGCGGCCGATGGAAATGCTGCTGCTGGGCATGGGCGGCTGTACCCAGTTCGATGTCATGCTGATTTTACGCCGCGCGCGCCAAGCCGTAACCGACTGTGAAGTGGAGCTTGAAGCGAAGCGGGCGTCGAGCGATCCAAAAGTGTTCACCTGCATCCACGCGCACTTCATTCTTACTGGATATGATCTCAGTCCCCGCCATGTCGAGCGTGCTATTGCACTCAGTGCCAAGAAGTATTGCTCGGCCTCAATCATGCTCGGCGCCAGCGCGACCTTGACGCATGATTTTGAAATTCGTGCCGCCCCTTTGCCTGAATCTGCGCCGGAATTGACCGATGGTCTTGATTCCCGTGAGCCGGCAGAGTAACGTGCGCGCACTTTTGGGAGGGGAGCGATGCCTCAGTCATTGAAGCGCCTGAAGCTGCATGGCTTCAACAATCTAACGAAGTCTCTGAGCTTCAATATCTACGATGTATGCTATACGGACTCACCCGAGCAGCGCGAAGCCTATATTGCCTACATTGACGAGGCCTATAACGCCGAGCGCCTGACCGCCATCCTTGAGCAGGTGGCGAACATTATCGGCGCTAATGTGCTCAATGTAGCACGCCAGGACTATGACCCGCAGGGCGCTTCGGTCACCATGCTGATTGCCGAGGAGCATCCGGGTGGGGAGTCCATGAGCAATTCTGCTACTCCAGGCCCCTTGCCGGAGGCTGTTGTCGGCCACCTCGATAAAAGCCACATCACGGTGCATACCTACCCGGAAAGTCATCCGCATAATGGTATTAGCACCTTTCGCGCCGATATCGATGTGTCCACCTGCGGGCTGATTTCACCGCTGAAAGCCTTGAATTATCTGATTCATGCGCTGGAGTCCGATATTGTCATCATGGATTATCGGGTGCGCGGCTTCACCCGCGATGTCAAAGGTCGCAAGCACTTTATCGACCACAACATCAGCTCCATCCAAAACTATCTGTCGCGTGACACCAAGAACACCTACCAGATGATTGATGTGAACGTGTATCAGGAGAACCTGTTTCACACCAAGATGGTGGTCAATGAGTTCCGCCTGGATGACTATCTGTTCTGCATCAATGCCGCTGATCTGTCCGAGAAGGAATATCAGCGCATCCAGCGCCTGGTGCGCCGCGAGATGATGGAGATCTTCTACGGGCGCAACCTCAACCGCGAGATTGAGCGCTGGGCGACGCCTGTTGCTCAGGCCGTAGTTCCGGAATCAGGCAAGGATTACACCCAATAGGCGCCTTTGGTCATCACCTTGGAGACGGCCTGCATGGCCCATTTGATCGGGGTGGGCAGTTCGGCCGCGCCGGCGCCCCGGGCAACCTCGGCATGGTGGATCTCGTCGCGCTTCATTTGCTCCAGAATGGCGCGACTGCGCTGATCGGCCAGCGGCAGGCGGTCGATGTGTTCAGCAAGATGATCTTCAACCTGCTGCTCAGTCTCCACCACAAAGCCCAGGCTCCATTGATCGCCACTCAAACCGGCGATGGCGCCTAGCGTCAGGGAACTGCCGTACCACAGCGGATTGAGCAGGCTCTTGCGGCTGCCAAGCTCCTGCAGGCGTTCATGGCACCACAGCAGATGATCGTTTTCCTCGCGGGCCGAGCGCTCGAGCTGCGCCCGCACCTCGGTATCCCGCGCGGTCAGCGCTTGGCCCTGATAGAGCGCCTGGGCGCAGACTTCGCCAGTGTGGTTTACCCGCATCAGGCGTCCGGCGCGCTGCCGTTCCTCGGTGCTGAGTTCGATATCAGGAAAATTCTGCGCCGGGTTGGCGCGGTCGGTGGCATGCGGCTGGCCAAACAGGGTGCGTAGCGCGCTGTCGAAATGCAGAATGGCCCGGTCGAGCGGGCAGTCCGGCGTGCCGGCGGTGATTGCATCCGGCATTGAATATGTGGCTGAATTGGTTGAGTGATTCATAAGTCAGACTCGGGTTCTTGCTGTAGGGGCCGCAGTTGGCGTTCCAGTAATTCAATCGGGTGCAGCACCGGGATATCAAGACCGGCGGCGGCCAGGCCGCTGGCCAGATGCAGCGCACAGCCGCTGTTGGTGGTGACCAGATAATCCGGGGGCTGCGCGCGCAAGGCCTGGAGCTTGGGTTCCAGCAGCGCCAGGGCGGTGTGCGCATGCTCGATAAGATAGCTGCCAGCGGCGCCGCAGCAGCTGTCATTGCCCGCCAGGGGTTGCAGCTCCAGATTGGGAATCAAGGCCAGCAGTTGGTAGATGGCGCTGGCGCCGCCCGGCAGCAAGCGCTGCGAGCAGGGCTCGTGCACCCACACGCGCGCCGTCAGCGGCCGGGGGGCCACCTGCGTCAGAGCGCCGGAAGCGATGAGAAAGTGACAGATTTCCTCGGCACGCAGCGCCTCATGGCGCTGCAACTCCAGCACGCAGGCGCTGGCGAATCCTACCAGGGTTAAGCCCCGAAAGGCCTGTGCGTTCTGGGCGAGCTGGTGGGCGGCGTCCTCGACAAAGCCATGATGATGCAGCAGGGCACCGCAGCAGCCTTGTTGCTGTGGCTCGGTATAGGGAATGTGCAACTGCGTGAGCAGTCGCCGGGCCGCGTCAATGCTGGCGCCCTGAGTGCCGCGCGCCACACAACCCAGAAACAGCCCGATTCGCGGGACAGTGTTTGAAGGCGTAGTGGTTGAGGGCGTGGCACGCTGTGGCTGGCGGGGAAGATGCCAGCGAGTGCTCAGGCGCCCCATGATCCTCAGCCCAGGCCAGCGCTGCATGCGCCAGGCTGGGCGCCTGAGATGCGCACCCAGGCGCGTGAGCCAGCCCCACAGCGCGAACAGGCCCAGCCAGCGTGGCTGACTCAGCAGCTGCAACCACCGCTGGCGCAGCCCGCGTTGCCACCAGGGCCGACGGGCCTGGCGCAGTGCCCGCGCGCCATCCATCAGATCACCAAAGCGCACCAGGGAGGGACAGACGGCCTCGCAGGCGCGGCATTCAAGGCATTGATCGAGATGCTGAAACAAAACCCGGGATGGCGGAAGCTCGGCGTTGAGCCAGCCCTGAATCAGCGCAATGCGGCCGCGGGGCGATTCCGCCTCGGTCTGCTCCAGGCCAAAGGTTGGGCAGGCGGGCAGGCAGTAGCCGCATTTGACGCATTGATCGGCCAGTTGCAGCAGGGCGTCCGGCTCAGGCGCACCAATGGCAGAGGACGCGGTCATGGAACGAACCAGACGGGAAGGCAACAAGGGCAGGCGCAAGGGCGGCAGTACAGGCTAAAACCGTGCGCGTTTCGCGCCCGGCTCGGAGCGATTTGGGCTTCAGTTTGGGTGAATTGGCGCGCCCGGCAGGATTCGAACCTGCGACCCCAGCCTTCGGAGGGCTGTACTCTATCCAACTGAGCTACGGGCGCCTGATGCGGGTTTTGACCGCGCGGCGGTCGGTGCGACAGGGGTGGCGAAACAGAAGAATTTGGCCCGCCACCTTGAGCTTTCGCGCGATCACAGCGAACATTATCTGGTTTGTTGCGGCGGCTGTCCATGCTTTTCTTGTCCGGCATGGATGAAATCGGTGCTGGAGTGCAAGGATGTTTCTCAACAAAGAGAGTGATTTATCAAACGTTTGCGGTGGGGAGAGACAGCATGCAGAGCGACATTGAACCAGCGCCAGCATGGCCTGATTTGAGTCTGTGCGAGGCGGAACCCATCCATCTCGCCGGGGCCATTCAACCGCATGGCGTTTTGTTGGCCCTCACGCCAGAGTGCCTGGAGATCGCACTGGTCACCTCCAGCTGTCAATCGCATCTAGGTCAGTCAGCGGCCGATCTGCTTGGCCGTCCCCTGGCAACCGTGCTGGGGGCGGCGCTGGCGCAGCAGGTGACGGATGCGCTGGAGCAGTTTCGCGCCCAATCCAAGGAGCCGGTGCTGCTGCACTGGTCCGCGCCGGACCAGTCCAAAGCCTTTACCGGCTATGTGCATGAGGCGGCGACCACCGATGGTCAAATGCTGGTGGTGCTGGAACTGGAGCCGGTGCTTAAGCACGCCAGCGCTCAGCAGGCGGACACTGACCTGGGAGATGCTTTGGGCAAGGCGGTGCGCGGTTTTGCTCCCGTGCGTGCACAGCCCGATCTTGCCCGGAAATTGCACACGGCTGCGCGGCTGTTTCGGCACCTAACCGGCTATGACCGGGTGATGATCTATCGTTTGGATGAACTGGACTGGCATGGCGAGGTGGTGGCGGAGGCGCGGGCGATGGAGCTGACGCCCTATTTGGGGCTGCATTTTCCAGCCTCGGATATTCCGGCCCAGGCGCGGCGTTTATACGTCATCAACCGCACCCGGGTCATCGTCGATGTTGACTATCAACCCTCGCCTTTGCTAGCGCGGCCCGAGGCGTCTGACGGGTTGTCGCTCGATTTGTCGCTCAGCCTGCTGCGCAGCGTCTCGCCAGTGCATCGCGAATACATGCGCAACATGGGGGTGGCGGCCTCCCTGACGCTGTCGCTGTTGCGCGATGGTGAACTTTGGGGGCTGATTGCCTGCCATCATCGCCGTCCCCGGCCGATCTCGCTGGAAATGCGCGAAATCGCCGACTTGATGGCGCAGGATCTGTCCACGCAGATTACGCTGACGGAGCAAAATCGGCGTCGGCAGGAACGCCGGCACCTGAAACACTGTCGTGACCAAGTGCGTAGCGCCATGCAGCAGGGGACGCGCCTGGCCGATGTGGTGCGGGGGCCGCGACAGGCGGACTTGCTGGGAGCTGTTGGCGCCGATGGCGTGGCGCTGATCCGCGGGCATGAGATTACCCTGGGAGGACGAACACCGCCCGAGGCGCAGGTGCGGGCGATTCTGGACGGGTTGCGCGAGCGGCGCCCCCAGGAGATGGCGCCGCTCTATGTCACCGCTTGTCTCAGCGAGCATCTTCCCGAGATGACGGACTGGGCCGCGCAGGCGGCCGGAGTGGCGCTGTTGTCGCTCGACAGTGTCAGCCGCTTGACGTTGATGTGGTTTCGCGGCGAGCAGCTGCGCGAAATCACCTGGGGCGGCGATCCCGATAAGCCGGTCGAATTCGGCGCGGATGGGCGCATTAATCCGCGCCAGTCCTTTGCCGCCTGGAGCCAGACGGTGCGTCTGCGCAGCCGCCGCTGGTGGCTGGAGCAGCGGCGTTCAGCGCTGGAGCTGGGCCATCTGATCGACATTGAGCTGCGGCGCGAGGCCGAGGAGCGCCTGAGTCACACCGAGTCAGTGCTCAAGACCGCGATTGAGACCATCGGTGAGGGCTTTGCCGTCTACGATGCCCAGGATCGCCTGGTGCACTGTAATCAGGAATATATCAATCTCTTCCAGACCTCGGCGCCAGTGATTGAACCGGGGCGCGGGTTCGAGGAAATCCTGCGCTATGGACTGGAGCATGGCCAGTATCCGGAAGCCGTGGGTCGCGAGGCCGCATGGCTGGAAGAGCGGCTGCGGGTGCATCACCTGCAGCGTCACGAGAGTCTGCATCAGATCGATGATGGACGCTGGCTGAAAATTCGCGAGCAGCGCACCCCAGATGGCTATCATGTCGGGATTCGCATTGATGTCACCGACGTGCATCGGGCGCGCCTGGAAGCGGAATCGGCCAACCTGGCCAAGAGTCGCTTCGTGGCCACCATCAGCCACGAGATTCGCACACCGCTGAATGGCATCATTGGCATGGCGCAACTACTGACCATGCCGGATGTCAGCACCGCCGAGTGCCTCGATTATGCCCATACCCTGCTCAATTCGGGCCAGTCGCTGCTGCGGCTGCTGAACGACATTCTCGATCTGTCCAAGGTCGAAGCCAACAAGCTGGAGCTGGAGCCGGTGGCTTTTGTTCCCGATGTTTTGTTGCATGAGATTCGCTGGCTGTTTGCCGCTGCGCTGCGCGAGAAGGGGGTGAGCTTCGAGGTGGTCTGGGCGGGCGATTCGCAGCTGCACTATCGTGCCGATGCGCACCGACTGCGTCAGATGCTGTGCAATCTGGTCAACAACGCCATCAAGTTCACCGAGACCGGATCGGTGCATGTGCAGGGTCGGGTGCTGGAACCCGGCGCTGGGCCGCCGCTGCTGGAATTCTCGGTGCGGGATACCGGCTTGGGCATTCCGCCTGAGCGCCTGAACGAGCTGTTCGAGCCGTTCGCACAAATTAGTCCTAGCAACTCGCGGCTGTACGGCGGCACTGGCTTGGGCTTGTCCATCGTCCGCCGTTTGGCGCGGCTGATGGGTGGTGAAGCGGGGGTTGACAGCACCCTGGGGCAGGGATCCTGCTTTTGGGTGCGAATTCCAGCGGAGCGGGTTGAGGCGCCGCAAGCCGCCGCCGCACATCCGGAACAAGTTCCAGCCCCACTACCAGCTGCCATGGTCCCCGAGGCATCCACCCGGCCGCTGATTTTGGTCGTCGATGATGAACCAACCAATCGCAAGCTGATGCGAGCCCTGTTGCGCAAACTGCATTACGAAGTGGCCGATGCGGAGAATGGTCAGCAGTGCTTGGAGCGGCTGCGCGCTGGACTGGTGCCTGCGCTGATCTTGATGGATTGTCGCATGCCGGTGCTGGACGGCTATGAAACCGCGCGCGCCATTCGCGCCGCTGAACAGGAACATCAGGCGCCGCGCACGCCGCTGATTGCGCTCACAGCGGCGGTTTTTGCCGAGGATCGCGAACGGGCGCTGGAGTCCGGCATGGATGATTTGCTCGGTAAGCCGGTGATGTTCGATGAGCTGCGCAAGATGCTGGCCAAGTGGCAGCCACCTCTGCAGCGATAGTGAGGATGATGCAACATGCAACAAGGTGCCAAGCATTATGAAGAAGACGTTCTCTGTCTTGGATTCGTGGGTTACCAGGCCAACGCATCGGCCCACGGCACTGAAGTGAGACTCCTGCTCAAACCCTGGTTGTTGCTGACGGTTTGGCTGGCACTGGTGCTGGGGTCACTTGGCTGGAATCTGCACCAGGCCTACTCCGCCCGCGCCGAGATGGCGATGCGAACGGCGCAGTCGTTTTTTGATCAGGTGGTGTTGGCCCGGCGCTGGAACGCGCAGCATGGTGGTGTCTATGTGCCGGTCACTGAACAAACGCAGCCCAACCCCTATCTGAAGGTTCCGGACCGTGACATTCGCGTCTCTGACGAACTGACCCTGACGAAGATCAATCCAGCCTTTATGACTCGGCAGTTGGGTGAGATCGCCGCCGCAACCAATGGGGTGCATTTCCATATCACCAGCCTGAAACCGATCCGCCCGGACAATCGCCCGGAACTCTGGGAGCGTCAGGCATTGCAGCGCTTTGAACAGGGGGCGCAGGAAGTGGGGGAATTCGTCGGTTCCCGTGATCACCCCATGTATCGTTACATGGCGCCGCTGATCACCGAGCAGCCCTGCTTGGACTGCCATGAACAAGACGGCTATCGACTCGGCGATGTGCGCGGCGGAATCAGTGTCACGCTGCCACGTGTTGCGACCGTGCCGCTGGTCTCACTGCTGGTCAGCCATCTGGTCATTGGTCTGGTCGGCGCGTGGTTGATTCTTCTCAGCACCCGGCTCATGCAGCGGTCGCATAACCGGCTCAGACAGCAGGCGGTGTTAGATACTCTGACCTCGATCCCCAATCGGCGGTTCTTTATCGAGAATCTGGTGGATGAATTCCGTCGTGGCCGCCGGCAGCGCACGCCCTTGTCGCTGATTATTTGCGATATCGACAATTTCAAGAGCTACAACGACACCTTCGGTCATCCGGCCGGCGATCGTTGTCTGCAAGCTGTGGCCCAGACGCTCAGCGATGGACTCAAGCGCGGTGGCGATTTCTGCGCCCGCTATGGCGGGGAAGAGTTCGTGGTGGTGTTGCCGGATACGCCGCTGGCGAATGCCGCTCAGGTCGCTGAGGACCTGCGCGAGGCTGTCGCCGGGCTGGGCATGCGCCATCCCGGTTCGGATTTTGACTGCGTCACCATCAGCATGGGCGTCGCCACCGATGATCCCTGTTATCCGGATCATGAAGCACTCATCCGCCAGGCTGATGAGGCGCTGTATCAGGCCAAGGCACTGGGTCGTAATCGCGTTGAAGTGCGCCAGTGCGAAAATCCTGAGCCGGCGGTCGATGCCGGGATGGCGTATCAGGTGTGAGCCTGTTCGACATGCTTTTTCACCGTGCGCCGGTCCAGGCGCGTCACCGCCGCCACGGCCTCGTAGGTGCCGAGTTGCTCATAGAGCCGCCGGCAGTAGCCACCCAGGAGTGCGGCGGCGTCCAGTGAGCCGGCTCGCGCGGCAGCCAGCCAGGGGTCGGTGGCTGACGCGCTACTGTCCGGGAGTGCATCGGGCACATAGCGACCATTCAGGATGATGCGCCGCAGGGCCTGTTCCAGTTCACGCACATTGCCCGGCCAGGGGTAATTGGCCGGCAATTCGTCCAGGGCTTCCATGATGCGCGGATGCAGGCTGGCAGCGGACTCACCCAGCATGCGCCCCAGCAGAGCACCGGTCAGTTCGCCCAGCTCATCCGGGCAGTCGGCCAGGCGCTCGCGCAAGCTGGGTAGCGCGATGATATTGCCCGACAGGCGGTAGAAGAAGTCGCGGCGGAAGCCGTGCCCGGCGGTGAGTTCGGTCAGCGGACGGTTGGTTGCGGCCACTACGCGCCCGGCAAAGCGGCGCGTTTGATGGCTGCCCACCGGTGTGAAGCGGCGCTCTTGCAGCACGCGCAGCAGTTTGGTCTGCACCGGCAGGGACACATCGCCGATTTCATCAAGAAACAGAGTGCCCCAGGCATCGCAGCGTGCGAAGAGTCCCTCGTGATGATCCGTTGCGCCGGTAAAGGCGCCCTTGCGATGACCGAACAGCTCCGATTCGATGAGGCTCTCGGAGAGTTCCGACAGATTGGTGGCGATGAAGGTCTGATCGAGTCCGTGGGTGAAGCCGCGCCCGTCATGGCTAAGCGGGATGGTGCCGGAGCGACCGATAGCGGCAGCCGCCGATCCCTTGCCGGAGCCGGTTTCGCCCAGCAGCAGGGTGGAGAAGTCCTGCATGCGCTCCCAGAGCACCAGGGTGTAGCGGCGCAGGTCGCTGGTAAAGACGCTGTTCCACAGCGCGCGCCTGAGCTGGCGCATGGGAGCGCTGCGCCCGATCATGGCTCGCTCGATGAAAAAATAGGCGCGGCGCAGCTGATAGTAGAGCGCCACCCAGCGGCGCGCCTCATCGGGCGCGAAGCCATCCGCATGCAGGTTTTCCAGTAGCTGTGACAGCCAGCGCAGATCGGTGGTGTGTTCCCCGGTTCCGCTGTGCGGCTCAATCAGCCGGTCGAACAGGTGCAAATGGCGCTGATAACCGGCAAAGAGCAACACCTGTCGCATCAGTTCCTGGTGTTCGCTGGCAAAGTGATCAATGCGCGTGAGACCGCGTTGGCGCAGGGCGGTGAGTCGCTCATCCAGCATCGGGATCAGCTCACCGTAGAGATTGGCCGGGGAGATCGGATCGATTGGCAGGTCGCGCCCGAGCAGACGGCTCAGGCGCCTGTGATCGCTGCCAAAGGGATTGGCATAGACGGTTTCGGTCAGCTGAGCGAAAAAGTCGCGTTCGCTGGCGGTGAGGCGATGATGGCGGGCGGCGCCCGCGCGGGCGCGCGGGGCCGCAGGGGGCGGCGGATTCATGCGGTCGGTGGGGCGAAATGCGCGCGCCAGGTGCTCAGGCCGGTTTTCAGGCGCTCACCGTAGCGTTCAAACGCGGAACCGGTGATGATAATCCCAATCCCCAGCAGCACCAGGGCACTCCAGCCACCAAGACTAAACTGCGCCAGCGCCTCGCTGGCCAGGTGAAGCAACGCGGCTAGTGCGGTGATCAGGCCGGTGGCAAACAGCAGGCGTGCGCGGCTGGCATAGCCAAACAGTAAGGCGGCCAGGCCAACGCTCAGGGTCACCACGGCTAGCGCGAAGCCGCCGAACAGAGCCATGTCGAGCAGCAGGCTGATACTCAACAGCAGGGCGGCAGCGCTCTGGTAACTGTGGCCGCGCGGCGCGTTCAGTTGCGATAGATCAAGCAGTAGGGTGCCCAGAATCACCGCGCTCAGGGGCAGTAGGACAACATCGGCAATGGGCCAGGCCGGCAGCAGTGTGGTGCTGATCAGCGCGGCGACCAGCATCGCCATGGCGAGGGTCAGAATTTCCAGGAGTCCGCGCCCGCGATGGTCTGCGTCCATGGCGGCCAGGGTAAAGCGCAGGGCCAGATACCCCAGCAGGCTCAGGGTGGTGACAAAGAGCGCATCCGGCGCGTACAGCCACAGACTGCGGCCGGCCAGAATCAGCAGCGGCAACAGCAGCAGCGCGCGCGCGAAGCGCCCCTCAGCGGTTGCTAGCGTCGGATCGCGCCGCCGCAAGTGCAGGCTGAACAGCCCCAGGGTCAGCGTCAGTCCAAGCAGCAGCAGTGAAATCACAGGCGTGGCTCGGGTCGGCAGCAGCAGAGCGGCATTGGTCAGCCAATATAGCCCGCTTAGTGCCCAGACCGATGACCGCGCCATGATCCGCAGTCCCAGCCAGACCGACAGAGCCAGCACCACCAGGCTGCCAACACTCAACAGCAGCACCGGGCCCAGCGCCAGATGACCTGGGGACTGGAGCCAGGCAGACGCCGTCGCGCTCACGCTCAGCTGATTTGGGGCATCCCAGGTTAGGAAGGGGTAGAGCAGTCCCCCGAGAAAGGCGACATTCACCGGCACGGCGGCCAGCGCCAGGGCGATGAACAGCCGCGCGCCTTTGTTCTCATGCAGCCAGTGGCCACTGGCCAGGCCCGCTAGCGTGAGCGCCAGGGTATGGCCGAGCAGCAGCAAGCCACGGCTCAGCTCATCACTCTCGCGCCAGCCCTCGAACAGAAAGAGCACAAAGGCCGCGATGATAATCAGGCCGCCAAAGCCGCGCAGCAGTCGCGACGGGTGCGGCCTTTGAATAATGTGATCACCCGAAACAGGCGGCACCGAATTGATCAATTCGCTGCCAAAATTGTTGCCAGCGCCCGGTCGTTTGGCTCAGCGCCCGCAGGCTGAGTACAATCCCGG
>NZ_NRRS01000044.1 GCF_016583795.1 Rhabdochromatium marinum | reverse complement strand
TCGAACCACGCCAGCTCAAACGACGTGCCAAGAAATACCCTTTGATGACAAAGCCCAGGGAGCAAGCGCGGGCAGACGTACGCATGAATGGGCATCCAAAAAAATCCAAACCTCTCGCTCAGTTAGCAGCCTAAGTGTATGACTTTAAGTCGAAAATCCTTAAGTTAGTGCCATTCCATCCAGACCCCTTTTAATTCTTTAGGCGATTAATGTAGTACGCCCCCGTTTTTCTCTTATTTAAATATTTCAATTGAAGTACTTATTGTGCTTATTGTGCTTATTGTATCGAGATTTTTTAGTTTTGTGCGTTTTGATATGATTGGCCATTGTAAATCGAGACACTTTCAAATCATCCTTAACTCTATGAGTTTCATCATCAATATTATACCATTTGAATAACTCACCTGAAATTTTTAGCAATTTAGTAGCGAGAGCAAAAGCCAAAAATACATATCCCATTAACTTATATTCGGGACTAAGCTTTACTGAATTGCTTTTTTTTAGACTTTCCAACTGATTTTCTAATTTATCCAATTCCATAAAATCGAAACACCAAACAGGCGGCTCAGAAGCAATGCAAGCTGTGAACAAGCCGTATTTTTTCTGATCTTGCTCATCCATGGCGGCTTGATTTTTTGCGTTATTTATTCTGTTCTCAAGCTCAACAATCTCTATTCCACGAATATCACTGACATGGGTTACTACCGACAGCATACCTCCAACAGCAATGGCAACATATACATATTCTAGTTTTTTATAAAAATTTGCAGGGATAGTTTTTTTATGTTTGTATGCTGCTTTGTGTGTTAGCAGAGTGATTAGCAGAAAGTATATAAATAAAGAAGTGACATTAAAAATCCCGAATAATGCAAGAATTACACAAAAAAATGTTCCAATAAACACAAATTTAACCGAGATACACGCATTATATTGATCACCAATTGACGTTGAAACAATTTTAGACAATAATAATGGAAGCGCCAACAAAGCAGGCACTCCAAAAAATATACTCAAATACCATACAGGAAATGATTCTTCATAATAGGCATCAAAAGTATGAGGTAATTGGTCGGCAACAGGAACAAACACAATTAAACTAATAACAACAACAAGAAAAAATGCTGTTGCAGCCCAAGTAACAACAACAAGAAAAAATGCTGTTATAGCCCAAGCGGGCAAGTATCCGGAATATTTTAATATATTAACCATATTTTGCTACAGTTTATCTATTCTTGATATTTAATGAATGATCATACGTATAAGAATCACTCTAAATATAGCAATCGATACCTTTAATGAAGTCTGACACTATTGATTGTGTTCATTTTTGACGCATAACGCTTAAGCTGTGCGGCGCAAACGAAGCGTAGCGAAGTTTGCGTCCGAACGAGCGTCTTGTGGTACGCCCGGCATGGGCATGAACTGATGGGGTGCGAGTCCCCTGTAGGAGGATCACCGTCTGGTTTCTGATCAGGCGAAAACGACTAGCGAAGGGCAAGGGCCGAGCCGCGAGGCGAGGTCTGAAGGAAGCCTGGAGCAAATCTGCGAGCCTACGAACAGAAACGTCATAGAAGGCTGAGCCCGGGGGCGAGCTAGCCACAGATAGCGAAGCCCGGTGATCCGACGTGGGTACGGTAAATGGCGAGGTTGTGCAGAGAAAGTTCATGTCCTTATCCGGGGAGATCTGTCCCGCGTGCGGTTTGTGCGCCTAGGGGAGTCGAACTGAGGCCCAGTCCGAAAGGGCTGGAATCGCCATCGAACCCTACGGGTGCTGTGGTCGCCACGGGAGTCGGACTGAGGGCCAGTGCGAAAGTGCTGGAGTACCCACCGAACCCTACCGTGACTCGGGCAGCGCGTCGGGCGGCAACGCCTGGCGTGATGGGACAGAAGTCAGCCGACGGCATAGTAGCCAAACGCCCACCGTAATGGGTGGGACAGGGTGAAGGCCTGAACCTTCGGCAACGAGTGAGCCACGTGTGTCTCACTGATTCTTACCGCACCCGACCGGGTGAAAGGATCGTGGCGATGCATCGTGTAACCAGCGTTGAAAGCGGCCATTAACGGTTGTCTTTTCCAATTCGGAGGAAGCGCCCCGTGCGGACCCGCATGCGGGGTGCTGTGGGAGCCGGGGGAGAAAAACTCCCGGCGACCCGATTACGCCCGGCATGGGCATGAACTGATGGGGTGGAAGTCCCCTGTGGGAGTACCTGAGATGTCCGCGCAGCGGACGGAAACAACCACTAGCCGACGGCAAGGGCAGCCCCGTGAGGGTCTGTCTGGAGGAAGCCCGAGCGCAAAGGTGCGAGCCGACGAACAGAAATCGCATAGAAGGCTCAGTCCCTGGGCGAGTCAGCACAAGGTGACGAAGCCCGCCAGGTGCAGGGGATAGGGTAAATGCGGCGGTTGTGTACCGAAAGTTCATGTTCTTATCCGGGGAGATCTGTCTCGCATGCGGTCCGTGTGCCTACGGGAGTCGAACTGAGGCCCAGTCCGAAAGGGCTGGAATCGCCATCGAACCCTAAGGGGGCTGTGGTTGCCACGGGAGCCGGACTGAGGGCCAGTGCGAAAGCGCTAGAATGGCCACCGGACCCTACCGCGACTCGGGCAGCGCGTCGGGCGGCAACGCCCGGCGTGACGGGGCAGAAGTCAGCAGACGGCATAGTAGCCAAAGGCCCACCGTAATGGGTGGGACAGGGTGAAGGCCTGAACCTTCGGCAACGAGTGAGCCACGCGGTTCTCACTGAGCGCATCGCACCCGAGCGGGTGAAGCGCTCTTGGCGGACCCTGTTGTAGCCAGCGTTGGAGGCGGTCATTTCGATCGTACTTTCACATCCGGAGGAAGCGCCCCGTGCGGACCCGCATGCGGGGTGCTGTGGGAGCTGGGGGAGAGAAACCCCCGGCCACCCGATTAGGCGAATTTTCCACCTAATGCTCCCAACTAACGTTGTAGTGCATATGATTATCTAAATGATCGCTATTATAAAATGGGACATCATTTGGATTTTCGGAGTTAAGAACAGAAAAATACCCGCATTCAACGCCATATTTTTCATGAATACATTGTGCAAGCTTTTCCGTCATTTCTTCCCGTTCTCGTAAGCCTCTAGAGTCTGAGAATTCATAAAGGTGGACCAGATATTTTCCAGAATCCGATACGGTAACTCTAGAATGTGAAATTAGTGCTCTTGTGAATATGTTTGTGTTATCTAGAAGCCACAACCAACAACCACCAAATTCACCAGCTTTTGGCATAGGGGCATTCTTTTCTATCGTTTCTACCATGCCTGTGAATTCTTTTGCTATATCATCTAAATCTTTTTTCTTATGCGAGAAAAACGGTTTTAGGTCAATTAGTGATTTAGAAATAGCGCTTGAAGTATCTGCCGGACTAACCAAATCATTACTTGATGGCAACTCATCAGAAGCAAGGATAAATTGAAAGGTATCTTTATCAATAATCCCTTTATCTACGAGCATTAGAATATCATGCGCAATCCAATTTGCTTGGTTACGACTATTAACGACCACCCCAATGCCTTTGATTTCCTCTAAATAAAAATCAAATCCAGGAATATCCATTGCATCATCAACCATCCCAAATTCTTCTAGAGCGTTTTCCACGCTGCTAAAGTCACCCCTATAAGGCCATCTCCACTCTCTTTCATGGCTCCAGTCTATGGGCTTTGATGATGCAGGATTGTAGGTTACGTATCTGTATTGCTCTGGCTCTGCAAGTATAGATAGGTCGATAATTCTTGGCCCACCATCCTTTCCAGCTGGTGGCCAGTACCCTCTGTTACTAAGGCCGTAAATTACAGGATTTGCGCCAGCTGTAAATACTTGTTTTTTTGGGAAGATGAGCGCAAAAGAACTCATTGCTTCTCCTCGCCTATGCCTTTTTTCCCCTGTCTCTAAAAATGCTGCTATAGGCATTTCGGTAAAACATACGGCAGGATCTGGACCATAAATCGTTCTCACGTTGTTACGAAAAGACCATGTGGCCCATAACCTTCCGGATCTAATAGCACACCTAAGCATAAATAAAGCAGACCAATTAACATCCTCAGCTATGTTTCCCCATCCCATGTGTTCAACATACAAAATGGAATTATTACCTTCCAAATCTATATCTCGAAAAAAGTGAATCAACCAATCAGATAAATCGAAACGTATTGAATTGTTGTTCATAACCAATCCGTGTATTTTATTGAACGCCTAACCAGCGATTGTATGGTTTCTGGATAACATTAGCACGCAACGGATAAACCTGCAAGATTTCTGGATAACCTACCAGCTGCGGGATAACATGCTGATATCGTTTATTATCCATCAGCAAGGTGGCGAATGCTGCAAATTCCTGCAACGCTTACAGCAAGGTTCGATGAGAAGCTAACGACAGCGGGGGTTAGTGCGAATCATCGACCGCAGTTTCACCGATGGCTGCGGTTTTTTCTGGAGTTCTGCGGGAAGTACCGGTTTGAGCCAAAGACTGAGCCCAGTCTGAAAGCCTTTGATTACAAACTGCGTCGAAAGGGCAGAAGCCTTGTCATGGCTGATGACGCATACGTCGCGTCCGGATGCAGCCCGGGCCGGGCTGTGCGAAAATGTCTGGCTTCCGATCCGAGCTTCCGCCATCGCCCATGCCTGCCGCCATCACCGAGTCCGTACACCACACTGGGGCTGCCAGTCACCAGAACAGCGCTCAGCTGTCTCCGCTTCATCCGCCTTTGCCGGCCACGCCCTCGGAGCGGTTGCTATGGGGGCAGCTCTATGGTGCGGCGCCGGCGCTGGCCATCGCCGCTGCTGCCCGCCAGGCGCCTGGCCCGCTGTTGGTGGTGGTGCCGGATATGACCGCTGCCAATCGGTTGCACGCCGAACTGCCGTTCTTTCTCGGCACTCAGGACGAGCCAGGCGCCCAGGGCGCGGATCTGCCAGTGTGGCGCTTCCCGGACTGGGAAACCCTGCCCTATGATCTGTTCTCACCGCTGCCGGAGCTGGTTTCCGAGCGGCTGCTGACCCTCTATCGGCTGCCACAGCTCCAGCGCGGTGTGCTGCTGGTGCCAGTCGGCACCCTGATGCAGCGCCTGCCACCACGCACCTATATTGAAAGCCAAGCCCTGGTGCTGGCGGTCGGCGATCGCCTGGATCTGGATCAGACCCGACAGCGCCTGACCGATGCCGGTTATCAGTGTGTGTCCCAGGTCATCGCCCATGGCGAGTTCGCGGTGCGCGGTGCCCTGCTCGACATCTTCCCGATGGGCCAAACCGAGCCACTGCGCATTGATCTGTTCGACGATGAGATCGAATCCATTCGCACCTTCGACCCCGATAGCCAGCGCTCCATCGCCAAGCTCGACTCAGTGCGCATGCTGCCGGCGCGGGAGTTTCCTTTCACAGAGGAGGCGATCAGCGCCTTTCGCCAGCGCTACCGTGCCAGCATCGACAGCGATCCGAGCGTCAGCCTGATTTATCGCGAGATCTCCGAGGGGCGACTGCCGGGCGGTATCGAATATTACCTGCCGCTGTTCTTCGACCACACCGCCACCCTGTTCGACTATCTGCCGGAGCACAGTTTGGTCTTTGAGAACGCAGAGGTGCGCGAGGGTGCCGCGACTCTGCTCGACACCATCGTGTCGCGCTACGAGCAGCGCCGCCACAATCTCGAACGCCCGCTGCTGCCCCCGCGCCAGCTGTATCTGGATGCCGAGGAATTGGCCAGTCAACTCAATGCCCGCCCTGGCGTCTGCTGGCAAACCCCGGAGGTGGCGCAACGCCGCAAGGGCTATGCGCGAGTCATCAACTTCGCCACCGCCGGACTGCCGTCGCTGGCGGTGCAAGCACGCGCGGCAGAACCGGCCAGCGCGCTCAAGGCGTTTCTAAGCGAACCGGGACGCCGGGTGCTGTTCGTCGCCGAGAGCAGCGGGCGGCGCGAGCTGTTGCGCGATCACCTGCACGGCTTTGGCATGCAGCCGACAGCGGTGCCCGACTGGGCGGCCTTTCTCGCCGGCGCGATGCCCAGCGCCATCACGGTCGCGCCGCTCGAACAGCCGCTGCTGCTGCAAGACGGCCAACTGGCGCTCATCACCGAGACGCAACTGTTCGGCGAGCGGGTGCGCCAGGAGCGCCGCCGGCGCAAGTCCGGCCCGGATGGCGATGCGGTGGTACGCAATCTCACCGAGCTGCACGCCGGGGCCCCGGTGGTGCATGAGGATCATGGTGTCGGACGCTTTCTCGGCTTGCAAACCTTGGCCATCGGCGGCCATCCAGCCGAGTTTCTGGCACTCGAATACGCCGGCGGCGATAAGCTCTATGTCCCAGTCAGCTCGCTGCATTTGATCGCGCGCTACACCGGCAGCGCCCCGGAGAACGCGCCCCTGCATAAGCTCGGTAGCGATCACTGGGATCGGGTCAAACGCAAGGCAGCACGCAAGGCCCACGATGTCGCCGCTGAACTGCTTGACATCTACGCCCGCCGCGCCGCCCGTCAGGGGCACGCCTTTGGCGATCCCAGCGCTGAGTATCAGAACTTTGCCGCCGCCTTTGAGTTCGAGGAAACCCCGGATCAGGAGCGCGCCATTGAGTCCATCCTGGCTGACATGGCCGACCCCAAGCCGATGGATCGGGTGGTGTGTGGCGATGTGGGCTTCGGCAAGACCGAGGTGGCCATGCGCGCGGCCTTCGTGGCGGTGAATGGTGGGCGTCAGGTCGCGGTGTTGGTGCCCACCACCCTGCTCGCTCAGCAGCATTATCAGAATTTTGCCGACCGCTTTGCCGACTGGCCGATTCGTGTCGAGAGCCTGTCGCGCTTTCGCAGCGCTAAGGAGGTGAAGAAGGTCACCGAGGGTCTGGCGGCTGGCACCATCGATATCGTGGTTGGCACCCATAAACTGTTGCAGCCGTCAGTCAAGTTCAAGCAGCTCGGCTTGGCCATTATTGATGAGGAACATCGCTTTGGTGTGCGCCACAAGGAGCAGCTGAAAAGCCTGCGCGCTGAGGTGGATATCCTTACCCTGACCGCCACCCCCATCCCGCGCACCTTGAATATGTCCATGGCCGGCATGCGCGATCTGTCCATCATCGCCACCCCGCCGGTGGAGCGCCATCCGATCAAGACCTTCATCTCGGCCTGGAACGACAGCCTGATCCAGGAGGCCTGTCAGCGCGAAATCAATCGCGGCGGGCAGATCTATTTTCTGCACAATGAGGTCGAGACCATCGAGAACATGGCGCAGAAAATCGAAGCCCTGGTGCCGGATGCGCGGGTGCAGGTCGCGCATGGGCAGATGCGCGAAAAGGAGTTGGAGCGGGTGATGCGCGATTTCTACCACCGCCGCTTCAACCTGCTGATATGCACCACCATCATCGAATCCGGCATTGATGTACCCAGCGCCAACACCATTCTGATCAACCGCGCTGACAAGCTCGGCCTGGCACAGCTGCACCAGCTGCGCGGGCGTGTTGGGCGCTCGCATCATCGCGCCTATGCCTATCTGATCACCCCGCCGGCCAAGACCATGACCGCCGACGCCAAAAAGCGCCTGGAGGCAATTGAGTCCCTGGAAGACCTCGGGGCTGGCTTCACCCTGGCCACCCATGATCTGGAAATCCGCGGCGCCGGCGAACTGCTCGGCGAGGAGCAATCCGGACAGATTCACGAGGTCGGCTTTACGCTTTATATGGACTTGCTCGAACGCGCGGTGCAGGCGCTCAAGGCCGGACGTACCCCGGAGCTGGATCGCCCACTCGATCATGGCGCCGAGATCGATCTTGGCCTCCCGGCCCTGCTGCCGGACGACTATCTGCCCGACATCCACACGCGACTCGTTACCTATAAACGCATCGCCAATGCCTCCACCAGTGATGAACTCAAAGAGCTGAAAGTGGAGATGATTGATCGCTTCGGCCTGCTGCCGGAGCCGGCGCAGCATCTGTTCACCATCACCGAACTCAAGCTCAAGGTGCAGCCCTATGGCATCCGCAAGATTGAAGCCGGCCCCAAGGGCGGGCGCATGCTGTTTGGCGAAGCGCCCAAGATCGATCACCTGCGCCTGGTGCAGCTAATCCAAAGCCAACCGAAGGAATTTAAGCTCGATCAGGCCGCTGGCGCGCTGCGCTTCACCCTGGACATGAGCGACCCAACCAAACGCGCCCAGCATATCGACCGCTTGGTGGCACGTTTGACCGGGTCATGATCGTGCCGCGATTGATCGGTCACAACCGGCATCACTGGATGCGCTAAGATTGATGGCATGTCAGCCCCGTTTCGCTTACTGATTGCTGAAAATAACCCCCAGTTTGTCCACGAGCTGGAGCAGTTACTGCGACGCGCCCTCCCCGATGCGATCCTTGAGCGTGCCACGGACGGTCAGGATGCCTGGAAGCGGGTCCGGAACGACAGCTTCGACATGGTAATTGCGGACTGGAATTTGCCCTTGCTCTCCGGCGGCGATCTGCTCCTGAAGCTGCGCGGGCATTACAAGACGCGTGATCTGCCCTTTATGATGCTCACCGGCCGAGCGGATCGCATCAGTGTGATGTATGCCCTGCGTGCCGGGGTGACGGCCTATATTATCAAGCCCTTTGAGCGCGGATATTTTATCCAGCGGGTCGATCAGCTGCTGGCGCTGCGACGCGAAGCCTTACGCGCCATGGAAAGCGAGAGTGGCCCCAATGCCGAACTGCATCAAAAAGCCTTACGCCAGCGTTCGCTCAACGATGTGCTGCGGCGCATTCGCCGTGGTGATATTGTTTTGCCGGTTTTGCCAGAGATCGCTTTCAAAGTCAATGAAGTGGCCCGCAAATCCAACGCCACCATTCAGGAAATTGCCAGTCTAATCAGCCGGGATGGCAGCGTCAGCTCCAAACTGCTCGCCATTTCCAATTCGGGGTACTATCGCGGCGTGCGGCGTTTTAATACCACCGAAGAAGCGGTAATTCGCCTCGGGTTTCGCCAAACCCAAAACTATGTGATGACCATCACCACCCGGGGGCTGTTTGAGGCGGAAGACCCGTTTTTCAGCTCACTGCTCAAACAGCTGTGGGTTCATTCCCTGGCCACGGCAGCAGCGGCGCGGGCCATCGCCAGGCAGACCCGCAAGCTGAACCCGGATGTGCTCTATGGCAAGGGCTTTTTACACGACATCGGCAAACTGTTGCTATTGCATACCGTGGCTGGCATGCCCCAAAGCCATCTGGGTGATGACGGTATTTATGAAGTGCTGGATACTATGCACACCGAGTATGGCGCCGCTTTGCTGAAACACTGGAAGTTTACACCAGATGCGATTGATATTTGCCTGCAACATCACGACCTGGGGGACACGAGCCAATGGCCGCTGGATCTGCTCACCGTCAGCTTCGCCAATGTGTTGGTACGCGAACTCGGTTGGAGCCTGCATCGCAAAGATGACGCACATCCGGCCCAAGCAAACATGGCGCTGCATTTGGGGCTGAATGAGAACGCCATCGCCGCCGTCCTGGAGGAAACCCGCGAGTATGTAAACAAAACCAAGCTCATGATTTGGGGCAGCCTGGAAGCACCGGACAAACTCTAAAGCAGCCCCCTCAGCTGGCCAGGGTTCCAATCACCACGATACCGGCATAGACAGCAAAGAGCGGCAATGCCAGTAGCAAGGCGGCGCCACTCAGCAGGCGAGCGGCGGTGTGTTTTGTCAGTGCCAAGGCCGCCAACAGGAGTGCGACGGCTCCAACAGCAAAGCCAGAGAAAAACAGCCCCTGGATGCACCCCGTCTGACAGGCGCGTTCCGCCAAGGCGGTTCCGGATAATAGGGTCATGCCAATGAACAGGGTAAGCACCCAGCCCAGTACGGCCAGCACCAGCGCCGAGGGAGCGGCAACTTTTATCATGATTCGCCTCCGTTGTTGTGAAAAAAGGCCGCTCATGCATGCCCGGCTTGCGCGATCCCTAAGGCATGCGCTTGAGCCGCCGTTGGCTGATTTGCTTTAAGCGTTAGGCTTGATCGCTGTCCTGTGTCAGCCAGCCTTGCAAGGCATCAATCAGCCCCTGTGCCTGGGCGGCACTGGAGATATTGAACTTGGATTGCTGGCGATATTCACCATTGCGCTTTTGATAGCGTCTTATAGTGTATTTATCCGGGCTATAAGCCTCTTTCCTGCCATCCCAGTCCTGATAGCGATAGACAATGGTCGTCCAGCTGCCCTTGGACAGAATGACTTTATCCAGTTCTTTGGGCGTTTCGATGCCATCTTTGACATCGGTGATGGTGAGGTCTTCGACCTTTTCTGCCATGGTGCTTGTTCTCTTGTTAAGTGTTGTGGCGGATGCGTCAACGACAGTGGCTGGCTGTTCTGAATTGCGCACTCAGCGCTCGGCGCCATAGGTTTCCAGCATGCGCACCAGATTGGGATCACTATCAGCCGCTTGCGCCATGTCAAGCGCGGTATCACCGGACTTTGCCACTCGATTGACATCCGCCCCAGCCTGCAACAGCCATTTGGCAATCTTCAAGTGGTCCTCCATCACCGCCCGATGCAGAGGCGCCAGACCATCCGGCCCCAGTTGATTAAGATCAACACCGCGACTCAGCAGCAACTCCAGCGTATCACGGTCGAGATCGCCCGCAACCGTCAGCTGTCTCAGCAGCACTTGCACATCATCCTGCGCTCCCCGCTCCAGCAGCAAATCCGCCGCCGGTGCCCGACCATTGGCCAGCGCACTATAAAGCGGCGTATGCCCAAGCGGATCGCGCACATCCAGACGCGCGCCATGATCCAGCAGGTCACGCGCGATGCTAACCCGCCCGGCCGCCACAGCCACCTGCAAGGGGTAGTGTCCATCCGGCCCGGCCTGATTCACATCGGTGCCCCAATACAGATGCCGCTTGATCTGATCAAGATCCCCCGAATGAATGGCACGGTAAAAATTCATCGTCGGCGGCGCCGGCTCTGTACAGCCAAGCAGCCAACCAGTCAGCAGGCCAGTCAGCAGAATGCCGATCAGTACCCGGCCTGGAACTGGAGCGGGTTTAGTCAAGACAGCGACGGCTCAGCAGCGGCAGCCTGGGCGGGCGTCAGGGCTTTAATCGACAAGGCATGCAACTCACCGCTGGTAATCTGCTCGCGCACGGTATCCATGACCAGACGCTGCTTCTTAATGGGGGTCAGCCCCTCAAAAGCCGCGCTGATCACACTGGCCTCGAAATGACTGCCATCGCCCGTGACCTGCACCTCAGCCTCTGGCAAGCCGTCACGAATCAAGCGTGCAACGGCCTCTGTTTCCATCGTTCATCCTCCCCTGCTGTGGTCGCCAAGTCCAATGCGCTCGCGTCTCAGCCTTCCAGAGATTCCATGCGAATCCGCGCCACTGGACCCTGCACGGCCTCCAGGGCTTCAATGCGCGCCATGGCGCGATTCATATCACCCTCTGTCACCCGATGCGTGAGCATGATCAGGGAGACATGGGTGTCACCCTCACCGGGCTCTTTCTGCTTAATGGCTTCAATGCTGATGCCCTCCTCGCCCAGAATGCCGGCGATGGCCGCCATGACCCCGGAGCGGTCGAGTGCCGTCAGGCGCAGATAGTAGGCGGTTTCGACCGCTTCAATCGGCAGCACCGGGGTATCGGTGAGTTCGTCAGGCTGGAAGGCCAGATGCGGCACCCGGTTGTTCGGATCGCTGGTCAGGGCGCGGGCAATGTCGATCACATCCGCCACCACCGCCGAGGCGGTCGGCAGTGCACCCGCACCGGCGCCATAATAGAGTGTCGGGCCAACCGCATCGCATTTGACCAGCACCGCGTTCATCACCCCATCGACATTGGCAATTAGCCGGCGCTGCGGAATCAGCGTGGGATGCACCCGCAGCTCGATACCGGCGGCAGTGCGTCGTGCGATGCCAAGGTGCTTGATGCGATAGCCAAACTCGGCGGCATAGGCGACATCCTGGGGTTCGATTTTGGAAATGCCTTCAGTAAAGGTTTTGTCGAACTGCAACGGAATACCAAAGGCCAGGGAACCCAGGATGGTGAGCTTGTGCGCCGCATCAATGCCTTCGACATCAAAGGTCGGGTCCGCTTCGGCATAGCCAAGTTGCTGAGCCTCAGCCAGCACCTCAGCAAATGCGCGGCCCTTGTCGCGCATCTCAGTGAGGATGAAATTGCCGGTGCCATTAATGATGCCGGCAATCCATTCGACATGATTGGCGGCCAGCCCCTCGCGCAGAGCCTTAATGATGGGAATTCCACCTGCCACGGCAGCCTCGAAGGCCACGGTGACCCCCTTGGCCTGAGCGGCAGCGAAAATTTCATTGCCGTGCAGGGCAATCAGCGCCTTGTTGGCCGTGACCACATGCTTGCCATTCTCAATCGCCTTCAGCACCAGCTCGCGCGCCGGCGAGTAGCCGCCAATCAGCTCAATAACGATGTCGATGTCGGGATCATCGACCACCGCAAAGGCATCATCACCGATGGTGTCAATGCGCTCCAGCCCCGGAATACGGCTCGCATCGTAGTCGCGTGCGGCCGCATGCGCGATGCGAATCTCGCGCCCGGCACGACGGGCAATTTCCTCGGCATTGCCCGTCAGCACACTGACGGTGCCACCGCCAACGGTACCCAGTCCCAGGAGTCCAATCTTGACAGGCTCCAATTGCTTTACTCCTCTGTTCAAGTAGTGACGCCAAGGCGCGCGTCCTCGCGCAGCATCTGTTTAATGCCCTTGACCGCCTGGCGCGTGCGATGTTCGTTTTCGATCAGTGCAAAACGCACATGATCATCGCCGTAGTCACCGAAACCGATACCGGGGGAAACCGCCACCTTGGCATCGCTGAGCAGCTTTTTAGAGAATTCCAGCGAGCCCATGGCGCGGTATGGCTCCGGAATGCGCGCCCAAACAAACATGGTCGCGCGTGGCTTCTCCACCGGCCAGCCAGCCGCTTCCAGCCCTTCACAGAGCACATCACGGCGACTTTGATACTGATCGCGAATCTCCGCCACGCAGTCCTGCGAGGACTCCAGTGCGTGAATGGCGGCGACCTGAACCGGCGTGAAGGTGCCATAGTCCAGATAGGATTTGATCCGTGCCAGAGCTGCAACCATGGTCGGATTGCCACACATAAAGCCAATGCGCCAGCCCGGCATGTTGTAGCTTTTGGACATGGAGAAGAACTCGACCGCGTAGTCCAGGGCGCCTGGCACTTGCAGAATGGATGGGGCTTGGTAACCGTCGAAGACAATATCGGCATAGGCCAGATCATGCACCACCCAGATGCCATGCTCGCGGGCGATCTCGATGACTTTCTCAAAGAACTCCAGCTCGACACACTGGGTGGTCGGATTGCCGGGAAAATTCAGCACCAGCATCTTCGGCCGCGGCCAGGAGTCGAGAATGGCACGCTGGAGTTCCTCGAAGAAGTCCACCTCGGGTGTCAATTTGACGTGACGAACATCAGCTCCGGCAATGATAAAGCCATAGGGATGAATCGGATAGGCCGGATTGGGCACCAGTACAGTATCGCCTGGGGCCATGGTAGCCATGGCCAGATGCGCAAGTCCTTCCTTGCTGCCGATGGTGACAATGGCCTGGCTGTCCGGGTCCAGGGTCACCTGATAGCGATCCTGATACCAACGGCAGATGGCGCGGCGCAGGCGCGGAATGCCGCGCGAGACTGAGTAGCGATGGGTATCGCGGCGCTGGGCGACCTCAACCAGCTTATCGACGATGTGCTGCGGCGTAGGCTGATCAGGATTGCCCATGCCAAAGTCGATGATATCCTCGCCCCGCGCTCGCGCCGCCGCCTTCAACTCATTGACAATATTGAAAACGTAAGGCGGAAGCCGCTCGATGCGGTGAAAATTGGACTGCGGCGCGAGCACGAAGGAACCTCTCTTTATCAAAAATTAAACTGAAAAACTGGTGCAGTGTAGCGTGCACCGCGCTGGATTCAAATGATTCAAGGCTCCCGGAGATACCCAAGGGACTCAGCCGGGTCGCCAAGAGGTCAGGATTCAAGCCAGAAGGTCACCGGACCATCGTTGGTCAGACTCACCTGCATGTCAGCGCCGAACTGCCCGCTGGCAACCGGCTGGTGCTGCCGCTGGGCGCACTGCAGCAGGTGCGCAAACAAAGCCGCGCCCAGCGCGGGAGGCGCTGCGCGGGTAAAGCTGGCACGCGTGCCCTTGCGGGTGTCAGCGGCCAGGGTAAACTGAGGCACCAGCAGCAGCCCGCCGCCAGTGTCGCGTAGGCTCAAATTCATACGCCCATCGGCATCGGCAAACACCCGGTAGCCGAGCAACCGCTCCAGCAGGCGTTCAGCGCGTGCCTCGGTGTCTTCGGGTTGCACGGCCACCAGCACCAGCAAGCCCGCAGCAATGACGCCGATCTGGGCTCCGGCTACCTGCACCTGCGCCTGAGAGACGCGTTGCAACAGGCCGATCATGCCCGGGCAGCGGCGAAGGCATCCGTCGCCGCCACCAGCGCCCGCGCTGTGGCAGGCTCAAACGCCGCATGCCCGGCATCGGGAATGATGTTGAATTCCGCCTCGGGCCAGGCCTGATGCAGTTCCCAGGCCGAAGCCATCGGGCAAACGCTATCATAACGGCCATGCACAATGACCCCGGGGATGTTGCGCACAGCACCGATGTCACGCAACAGTTGATCGGGTTCCAGAAACGCCTGATGCAAAAAGTAATGGCATTCGATCCGCGCCAGCGCCAGTGCAAAGGCGTCGGCGGCAAAGCTGTCGCGCAATTCGCGATTCGGCCACAGAGTCGAGCAGCGTCCTTCCCACAGCGACCAGGCGCGCGCCGCCGCCGTCTGCTCCGCACCTGAGGGGCCAAACAGCCGCTCGGCATAAGCGCGCAACAAGTCAAGATGCTCAACGGGCGGAATGGGGGCGAGAAAATCCTGCCAGTAGTCTGGGAAGATACGGCTCGCGCCCTGCTGATAAAACCAGTGAATCTCCTCTGGCCGGCACAGAAAAATACCGCGCAACACCAGAGCTGAGACTGCCTCGGGATGATGTTCGGCATAGGCCAGCGCTAGCGTCGAACCCCAGGAGCCGCCAAACACCAGCCAGCGCTCGACCTGTAAGTGGGCGCGCAAGCGCTCAATATCGGCCACCAGATCCCAGGTGGTATTGCTATCAATGCTGGCATGGGGCGTCGAGCGCCCACAGCCGCGCTGATCGAACAAAATGATGCGGTAACGGTCGGGATCGAAAAAACGTCGGTGCCCGGCGCTGCACCCGGCACCAGGTCCTCCGTGCAGAAAGAGCGCCGGCTGCCCGGCCGGGTTGCCGCTTTGTTCGATATAAAGTTGATGCCCCGCGCCGACATCCAGAAACTCCGTCGTATACGGCTCGATGGCGGGGTAAAGACTGTCCTGCATTGCCAGATTCCCCGGCTCAGTTTGATTTTGCGGTGACGCCCAGAGCCGTGCGGCTCGGGGGGTCGGAATTGCGCGCTGCGATGCGCATCGCCGTCGTACAGTTGGCCAGCTCCGAGACAGCCAGGGCACGCAGACGCACCTGCTCGGCATGCAGCGCATCGGGCGGCGCGGGAGAGTCCTCCAGCATCGCCGCTGCCTCGCGCAGATCGATGCACCGTTGCGCGTCATCGGCCACCAGGGTGGCACGAAACAGGCGTGCCGAGGCGCCGTAGAGAAAGCCCAGCGCATTATCCGGCACCTCCGTGCGCGCGGCATCGGCGGCCTTGAGCAGCTTGTTGTTTTCGCGTCCAACACGCGGCTGGCCAACGGTGTCATCCAGACGATTGCGGCGTTCGCTCAGCGTCAGCAGCAGCCCGCCGTGCAACGCCAACCGACGGTTGCTGCCCTGCTCAGACGCTGACAGCACCAGGGCCTTTTGGTAATGGCGTTCGGCGCAATCGAGCAGTCGGCGCATGTCGCTGTCGCGGTTGGAAACCGTCAGCGGACATTCAATCGCCTGGCGCAGGCATGCATCGGCTTTGGTTGCCTCCTGCTCGGCGCAATCATTGCCAGCGTCATCACCCTGACAGCCTGTCTTGAACAAGCTCGCAAAAAAGCCACCGCTGTTACCACCGCCCTGACCGCCGTCGGACGCAGCAAAAGACGCCGGCTTTACGTTCTTTGCGTTATTCGATTCCCGCTCGGCATCAGCCAGCGCGCCTGGCTCCAGCATCGCAACCGATGTCCCCTCACCCTGCCCCAGCAGGGACGAGGGCGACAACAGTGTCTCGCACCCGGTCAGTAAAAGTAACAACGCCAGACAGCTGCTCAACCTCGCGCTGTAGCGGCCCCAGGCACGACTGTGGGTACAAAGGCCGCAGGAGGATTTCAATAACCAAGCGTCTGCCGTCAGCATCCAGGATTTGACCAGGTTTGAGGTGGTAAAAGTGAAGGGCGAGAGCAGTAAACGCAAGCGACTTAACTCAAGCCGCTCGCGCACGCCTGAAGACCTTTGGCGCCCGCCCGCTGCGCTGAATCAAGATTGCGAGGTACGCTCACCAGGGCAGATTGTGGTTTCCAGGAAGAAGGCCTCGTGCCAGGGAACCTCAATGCCACAGTCGTATCGCAGTTTTACTGCATGGGAATGGCCAACAAAAAAGAACCAACCGGCACCAATCAGCAGAATCACGATCACAATTAGCATATCTTTCATAAGAGAAAATCCTCAACTTGGGTTCTGACATCCACAGCGAACTCAGACATCGGACGACTCCCAGCCAGTTGCCTGCTGACAGCCGTCGATCAATAAGGAACGATCCGCACCGCCTTGTGCGGCTTGAACCCTGAAAGATAGCCCAGGCATCCCATCGTAAGCAAGATTTTGTGTTCTGTTTTTTTCCGCGCAAGGAGAATGAGTTGCCCCGCTCATCCCGGCAAGCCACACATCAACAGTCTTTTTGAGTTGCCTGAAGACGGCAATGCCATTAGCCTTAACAGCCGTTTGATGCGATTTTAGGGACTTGATGCAGCACCGCGTGATGACGCGAACCTCCTGTGCCGCTGGCCTGACCCACATTGACACCGTGCTTGCAACCATCTAATCACCAACGGCCCGGATGAGCTAACCCCGCTTTCAATGGCTCCTTTCGCTCAAGATTGCAAGCGCTGTTTCAAGGCATTCGTATTCGCAACGCTCACAGCACTCGTCGCTGTCTCCAGTTCAGCGGTCGGTGCCGGCCGAGGCTGGATTTGGTTCGGGCTGCTGTATGCGCTCCTGGCTATGCAGCCAAACCATGCACAGGATGTCATCGTCAATCGGGATGTCAACATCGACAGCCTCGACCGCAACACAGCGCGCCTGCTGATCACCATGCGCATGACAGAGTGGCCGGACAAACGTCCGGTGACTGTATTCGTGCTGCCGGACAAGAACCCGCTGCATCAGAGCTTCGCCAAGCGCATCCTTGATGTCTACCCCTATCAACTCAGAAGCACCTGGGATCGGCAGATCTTTTCAGGCACCGGACAAGCCCCACAACAAGTTGCCGATGAACAGGAAATGCTTCAGCGCGTCAGCCAAACAGGCGGCGCCATTGGCTATATCGGCGCACCGCCAGATTCCGCTGCGGTCAAAGTTATCAAGGTCGAATGATGGGATTTCAGCCACGCATACACCTCGCGGCTCCCCTCCCCCTGCTGCTGGCCATGCTGCTGACCGGCCCCGGGCTGGCGGCCGCCCAGTCAGAACAGCGCTTCGGCGAGCGCCTGCAAATCCACGGCTTTGCCAGTCAGAGCGCCATACAAACCAGCGCCAATCGCTACTATGGCGACAGTCCGGATACTTCGTTTGATTTCACCGAGATCGGTCTGACCGCTTCGTTGCGCTTCAGTCCGCGTCTGCTGCTGGCCGCGCAGGTGCTATCACGCCGTGCCGGCGACATGGGCGACGGCTCGCCCACGCTCGATTTTGGGCTGGCCGACATTAACCTGGCGAGCAATGCCGACTATCGTGCCGGAATCCGGCTCGGGCGCATTAAAAATCGACTGGGCCTCTATAACCAGACCCGTGACATGCCTTTCACCCATCCGGGGATTTTTCTGCCGCAGGTGGTGTACTTCGACAAGGTACGCAACCTGATTCTGTCAGCAGATGGTGTGCTACTCTATGGCGATCTTTACCGGCCTTTTGGCCACCTCGCCGCCACTCTGGCGATTGGAGCTCCAATTGTGGATGAAAACGTCGAAGCCGCCTATCTGGTCGGCGATTTCAATGGCACCATCGAGACCAACGGCAACAGCTGGCTGGCAAGTCTGTGGTTTACCTCAGCCAGTGAGCGCCTCCAGCTGGGTTTAAGCGGAGCCACCGCCTCCTTGCAATACGACCCCCAACCCGACGCTATCTGGCCACTGGATCCCGGCACTGTTGATCTGCTCTATGGTATTGCCTCTGCGCAATACAACGCCGAGCGCTGGAGCCTGACCGCCGAATACATGGTCGAGCCGATCAAGCGGCGCGATTTCGGCCCGGTGCGACCTGACGGTGACCTCAACGCTGAGGGGTACTACGCGCAGGCCACCTATCGACTCCTGCCGCATTGGCAACTCATGCTGCGCTACGAAGAAGGCTTCGCCGACCGCGATGATCGCGACGGGCGCACCCTGGAACAGCAATCCCTGGGGGCCATTCCAGCCAAGAAGGCCTCATCACGGATTCTCAGCCTGGGACTGCGCTGGGATATCAGCCGCCAATGGATGCTGCGCACGGAGTATCAGCGTCATATCGGTAACTTCATTTTGTCCGAAATCGAAAACCCCGATTTTTCGCGCTTCGACAAACACTGGGATTTAATTGCCATTCAAGCCGCGTTTCGTTTTTAACCAGACAGTGGCCATCTCTTGAGTCAGCGACTTAACCTACCCATCAAACCTGCACAGTGGTTCCTCAGTCTGCGCTGGAAGCTGTTTCTCGGCATCAGTCTGATTCTCATCCCGATGGTGATCCTGCTCATCTTCTACGCGCGCACCAACCTGATCCATCAGTTTGAACAGGATCAACGTCGGTTGCGGCAGCATCAGACCACGCTACTCCTGACCTTGATCAGCGAACGCTATCAGCACATGGCACGACTTGCCAGCCTGATCCCCAACCTGGCCACTTGCGATCAGCGTCATCAACCGACAGCACCATACGCCGACTTGGTCGAACATCTGCGTCAGGTCATAGAAATCGAAGGCGGTGTCTTTGATCTGGAGTGGGATATCCGCACAGTACACTGGCTCCCAATCAATGGCGCGCCAACCGCCCTCTGGCCCTCACCCAAGGCTCCCTTGCCGCTGTCGCTGATCACAGATACGCGTGCAACCCCCGAGCAAATCACACAACGCTTGCTGTGCAATCAACACGACTGTCGGCAATACGTCAGCTCGCCGGTACTCTGGCATGGCAAAACCGCCGGTAGTCTGGTGCTCGGGTGCGGGATGGCCAACATCATGCTTGCGTTCACCAACCTGACCGGGGCTGATCTGGCCATTGCCACGCCAACGCAGCCACTTCGGTTTCATGGTGCCACCCAGCCGCACACCATGCTGCCACTGCTGCAATCCCTGCCACCAGCGGCCTTACTCGCCAGCCAAGCCCAGCAACCACTGGAGATCCAATCCGCCGCTCACTGGTACGAAATCTTTCGCAGCCATCCGAATGGCGAGGGCCTGAGCGCGTTCATCATCAACTCAACCACTGCCAAGCATCAGCGCATCCAACAGATGGCGCGTAACAGCCTGCTGATCGGGCTGGCCGGTTTGCTGGTCAGCGAGGGGCTGCTGTTGCTGATCATGCATGGACCAGTTCGGCGCATTCGCGCCCTGTCGCGCCTGTTACCGCTGTTGGCGGAAAACCGTTTCGAGACCCTGGCGCAACGTCTGCCCCGCACCGACAGACGCATCGGCTGGTGTGATGAAATCGACGCCAATATCGAAGTCGTCGGCACCCTCAACCAGCGCATGGCACAGCTACAAGCCGAGCGCGAAGCCGCCCAGCGGCAGTTGCACTGGCTGGCCGATCATGACTCCCTGACCGCCCTGCTCAACCGTCGCCGCTTTAACCAGGAACTTGCCCAAGCGATCGAACACAGTCTCCATAACAGCACCCAGGGTGCGTTGCTGTTTATCGATCTCGACAACTTCAAGGATGTTAACGACACCAGCGGCCATCAGGCGGGTGATCGGCTGCTGAAGCGGATTGCCAAAAAGCTGACTGCCGCCCTGGGGTCGCGCGGCTATATCGGACGATTCGGGGGCGATGAATTCGCCATGTTGCTCCATCCGATCGCGGCGCCGGAACTCGTGGATCTGGTCAAACAGTTCCAGGACCAGGTGAACTCAACCAGCGTGCGCACCGGCACCCACCGCCATCAGGTCACCGCCAGCATTGGGATCGTCTTCTTTCCCGAGCATGGCACCGACACCCAGGCCCTGATGGCCAAAGCCGATCTGGCCATGTATCAGGCCAAAACCCAACGCCATCGCGGCAACTGGCATGTCTACTCAGAGAGCGACATGACACGCGATCAGGCCTGCGCGCGCGTGCTCTGGACCCGTGAGATCATCCAGGCCCTGCGCGACAACCGCCTGCATCTGTATTATCAGCCGATTTTGTCCCTGGCCGAGCAACGTATCTGGCGCGCCGAGGGACTGCTGCGCATGACCCTGCCCGATGGGCGGCTGGCCAATCCCGCCGAGTTCATCCCAGTCGCCGAGCGTTCCGGACTAATCTCGATCATCGACCACTGGGTCATCGTCGAGGCCATTCGTGTCCTCGCCGAGCATCCGCGCCTCGCGCTCTCTGTCAACCTGTCGGCCAAAGCACTCACCGACCCCACCCTGGATGCCGAGCTGATGCAGCATCTGAACACCGCCGGCATCGACCCGCAACGCCTGACACTGGAAATCACCGAAACCATTGCCATTGACAACGTCGAGACCGCCATTTTGCGCATGAACAGCATTCATGCCATCGGCTGTCACTTCGCGTTAGATGACTTCGGCAGCGGCTTTGCCTCCTATGCCTATCTGAAGCAACTGCCGGTCGATGATGTCAAAATCGACGGCAGTTTCATTCGCCATCTTGATCACAACGCTGAAGATCGCATCTTCGTCAAGGCCGCCGTCGAGATGGCGCATGCCATGGGCAAGAAAGTCATCGCCGAGTTTGTCGAATCAGAAGCCATTCTGCGCGTCCTTCACGAACTTGAGGTTGACTTTGCGCAGGGCTATTACATTGGCCGCCCGGTGCCGGAACTACCGCCCAGCATTTTCGAGTGAGCCTCCATTTGAAAAATACGCACTGCAACCAAACCTCTGCCAGCGGAAGAGTCCCGCACCAACACAAGAGAACATCCCTATGACGGAAGACTGGATCGAAGGACGAGTCGTTGAAATAAAACATTGGAGCGACAATCTCTACAGCCTGAAGATAGACGCCCCACTCGCGCCCTTCGTCGCCGGCCAATACATCAAGGTTGCATTGGACATTGGCGAAAACCGCATCGGGCGCCCCTACTCATTGGTCAATGCCCCGGATGAACGTCCGCTGGAGATTTATTTCAACGAAGTACCCGATGGCCCGCTAACCCCGCGCCTATCGGATCTGCACCAAGGCGACCGACTTTGGGTCTCGGCACAGGCCAATGGTGTCTTTACCATGGGGAATGTCGTTGCGCGTCGCGATCTATGGATGATCGCCACCGGCACGGCACTGGGCGTCTATCTGTCAATTCTCAAAACAGCCGAGCCCTGGGAGAAATTCGAGCGCATTATTCTGGTGCAAGGCGCCCGTCATCGCGGCGAGCTGACATACCCGGAAACCCGAGCCAGACTCAAAGCGCAATACGGCGATCGCTTCACCTTTGTCTCCACCCTGACCCGCGATCAGCAACCCGAATCCCTGCAAGGCCGCATCACGCAACTGCTCGAACAAGGCTCACTCCAGCAGGCCGCCGACCTCGATATTAGTGCCGAGCACAGCCACCTGATGCTCTGCGGCAACTCCGCCATGATTAAAGAAGTACGCGCCTGGCTCGAAGAACGCGGCCTGCATCGCCACAAACGCACCCAGCCGGGTCATTACACCACTGAGCAGTACCACTGATAGCTCCGCGACCCCCCCCCTCTATTACAGCGTCCGACTGGAGGCCACATAAAGAACACATGAGACATGAAGGCTAACAAGCGACTCTCAAATATACCAACTAACGTTATCACGGGCTTCCTCGGTTCTGGAAAGACCTCCGCCATTCTACATCTACTGAAGAATAAACCTGTCGATGAAAAATGGGCTGTTTTAGTCAACGAGTTTGGCGAAATCGGTGTGGACGGCAGTCTACTTCAAGGCCGACACCGTGAAGAACATGGTGTATTTGTCCGCGAGGTTCCTGGTGGATGCATGTGTTGCACGGCGGGCTTACCTATGCAGATAGCCCTAAATCAACTGCTCACCCATGCACAACCTGATCGGCTCCTGATTGAGCCGACCGGATTGGGGCACCCTATTGAAGTGCTTGGCATACTTTCCGGTGAGTACTATCAAGAGAGCCTTTCCATCCATAACATTGTGACCCTCGTCGATGCCCGCCGCCTTGCTGACAAACGCTATACCGACCACGAGATCTTTAATCAGCAAATCGCTATCGCTGATATCATCGTGGGCAACAAATCAGATCTGTACCAGGAGGCTGACCAAAAAGCCTTGCAAGCCTACGTATCAGAACAAGGCGCCCCACATGCGCAACTGTTGATTACACAACAAGGCTGTCTGGACTTGCCCTTGTTGCAAGGCGCGACACGCTTTGCCAAAGCAGCACGGTCTCATCACCATCACCATCGAACAGAACAATCCGCTTCAATTGCCAACATGCCAATTCCCCAATCCGGTTATATCAGAGTGGACAATCAGGGAGAAGGTTTCAAGAGTATCGGTTGGAAATTTGCACCACATCGGGTATTTAATCGCGATCAATTGGTTTCATTTTTGAGCGGACTCAATGTTGAGCGCATGAAGACTGCCTGCATTACTGACAGCGGCATGTTTAGCTACAATTTAACCACGGATGGTTTCAGCGAAATAATGCTCGATCAATGTGCAGAAAGTCGAATCGAGATTATTGCACTAGACATAGATAGCACATGGGAACAGCAACTTTTAGACTGCATCACATCGAATGAGTAGGGGTTCCAGCGCACTGATCCCAACGTGTGCGTTGAGGGCGTTACGATCCGCCTCGAAGCCCTGAAAGGCGAGACCGCGTTGTTCGCCGGTGACTGGACAGACACAGTGAACCGAGCCCTTTTCAGCTAGACACAGCTCGCCAAAACCACACTGGAGGCCCGGAACACCGCGCAGGCACGGCAACCGGGTTGGAGCTCGAGCCGCTCCAGGGCGACACGCGTGATCACGGCGGCCAAACTCAAGCCATCGGATAAACTGAGGGTGACTTCGGCGTCGACGCCGCCTTCATGAATACGGCTGACCACGCCCCACAGCTGATTGGTCGCCGAGATCTGCGGTGGCTCACCCACGGCCAGGAGGATCTCGGTGGCCTTGACCAAGGCATGAACCTCCGCCCCTGGTCGCAGGGCGAGGCGCTCGGCGCTCTCGCGGGTAAGCAGCACCGTCAGCTGATTGGTGTCGTTGAGGCGCACCCCGGCCTCGGCGCTAACGCTGTCCGTGGTCAATTGCACCAGGGTGCCAACAAAGCGATTGCGCGCGCTGGTGTGCATCGACAAGCGTCGCAGCAGGGTGCGGAAGGCCTGTTCATCGCCATCGCTGACCTGATCCAAATGCCCGGCAAGGCGATCAAGAGCTTGCTGGAATTCGTGCTCGACGGCGCGATACAACGCAATGAGCCGTCGGCCATGCGCAGTCAGTTGGGTGCCGCCGCCCGTGCGACCGCCGATGGCGCTCTCAACCAGCGGCTGTTCGGCGAGATTGTTCATCGCGTCCAGCGCATCCCAAGCCGCCTTGTAGGACATCGGCAGGGCCTTGGCCGCCTGGCTGATCGAGCCATGGCGATCAATGGCCTCCAGCAGCCGAATACGCGAATCGCCGAGCAGATCGCCAAGCTCGGTCGCCAGCGACAATCGTCCCAGCAGACGCGGCGGATGGTGGTTTTTTGAGTGCATATTGAGCGACATGGGCGAAAAACCAGTGGCTCCAATAGAGCAAATGCCGGGCCAACCTGAAGCGCGTTCGGCTTACAAGGAAGCAACGTCGTTACTTAGGCTGCCAGGGTTGCGCACCGGCAAGCGGGTGCGCTCGTTCCGTAGTGCATGTCCGTTTGCCCATTCCACGAGGTTCATGATGTTAAAAATCAGCGCACGCAATCAGTTCTCTGGCAAGGTTCAGTCAATCAAGCTCGGCGCCATCAATGCCGAGGTGACCTTAGCCTTGCCAAGCGGCCAGGAGCTTGTCGCCATTGTCACCAATGAGAGCGTCAAGTCTCTGAATTTAAAGGAAGGCTCCGAGGCCATCGCGCTGATCAAGGCCCCCTCGGTGCTCGTGATGACCGACAACCCCAGAGTCCGGCTGTCCGCGCGCAACAGCCTGAGCGGCACGGTGACCGCCTTAACCAAGGGCCCCATCCATGCCGAGGTCACTATCACCCTGGCAGCCGGCGAGACGGTGCACGCCACTATTACCCACAAGGCCTGCGACGCACTGGGGCTGGTGGAAGGCATGGCGGCCACCGCTGTCATCAAGGCCTCGCAGGTCGTCCTCGGCGTCCCTACCTGACCCCGTTGTATGCGCTAAAATAGAGCGCATCCGACCCTAGCGTGAGGGAGCTTGCACCGTCAAGGTACAGATACCCTGCGCAAGGCACGCTGGCAGCAGCCAATTTTTGATGATCGCCGAGCATTCCGCGCGTCTTTGCGTGTGTAGCGTTATATACAATTGTAAATAGCTAACCGTCAGCTTTGCAACATCCGCTGTCCCGCTCGCTTCGCCGTTTCGTGGCACACCATCTCGCCTTTACGCCATAAACTCTATTGAAACAATCTTTTGTGCGCTCACGCGTCGCAGTGATCTGGGGCTGGCACGAATGTCGCTTACCCCTCGGCATCTTTGCGTCATGCGCTATTTTTTATAGATATAGCGGTGTCATGCCGCATGGGGTTCCAGCTTTTCGTCGATAGCAAGAGGTTCTGTTTCATGAAACTGTTACTGATGGTGTTTGGTTTGGCGCTGTCGCTGCCGGCGCTGGCCGATGGGCTGCTCGTCGCGGCGGGTGCCGGCTACAAAAAGCCCTTGACCGAAATCTATGCTGCCTTCACCAAGGAGACCGGCATCGGTGTCAATGCGGCCTTCGGCAACATGCAGCAAGTATTGGCGCAAACCCGCGATAGTGGTCGCGTCGATCTGGTCGTTGGCGAGCGGGGTTTCCTCCAGAAGAGCGGACTGTTCGAGCGCCTCGAGCCACTTGGGACAGGTCGGCTGGTGTTGGCCTATGGTCAGCGGCGGCTTGCAAGCTGGCGCGATCTCGCGGATCCATCGATCGAACGCATCGCACTACCTGATCCGAAAAAGGCCATCTATGGACGCGCCGCCACGCAGTTCCTCGAGCGTAGCGGGCTGATGCCAGAGGTCAAGAACCGGCTGATGACGCTGGCGACCGTGCCTCAGGTGTCGGCCTACCTGCTGGCCGGCTCCGTTGACCTCGGCTTCATCAATGTCACCGACGCCCTCGGCATCGCCGACAAGATTGCCGGCTTCGACGAGCTGCCAAGCGATCTCTATGACCCACCTCGAATCGTGCTAGCCTTCCCTACCTCGGCGCCGCAGAGCGATGAAGCCGAGGTCCTCGCCGCCTTCGTCAAGCGCGACCAGGCCCGCGCCATCTTCAAGCGCTTCGGACTGTGAGCCGCACGATGAAGGCGATCGTCAAGATGCCACCGCTAGCGTCACAAGGCCCCTCACTGGTCCGCAGACTCGCGGTTGTCGCGCTCGCCGCAAGCCTGTTCGTACCCTTGCCAAGCCACGCCATCAACTGGCTCATCCTGCAGGGCACCGAGCCGCCAAACAGTCCCAAGACCTTCCGGCCTTGGGGCTTCGTACAGCTCGAGTACCAGAGCACTAACGGAACCAGACTCCAAGCCGGACCCTGGCAGGGACAGCCGATGTTCGCGAACCTGATCGGTCCACAGAAGGACGCCTCGAGTGAATGGCTGATCAAACGCGCACGCGTCGGGGCGCGCGGCCTTGTGCCGGGGCTGCCGGCGCTGAATTACGCGCTGGCGGTTGATGCCGGCACCAATGCCGCGACCGAGAACGCGACCAGCGTCCAGCTCATCGACGCCAGCCTGACCTACAGCCTCAACCCCGTGCTGCGCCTCCGCGCTGGCCAATTCAAAACTCCAGGCAGTGACGAGGGCCTGCAGCCTGCCTACCGCCGCGACTATGTGAATACCAGCCAGGTCGTGAACCAACTCATCAATGAGACCTTCTTCAACGGCGATGGCGCAGCACCAAACACGCCCAATCGACCGAACGGCGCGCGAAGCATCTACCACGACATCGGCATCCAGCTGTTCGGTGTGCTGCCCCAGGGTGGCAAGCAGTGGGAGCATACCTATGCGGTCATGGTTGGCAACGGCAATGGCATCGCCCGGCCCGATAACAATGCCTACAAGGATCTCTACCTGTACTGGTCGACCGAGCGCATCTTCGGTGGCAAAGGGGGCAAGCGCGACGGCCTCAAGCTGTTCGGCTGGTGGCAGCAAGGCATGCGGACGCTGACCGAAGCTGGGGCCGCAGCTGGCAATTATCTGCGCACGCGCTACGGTGGCGGTGCGGTGCTGCGGCACAAGCGCTACCGGGTCTCCGGCGAGCTGATCGGGGCCGAGGGCATGATCGTCAATGGCACCGATGGTGGCGCCGTGCCCGGACATCTCGATAATGCCGGTAACCGCTTGGCGTCGTACAACCTGCTGCCAGACGGCGAGGCCAACGGCTGGTACCTGGAAGGCGGTTTCGAGATCCTGTCGAACCTGGAGCTGGACCTGCGCTTCGATCGGCTCAATCGCGGAACCGAAAGCCGCGCCACCGAGCGCCGCTTTGACACCTGGACCCTGGGCCTGCAGTACCACATCGACACGCGTTGGCGCCTGATGGCCAATTACCAATGGCGGGATGCCAAGGCGCCGGGGCTCACGAATAGCGCCGTGCCCAACCGCATCCTCGACGGATTCGACGACCTCGTCGCCGTGCAAATACAGGCCGTCTACTAATCAGCTCATGGGCGCGATCCTCAGCTGCTCGCCGGCCGCCTTAACCCTCAGCCTCAAGGTGGCCGGCGTCGTCTTGCTGCTGTTTCTGGTGGTGGGCATCGGTCTCGGCTATGCACTGAGCCGTCCCTTCCCGCTACGCGGTCTGGTCGATGCTTTGGTGTCGCTGCCACTGGTCTTCCCGCCCATCGCCATCGGCTTCTTCTTACTCCTCTTGCTCGGCCGTCACGGTCTGGTCGGCGGCCCATTGCATACCGCCACCGGCTGGGATCTGGTGTTCTCCTTTCACGGCCTGGTACTGGCTGCCTTCATCGCCGGGCTGCCGCTAGTGGTCAAGCCGATCCAATCGGCGATCGAGGGCAGCGCCCACGAGTTGGTCGAGGCCTCCTACACCCTCGGCAAGGGCCGCCTGGCGACCCTGGTGCTGGTGGTGATCCCGGCGGTGCGCAGCAGCATCATCGCTGGGCTGACCCTCGGGGTTGGCCGCTCCTTCGGCGAGGTCGGCATCACACTGATGCTCGGCGGCAACATCATCGGCTCCACCGAAACCCTCTCGCTAGCCATCTACAACAGCGTTCTCGATGGTGATTTCAACTGCGCGACGCGGCTCTCGCTGCTGCTGGGCGCGGTCTCTCTAGCACTCTTCATGCTGCTACGGCGGCTAGGGCGACTCTGATGCCAGATCTCGACGCACACTTGGCGCTGCACCGCAACCGCTTCGCGCTGGATCTCGCCATCCGCATCCCGGCGCAGGGAATCACCGCCGTGCTCGGTCCTTCCGGCGGCGGCAAGACCACGCTCTTGCGCCTGCTGGCTGGGCTGGAGAGGCCCAGCCACGGGCACATCCGCCATGGCCAGCATCGCTGGCTGGATACCGCCGCAGGCATCGACGTGCCCACCCGCCAACGCCGCGTCGGCTTCATGTTCCAGCACTACGCCCTGTTCCCGCACCTGAGCGTGGCAGGCAACATCGCCTTCGGCCTGCCGCGTCGGAGCGACTGGCGTACTCACGTCAGGTTCTGGCTGGACCGGCTCGGACTCTCGCCTCTCGCGGACCGACGCCCCAGCGCCCTATCGGGCGGCGAGCGCCAGCGCGTCGCCCTGGCTCGAGCGCTGGCCCCGCAACCGACGGCACTGCTGCTCGACGAGCCCTTCTCGGCGGTTGATGCCAGCCTGCGGCAGACACTGCGGCTGCTGTTGCACGAGCTGGTCGCGGAAACCCAGGTGCCAACGCTGCTGGTCTCCCATGACATCGACGACGTGCGCCAGATCGCCGACCGAGCCGCAGTGATCATCGACGGCAAGCTACGCCGCTTTGGCACCACCGCCGAGGTCTTCACCGACCCGGGCGACGCCGAGGTGGCGAGGATACTCGGATGGCACAATCTCTTGCCCATTGTCCGCTGGGATGGCCAAGCGGCGGTAGGGAACTGGGGTGCCCTGGATATCGAGTCACCCGCTGCAACCGCATGTCCGGGAATGCTGGCCATCCGGCCCAATGGCCCACGCTTGGACAGCGGGAACGACACCGGGCAGGGACTGCCCGTCGAGATCCAGCGGGTAATTGAGATGGATGGCTATCGAGCCGTGTTCTGCCACTTAAACGACCGCTCCAGGCTACGCATCCACCTTGGCGGGCGAGAGGCGCTTCCTGCGCTGGGACGCGCGCGACTCTCGATTCCGCCCGAGTGTATTCGGCTGTTGCCGCCGGGGCGCAGACCTTACACCAGTGTTATCAACCGCCGCGCCTGACTGATCACGAGGATTTCATCATGCGCTTATCACCCGCTTTCTGTGCCTATGGCAAGGCTCAACGGCAACGCTATCGAAACCACAGCATTGCCTGCCAACCCCAGTGGTCAACCGGACTTCCAGACGCATGGCGAGCGCGCGTTGTCATCCCTTGCAGATTCAAGGTGTATCGAGATTTCGAGATGCCGGCCAGACAGGTACTCGGCTTTGACGCTTATGACAGGATCTGCTTTCGCGCCTATGACTATCGCTTGCTCGATCCCTATTCGGACGACGATGAGGAGTTCTACACACTACTGACCTATGGCGAATCAGCCGCAGGGTGGCGACTCAAGGATCGCGGCTGGCTCCTGTATCGCCGAGTGCAATCCGACCTCGCGGAGGATCCTTGGAAAGAGGAGTTTCGTTGGGTGGCCGACTGGGCCAAACAAGATAACAATGGATACGAAATCAGGACGCCAACGCCGGCATTGATGGCGTGATCCCCAGCCATGCAGCATCATTTGGACGTCGCAAGGCATGATGAATGCCAGATGGAACATCTGGCGGAAGATGGCGGTTCAGCAGCGGATTGTGGAAGCAGGCCGACTCGACCCAAGCTCCAGCCAGACTGCTGCTTGCGCAACCTCGTTGTCAATTACAGCCACTGTACTCATCCTGCGACAGGTTCAAATATCTTCCAACGCACGCGGACCCAAAAGGTTTTATGATGTCTAATCTACCCCCTGTGCTCAGCGACCAGCAACTGCACGCCCTATTAGCCGAAGACGTTCCCTTCGGCGATCTGACCACCGAATCGCTCGCCATCAGCGCCAAAACCGGCAGCATCCGTTTCTTCGTCCGCGATCCGATGACCGTCTGCGGTGTCGAGGAAGCGGTGCGACTGTTTCAGCTCTGCGGCGCCGAGGCCGAGGCGCACGTTACCTCTGGCGTCGAGGCCGCGCCAGAAACGCTGCTGCTCGAGGCGCACGGCAGCGCCAGCGCGCTGCATCAAGGCTGGAAGACGGCACAAACGCTGATGGAATGGTGCGGCGGCATCGCGAGCAGCGCCGCCGCCATCGTCGCCAGCGCCCGCCGCGGCGATCCAGACGCGATGGTCGCCGGCACCCGCAAGAACGTCCCCGGCAACCGCCGGCTCGCAGTCAAGGCGTTCAAGGCCGGCGGCGCAGTGATGCACCGCAATGGGCTGTCCGAGACCTTGCTGATCTTCGCCGAGCATCGGCAGTTCCTCGGCGATGAGCCACCGGCCGAGACGCTCGCCCGACTGCGGCGACAGTGCCCGGAAAAACGGGTCGTGGTTGAGGTCGGCTCGCTTGAGGAGGCGCTGCGCTGGGCCGACACGGATGTGCTGCAGCTCGAGAAGTTCAGTCCCGAGCAGGTTGCCGAGACGGTCGCGGCACTCGCCGAGCGCGGCTCAAGGGCTGTGATCGGCGCCGCCGGCGGCATCAATGCCAAGAACGCCGAAGCCTATGCGTGCGCCGGTGCCCGTCTGCTGGTTACCACGGCACCGCACCTGGCTCCGCCCCGGGACGTTCAAGTCCGCTTCTCGACAACAGCCACAGAGGTATGAGGTAGACTCGCCGAACGCGAACCGATAAAGCGTCCCATCGTCGCCCACCGCACGGAGAGTGGCGGACTTCGGTTTCTAAGCGGTGCGCTATCGCCCCTCAATCAGAACGTAGGGCGCCCAATAGCGTGGATCGCTGCGCCTGGGGTCTCCGCTGCGGATCCAGGCGAGGCGGGTCTCCTGCAAGGCATCGGCGGGGTGGCGGTTGGCGTCTGAGAACCAGTTGGCGTAGAAGTCCTTCATAAAATCGGCGGCCAGGCGGTCGTTGAGAGGCCAGAGGGTCATGAGCAGGTTGCGGGCACCGGCAATGCGGAAGGCTCGCACCAGTCCATAGACACCCTCCGAGTAGTCCACCTCGCCCTTGCCGGTGTCGCAGGCCGACAGCGTCACCAGCTCGGTGCCTTCCAGGTTCAGGTCTTGGGCCTCCAGGGCGTAGAGGATGCCGTCCTCCCCGGCGGGGCTCAGGCTCCCCGTCATGCCCTGGTTGACACCGGCCAGTGCCAGGCCGGCCAAGGTCAAGGGCCGCTCGGTGCGCTCCGCGTTGCGGGTGAACTGGCGGGAGCGCGACTCTAGTCTTGCAAAAAATACACGATAGTGTATTATTGTCTCATGGAAAGCACCATGAGTACAGGCGAAGCGGCTGGGCGTTTCGGTCAAGACGTTGCAGCGTTGGGAGCGCGAGGGTCGTCTTATTCCCGTGGCGCGCACCGACAGCAATCGCCGTCTCTACACCGAGGATCAGTTGCAAGCGTTCATCGGATGGCGACAGGCGCCCGAGAGTCCAGCGCGGCTGGTGGCGTATTGCCGGGTCTCATCGGCCGCGCAGAAGCCAGACCTGGGCAATCAGCGCCGAGTGCTGGAAGAGTTTGTCGTGGCGAGAGGTTTGGCAAACGTCGAGTTCGTGGAAGAAGTCGGTGGCGGCCTGAACTTCAAGCGCAAGCGGTTTGTGGCGCTGATGGATGAGATCGGTCAACGGAGCATTCGCACGTTGATCCTTGCTCACAGGGATCGGCTCACGCGCTTTGGGTTCGAATGGTTCGAGCATTATGCCAAGACACACGGCTGCGAGATTTTGGTACTGAATCAAGAACGGCTTTCGCCCGAACAAGAGATGGTGCAGGACTTGATGACCATCGTGCATTGTTTTTCGTCGCGGTTGTATGGATTGCGTAACTATCGCAAAAAGCTCAATGAGGCACTCGGTCAGGACCAGGATAAAAATCAATGAAAGTCACCCGAATTCTCAATGCCAAAAAGACCAACAAAGGCAAAATCGCCGCTCTGAGCGAGCAGGCGCAACGCCTTGGCGAAGTGCGCTCCGAGGTCTGGCAACGCTTTGGTTCGATTCGTGGTGTTGTGCTGTCGGATCGCCAAATCCGCGACCAATGGCTCAAGGATCAGCGCGCCTTCCCGGTCTTAGCCAATGCCTGGAAAGAAACCCTGCGCGATGCCAAGGGCGACATCACTGCCTATATGGAAGCGGCCAAGGTCAAGGCGCGCCGCTGCATCTGGCGTCACACCCAGGACAAGACCGAGCAACAGCGCTTGTTCACCGCGCTCAAGCGCAACGAATGGAAGAGCGACGCCTATCTGCGCCGGATCATGCGCAAGCATTGGCATCGCGGGCACAACCACACGCACAACCAAATCATCGTCCGTGCGGATAACTACACCACCTTCCACCTCGGCGGGCGCGCCTGGATCAAGATCCCCGGCCTGATCAAAGGCCAACGCATCGCCATTCCGCTCAATACCAGTGTTGCGCCTACGGGCACATTGCGCATCATTCTTAAAGACGATGATCGGATCGAAGTGCATTACACCGTCGAAGTTGCCGTCAAACAGGATTGCGGTACGCAAACGCTGGGGGTCGATAAAGGCTACACCGAAGTCTTGGTCGATTCCGACGGCGAGCACCACGGCCAGGAACTGGGCCGAATACTGACCGAGCAATCCGACACACTCAAAGCCAAATACCAGCGCCGTGCCAAACTGCGTGCGCGTGCCAACAACACCCGCAACCCGCGCAAGCGCGAGCACATTCGCCACTTCAACCTCGGGCGCAAGAAACTCCACCGGCAGATGGACAAGACGCACGCGCGCATCCGCGATCTGGTGTTTCAGTCGGTGAACAAAGTGGTCGACAAAGCCGCCGTCATTGCGGCGGAAGACTTAACCGCTCCGATGGCAGGCAAGTCCTTCGGCAAGAACGTCAATCGCCGGCTGGCCAGCTGGACGAAAGGCGTCATTGCCGAAGCGCTTGACAGCGTTTCAAACTGTATAGGTTCTACGGTCGTTCTCGTTAATCCTGCTTACACATCGCAAATGGATTCCCGAACCGGTTGTCTTGATGGCAAGCGGAAAGGGGATCAATTTCACTGTTCCGACGGGGTTGTGTTGCAGGCTGACGAGAACGCTGCGCGAAACGTTTTAGCCCGATTGACTGACCCGGACATTGAGCGGTTCACCCCGTTCAAACGGGTCAAGGCGATCTTGTTGGAACGGACTGAGCGCCTC
>NZ_NRRS01000043.1 GCF_016583795.1 Rhabdochromatium marinum | reverse complement strand
TCTAACGTCAACATGAAACGATCCTGTCACCAAAATGTCGGCAAGTGCGCGTCCAAACGATGCGTGGCACAATGGAGCGCAAACTATAGCATAAGAATTACGCACCTCTAAATTGACGCGGTTTAAAGACAATCAATTTGGATAAGCTGCTAGATCATACCAATCTACAGTTTAATATTGATGTTGTTGCAATTTTTGACTTAATTCATCCTAACAAAGGAAAATAAGGGGAAATAAACGATGGGGGTAACACTAATTCATGGCGCAAATGCAACATTAGATTTGCAAAGCGTTTTGATAAGGATTGGCTGGGAAACGGATTTATCTTGCGATGTTGATGCCAGTGCATTTTTAGTTAATGAAAAAAATACAGTAAGACAAGATCAAGATTTTGTATTTTACAACCAAACAGAAACGTCATGTGGTTCAGTTAGTCTTGAAAAATCTTCGGAACAGGATAAATATCGTTTTCGTGTGTTACTTAATCAGATCCCAAAAGATGTTTCTAAAATTGTTATAGCAATTACTGTTGACACAGAAAACAATACTTATCATTGCGGTTTTTTAAAAAATCTTTACGTATGTCTCACCGATTTATCAGGAGAAGATGAGAAAATTCGTTTTGACATCAATAATCTTGAGAAAGAAAAAGCATTGATGCTATGCGATTTGTACCGACACAAAGATGATTGGAAGTTCCGTGCAGTTGGTCAGGGCTACAATGGTGGATTAGAAGCGATGGCATCTGCATTTGGAGTATGCGTCAGCTCATCAGATGAATCTGAGAAAACAACTGAGCCAGTCATAACAACCAACCGACGACGCACGCCAGGAGAAATATGGAGAGAAAAAGCCGAAACACTCCAGTTTTCTTTACGTGAGTTCTTGCCTCAAATCCAATCCGCTTGTGAGAATCAACTTAACGAAAGCAACACTCGAATGATTCTTGATAAAATGTTTATGGATGTTCTTGGTTATTCGATGGATGAAATTAAAGCTGAACAGCGCATTCAGGGACGAAAGGTTGATTATGTTCTAAGCTTAAATAACCAAGACATGATTGCCTGTGAAAGTAAACGCGCGGGATTACCTTTGCGCGATAAGCATGTGTTTCAAGCCAGTTCTTATGGAGCGTATTCTGGGATTCGGTGGGTATTATTGACTAATCTTTTGACTTGGCGAGTATATCATGTTTCAGCAAACGATAGAGTAACAGCCAGCATTATATTTTCAGTAGATATAAACCAAGATTTTAGTATAGAGGACTGCGAAAAACTGCTATTAATTTCTCGTTATGGTATGGCACGAAAAGGACGGTTAGAGCGGTTGCGGAATGAGGTTAGTGCATTAGCTCGTGAAAATTTGATTCAGGCAATGCTAACCGATGATGTAATCAATAAAGTTCGTCTAGTAATTAAACGCGATACAGGGTGCAAATTTGATAACGATACAATTCAGCAAGCGCTGGAGGATATTTTAGTTCATTGATGTTTTTCACCTACTTTCACCCCTCAATCAAGAGAAAAATAATGAAAAAGCACGGTTGCCCTCAGCACATCGAGTGAGGCTCTGTGAGAGTTTGTGTAGATAATATTATCTGCATTGAGATTTTACTTTATGAAACTCAAAGAGATAGTTCAAAAATCAGAAACGCCTGCTGGTAAAACCTTTGACGTACTTGTCTTAGCGTTAATTATCTACTCGCTATTTAGTTTGTCTGTTGAAACAATTCCAGATTTACCTAAGGATTTTTACAAGTTTCTAAAAATTTCAGAAGTTGTTGTAATGGTATTATTTACTATTGAATACATATTAAGAATAATCACTTCAGAGAAAAAGCTGGCTTACATATTTAGTTTTCATGGCATAATTGACTTTGTTGCAATAGCGCCATTTTATTTATCTTTAGGTATTGATTTGCGAGGAATAAGAGCCTTTCGTTTATTCAAGGTATTTAGAATCCTCAAACTTACAAGATACACTAAAGCTATAGAACGTTTCGGTAAAGCCTTAGTCCTTGCCCGAGAAGAAGTCATTATATTTGCACTAGCTACTGGAATTTTATTGTATCTATCTGCTGTCGGTATTTATTACTTTGAGCATCAAGCTCAGCCTGAAATTTTTAAGTCTATTCCTCATAGTTTATGGTGGGCTGTAGCAACTCTAACGACAGTGGGTTATGGCGACGTATATCCTGTCACAGCAGGCGGAAAAATTTTCACGTTTTTTATACTTATGATCGGGCTTGGTATCGTAGCGGTTCCAGCAGGTTTATTGGCTTCAGCATTGTCTAAAATCCGTCGAGATATGGAGAAAGGCTCATGACACTGTTTTCCCCTGAACGAAGCGCGTGATGGGGAATATGATTCAAGCTGGTGAGTTAAAGATCGGCGGACCAGCCCTTATTAACCCGCCACCTGAGCTGAGCGTCTGACCAATTCCTTATTGCCAGCGTTATATTTCACGCTACACGCAACATTGCGCTCGCGTTTGGCTTTCTCCCTCGACGACTTGATCAGGTCAGAAACGGGAGCGGCGCTGTGAGATAGGCCCGCTTCTTTTTTCCCTGGAGGGCTCGCCACTGTGTCTCCAGTTGGCGAATTTCCGTCCAATCCCGACTTTGTGGCCGAAATTTCACGCAATAAAAAAGGGTTAGCTGATTTCTCAGCTAACCCTTTTTTGTGTTGGCGTCCCCACGGGGATTCGAACCCCGGTTGCCGCCGTGAAAGGGCGGTGTCCTAGGCCTCTAGACGATGGGGACTTTTTAATGGTGGAGCCAGGCGGGATCGAACCGCCGACCTCAACACTGCCAGTGTTGCGCTCTCCCAGCTGAGCTATGGCCCCCCTGCGATGTAAGCCAAGCACTATATACCTCTTTTGCCAGGTTGTCCAGAAATTTTTTCTCAGTTTGCAGTACTATCTGCGCGGCTGATAGTTTTCACCTTTTTCCGGAGTCTTAGATCATGTTGAGAATCCTGCTTTTTCTTGGCACCAACCTGGCCATTTTGGTGGTGCTGAGCCTGGTGTTCAGTCTTTTCGGACTCGGGCAAACGCCTGCTGATCCTGGTGGGCTGCAGCTGGGTCCGCTCCTGGTGATGGCCGCTGTGGTTGGCTTTACCGGCTCTCTGATCTCCCTGGGGCTGTCAAAATGGATGGCCAAGCGCTCCATGGGAGTGCGCATCATTGAGCAGCCTGGTACGGCATTCGAGCGCTGGCTGGTGGAACTGGTGCGCCAGCAGTCCAAACGCGCGGGTATTGGGATGCCGGACGTTGGCATTTTTGATCAGTCGGCCCCAAACGCCTTCGCTACTGGCTGGAACCGCAATCATGCCCTGGTGGCCGTGAGTACCGGCCTGCTGGAACAGATGTCCCAGAATGAGGTAGAAGCCGTCGTTGGCCATGAAATCAGCCATGTTGCGAACGGTGATATGGTCACCATGGCGCTGATGCAGGGCGTGGTGAACACCTTTGTGGTATTTCTCTCCAGGGTCATCGGCTCCTTCGTTGATCGCGTGATCCTGAAAAATGAGAGTGGTCGCGGTCTGGGATATTTTCTGGTGTCGATGGTCGCCGAGATCTGCCTGTCGGTGCTGGCGACCATGATTGTGATGTGGTTCTCGCGCTATCGCGAGTTCCGCGCCGATGCGGGCGGTGCCCGGCTGTCCAGCCGCGAAAATATGATTGGCGCCCTGCGCGCGCTCCAGCGGGTGCATGAGCCCCAGGATCTGCCGGCCGGCGAACTGGCGGCCTTTGGTATCTCAGGCAAAATTGCCGATGGCTTCAAGGCCGCCTTCGCCAGCCACCCGCCGCTTGAGCGCCGCATTGCGGCCCTGGAGCAGGCGCGCGGTTAAGGACGGCTCTCCTCCTCCAGGGGAGAGGCAAACTCGGTCAGTTCAACCCCCTGGCTGTCAAATACCAGGCGCAGTTCCATCTGCTGCAACTGCGCCACAAGCGTCGGATCCTCATCGACATCAAACACCCAGGTGGCCGTGCGATCCTCCAGCTTGGTGGCATTCGAGGCAATCACTGCCGAGGGTGCCACCACGGTGGTGACGATCCGCATGCCGGCAAAAAGCCCCGCCATCTGTTGCATGATGGCCGCTTGCGTCGGATCATCCGCCGTCACCGGACTTGACGGTATCGCTTCCCCGGTGCCGATTGACAGCCGGAGCACATAGTTTCCAGCCGCATTGCGGCTCAGGCTCATCTGGCCGTCAGAGAACAGTTGGGTCTGTTGCAGGGCCGCCAAATCCTCAAAGCTCAGCTTGAGGTTCATATACTTCCAGCCATCCAGGGTTTCAGACTCTAGGCTGATCAGTGCAATACCCTCGGGATGATGGGTCTCAAACTGCTGACGCACGGTAGCTGCATCAAAATCGAATGGGGGGGCGGCACCCGCGCCCTCGGTCGCCGTTTGCCCCATGCGCTCAGCGATCTGCTGCATGGCCGCCAGCTGCGCGAGCGTCTGCTCCGACATCCCGTAGCGGATATCCAGGGTGCCCGAACCATCCTTAGCGAGCGTCAATGTCTGTTCGACTTTCACACAGCCACCAAGCAACACCACCAGCGTGAGTGCAACGGCCAGGCCAATCCAACCGCAGGTGTTCGACTTCATCGCCCATTCCCTCGAATGATTGCCTCAAATGATGTTTGAAATGCCAACCAAGTCACAGCGAAGCACGCGCGAATCCTATAAGCTGATCCGCATGATCTGATTTCGATCACCAGTCGCGATTTTAAGCTATAGGCAGCCACGGATGGTCGCCAAGGACTTGTTATGCAGATCATTAAGCGACCGTTTTTCCGACCCTCTTGCCGGGTAAGAACCATTGGTTCAATACCCGGTTTTTTTTGCGCGGTCCCCTACTCCTGAAGTTGCACTCGCAGCCTGAGCGATGACTGCACCGCCGCGACCAAGGGCGCTTCATGCACGCGGTCACACAATGCCTGGCGCGCGGTTTCACTGAGCGCGCCAACCAGATGCAGGCGCACGCGCAGCGCTTCCGGTGACGGTGACACAGAGGACCCGGCCGGCTGATGCAGTGGCTCCAGGCACACTTCCACATCATCCAGCGCCCAAGACTCAGTGGTTGCCAGCTGTCGCACCCAGTGCGCGATCTCAGCCGCCAGTGCCATCCGCAGCAGTTGCTCCGGTGGCGGCGCCAGTTCTGATGACCCGGATGGCGCTGCATGCGCGCTTGGAGCTGCCGCTGTCAATTGATGCCGGTCGCTGTAGAGTCCCAGCAGTCCAGAGTCACCCAGCTCGCACGCCAACACCTCGCCCGGTGCCACAGCCGGCATACTGCCCTGACTGGGTTCGGCTGTGCTCGGCAGCAGTCCCAGATAGCGACTCGCCCAGGCCACAATGGTTTCGGCCACATAGACCGCATCGGCGGCATGGGTCAGCAGGTGATCGGCGCGATCCAGCGAGATGAAACTCTTGGGATGCTTGGCGGCCTGATAGATGGCGAACGCCTCGGAGATTTCGACCACCTCATCGAAGGGCGAGTGAAACAGCAACAATGGCCGACGCAGACGGCCAATATGTTGCGGGGTGGCATGCTGTTCCAGATCCTCCAGAAACTGCTGCTTAATGCGGAAGCGCCGCAGGCCAATGCGCACCTCCGCCTCGCCCTGGGTGCTGAGTTCCGATTCCACCTGACTGAACAAGTGGCGCACATGGGTTGCGGTGGCAGGCGAACCGATGGTCACCAGCGCCTCGACCTGTGGCAATTGATGCGCGGCGACCAGAACGGCTGCGCCGCCCAGGCTATGGCCGATCAGCAGACGCGGCGCGGCAAAGTCGCGCGCCAGCATCTCGGCGGCCGCCACCAAATCGGCCACATTGGACGAAAAGCTGGTATTGGCGAAATCGCCATCGCTGTTGCCAAGCCCGGTGAAGTCGAAGCGCAACACGCCAATACCGCGCGCGGCCAGCGCACGACTGATGCGACTGGCCGCCGCCATATCCTTGCCACAAGTAAAGCAGTGCGCAAAGAGTCCATAGCCCCGGGTGGCAACACCTGGGGGCGGTGTTTCCAGCAATCCCGCGAGACGATGGCCGTGTTGATTGGGGAATTCGAGCTTGATGCGCGGCATTTCAGGGGTCAATCCTCGTGCTGTTCACGCTCGTGCTGTTGTAAGTCCCACATCTGCGCATAAGCACCGCCAGCGGTGAGCAGATCACGGTGCGCACCCTGCTCGATGATACGCCCGGCCTCCATCACCAGGATGCGATCCGCGTCGATGATGGTGGACAGGCGATGGGCGATGACCAGCGTGCTGTGATTCTCGGCGACTTCAATGAGCGTTTGCTGTATGGCCTGTTCGGTGCGACTATCAAGTGATGAGGTCGCTTCGTCAAATACCAAAATGCGGGGGCGCTTGAGCATCGCGCGAGCGATGGCCACGCGCTGCTTTTCGCCACCGGACAGCTTGAGTCCGCGCTCACCCACCAGCGTTTCCCAGCCATTCGGCAGACTCTCAATGAAGGTGCGGATATGCGCCAATTCTGCGGCCTGTTCGATCTCCTCGCGCGTCGCTTCCGGGCGACCGTAGCTTAGGTTATACAGAATGCTGTCATTAAAGAGCACCGTATCCTGCGGCACAATACCAATGGCGGCGCGTAGGCTGTGCTGAGTGACATCGCGAATATCCTGCCCATCAATGAGAATGCAGCCAGAGGTGACATCGTAGAAGCGAAATAGCAGCCGCCCCAGGGTCGATTTACCCGCACCGCTATGGCCCACCACGGCGACTTTCTCGCCCGGCTCAATCGCAAAATCCACCGCGCGCAGAATCGCCCGCTCGGGCTGATAATCAAAGCTGACCTGCTCAAAACGCACGGCGCCGTCGCTCAGGCGCAGCACGCGCGCCTGAGGCGAGTCCTTGACCTCCGGCACCCGTGCCAGCAGCTTAACCACCAGATCCATATCCGCCAGTGCGTATTTGATCTGCCGGTAAACGATGCCCAGAAAGCCCAGCGGAATAAATAATTGCAGCATCAGCGCATTGACCAGCACCAGGTCACCGATACTCATGTGCCCCACCACCACGCCCTGGGCGGCAAAGAACATAATGCCTGTTACGCCCAAGGCGATGATGCTGCCCTGCCCAAAATTCAGCAGTGACATGGAGCTTTGGCTCTTAACCGCATAGTCTTCCCACTGCGCCAGGGTGGCGTCATAGCGCGTCAGCTCCATGCGTTCGTTGCCGAAGTACTTGACTGTCTCGTAGTTCAGCAGGCTGTCAAACGCCTGGGTGTTGGCATGGGAATCGAGCCGGTTCATCTGGTGGCGATAGTCCATGCGCCATTCGGTAATCGCGAAGGTAAAACCGACATAGACCAGCACGGTGCCAAAGGTCACCAGGGTAAACACCAGTTCATAGCGACTCAGCAAAATCACCGCCACCAGGGTGAATTCCACCAGCACCGGAATCACGCTGAACACCATGTAATTCAGAATGGTAGAGACCGAACGGGTACCACGCTCCAGATCGCGGCTGATGGCGCCGCTCTGGCGCTCCAGGTGATAGCGCAGCGACAGTCGGTGCAGATGTTCCAACACCCGGGTCGACAGCCGGCGCATGGCGCGAAAGCGTACCCGCGCGAAGATGACATCGCGCAGCTCGTTGAACAGTGAGCTGGAGAGTTTGAGTGCGCCATACAGCAGCAGCAAGCTGACCGGCAGCACCAGGAGCTGTGCCGACTGCCCCTCGAAGGCATCGACAATTTCCTTGAACACCATGGGCACACCGACATTGGCAAATTTCGCCAGCACCAGCGCCGCCAGCGCCAGCAGTGCGCGGCCGCGAAATTCCCACAGATAGGGCAACATATGACGCAGGTTATGCCAGTCGCGACGGTCTTCGTGCACCCGCTCGGTGGCAAAGATTTTTCCCGGAGTAATCATGAGCGATTGAGTCTCGGCGGTGGTGATCCCATCTCAGACGGTCAAACAGCGCAAACTGTCATCTGATTAGGACACAATGGGAACGCAATGAACCAGAATTCGTCAACGACCACCTTGAACCAGGAGGCGGGACTCGATCACAGCGATTGCGCCCTGCAGGAACCCTTCGCGCTGCAAGTGCTGGGGCCGGATATGGAACCAGAGTTTCCGGATCGCTGTGTGGTTATCATTGAACCCCGGAGCAGCGCCCGCGATGGCATGTACATTTTTGCCGAGGCTGAAGGGGTGCGCTGGCTGCGCCAATACCGGCAGGATGAGCAAGGCCGGTCATGGCTGATCGCCTTGCATCCGGATTATCCCCAGATCGCCCTGGATGGACTCGAATGGCAGGTGCTCGGCGTGGTCATACAGCGCAATATCCGGCGCAAAATCAAGCATTACGACTACGACGCTGCCACCGATACCCATCAGCACGCGCCAGTCGCGGCTTGAGGTGGCAGTCACAGAACCCGGTGGCCCAATCTTGGGCCGCCAGGTTCTGTCATCAGGGTCAGTTCAGATCAGTCAAACCCGGTTAGCGATAGCGATAAGGCTGCGGGGGCATGGGTGCATTTTGATACATCCAGGCCGGGCGTACCGGACGCTGCACTGGACGTTGAGGCATGCGCGCGGCCGGAGGCGCTGTCCGCTGCTGTGCAGGAGCAGCCGGCCGGGCTGGTGTAACCGGTGCCGGCTGGGCCGCTGGCTGCGTGGCTGGTTGGGCCGCTGTTTTTGGTGCTGGCGCAGCAACAGGTTCGGGAGCCGGCTTGGGTGTCGGCTTGGCGACAGGCGGTGCCGGTTTCGGGGTCGGCTTATGTGCGGTCTGCCCCGGTGCCGGTGCAAAAGGCTTAGCCGCCGGTGTATCTGCTTGCGCTGGTGATGCCTTGGGAGCACTGGTCGCGGGTTTTGCTGCTACTGATGCAGCAGCGGCGGCAGCAGCCGAACTTACAGCGGCGGTGGTGCTGGTGCTGGAATCGGATGCCTCCGCACTCGCATCCGCTTGACTGCTAGCAGATTCGGCTGTTTCGTCTCCCTCTTGCGGCGCCTCGGACGCTTTTTTCGCGACACTGACTGCCCCGATGGGACCCAGGCGCTCAGCAACGCTTTCATCACCTTGATGGGCCGTTTTACCTGAGGAATGCGGACCGTAGGGATCACCAAGGATGAAAATGGATCCGAAGACCAGCGCCAGAACGCCTCCAACGGTTACGACCTTACCGACCCCGAGTGTTGCAATCATGCCCCCGGAATTTTGTTGTTGATCTGCGTCCACGGACTTGCTCATTCATATCTCCTGTTGTTCCGTTGCACAGTGGCGAGAAATTTAGACCATGACCGCAGCGCCCGGACCTGAGGTTCGAGCGCCTTTGATCGCCATGGCCGATCAGTTGTTGTGCCAGCTCCGCCGGCTCTCTTGGGCGATGAATCCGACACCGCAGCGGCACAAACCGCTCTCAATGCCGCAAACCCAGCCGCCAAATATACAGCATCTCATGGTCTTGTCGGCTCCAACCGCGCCGACCGCGCTATTCCAGTGGCGAGCGCCCGAACAGCCAGTAATGCGCCCAGAACAGAAAAACCAGATAGAGCAGCAGTCCCACGAGGATCGCTATCCGATCATTCCAAGGGCTCGGCGGTGCTCCGGGCACTGATACGACGCCCGGGTCGCGCCGCTTGAGTGAAATGCGATCCGCCACAGCCCAGGCCAAAAAACCGCCGAACAGCAAGACATCCGCCAAGGTTCCATTGGCCATCAGATGCGCCAAAGCCCAAATTTTAACCGCCACCAGCATCGGATGCTTGGTCGCGTGCTGAATACGCCCCGGCAGATAGGTCGCCAACAACAGTGTGAAGACCGGAACCATTAGCAGCAGCATCAAATGACGCGACCATACCGGCGGATGGTAAAGCACCACTGGATTGATACGGGCCGCAGCATAGCCTTGAACGATCAACCACAACCCCAGCAGGGAAAGCAGCGCGTAGGCAAGTTTCCATTGAGGTTCGCCCCAGCGGGCAACTGCCTGACGGCGCCATTCTGGTCGCACGATGACGATGGAGTGGGTTCCCAACAACAGTAGCAAGCCGGCAATCAGTTCAAGCATGACAGCAATAAAGTATCCACAACCAAATTTTGCGCTTCGGGGCGGGATTCTACCCTTCCCAGCGCCACAGTGCCATGATCAGGCATCCGCCCCCTCGTGCTTGGGAGCTTCAGCACTGGCCGATGGCCAGGCACAGAGCACGGCCTGAACCAGTGTGGCCAATGGGATGGCAAAAAAGACGCCCCAGAAGCCCCAAATGCCGCCAAAGACCAAAATAGCCACGATAATGGCTACCGGATGCAGATCGACAACCTCGGAAAACAGCAAGGGCACCAACACATTGCCATCAATGGCTTGAATAATCAGATAGGCCGATGACAACCACAGCATCTGTGGCGACCACCCCCACTGAAACCAGGCGATCAGCATAACCGGCACGGTCACCACCGAGGCGCCGATATAGGGCACGATCACTGACAACCCCACCAACACCGCCAGCAGGAGTGCATAATTCAGCCCAAAGGCCCAGAAGGTGGCAAAGCTCACCGCCCAGACGACCAGGATCTCCCACGACTTGCCACGCACATAATTGTAAATCTGGCGATCCACATCCCGCCAAACGGTACCAGCGATTCCCCGATGTTGTGGCAAGTAACGCTTAAACCAACCGAGGATCAGATCCTTGTCCTTCAAGAAAAAAAACACCAGCAGCGGCATCAGCACCAAGTAAACCATCACGGTGATAATGCCCACCACGGACGACATGGACAGCGAAACAAGTTTCTGGCCCAAAAAGCCGATTTCGCTGCGAATGGCGTTGATCAGGGTGCGAATCTGCTCACTGGTAATCAAATCCGGGTAGCGTTCCGGCAGCCCCATCAACGCCTGCTGCCACATGCTAAGCATACCGGGCAGTTGCTGCACCAGATCGGTTGACTGGCGCCACAGCAAGGGCAGTAACAACAGCAACAGGGAGGCTAGAAACAGCATGAACGCGCACAGCACCACCACGGTCGCAACCAGGCGCGGCCAGCCGCGACGTCCCAGAAAGCCCACCACCCCCTCAAGCAGATAGGCAATGACAATGCTGGCAAAAACCGGCGTCAGCATATTGCCCAGGGTGATGACAATCCCCAGGCTTACCAGCAGGAAAAACGCCAGAAACAGGATTTGCGGATCAGAAAAGTGACGGCGAAACCAATTGCTGAGTACCTGCATGGCCACCGGAACCCTCAGGAAGTCTCGTGTTCGGGCCGCGCTGCAGGATCGCTTGCGGCGGCCTGCCGCGCAAAGAGCTGTTCGAGTTCATCAATCACCTGTGCAGCGGGGCGACCTTGCAGCATGTGGGCGGACATTAACAGCGATGCCTGATCGAGCAGTTCGCTTGCATCCAACTGCGGATAGCTGCGGCGCAGGCGCTTGATTGCCGCAATCACGCTTTCTTCCTCCGGACGCGGCTCGCGACTGCTTGGTGGCAGCGGTGCGGCCTCCGGGGCAGCGGCGATGCCGGCCTCGCGCTGAGTCAAAAACTCAGCAAAGGCCTCCAGTGTGTCGCGATTCGCTGCGCTAAGCGCCCGAAAACGCTTGATCAAGCGCCGCTCACGGGCATTCCCCAGTTCGGGCTTCAGCATCCAATCACCTGCAGATACGCATTCATTACCTGATCACATCCAGGACACCCGGCTGGTCGGGCAACAAAAAACGCCGCAGAGCATACACTTTGCGGCGTTTCCCCCTGATATGATCTGCACTCTGCGCAGAAACACCTCAGATGTACAGGCAAATATCGCTTTCGCCAGCGAACTCAAAGAAGGCCGCAGCACCGGCATATTCCACGCCGTCAATGAAAGCCGCCTGATCCATGTCGAACAGATCCACTGTCATCTGGCAGGCGATCATCTTCACATCCGCTTCCTGGCAGAGTTCACGCAACTCTTCGATGCTGGCCACGCCCTTGTCCTTCATCTGCTTTTTCATCATGGCCGTCATCATGGCCTGCATACCGGGCAAGGTCATGCCGAGAATCGGGAACCACTTATCCATTCCCATCGGCATGGGCATGCCAGGGTTCCCCAGGGGCGTCACCTCAAGCGACAGTTTTTTCTTCAGCAACTGAAGGCCATAGAAGGTGAAAAACACCTGCACCTCATAGCCGAGCGCAGCGGCGGTGGAGGCCAGGATGAAGGGCGGATACGCCCAGTCGAGCGACCCCTTGGTGGCGATAATCGCAAGTTTCTTCTCTTCCATCGGTTCCTCTTAAGGCGCTGATGTGCCTAGTGCGTGATGGGTCAATGCATGTCTTGGGTCATGCAGCCTGTGGGATCAAACAGCTGCAAATGTGTTTATGACTTCTGAATGCGGAAGAAAAATTTGCCACCTTCCTCGCGGGAATCCAGCAATTCGTTGCCAGTCTGCTTGGCGAAGGCGTCGAAATCCTTGACGGAACCGGGGTCAGTTGCAATCACATGCAGCACCTGGCCAGACTCCATGCCCGTTAGGGTTTTCTTGGCGCGCAGAATCGGCAGGGGGCAGTTGAGTCCACTTGCGTCCAGTTCTTGATTAAAATCAGCCATCGTCAGCCTCCAGGTTTGTACTTGACTCTCAGCCATCGCTCAAGAGCCGTATTTAAGTATTTAACAAAACGCAAAGATGCTGATTTATAGGCGAAGTCGACGAAAAACGCAAGCTGCATAAACCAGAATGGGCGCCGCTCCTGCTTTGCAAGCCGTCGCTTTTACGTAGCTTTTAACACTTGATGCAACAACCGGGGTTACGCCGGGGCTTTGAGCTGCAACCCCTGTCGCGCCCAGTCGATGATGCCACCACGAAGATTGATGGTGTTTGTAAAGCCCTGCTGCATCAGGAACTGGCAGGCATGATAAGAGCGCGCCCCACTGCGGCAATAAATGACCAGATCCTTGTCGCGTGGCAACTCGGCCTGGCGCAACGGCAATAGATGCATGGGAAGATGCGTCGCCGTCGGGATCATGCCCTGCGCAACCTCCTCGGGCGTGCGAATATCGACCAGCAACAGCTCCCCGGCCCCATCCAGTCGTTGCTTGAGCGCATCGGAATCAATTTCTCTTACCACTGTTGCTCCTATCCTTCAGACTCAATATCTTCGTACTATTATTGGCTCGTGCCGCTCGTCGCTCAAGTGCCAAGGGCGCATCCTTTGGCTCAAGCCGGCCCGGCCGCCAGTGCCTCATTCCCATCGCCTAAGCCGTACCCTTCCCGTACCACCATGGAACAATTACCAATTTTTCTCACCATCAAAGATCACCCCTGCCTCGTTGTTGGCGGCGGGCGTGTGGCGCTACGCAAGCTTAACCACCTGCGCGCCGCCGGTGCCCAGGTGCGCGTCATCGCTACCCAAGCGATTGAGGACATCCACTCACTCGCTGCGGCCGGAGCGATCGATCTCCAGCTGCGCGCCTTCGCGCCCGATGATCTTGATGCGGTGCAACTGGTCATCGCCGCGACCGATGATCGCGCCCTCAACGGTGCCATCGCCGCGCAGGCCCGCGACCGTCAGCTGCTGGTCAATGTGGCCGATCAACCCGAAGACTGCACGTTTCTCATGCCCGCCATCATTGATCGTTCGCCCGTGGTGGTTGCTGTATCCACCGGCAGTGCCTCGCCGGTGCTGGCACGCATGATTCGGGCACGGCTCGAATCTTTGGTGCCGGCTGGTTATGGGCGCCTCGCCGAACTCTGTGCCAACTATCGCGATCGCGTCAAGGCCCGTTTCAGCGAGCAGCGTGACCGGCGGCGCTTCTGGGATCGCGTGCTCCAGGGCGGCGTCGCCGAACGGGTGTTCTCCGGACATTTAGCGGAAGCCGATCAGGCCATGGAACGCGAACTGGCCATCACCACACCCGACTCCGGCATGGGTGAGGTCTACCTGGTGGGCGCCGGCCCCGGCGACCCGGATCTGCTCACCTTCCGCGCGCTACGCCTGCTCCAGCAGGCCGATGTGGTGGTCTATGATCGCCTGGTGGCCAAGCCGATTCTCGCCATGGTGCGTCGTGATGCCAAACATATTTACGTCGGCAAGCAACGCAACGATCACGCCATGCGCCAGGAGGAAATCAATGCCCTGCTCGCCCGCCTGGCCAAAGAAGGACATCGAGTGCTGCGCCTCAAGGGTGGCGATCCCTTTATTTTCGGGCGCGGCGGCGAAGAAATCGACACTCTGGCGGCCGAAGGTGTCCCCTTTCAGGTGGTGCCAGGCATTACCGCTGCCTCCGGATGCGCCTGTTACGGCGGCATTCCGCTGACCCACCGCGACTATGCGCAATCGGTCACCTTCGTCACCGGACATCTCAAGGACGGCAGCATTGACCTGAATTGGCCACAACTGGCCCAGCCTCATCAAACTATCGTGTTCTACATGGGCTTGGTCGGACTGCCGGTCATCATTGCCCAGCTCATTCAACATGGCGTGGCGCCCGAGATGCCGATTGCCCTGGTTCAACAGGGCACCACCCACATGCAAAAAGTCTATGTCGGCACCCTAGCCGATATTCTCCAACAGGTAGAACAAGATCCGCCCGCCCCGCCCACGCTGGTGATTGTCGGCGAGGTCGTGAAACTGCGCGACAAACTGGCCTGGTTCAGCGCCAACCCGGACCCTGAACGAGGTGCGACCACCCCCATCCTGCCCGAAGAATGACCAGCACCTTTCGTCACGTCCACTACCCAAGCATGTCGTACAATCTCGCAATGCAGCAAACCAAGAATCGCCCATGACCGACGCCGACACCCAACCCGCCATCACGCAGCTCTATCAGCAATGCGAGCCCACCGAATCGATTAAACCCAATGATAATCGCTGGGTGAATTTTGACTCTGTGCGTGGCGAGGAAAACGTCGTCGCCCTCTATGCCCGCAGTCTGCGCCGCGCCGCGCCCGGCCATTGGGACTACAAACTCTTCACCGGCCATCGCGGCGTCGGTAAGACCAGCGAGCTCTATCGTCTCCAGCTCATGCTCGAAACCCCCGAGGGTGCTCGTAAAGGCTACATCGTTATCTTCTGCGACGTGGGCGAGGGACTCGACGTCAACGATCTCGACTTTCCAGACCTGCTCGTCTTCATCGCCGCCCAACTCCAGTCCCAGCTTGCCGCACGCAATCTGCCCGGATTCAGCCCCGTCAGCACCTATCTCCAGCGGGTCTGGAACGACATCTGCGGTCTGCTAACCAAGGAGGTCGGCTTCACCGGAGGCGAGTTTGAGGGCGGCTTCGGCAAGATCGCCGTCGAGCTGCGCAACCGCCCCAACGCCCGCCGCCAACTGCGCGCCGCCGTCGAAATGCACAGCACTTCGCTGCTCAAGGCCGTCAACGACCTCCTCGGTGCCGCCGAGGTTGCCGCCCGACAGGCCGGTCATGATGGCCTCGTCCTCATCATCGACGGACTCGACAAACTGGTGCGCCGCGACTGCGGCGACGGCACCAACACCCATGAGCGCCTCTTCATCGACCGCAGCGAGCACTTGGCCTCGCTCCAGGTCCACACGGTCTACACCGTGCCCATCTCACTGATCTACTCGCCGCGCATCGGTCAGCTCGAACAGACCTTCGGGGAGTACAACACACCCGTTTCCATGATCCGCCTGCGTCCTTGCCGCGACGAGGCGATCCGCCCCGACTCGCCCGGCATGGTCAAGATGCGCGAGATGGTCGACAAACGCTGCGCCGCCGCCGGTACCAGCCTGGATCGAGCCTTCGACAACGACGACACACTCAATCATCTCTGCAACATGAGCGGCGGTCACCCGCGCCATCTCATGAGCTTCATCCAAGCCGCCTGCAATGAACTGGACAACCTCCCCATCACCCGCGCGGCCGCCGACAAGGCCGTGCGCAAATACGCCAACGCCCTCCGGCGCGAGGTGCCAGACGCCGCCTGGGACAGGCTACCCAACTTTGACCAGCCTCAGCGCGACATCCCCAAGGACGACCTCCATCAGCAACTGCTGTTCCTGCTCTTCGTCTTCGAATACATGAATGGCGACATCTGGTACGAGGTCAACCCGGTGCTGCGGACCCTTGAACGCTTCCGCCAACCCTAACCCGGTCGAGCAGACCGGCGACGCCTTCAGCGCCCTGCGCCGGGCCATCGTGCGCAGCCGCAGCTTTTCGCTCCAGCTCTGCACCTGCGACTCGCCGCTCACCCGCGACCGCTTGATCGAAAGCCTCGCCGCCTCGCTGCCAGGGCTCACCATCCATTGCATCGAGCTGCCAGATCCCGCCGAGCAGAAACCTCTAGAGGCCGTCGCCGCCCTCGCGCCTCCCGGCCCGGTCATGATCGTCGGCCTCGAGACCCTGCTCGCCGATGAGGATCGTGCCGAACGATTTCTGAGTGCGCTCAACCTGAGCCGTGGCGACTGGCCCCTCCGCGTGTCGGCGCCAATCGTCGTCTGGCTGCCACGCCGGCTACTGGGTCGGCTGACCGCCGGTGCTCCAGATTTCTTCGACTGGCGAAGCGACATCCTCGACTTCCCCGAACTGACCACGGATCAAATGCGCCCGTTCGCCACCCGCGATTGGGAATGGGGGATTGATCCCCGTCTGACTCGCGAAGAGCAGGACGAACGTCTGCGCGAGCTGGAGGCCCGTTTGGCATCCACCCGCGACACGCACGACGAGCCTGTGTGCCGCCGCCGCCTGGAATGGTGGGATGAGCTAGCCGATTTCAAATGGGTCCGAGGAGCGCTTGACGAGGCACTGCGCATCCGCACCGAGGAGGAGCTGCCGGTCTATGAGCGCCTCGGCGACGTGCGCGAGAAGGCGGAGACGCAGGGGAAGATCGCCGACATCCTGGAAGCGCGCGGGCAGCTCGAGGAGGCGCTACGCATCCGCACCGAGGAGCAGCTGCCAGTCTATGAGCGCCTCGGCGACGTGCGCGAGAAGGCGGTGACGCAGGGCAAGATCGCCGACATCCTGCAGGCGCGCGGGCAGATCGAGGAGGCGCTACGCATCCGCACCGAGGAGCAGCTGCCGGTCTATGAGCGCCTCGGCGACGTGCGCGCGAAGGCGGTGACGCGGGGGAAGATCGCCGACATCCTGCAGGCGCGCGGGCAGCTCGAGGAGGCGCTGCGCATCCGCACCGAGGAGGAGCTGCCGGTCTATGAGCGCCTCGGCGACGTGCGCGAGAAGGCGGTGACGCAGGGTCAGATCGCCGACATCCTGCAGGCGCGCGGGCAGCTCGAGGAGGCGCTGCGCATCCGCACCGAGAAGGCGCTGCCGGTCTTTGAGCGCCTCGGCGACGTGCGTTCGCTGCTCGTGTGTCGAGCCATGATCGCGCTCAATCTGCTCGCCAGGGATGCCGCCGAAGACCGCGCCCCGGCCAATGCACTCCTGTGCCTCGCCCTGGCGGACGCGCATCGTCTGGGCATCCCGGAGGCTGCGCAGATCGAACGGATCTTGCAAAGGTACGGGATGTGCAGTGCGATGGGTAGCTGGATTCCGCCCCACGGCGTCATTGCCTGAGCGACCATTATCCATGTATCCCGCAATGATAAAATTTTTGAACACAATAATAGTATTATTGAGCCTGGGTAGCGTCGCCACCGCCGGCGACATTGAGCTGCGCGTTGGCATCGCCCGCGAGTCGTCGCTGCCGCTGGCAACCCTTGATCAGGGCGTTCTGAGCGGACTGGCCATCGACCTGGCGCGTTTGCTAACCGAGCAGCTGGACATGGGGCTTCAATTAAGCCTGCTGCCGGAACGTGATCTGGTGTCCGCTCTCAAAGGCGGTCGCATTGACGTCATGCTGAGCACCATGCCCCAGCATGAATTGCGGGCCTTGCACCTGCTGGCCAGCGAGCCGCTGCTGGAAACTGGACAACTGGCTCTGGTACGGCCGCAGGATTTAGAGCGCTTTACGCGCCCGATTGATGTGCTGTCAACCCGCGGCAAGGTTGGCTACGAACGCGGCACCACCGCTGCACGCGTTGTGCATCAACGCATGCCTCTCGCACAGCGTATCCCCTTTCCGAGTGCCGCACAGGCGCTGCTGGCTCTCGAACAGGCCGAGATCGATCTTTTGGTCCTGGATGCCATGCTGGCCTGGAACCAGCTCGCCAATCCTGACGCGCCACCCTTGGCCGCCCTACTCCATCCCCTACTCACCGAGCATCTGGTCTGGACCGTACGCGAACAGGACGTTCACCTGCTCGCGCGCATTAACGCCGCCCTAACCCAATGGCAGAGCGACACCACCCTCGCACACGTCATCAGTCGCTGGATACCAATGCGCATCGAGCCGGCGCGCTAATCAAGCGCCGGCAGCCGCTCAATAATTTGCCGATAACGCACCCCCTGGCTTAGCGCCATTAAGGGTTCTCCCGTGACTGGATGACAAGCTTCAGGCGCAATCTCAAGCAAGGGTAGCAACATAAAGTCACGTTCCAGCAAGCCGGGATGGGGCACGCACAGGGCTGCGTCCTGATGCACTTCATCGCCCAACAACAGCAGATCGATATCAATGGTACGCGCGCCGTTTTTCTGTAACCGCTCACGCCCCAGCGCCTGCTCAATCGCCTGCATCTGTGCCAACAGGGTTCGGGCAGGCAGGCTCGTGCGCAGCGCCACTGCCAGATTGATGAATTCGGCTTGCGTTGCGCCACCCCAAGGCCGGGTGCGATACAGATTGGAAACCGCCGTCAGGGTGGCACCCGATAGAGCGCGCAAGGACGCGAGACAGCGCTTGACGTTGTGCTCGGGCTGAATATTCGAGCCGATGGACAGATAAAGGGTTCGCTCGCTCATATCCGCCGGACTCCGCTGAATGCACCATCAACCGCCGGCCGGGCGCCGACGGTTGTCACTTATGGCTGGCTGGCAAGAATCAGCCGACCGCCTCTTCGTGATAACGGCGGATGCGCTCGACCTCATTGCGCGATCCGAGAATCACCGGCACCCGCTGATGCAGACCCTCCGGCTGAAGTTCCATGATCCGCTCGCGCCCGATCACCGAACCACCACCGGCCTGCTCGACAATGAAGGACATCGGGTTGGCCTCATACATCAGGCGCAGCTTGCCGCCCTGCCCTTTACTGCGGATTTTTTCATCCATCGGATACAAAAAGACACCACCACGGGTCAGAATCCGATGCACTTCCGCAACCATGGAGGCAATCCAACGCATATTGAAGTCCTCACCTCGAGGTCCTTCCGTGCCCGCCAGGCATTCATCAACATAGCGCTTCACCGGGGCATCCCAGAAACGCATGTTCGAGGCATTGATCGCGAACTCCCGCGTATCCACCGGGATGGTCATGTTTGGATGGGTCAGAATGAACTCACCGATATTCTGATCGAGGGTAAATCCGTTGACGCCATTGCCGGTGGTCAACACCATCATGGTGGAAGGCCCATAGAGCGCATAGCCCGCTGCGACCTGCTGCGTCCCGGCCTGGAGAAAATCCCGTACCGTCGGCTTTTCGCTGCCGCCCGGGCACTTCAGAATGGAGAAAATAGTCCCGACTGACACATTGACATCAATGTTGGACGAGCCATCCAACGGGTCGAAGGTCAGCAAATATTTACCGCGCGGATATTCATCCGGAATGTGATAGATATCATCCATTTCCTCGGATGCCATGGCACCCAGATGACCGGCCCAGGCGTTGCACTGCAAAAAAATCTCGTTCGACAGCACATCCAGCTTTTTCTGGGTTTCACCCTGAACATTTTCACTGCCCGCGCTGCCAAGGGCACCAATCAGCGCCCCGTGATTAACCTGATTGGAAATCATCTTACAGGCGGTCACAATATCGTTCAGCAACGCAGTAAATTCACCAGTTGCCCCTGGCGCATGACGCTGCTCTTCACTGATAAACTGCGTAATGGTCGTACCGTGTGGCATGCTTGTAATTACCTCTGAAACAAAAAGAATCCGCGCGCGGCCAAAATAACCCCGCACCCCAAAAGTCGGCTCAAAAAACTCCTTATTATACTGGTTCCCGACGCAAGGTGCCTGACAATAGGCAACGCCATGAACCCGATACCTGAAAGACCTGAACATCAAGGCCGCCGCATTCGCGTCTTCACTGACGAACCGCTCGCCGGTGATCGCGAAGTGACCCTGGAATCCACCACCGCCAAGTACTTGCTCAAGGTGTTACGACTGCGCGCGGGGGACAACTTCTGGCTGTGCGACGGCCAGGGACGCGACTTTCCGGCGCAGATACAGCGCACCCAGGGCACCCACCTGATCGCACGCCTTGGCCCGCCTGGTGACCTCGAACCACCGCCAACCCTGCACATCCGTCTCGGACTTGGCGTCTCCAAGGGCGAACGCATGGACTTTGCCATTCAAAAAGCCATCGAACTGGGCGTGGCGCGCATCACGCCGCTCTGGACCCAGCGCAGCGTCGTCAGACTCGACGGCGAGCGCCTGGCCCGGCGCCTAACCCACTGGCGCGGTGTGATCACCGCCGCATGCGAGCAAAGCGGTCGGCGCTGGATGCCCGAGTTACAGCCGGCCAGTGCGCTCACCCCCTGGCTGGCTGCAGGACAGCCCCAGGGATTGCTGCTGCATCATGGTGCGGCCAGCGGACTGGATCAACTGCCCCCCCCGCGTGATGGCCTCCTCACGCTGCTGATCGGCCCCGAGGGAGGGCTAGCACCTGATGAGCGGCGCCAGGCGAGCGATCATGGCTTTACCGCCGTGCGACTCGGGCCGCGCATCCTGCGCACCGAAACCGCCCCACTGGCGGCAATTGCCGCCGCCCAAATCCTCTGGGGTGACTTTCGCAGCCATGCTGCCGCAAGCGACCAGCAAGCCTCAGCCTGATGGATTCCGTGGCTGCCCTGGCTGCTCTGCTGGCTGTGCACCTTCAGCCCGCCGGCACCGCCCGGGTCCGCCGCTGCAAAGCCATAGGCGACTATGCCACACTAACGCGTGATGCCAGTGCGATATGCGGGCCAGCGCCATAGGCTCTACGGCCCGGCCCATGCACGCGACAAACCAGCCCCCAAAGAAACCTCTCATGCATATCCAACTCGATAACAAAATCAACAACCTTGGCATCTTCGGGCCCAAGGATTTCTACGAAATCCCGGACGAGGAATGGCAACAGTTCTTCGACGTGAACATCATGTCTGGTGTACGTCTAGCCCGTGCCTATACACCGACCATGGTCGAGGCCGGCTGGGGCCGCGTCGTCTTTCTATCGTCGGAATCCGGTCTGAATATCCCGCCGGAAATGATTCACTACGGCATGACCAAGACCGCCAATCTGTCGATTTCACGCGGGTTGGCCAAGCGGCTGGCCGGCACCGGTGTGACCGTCAACGCGGTACTGCCCGGGCCCACCCTTTCTGAGGGTGTCCAGGACATGCTCGCCGACCAGCAGGCGAAAAGCGGCAAGTCCATGGAACAGGTAGCCGCCGAATTCGTCCAGCAAGCACGGCCAAGCTCCATCATCCAGCGCGCCGCCACAGTGGAAGAAGTCGCCAATATGGTCGTCTACGCGGTATCCGAACAAGCCTCGGCCACTACCGGCGCGGCCCTGCGTGTGGATGGCGGCGTGGTCGACAGCATCGCCTGAACTGGATGGGCGGGCGCGCCCCCCATCATTGGAATCTGTTCCGGAGACACATGCATCTGCCCGATTACAACGATGTTTGCCGCGCACATGAGCGCATCACGCCCTGGATTCATCGCACGCCGATCCTCACCAGTACGACCTTCGATGCAATGACGGGTGCACGGCTCTTCTTCAAATGCGAGAACTTCCAGAAGACCGGTGCCTTCAAGTCGCGCGGCGCAGTCAATGCCGTGTTTGGACTCGAGGAGGCCGATGCCCCAAAGGGCGTGGCCACCCATTCGAGTGGCAATCACGGCATGGCGCTGGCACGGGCGGCGGCCTGCCGCGGCATCGATTGCACGGTGGTGATGCCCGAGACCGCGCCGCGCGCCAAAATGGACGCGGTACGCGGTTACGGCGGCCAGGTGGTGCTTTGTGCACCACGCAACACTGCCCGCCAACAAACCCTGGATGCCATCGTTGCCGAAAGCGGCGCCAACGTTGTACCGCCGTATGACGACGCCCGCGTAATCGCCGGCCAGGGCACCTGTGCCAAGGAGCTGCTCGAGGATGTCGAAGATCTGGATATCGTCATCGCCCCGATTGGCGGCGGCGGCCTGATCAGCGGCACTGCGCTGAGCGCTCGCGCGCTGTCACCCGCCACCCAGGTGTTCGCCGCAGAGCCGGCGAATGCCGATGATGCTTATCGTTCGTTGCAGGCCGGGCAACGGATCATTGAGGATGCGCCAGATACCATCGCCGACGGGCTGAAAGCCTCGTTGGGCGAACTGAACTGGGGCATCGTCGCACGCGAAGTCGATACGATCCTGCTCGCCCAGGAAGACGCAATCATCAAGGCCATGCGCCTAATCTGGCAGCGGATGAAGATCATCGTCGAGCCCTCCTGCGCGGTGCCCCTCGCCACGATCTTGCATCACCCCGAGCACTTTGCCGATCAACGCGTGGGCGTGATTCTCACCGGGGGCAACGTGAACCTGGAGCGCCTGCCCTGGCTATAGGCGAGCAAGCCCTCAGCCTGATGGATCCTGTGGCTGCTCTGGCTGCTCTGGCTGCTCTGGCTGCGCTGATTGCTCTGGCAGAGGCTCCGATGGCGCCCCCCGAAGCCTCACCAGCTCAGGCTTGCCAAGAAACCGTGGTTCACGGCCGCTGAGCACATCCCAGATGGCAATGGCGCGGGCCAAAATTTCGCGCAGTCGCACCTTCAGCCCGCCAGCACCGCCCGGGTCCGCCGCCGCAAAACCATAGGCGACCATGCCACGCTGACGTGCGATAAAGACACCGCGTTCGGCATGGTAACTCTGGCTGACGATCAAAAAACGCTCCAGACCAAACACCTGTTGCGCCCGCACTACCGAATCCAACGTGCGAAATCCGGCATAATCCAGGGTGACATGCGCATCCGGCACGCCCAGCGCAATGAGATCCCGGCGCATCGCCTCAGGCTCGTTGTAATAACGCGAACCATTGTCACCACTGACCAGAATGCCCTGCACCAGATCATGATGATAGAGCGCGGCCGCCGCTTCGAGCCGCGCGCGGTAGAATTCATTCGGTCGCCCAGCCAGCGTGCGGCGCGCCGTGCCGAGCACCAGCGCCACCGCTACCGGCAGCGGCTCCACCTGATCCAGGTCGTGCACCATCCACGGCGCCGCGCGCCAGGAGATCCACCGATCACAGAGCAGCAAAACCACCACCAACAATACCGCAGCCGCCAGCAGTCCGAGCGCCACCCAGCGCAGTCCGCGCCACAGACGCAGGCGCCACGGCCGGGATGGTAGCGGACCCTCAGGTGCCGCTGTTGCAGAAGTTTGCTGCACCATTCACACTCCGCTCAGCATCCGATCCATTGATCGATCGATCCATTCATTGATCCATTCATTGATTCATTCATCCAGCCAGACCTCAGCCGTCCATCCTATCGCCATGTCCGCATTCGGCACCCTTGCTTATCGCGTCGCGAGTCATCAGCCCCGCGCCCATTTGTTCGACCTCAGTCTTTGCATCCCTGATGCAGCACCTACCGCCAAGGGCGTAGCCCGCGACCTGAGGCTCAGTCTGCCCGCCTGGATTCCCGGCAGCTATATGATCCGCGATTTTGCGCGACATCTCATTAGCATTCATGCCCAGGACGCGAACGGCCCCCTTCCAATTAGCAAAAGCGACAAACAAAGCTGGCACCTATCTGGAGCCCTTGGAAGCGTGCACATTCACTATCAGGTGTATGCCGGCGAGCTGAGCGTGCGGGCGGCCCATCTGGATCATACCCACGGTTACTTCAATGGCGCCTGCCTGTTGTTGCACGTCGACGGTTGCGCTGACTGGCCGTGCGAACTTGAGATTGAGCGCCCTGCCGATCCTTGCGCGGCACACTGGCGCCTGGCCACCAGCCTGCCCGCCGCTGGCGCACCGGCCTGGGGCTTCGGGCGCTATCGCGCTGCAAACTACGCTGCGCTTATTGATCATCCGGTGGAAATGGGTGCATTTGAACTGGTCGAATTCAGCGTGCGCGACATCCCCCACGCCATGGCCATCAGCGGCCACCAGCGCGCCGATTTTGATCGCCTGAGTCAGGATCTGCCGCGCATCTGCGAGCAACAAGCCGCCCTGTTTGGCGAACTGCCCCTGGAGCGCTATCTGTTCCTGACCCAAACCCTTGGCACCGGCTATGGCGGTCTCGAACATCGCAGCTCCGCCAGCTTACTCTGTGCCCGCGATGATCTCCCCCAACCTCAGGTGAGCGAAGTCACCGCAGGCTATCGCCGCTTCCTGGGGCTGTGCAGCCATGAGTATTTTCACCTGTGGAACGTCAAGCGCATTCGCCCCCAGGTGTTCATGGAGCAGGGACTCGAACGTGAGGTCCACACCCGTCTGCTATGGGCCTTTGAGGGCCTGACCAGCTATTACGATGACCTGACCCTGGTGCGCGCCGGTCTGATCAGCCCTCGGGACTATCTCGAGTTGCTCGCCAACACCATCACTCGCGTGCAGCGCGATCCGGGGCGGCAGCGTCAAACAGTGGCCGAGTCGAGCTTCGATGCCTGGACCAAATTCTATCAACAGGATGCCAACGCCCCCAATGCCATTGTCAGCTACTACAGCAAAGGCGCTCTCATCGCTCTGGCGCTGGATCTGACCATTCGCCAGCGCAGCCACAATCGCCACAGTCTTGATGACTTGATGCGCGCTCTTTGGCAACGCTATGGTCGCACCGGCCAAGGCGTGCCCGAGACTGGGCCCGAAGCCCTGGCCGCCGAGATCACCGGCCTGGACTTGCAAGCATTTTTTGACCAGGCACTTGATGACACCAAGGATCTGGACCTGGCGCCCCTGCTGGCTTCAGTCGGGGTCGCCCTGCGCATGCGCCCGGCGCGGGATGTCCAAGACCTGGGCGGTGTCTGTGAGCAGTTCCAACCCATTGAGCCGCAAGTGTCCATCGGGGCGCGCTGGACGGCGCAGGGAAACGAGCTGAAACTCACTGCTGTCCTCAATGATCGCCCTGCCGAGCGAGCGGGACTGGCCCCCGGAGACATCCTGATCGCGCTGGATGCTGTGCGCATTGAGCCCAGCCGCTTCGCCACACAGCTTGCCCGCTGCTCCATTGGTGAGACCGTCATCGTGCACGCGTTTCGGCGCGATGAACTGCATCGCTTTGAACTCACTCCGGAAGCCGCCCCGCACGACACCTGCGAACTCATGCCGCTACCAGACGCCCCGCCCGCTGCGCAGCAGGCCCAAGCCAATTGGCTGCATCAGCCATCCACCGCCACTGCCACCAGCTCGTCGACCCTCTGAGCACAGCGAGTCTCACCGCCCTGTCCCATGGATACCACGAATACCACTGATATCGCCGACACCGCCGATACTGCCACCCGCCTGATTCGCCAGCTCGCTGATGGCGAACGCCATTCAGGCGCAGCCCTGGCCGCTGCGCTCGGCATCAGCCGGGCAGCGGTCTGGAAAGCCATTCAGCGCACCAGCCAGCAGTTTGACCTGGAGATCCGAGCCGTGAAAGGACAGGGCTACCAACTGCCGGCGCCACTTGAACTACTCGACCCCGCCGCCATGAGCGCTAGGCTGGCTCCAGAAACCCACCGCCGCATCGGACCCCTGCACTGTTTCATCGACATCGATTCCACCAACACCTGGCTATTGGCGCACAGCCTGGAGCACCCTGCTCAGGGCACCTGTGTGTTGGCTGAGCGCCAGAGCGCAGGTCGCGGTCGGCGCGGGCGCTCTTGGCATTCGCCCTTCGGCGCCAATCTGTATCTGTCCATGTTCTGGTCATTCGATGCCGGTCCAGCTGCGCTCGGCACCCTGAGCCTGGCTGCTGGTGCTGCCCTGTGTCTGGCACTGGAATCCCTGGGAATCGCTCAGCTGCAACTCAAATGGCCCAACGACCTCCACTGGCAAGGTCGCAAGCTCGGCGGACTGCTGATCGAAATCGCCGGTGAAACCCAGGGGCCCAGCCGCGTTGTTCTGGGCCTGGGACTCAACCTGCGCATGCCAGCCAACACCACGACGGCCATTGACCAGCCCTGGGTCGATCTCAATACCATCTGTCAGAGCCACCCGCCGCCACGCAACACCCTCGCCGCCTGCTGCATCGACCAACTCAGCGCCATGCTGGCCAGCTTTCTGGAACAAGGCTCGGAGCCCTGGCTGAACACCTGGCGCCGTTTCGATGCCTATCGCGACCAAACTGTCAGTTTGCACTGGGGCGAACACAGCATCACCGGCATCTACCGTGGCATCGATGATCAGGGCGCTCTGTTGCTGCAAACGGATGGAGCCCTCCGGCATTTCACCGCTGGCGAAGTCAGTCTGCGCGCCGCCCCGGCCAGTGAATAAATCATCACCGTCTCCAAAAAACGTAAGAACTCACAAACATGCAACTCCTTCTTGACATCGGTAACACCAGCATTAAATGGGCACTCTGGGACGGCAGTGCATTGTCAGACATGCAGCGTGCCCGTCATCATGGCGCCCTGCCCATCGACCTGCTCGCGACTTGGGAAGCGCTCGACACCATCGACCGCGTCCGCGTCTGCCACGTCGGCCCGGACAGCGTCAAAAGCGCCGTTATCCATATCAGCCAGACCCTCTGGACACTCACGCCCGAGTTCATCGCTGTCGATCCGACCCACTCAGCGGTGCGCATTGGCTATAGCAACCCCAGCCAATTAGGCACTGACCGCTGGCTCTCCCTGTGCGCCGCCCACCACCTCTACTCCGGCCCCAAACTTATCCTGCACCTCGGCACCGCCATCACCTGTGACGCCCTGCTTAGCGACGGCCAACACCTCGGCGGCCAAATCCTGCCCGGCCTCGAAAGCTTACGCGCCATCCTGTTCAGCACCACCCAAATTCCACCCCAGGACACCACCGACCCCGTTAACACCAACACTCTATGGGGCACCAACACCGGCCAATGCATCGCCGCCGCCTGCCTGCATGCCCCCGCTGCCCTCGCCGACCGCCTCTGGCAACAGCTACGCCAGCAAACCGCCAACTCCCCGCACCTGCTCATCAGCGGTGGCGATGCCGAACGCATCATCCCCCTGCTCAGCCAACCCAGCCTCCATCACCCCGACCTGGTCCTGCAAGGCATTGCCCAGCAACCATAAAGTCCGTTAATTGCTCCCAACCGCACAACAAAATTCCTACAACCCACTTTCAGACCCACCCCACTTTCGACTACAATCCTCCCCAAGCAGTCTGGTCTGGTTATCCTTGCCGTCGCACCCCACTCATTGGTGCTATCGGTGTATCCGCAAGAATTACCCCACTCAAGCAACAACGCTGGCGTAGCTCAGTTGGCAGAGCAGCTGATTTGTAATCAGCAGGTCGTCGGTTCGAATCCGTCCGCCAGCTCCATTTAATGTATTTGTTATCACTGGCTTATTGCCATTGCTCGTCGCCATGCCAAACGCAGTGGTGCTGCTCAGCGGCGGCCTCGATTCCACCACGGCCCTAGCCATCGCCAAGGCCGAGGGTTTTGCACCCTATGCTCTATCGTTTCGCTACGGTCAGCGCCATGCCATTGAGCTTGACGCCGCGCAACGCGTGGCCGCCTCGGTGGGCGTGGCCGAGCACGTCATTGCCGACATCGATCTGCGCCGCTTTGGCGGCTCCGCGCTAACGGCCGAGATCGCGGTTCCCAAAGGCCGCCCGGCTGAAACCATGGCCGAGGGCATCCCCGTTACCTATGTGCCGGCCCGCAACACGGTGTTCCTGTCGTTCGCGTTGGCCTGGGCCGAGGTGCTCGAAGCCAGTGACATTTTCATCGGCGTCAATGCGCTCGACTATTCCGGCTATCCCGACTGTCGCCCGGAGTACATCGCCGCCTATGAACACATGGCCAACCTAGCAACCGCCGCTGGCGTCGAAGGGCGGCAACACCTGCGCATTCACACCCCCCTGATTGACCTGACTAAAGCCCAGATTATCCAACGCGGCTTGTCGCTTGGCCTCGACTATGGTCTAACGAGCAGTTGTTACGATCCCGCTGCCGATGGGCGTCCGTGCTTGCAGTGCGACTCCTGCCAATTGCGCGCTAAAGGGTTTGCCGAGGCTGGTATCAGTGATCCGCTGCTGAGTCGTCACGAACTGGCCAATACCCGATGAAAGAGACGCTATATCAGGTCGCGGCAGCGCCCTTTGAGGCGGCGCGCCAAGTCAATATTCTACCGCCCGGGCATCGCGCCCGGCGGTTGCATGGCCACAGCTTCACCGCCCGGGTGCGCGCCGCCCGGCCTGATGACTGGCGCACGGATCCCAGTGCCCGCACGGACACGCTGGTTCAGGCATTAAGTGAGGCAGTCGGTCAGTTGGACTATCGTGACCTGAACACCTGCGTGGAGATTCCGACCGACGAGAATCTCGCCCGCTATGTTCGCCGCCAGCTGGACGTGCCGGGACTTGAAACCGTCGGTATTCAGAGCACCCGGGATCAGGGGGCGGATCTCGACGCTGACGACCAGGTTCACCTCTGGCATCGCTTCCGCTTCGAAGCTGCCCATCAACTGCCCAAGGTTCCAGCCGACCACCCCTGCGGGCGCATGCACGGACATGGATTCGAAATCATTCTGCACGCGCGTCAGGACCTACAGAACCAGGATATGGGGATCGACTTCGACGCCCTGGCCGCGCTCTGGGCACCCTACCAAGCGCAACTGCATCACGCCTGTCTAAACGATCTGCCGGGGCTTGAGAATCCGACCAGTGAGCTGATCGCGCACTGGGTGTGGCAGCGGCTAAAGCCGGATCTGCCGAGCTTGTCCTGGGTGACCGTCTATGAAACCAGCACCGCTGGCTGCCACTACGATGGTGTGCACTATCGCATCTGGAAGGAACTGCGCTTCGAGAGCGCCTTGCAACTGTGCAACGCCCCCGAGGGCGATCCGCGCCGGCGGTTGCACGGGCATAGCTATCTGCTGCGATTGCACCTCAGCGCACCGCTGGATGCGGTCTTGGGCTGGACAGTGGACTACGGGGATGTGAAGGCCCTGTTCAAACCCGTCTATGCGCAACTCGACCATCACCGGCTGGATGCCCTGCCCGGACTGACCGCTGCCGATCCCGGGCATTTGGTTGACTGGATCCGTCAGCAGACAGCCGAGCGCTTGCCGCAACTCGATCGTATCGATCTCTATCAGACGCCGGGCTGCGGTGCGAGCCTATGCTGGGGGCCGCTCGGTCCGGCCTTGCCCGCGTGAGCTACAGCGTTCACGAGATTTTCTACACCCTCCAAGGCGAAGGGGCGCAAAGCGGACGGGCGGCGGTCTTCTGCCGCTTCGCCGGCTGCAACCTCTGGTCCGGGCGTGAAGCCGATCGCCGCACTGCAATGTGCCGCTTCTGCGATACGGAATTTCGCGGTGTCATTGGAGCCAATGGCGGTCAGTTCGATACCCCGGATCGCTTGGCCGCGCGTCTTGCGTCCTTCTGGCCGCCGGAGATTGGCCGCGCGGATCGCTTTGTTGTCTGCACCGGCGGCGAACCCCTGCTGCAACTGGACGCTCCCCTGATCGAGGCCCTGCATGCTCAGGGCTTCGAGGTGGCGGTGGAGACCAATGGTACTCAGCCGGCGCCGACCGGGATCGACTGGCTGTGCGTCAGTCCGAAATCCACCGCACCGCTGAAAATCACCGAAGGGAATGAACTCAAATTGGTGTTTCCGCAATCGGAGGCCATGCCTGAGCGCTTCGCCGACCTGGACTTCGGGCACTTCTTCCTGCAACCAATGGACGGACCGGAGCAAGAGGCCAATACCGCCCAGGCCATTGCCTACTGCAAGGCCCACCCGCGCTGGCGACTGAGCCTGCAAACGCACAAATGGTTGGGAATTCCCTGATATCAAAGCGCGATGACGACGGTTAAACCCTCTGCCCGCCGTGCGCTGCCTTTCGGGCTGCTGTGCGCGCTCGTTGGTCTGGGGGTCGGTGGTTACGCGGTTCATTCCGCCATTGGCGAGGGCTGGCAGCGGCTACCAATTTGCGCAGCCTTGGCGGCCTTTCTGGCCGGATTTGGCTTGTGGTATTGGCTCATTGAGCGTCGGAAAGCGTTGCGCCACCGCGCCGGCATCCTAACCGGCGCACTGACTGGCGCTCTGGCGCATTACTTATGCTGGTATCTCCTCATTCTGAGTGCGAATCTGGATTACCTGTGGTTCGGGACGACCAGCTCCCTGGGCGAGCCGCCGATGACCCCTTTCCAGGGGCTCGCGGGCGCGGCGGTGTTCAGCGGTTGGAGCTTGATCCTGTTCGGCTGGGTGACGATTCCAGCCGGCGCCCTGCTTGGTTGGCTGATGATCCGCCGGTCGCATCGACCACTGTCCTGAAAGTCCCGGTGCTTCGATCATGATCGCGATGCAAACGGGCCGAGGCAAAGCTCGCGGTCGTCTCGCGGCAAGGTTATTCATCTGCTTCGCCATGGCCACCAGCGGGTCGGCTGGGGTGCTGGCTGATTCGAACCTGGATGCCGCCCAGTCCAAGATGCACCAAGCCTGGGAATTGGCCCAACACGAACGGCTCAGACGGCGCGAGACTTTTCGCCAGGATCACCTGCAGCCTTTTGCCAGTGACGGCTGCAGTGGCGGCCTCTCCGCGCTTTGGACACAGCTCTCGCGGTGGTTGCCGGCCTTTCGCACTATTCATGATGATCACCCGCCATGGGAGTCTTGCTGCATCGCGCATGATCGGGCCTATCATACTGGTGGGCTGGAGGAGCCCAGCGCGCAAGCGAGTTTTGATGCGCGGTTGCGCGCGGATCAGGTGCTGCGCGACTGCGTGATCGAGACGGCCTCGCAACGAGCAGCCGCGCTGGAGGCCCATTATGGGCTGCGGCATGAGCAGGTTGAGCAGCTTTATGCACTGATCGCTGATCTGATGTACCGCTCGGTGCGCTTGGGCGGTGCTCCCTGCACAGGCCTGCCGTGGCGCTGGGGTTATGGGCTGCCGGACTGTGGCCTCTTGCCGCCACCAAGCTCACTTCTGAACCATCAGCACTAGAGGACAATTCAACCGCCGTCACAGGACGCGAAGACGCCATCATAACTTTTTCAAGGCCAGCTTTACCGCCAGCGAAGGTCCAGAAGAAGGCGCGCTGATTGGTGATCTGGTGCACAACCCGCTCTGCAATACGCCCGAGCCGGATCGCTGTGTCTTCACCGCCGAGGCACAGGGTCGCTTGGTCGGTAGCAGCGTCTTTTCGCGGCTGATCTACGAGTTTCCAGCCGATCCGTGAAGCGGACGCGCCGGCTCCCTTCGCCCTGACACAGCCTGAAGGCTGGCAGGGGCAGCCCTTGAAAGACCCTACACTGGTGCCTTTGCGAGGCCCGTCGCGCTGCGTCCTCGCCTTGAATCAGGCTATTTTTTGGTAAATAATCATCCGGCCGTCATTCCGCACCCCCCTCAGCCGCTTCCAGAATATAACGCCACATACCGCCATCCCAGCAGTTCAAGTAAGGCGTGGTGGTGGTGTTGCATATTTAGCACGAGCGGCCTGACCTGGGCAATGACCAGCACATGGATGCCTTTGAAAGATTGGAATACCCAGCGCGCGGTGGGACGAGCACTCGGCTGACCCTTCTGGTTGGGGAAGGTTGCC
>NZ_NRRS01000042.1 GCF_016583795.1 Rhabdochromatium marinum | reverse complement strand
GGGCCGCCGCCAAGGGGATCGGTTTCACTGTTTCGACGGGGTTGTGTTGCAGGCGGATCAGAACGCTGCGCGAAACGTGCTGGCACGGTTGTCCGACCCGGACATCGAGCGGTTCACGCCGTATCGAACGGTGAAGGCGATCTTGCAAGCCCGGACTGAGCCCCTCCGGTTGGGACTGCTCAACCAGGACTCCAGTTGCTCGCCCGGACAAAATCGGGTGCTATCAACGGAGAGCGAATGACCGAATGAGCACTTTCGAGTATGAAATTCGGAACAGGTGGAACTTGAATAGACACATTATTCTTGGCTGCGGCTATGTCGGACAACTGTTGCTGCGGCGCCTCGCTGAGCTGACGGATGCGCCGCCCGCGCCGCCCCTTGGGGTGGCCCGGCACCAAGCGACTCTTGCGGCCATTGCTGCCGCTGGTGGTGAGCCATTGCAGCTTGATCTGGACAGCGATGCGCTTGATGCCTTGCCCAGCGCCGGGACGCGGCTGTTTCATTTCGCACCGCCTCCGGCGGATGGGCGCGAGGATCCCCGCACCGCGCGTCTGATCGAACATTTCGAGCGCCACGGCCATCCCCAACGGCTGTTGTATATCAGCACCACGGGTGTCTATGGTGATTGTGCCGGCGCCTGGGTGGATGAAAGCTGGCCCTTGCGTCCGACGGCTGCGCGTTCTGAGCGTCGCGTCGATGCCGAACGGCGCTTGCAGGCCTGGGCAACGGCCAGTGGCGCGGACCTGATCATCTTGCGGGTTGCGGGTATCTATGCGTCGGATCGCCTGCCGCTGGAGCGCCTGCGCCAGGGAGCGCCGATGGTCAAGGCTGAACAGGCGCCCTGGTCGAATCGCATCCATGCCGAAGATCTGGTCGAAATCTGTCTGGCCGCCTTGCAGCGGGCACCAGCGGGTGCTATTTACAATGTTTGCGATGGCCATCCCAGCTCCATGACCGATTACTTTCTGCAAGTGGCCGCTGCCGCCGATCTGCCCCCACCGCCGCTCATTGACCTGGAAGAGGCAAGTGAGCAATTATCCGCTGGTATGCTGTCGTACCTGCGCGAGTCACGGCGGCTCGACAATCAGCGCCTGCGCACTGAGCTTGGGATTGAGCTGCGCTATCCGAATTTGGCGGCTGGACTGTCCGCAGTGCGCGCGCAGCACGCGGATGCCAGGGCTTGATCGCTCGCTGTGGGATTTTTGAACCTCGGTGCCGGCTTGTGCTGGCTCCGTTTTTGTCTGTCAACCTGCTATTTGGAAATAACCAGCTATGAAAACACTTGCTCATTTTCTGCGTTATGTCGCGACGGGTGCGGCCCTGCTGATGCTGTCCTCCGGCGCGGCGCTGGCGACCGATCCAGACGACTTTGGCTTCGACACCACTGAAGACCTCTACGAAGTCTGCACCACGCCGCCCGATGTCCCGGAACATGTCCCGGCGGCTCTGGCCTGTCGTGCCTTCATTGAAGCGACCGTGCAGTATCACGATGAGGTCGTGGGGCGTAAGGGGCTCAAGCCGCTGCTGTGTTACGACGAAACCGTCACCATTGAGGACGCCCGGCAGGCCTTTATCGGGTGGGGGGTTAAGAATCATAGCAACAAGAAGCTCCGGGGCGAACAGCCGGTCGTCGGCTTGATGCGGGCGCTGTCCACTGCTTATCCCTGCCCCTGATAAATCCCTGCCCATGAGTGGCTCAGCTTGTGACGCTTCAGCGCTGCGCTGGCACTAAAGCCCGTCGCTGCGGTCTGAACAAAAGGATTAACTTTGTAGAGGTATTAAGATCATGAAACACGCTTCTTTGCTTGCGATGACCGGCGCACTGGTTATGGCTTTATCCCTGGCAGGCTGCGGCACTACCACTGGCTCGCGTGCGGGCAGTGGCGCACTCATGGGGGCGGCAGGTGGCGCCTTGATTGGCTCCCTGTCCGCCGATGCTGGTGCTGGAGCCCTCATTGGTGCCGGTGCCGGAGCGCTTGGTGGCTATCTGTACGATCAGCATGAAAAAGGCTATATCGACTAAATCAATCGAAGTCCTGCTGCCGTTCTGCTAACGGTCGCAAGGGTGGGACGAATGCAGCTGGTCACATGATCTGGAGAGACGGGATGAAGGCTTTTTCAACGCTTACCCTATTCACAGCCATAACCCTGCTTGGGTTAAGTCTGTCAGGATGTGGAACCACCACCGGTTCACGTACGGCGGGTGGCGCGGCACTGGGGGCGGCAACCGGTGCGGCGGTGGGTTCCATGAGTGGCAATGCCGGCAAGGGTGCTGCCATCGGGGCCGGTATTGGTGGCGTTGGCGGCTATATGTATGATCAGGATCAGAAAAGGGCTGAGCAGCGGGATCGACGCCGGGATCGCCGTCAGTATCGCAACAACACCTATTATGGCCCTGCCGGATGATAAGCTCGGCTGTCGTGGTGCGCGGCTTGCCGCGCTCTGAGACGGAGACGGATCTCGTATGCTGAGTTTTGTTCAGTCGCTCTGGCAGGTACTGCTGGAGCTGTCCCCGTCGCTGTTGCTCGGCTTGCTCATCGCCGGGCTAATGCATGCCTATTTGCCGACCGGATTTGTGCAGCGCGGTCTGAGCGGCAATGACTGGCACAGCGTGCTGCGCGCATCCCTGATTGGGGTTCCCTTGCCTCTGTGCTCCTGCGGTGTCATTCCCACCGCACTGGGGCTGCGCCGGGATGGTGCCTCGCCAGGCGCGACCACGTCTTTTTTGATTAGCACACCACAGACCGGAGTGGATTCCATTTTGGTTAGTGCAGCTTTTCTCGGGTGGCCCTTTGCCATCTTTAAGCTGATCGCCGCTTTTGTGACCGGAATCACGGGTGGACTGCTGACCAATCGCTTCGCCCCGGCGCCTGTCACAACAGCAGACGCGGTGACTAATGCAGCAAAACCAGAAATATCCGCCGTGTCCAAGCACGAACGTGGTCTGCTGGGCGCGCTGCGCTATGCAATCTTTGACCTGCTGGGCGCCATTGATCGCTGGCTTATCTTCGGTATTCTGGCGGCGGCGCTGGTCACCACCTTGACGCCGGAAGACTTCTTTGCCAGCCAGGCCTGGTCGAGTGGATGGCGCGGTCTGTTGGTGGTGCTGGCCATTTCGCTGCCGCTCTATGTTTGTACCACCGCCTCAGTGCCCATTGCGGCCTCGCTGATCGCTGCCGGGCTGCCGGCCGGTTCGGCGCTGGTGTTTTTGATGGCGGGTCCGGCGACGAATATTGCGACCATTGGTGCGGTTTACCGTACCCTTGGCCGCCGCGTGACGATGCTGTATCTGGCCACAGTCATCGGTGCCAGCCTAGCCTTTGGCCTGTTGTTTGAGCAACTGCTGAGTATCAATCTGGGCAGCGCACATCAGCACGCGGAGCACAGCGGTTGGCTGAATGTGGCTGCAACACTGCTGCTGCTGGGATTGCTGGGATTGCTCGAATATCGCCGCCAGCGGCAGCGGCACCAAAGGTCACAGGCGGCTGAACGGGCGGCAATGCCGGAAGGAACCAGTCAACTGGTGCTGCAAGTGGGTGGTATGACTTGCGGGCATTGCGTCGCCAGTGTCAAACAAGCCCTTGAGGCGCTGGATCAGGTCGAAGAAGCCACACCTGAGCTTAGCTCTGGGCAGGTTTGGGTCAGCGCCCGGAATGTCGAATCGGCCAGCTTGCAGCAAGCTATCGAGCAGGCCGGGTTTCAGTTCAAAACGCTGAAGAAACAGATCTCATGAGCCAATCCAGTCCGAGTATCAAAGAGCTGATGACAACGCCGGTGGTCACGGTCGAGATGGATGACACCTTGGCGGTGATCAAGGATATTTTCGACCATACCCATTTTCATCATCTGGTAGTGGTTGAGGAAGACGAAATCTATGGCCTCTTAACGGATCGGGATCTGTTCAAAGCGCTCAGCCCCGGACTGGGAACCGCCGCTGAGAACAGCCAGGATCGCGCGGCGCTCACGCGCCCGGTCCACCAGGTGATGTCCCGGCACCCGATTTTAATTGATCAAAGCCAGGACTTATGCCAGGCACTCAAGATGTTCGAAGAGCATCATGTCTCCTGTTTTCCTGTAGTTGACGACAATGGGAAGCTGCAGGGCATTCTGACCTTGCGCGATCTTATTAAAGCCATTCGTGTGCTGCTGAAATAACACAGAGTGATCACAGATTGGCGGATTAGTCCCAGGACAGGGCACCACCGGTCTGATATTCAGTGACGCGGGTTTCAAAGAAGTTCTTTTCTTTCTTCAGATCCAGCACTTCCGACATCCAGGGGAAGGGATTGGTCGCGCCGGGGTATTGCTCTGGCAGCCCGATCTGCGCACAGCGCCGGTTGGCGATAAAGTGTAGATATTCCTCAAACATCGCCGCATTCAGCCCCAGCACACCGCGCGGCATGGTGTCATGCGCGTACTGGGCTTCCATGGCCACGGCCTCGCGGATCATATCGCTGAGTTCCTGGGTGAAGGTTCCCGTCCAGAGTTGGGGATTCTCCAGTTTGATCTGATTGATTACATCAATGCCGAAGTTCATGTGCATGGACTCATCGCGCAGGATGTACTGAAATTGCTCAGCGGTGCCGGTCATTTTGTTGCGTCGGCCCATGCTCAGGACCTGCACGAAGCCGACGTAGAAGAAAATACCTTCAAAGATGACATAAAAGGCCACCAGCTCACGTAACAGACGCTGGTCATTGGCGGGCGTGCCGGTTTTGAAATGTGGATCGGCGAGGTACTGGGTGAAGGGCAGCGCCCACTCCGCCTTGCGGGCTACCGATGGCACCTCCCGGTACATATTGAAGATCTCCCCTTCATCCAGACCCAGGCTTTCAACCACATATTGATAGGCGTGGGTGTGTAGTGCTTCCTCAAACGCCTGGCGCAGCAGATATTGCCGGCATTCGGGATTGGTGATGTGCCGGTAAACGGCCAGTACCAGATTGTTGGCCACCAGGGAGTCGGCGGTCGAGAAAAATCCCAGATTGCGTTTAATGATGGTGCGCTCGTCTTCCGTTAGCCCAGTGGGATCCTTCCAGAGCGCGATATCCGCATTCATGTTGATTTCCTGCGGCATCCAGTGATTGGCGCAGGCATCCAGATATTTTTGCCAAGCCCAGTCGTACTTAAAGGGCACCAGTTGATTTAAATCGGCATGGCAGTTGATGATGCGTTTGTCATCCACGCGGATGCGACCGGCCCCCATGGTCAGGTCTTCCAGGCCCGTCGCCCCCCCGGCTGGCTCGGACTTGGGTTCGGGAGACGAATCTAAATCGGCATGTTGCGGCGGGTTAGGCCAGGACGGCAGGCTGTCATCATCCAGCAGTGATGGCTGCGCGGGCAGGGGATTGGGGTTCACAACCGGCGCTGCACCAGCCGTTGCCATAAGCGCACTGTTCTCGACCAGGCCCCGTCCTGGACGCGGGGCATGAGTGGCATGTGACGACGCGGTTTTGGCCTGAACACTCCATTCCCCTGCCATTAACAGGGAATTCCCTGGGTTATCATCAGTGGCACCATCCTCCCAGTCTGCGTCTGGTCCAGTGCCGTGCGTGGCAAGAGAATCACTGGCTGAAGGCGGCAGGTGGCGGGCTTCGGGTTTGAGATCGGCCAAAGGATCGTCCCAGTTCAGCATAATTGGTCTCCGGGGGCGTTGGTGGTGATTGGCTTGCGCGTGCTTCTGTCTTAACTGCCGGTTCATTCGGTGTGGTTATTGTCAAAAACGCGCGGGTCACTGAGTAATTCAGGGTCGGTATAAGCCTCTGCTTCGGCTTCGATAATCGGGGAGAGCAAACTGTAGGCGACGCGCCAGCGCCGGTTGTTGACCATGACGCCAGCGGTTTTGGTGTTGAGTTTAATCACCTCACCGAACTGCTCGCGGCCTTGGCGATCACGAAAGGCTACGCGATCACCCACACGCACGCTGTTTTTGTCCAGACCGCGCTTGGACTGGGCGGCAATGTCAACGTCCGTGCCGTCAAGGTCGAGCATGTAAAAGGGCAGGGTCCAATTGCGCCCATCCGCGATATTCTGAACCAGCACACGGGTACGATTGATTTGAAGCAGGCGCGCTTCGACGATCCGGTTTTCACGATCATCGAAATAGCGAACCCGTTGCCCCTGGGTTAGCGCCTGCTTAACGGCGGCAATCCGTGCCGGGTTTTCGAGTTGATTACGTATTGCAGCGTCCAGGCGATAGAGCTCGAATAAACTGGCGTCGTTTAATACGTCCAAGACTTCAGTAAAGTTCATTGGGATGCCCTCCAATTTCGATGCCCTAGCGCGCTGGCTGTTACTGACAACTCTCGCAGTCTGGATCCAGGATCGAGCAAGCGTTCGGTGTGTTTGGTGGACTTGTGCTCGTATCTGTCGTCTTTGACTTGCTGGGATTGAGTGACTGATAGCTGCCACCAACAGCGCTCAGTTGATTGGCGCGCCCGCTGTCGCTCATGGTGGACTTCTCAACATGCGTAGCCCCCATGGAGCGCAGATAATAGGTGGTTTTTAATCCGCGTACCCAGGCAAGCTTATAGAGGTTGTCGAGTTTCTTGCCACTCGGCTCGCGCATGTAAAGATTCAAACTCTGGGCCTGGTCGAGCCACTTCTGGCGGCGACTGGCGGCTTCAACCAGCCAACGTGGGTCGATTTCAAAGGCAGTGGCATAGAGTGCCTTGAGTTCCTCAGGAATGCGATCAATGGGTTGCACCGAGCCGTCGTAATACTTGAGATCATTGACCATGACACTGTCCCATAAGCCCATGGCTTTTAGGTCAGCCACCAGATAGGGATTCACGACGGTGAACTCGCCGGATAAATTGGATTTGACGAACAGGTTCTGATAGGTTGGTTCGACGGATTGACTCACGCCGACGATATTGCTGATGGTGGCGGTGGGGGCAATGGCCATGCAGTTGGAATTGCGCAGGCCCTGGGTGCGGACTTTCTCGCGCAGGCTGTCCCAGTCGAGCGTGCTGTCGCGGTCCACTTGCAGGTAGCCGCCACGGCCTTGTTCAAGTCGTTCGAGAGAATCGATGGGCAGGATGCCCTGACTCCAGAGCGACCCTGGATAGCTGGAGTAGCAGCCGCGCTCCCGCGCCAGTTCACAACTGGCATCAATGGCATAATAGGACAGCGTTTCCATGCTGTGATCGGCAAAGCGCACCGCTTCCTGGCTGGCATAGGGAATACGCAGTTTAAACAGCGCATCCTGAAAGCCCATGAGCCCCAGTCCGACCGGCCGATGGCGCAGATTGGAGTTGCGCGCCTGGGGCACATTATAAAAGTTGTAGTCAATCACATTGTCGAGCATGCGCATGGCGGTGCGCACCGTCTTGCTGAGCTTCTCGGTGTCCAGACCACGCTCGTTGACATGGGCGGCGAGATTCACGCTGCCAAGATTGCAGACAGCAATCTCATGATCATTGGTGTGCAGGGTAATCTCGGTACAAAGATTGGAGCTGTGTACAACCCCGGCATGCTGATTGGTATAGCGCAGGTTGCAGGGATCCTTAAAGGCGATCCAGGGATGCCCGGTCTCAAACAGCATGGCGAGCATTTTGCGCCACAGATCAACCGCCTTAAGCGTTTTGCTGACCTTGAGTTCGCCTGCCTGCGCGCGCGCCTCATAAGCTACATAGGCCTGCTCAAAGGCCTGGCCGGTCAGATCATGCAAATCAGGCGTTTCATCAGGTGAGAACAGGGTCCAGTCGGCTTCCTCGGCCACGCGCTTCATGAACAGATCCGGCACCCAGTTGGCCGTGTTCATGTCATGGCAGCGGCGTCGGTCATCGCCGGTGTTTTTGCGCAGTTCGAGGAATTCCTCTATGTCGATGTGCCAAGTTTCAAGATAGGCACAGACAGCGCCTTTGCGTTTTCCACCCTGATTGACCGCGACTGCGGTGTCATTAGCTACCTTTAGGAAAGGCACCACGCCCTGACTCTTGCCATTGGTGCCCTTGATATGTGCGCCCATGCCACGCACCCGGCTCCAGTCATTGCCCAGTCCGCCAGCGAATTTGCTGAGCAAAGCATTATCTTTGATGGCGGCATAGATACCGTCAAGATCATCCGCGACCGTGGTCAGATAACAGGAACTCAATTGCGGGCGCAGGGTGCCGGAATTAAACAAGGTCGGCGTCGAACTCATAAAATCAAAACTCGACAGCAGCTCATAGAACTCAATCGCCCGCGTTTCACGTTCGAGTTCATTGATGGCCAACCCCATGGCCACGCGCATGAAAAAGGCCTGCGGCAGTTCAAAACGTACGCCATTGTTGTGAATAAAATAACGGTCGTACAGTGTTTGCAGGCCAAGATAAGTAAACTGCCGGTCGCGTTCCGGTTTGAGGGCCGCGCCGAGTCGAGCCAGGTCATAGCGCGTTAACTCGGAATCGAGCAGTTCCAGCTCAGCGCCTTGTTTGATGTAGGCACGAAAGTAGTCAGGGTAGCCAAGCGCCCAGTCAGTGCCGCCAGAAGTGGCAGTTGGCAGGTTGAGAAATCCCAGCGCTTCTTTACGCAGGGCTTCAAGCAGTAAGCGACTGGCCACCTGACTATAGGCAGGTTCGCGCTCGATTCGCGCGCGCGCCGCCATAATCAGCGCTTGATCAATGTCTGACGCCTGCACCCCGTCGAACAGATTGCGACAGGCATCATCAAGCACCTGTTGCGGGTCCACCGCATCGAGTCCAGTGCAGACTTCCGTGACCAGTTGGGCCAGCTTAGCCTGGTCAAGCGGCACCCGGGTGCCGTCTTCCAGCGTGACATGTAAGCCCTCGGTGGCCTGCACGGCCTGGGAGCCTTGCACTTCGGCGGCGCGCTTACGGGCGCGGGCATCGCGATAGAGCACATAGTCGCGTGCAACCTTGTGCTCACCGGCACGCATTAACGCCAGTTCGACTTGATCCTGGATATCTTCAATATGGACCGTGCCACCTCCTGGCAACCGACGGGTGAGTGCGCTGGTGACTTGCTCGGCAAGCTGCTCCACCTGATCGTGAATGCGACTGGAAGCGGCGGCATGCTCACCCTCAACGGCGAGGAACGCCTTGGTCATGGCGACTTTAATCTTGGCCGGGTCGAAGTGGGTGACTGTGCCATTGCGACGGATGACCTGCACCTGTCCCGGCTGATGCGCGGCTGGTGATGGGCTGGAAGCCGGGTGCGAACGGACCACCGAAAACCGCGGTGGATGCGGCTCGACGGTGGCGAGTGGCGTTGCGGAGGCGGTGGGAGTTGCAGTAGCCATGAGGAAAATGCTCCAAAAGCAGCAATGCAGAAAATTTGCGCAATAAAGACAATATATAGTGTCTTTAAGCAGTGTCAACCACAATATATTGTGTATAAACCGGGTAGATGCTTCCTCGCAACCTGTGGATATCCTGTTGATAACTTGTGGGCAACAGTTGCCTGAAGGGCGCGAAACTCCAACGCTGGTGCCGGTGAAACGCGCGGGAAGCGAGCCTGTTGGTGGAACTCGAGACAAGGCGGTGCCGGGGGTGCGATACTTTTTTCTGAACCGACAAACGGAGCAATGAACCGAGGAGGCGGATGATGCGAACAGCACGACAGATATGGCATGAGAGACTCGGGCATTCGGGCTTGGGTGTCGGCTTGGGCCTGATGCTGGTGGTTGCAATGCCAGGGGCGCAGGCGGGGCAGGCTGAGCAAGCGGCTGCGCTGGCTGAGTATGAACAGGCGCTGGCAAAGCCGGCGGATTTAGACAGCGGACGCAAGGTCTATCTGACCTGCGCCGTCTGCCATCGCCCCGAAGGCTGGGGCACCATGGATGGCATGTATCCACAGATTGCCGGTCAGCGGGCCTCGGTGATCATCAAGCAACTGGCGGATTTTCGCGCCGGCAATCGCACAAACCCGCTGATGTACCCCTTCTCGGTGCCGCGCATCCTGGGAGGACCACAGCAAATGGCTAATGTGGCGGCCTATGTTGAGCAGTTACCGATGGCGCCCCACAATGGCGTCGGCCCAGGCGTGGATCTGGAGCTGGGTGAACAGCTGTATCAGGACAATTGCGTGGATTGCCATGGCGAGCGCGGCCAGGGCGATGCCGAGGATCATATCCCGGCCATTGCTGGTCAGCATTTTATGTATCTGGTGCGGCAGTTCGATGCCATCCGCAGTGGCCAGCGCAAGAATGCAGATGAGAAAATGATCAAACAGATCAAGAGTTTTACCCAGCAGCAGGAAGGTGCTGTGCTGGATTATGTATCGCGTCTGCGCCCGCCGGCAGACAAGCTCGCAACCGAAAACTGGATGAATCCAGACTTCCCGAACTATGTGCGTGATGCCATGCAGGGGGCGCCAATCCCACCGCCGCCACCACCGATGCCCCCCCTGCCGGGTCCCGAGGGTATTTTCGATCAGTGACCAGCAGTGAAGACCTATCAGTTCTCTTTGTGGATTCCACGCGATGATATGCTCGCCTTCTACGAAGGCCGTTCGCGCCGCATCAGCGTTCGCGCCAGCAATGGCCAGCGCATCGAATTGCCGGCAGAAGCTTTTCGACGCTTTATCACTCATCAAGGGTTGCAAGGGAATTTTCGTGTTCTGGTCACCGACGACCATCGCCTGATTGAGGTGCAGCGCTGCGCTTAGCCAGGGATGGCGCCAGCCGGCGCATGGGAGCGTCGCACATTAGACAGCCTTCGCACCTTACAGGTAAGATTCCGTCCTGACCCCTTGCTTCTGCTTTGACCCTATCTGCCACTCGGAGATTTTTGTGCAATCATCAGCCGTCCTGGTTCTGGAAGACGGTTCGGTCTTTCGTGGGACCGCCATTGGCGCCTGTGGAGAAAGTGTCGGTGAGGTCGTATTCAATACGGCCATGACCGGCTATCAGGAAATCCTGACCGACCCCTCCTACCGGCGCCAATTGGTGACCCTGACTTACCCGCATATCGGTAACACGGGTACCAATGCCGAGGATGAAGAATCCCCTCAGGTCCAAGCCGCCGGGCTGATTGTGCGCGATCTGCCGGTGCTGGCGAGCAACTGGCGCCGACAGCAGGAGCTTGGCGACTATCTGCGCGAGCAGGCTGTGGTGGCGATCAGTGACATCGACACGCGGCGCCTGACCCGGCGGCTGCGCGAGCAGGGCGCACAGAGTGGCTGCCTGCAAGCAGGGGAGGGGATCGATGAAGCCCAAGCCTTGGCGGCCGCGCGTGCCTTTGGCGGTCTCAAGGGCGCGGATTTGGCGCGTGAGGTCAGCACGACCGCATCCTATGTCTGGGATCAAGGTGGCTGGACAGTTAAGCACGGCTATGCCTCCAGTCAAGCCTCCAATGAATCAGGCCCATCCTATCGGGTGGTTGCCTATGACTTCGGCATCAAGCGCAATATCCTGCGCATCCTGGTTGACCTGGGCTGCCAGATTACCGTGGTACCGGCCACAACCCCGGCCTCGGAGGTCATGGCCTTACAGCCGGACGGGGTGTTTCTCAGCAATGGTCCCGGTGACCCGGAACCTTGCGACTATGCCATTGCCGCGATTCGGGAGCTGCTTGAGGCCCGGGTGCCGCTGTTTGGCATTTGCCTGGGCCACCAGTTGCTGGGTCTCGCCTGTGGCGCACAAACCCTGAAGATGAAATTCGGTCATCATGGGGCCAATCACCCAGTGGAGGAGCTCGCCACCCGCCGGGTCATGATCAGCAGTCAGAATCATGGCTTCGCAGTCGATGAGCAAAGCCTGCCGGAGACCCTGGTTGCCACGCATCGGTCGCTGTTCGATGGTTCCCTGCAAGGCATTCATCATCGCCACTGCCCGGCCTTTGGCTTTCAGGGGCATCCAGAGGCCAGTCCCGGTCCTCATGATGTTGCCCCACTGTTTGCGCACTTTACTGAACTGATGCGCGAATACCGCAGCGCCTGAGCCAGCGCGGGCGGCCTGGCGGCGGCCCCAATCCACAGCCGCCGACGATACCCAACGAAGGCTTGTACGCCTTTATGACGAGAACCTGCTGCGGCGCCACAGTTCGCGCGGCAGCGCCAGCAAGAGCCAGCTCATGCCAAAGCGTAGCGACATCCATAGCATCCTGATCATTGGGGCCGGACCCATTGTGATCGGTCAGGCCTGCGAGTTTGATTATTCCGGTGCCCAGGCGTGCAAGGCACTGCGTGAGGAAGGCTTTCGCGTCATTCTGGTCAACAGCAATCCGGCCACCATTATGACCGACCCGGAGATGGCTGATGCAACCTATATAGAGCCAATCAACTGGCGGATGCTTGAGCGCATCATTGAGCGCGAGCGCCCGGATGCCCTGTTGCCGACCATGGGTGGACAGACGGCGCTGAATACCGCGCTGGATCTGGCCCGTCATGGGGTGCTGGAGCGCTATGGGGTGGAGATGATCGGCGCCTCGCGCGAGGCCATTGATAAGGCCGAGGATCGCGATCTGTTTCGCCAGGCAATGCGCCGCATCGGGCTCGATATGCCGCATTCGGTGCTTGCCCACAGTCTGGAAGAAGCCTTTCAGGTGCAGGCGCAGATCGGCTATCCCGCCATCATCCGCCCGTCTTTCACCATGGGCGGCAGCGGCGGCGGTATTGCCTATAACAGCGAGGAGTTTGAGGCCATCTGTCGGCGCGGACTGGATCTGTCGCCAACCCGCGAACTGCTGATCGAGGAATCCGCGCTGGGCTGGAAAGAATTCGAGATGGAGGTGGTGCGCGACCACGCGGACAACTGCATCATCGTCTGCTCGATTGAAAACTTCGACCCCATGGGTGTGCATACCGGGGACTCAATCACAGTTGCGCCCGCCCAGACTCTGACCGACAAGGAATATCAGATCATGCGCGACGCCTCGCTGGCGGTGTTGCGCGAGATCGGCGTGGACACCGGCGGCTCGAATGTGCAGTTCGCCATCAATCCGGCCGATGGGCGCATGATCATCATCGAGATGAATCCGCGGGTATCGCGCAGCTCGGCACTGGCCTCCAAGGCCACCGGCTTTCCGATTGCCAAGGTGGCGGCCAAGCTGGCCGTCGGCTATACCCTGGATGAGTTGCGCAATGAGATCACCGGCGGCGCCACCCCGGCATCCTTCGAGCCCAGCATCGACTATGTGGTCACCAAGGTGCCGCGCTTTGCCTTCGAGAAGTTTCCCCTCGCCGATGCCCATCTGACCACCCAGATGAAATCGGTCGGCGAGGTGATGGCCATCGGCCGCACCTTCCAGGAGTCGCTGCAAAAGGCGCTGCGCGGGCTGGAGACCGACAAGGACGGCTTGAATAACGTGCTCGATCTGGCCGATCCGATCACCATCAAGCGGCTGCGTACCGAAATTGCCCAGCCGGGCGCCGAGCGTATCTTCTACCTCACCGATGGCATGCGCGCCGGGATGACCGCCGAGGAAATCCTGGAACTCTCCGGCATTGATCCCTGGTTTATCGCCCAGATCGAAGACCTGGTGAACGTCGCCCACGAGATTAAGGTTCAGGGCTTCGCCGCCCTTGATGCCGCCCGGCTGCGTTTTCTCAAGCGCAAGGGCTTCTCCGACCGGCGACTGGCTGCACTGACCGGCGTCAGCGAGCAGCGGATTCGTGCGCAGCGCTGGAGTTTGGGCATTCGCCCGGTCTTTAAGCGCGTCGATACCTGTGCCGCTGAGTTTGCCACCAGCACCGCCTACCTGTATTCAACCTATGAGGAAGAATGCGAAGCCGAGCCGACGCAGGCCAAGAAAATCATGGTGCTCGGCGGCGGACCCAACCGCATCGGGCAGGGCATCGAGTTTGACTACTGTTGCGTGCATGCCGCCTTTGCCATGCGCGAAGATGGCTTTGAGACCATCATGGTCAACTGCAATCCGGAAACCGTCTCGACCGACTACGACACCTCCGATCGGCTCTATTTCGAGCCGCTGACCCTGGAGGATGTGCTGGAAATTGTTGAGAAGGAACAACCCTTTGGAGTGATTGTGCAATACGGCGGCCAGACGCCGCTGAAGCTCGCACGCGATCTCGAAGCCGCCGGAGTGCCCATTATTGGCACCTCACCGGATTCCATTGATCTGGCCGAGGATCGCGAGCGCTTCCAGCAGCTCATCCATCAGCTCGGACTCAAGCAACCGCCGAATTGCACCGCACGCAGCGAGGACGAAGCCCTGAATCAGGCCGCTGCCATCGGCTATCCCCTGGTGGTGCGCCCGTCCTATGTGTTGGGTGGCCGCGCCATGGAACTGGTCTACGACGATCAGGAACTTGCGCGCTACATTCGCTCAGCCGTGAGTGTGTCAAACGAGTCTCCGGTGCTGCTGGATCGCTTTCTGGAGGATGCCATTGAGATCGATGTCGATGCGCTGTGCGACGGTGAGCGGGTGCTGATTGGCGGCATCATGGAGCACATTGAGCAGGCTGGGGTGCATTCCGGTGACTCCGCCTGTTCACTGCCGCCCTACACCCTGTCGGCCAGCGTGCAGGATCGGCTGCGCGAGCAGATGACCCAGTTGGGCCTGGCGCTGGGGGTGCGCGGGCTGATGAACGCCCAGTTTGCCATCAAGGACGATGATATTTACATTCTGGAAGTCAATCCGCGCGCCTCGCGCACCGTTCCCTTTGTGTCCAAATCCATTGGTGTGCCGCTGGCCAAGGTCGGGGCGCGCTGCATGGTGGGTCGCAGTCTGACCGAGCAGGGACTGGGCAGCGAGGTGCGACCCAAGCACTTTTTCGTCAAAGAGGCGGTGTTCCCCTTTATCAAGTTCCCCGGCGTCGATACTGTCCTGGGACCGGAAATGAAATCCACCGGCGAAGTCATGGGCATCGGCGAGACCTTTGGCGAGGCTTTTGGCAAGGCGGTGGAGGGTGCCGGCACAAAGCTGCCGGCGCGTGGCAAGGCGTTGCTCAGTGTGCGGGATGCCGACAAAAGTCGCCTGGAGCGGGTCGCGCGCAGCCTGATTGCGCTGGGCTTTCAGCTCTATGGCACCCACGGCACGGCGCAGGCGATGCGCGCCGTGGGCCTGAACTGCGAAGGGGTGAACAAGGTCAAGGAAGGGCGGCCGCATATTGTCGATATGATCAAGAATCAGGACATCAGTTTTATCGTCAATACCACCGAAGGCGTGCAAGCCATTGCCGACTCGGCCGAAATTCGCCGCGCCGCTTTGCAGTACAAAGTGAGCTACACCACCACCATGGCGGGCGCCGAGGCCACCTGCCTGGCGCTGGAGCAGTCCGGCGATTTAAGAACCAACCGCTTGCAGGATCTTTACTAAACATCCGCAGCGACATTTACTGAACGAGGATCGTAGCGCATGAATAGAGTCCCTCTGACTGTCAAGGGCGCCGAGCAGTTACGCGAGGAGCTGGAGCGGCTCAAGCGGGTTGAACGCCCGCGTGTCATTGAGGCCATCGCCGAAGCACGCGCCCATGGCGACCTGAAAGAGAATGCGGAATACCATGCCGCCCGCGAGGAGCAGGGCTTCATTGAGGGCCGCATCAGCGAGGTTGAAGGCAAGCTCTCCAACGCCGAAATCATCGACGTGACCAAGCTGACGCCCAATGGCAAGGTCATGTTTGGTGCCACCGTGGATGTGCTGGAGGTCGATAAGGACGAGGAGCATTGCTTCATCATTGTCGGCGAGGACGAGGCCGACATTAAGCGCGGCATGATTTCGATCAGCTCGCCCATCGCTCGCGCACTGATCGGCAAGAGCGAAGGCGATCAGGCCCTGGTGGAAGCTCCCGGTGGCGCGCGCGAGTTCGAGATTCTTGACGTGCGTTATGAATAACCGGGCAGGCGTGCCAGGCAAAAAAAAGCGCGGCAGGCGCCGCGCTTAGAAAAATACCACCAAAGGAGGATGGAGGAGTGTACCGACAATCAACTGGATCATCAGTACATCAGTAGTTTCTAATATACAGCTCATCCTGTCAAGTCCGACACGGCGACTCCTGCCATTTTTTTCATACATTGTCACCACTGCATGCCATGCCCGCTCAACAGGCCACCGAGTCAATCATCGGTCGCTTTTCCGCCAGCCTATCTGCCTTGCGTGATCTGCGCGTGCTGGCCATGCTTTTTCTTGGCTTCGCCGCCGGCTTACCAATTCTGCTGATTTTCTCGTCGCTGTCGCTCTGGTTGCGCGAAGCCGGAGTCGAGCGCGGCGCGGTGACCTTCTTTAGTTGGGCGGCGCTCGGGTATTCCTTTAAGTTTATCTGGGCTCCACTGATTGACCGCATTCCGCTGCCTCTGCTGACCGGCTGGCTCGGGCGCCGGCGCAGTTGGCTGCTGGTGGCCCAGCTGGCGGTGATCAGCGCCATTGTGCTGATGGCGATGAATGATCCGTCCCAGGGGCGCGACACCCTGATCCCAATGGCACTGGCGGCGGTGATGCTGGGGTTTTCCTCCGCCACGCAGGACATTGTCATTGATGCCTATCGCATCGAAATTGCCGAGGCACGCATGCAGGGCGTGCTTTCAGCCGCTTATATCGCCGGTTATCGGGTGGGTATGGTGATTGCCGGTGCTGGCGCACTCTACCTGGCTGCCAGCTTTGGCTCGACAGCGGACAATTATTCCTATGCCGCCTGGCAACTGACCTATCTGGTCATGGCCGCCATCATGCTGATTGGCGTCGCCACCACGCTGCTGGTGCCTGAACCAATCGCCAAGGTGCGCGAAGACAGCGCCTGGGGCGGCTTCGATTACCTGCGTCTGGTGTTGGTGTTTCTGGTTGCTGCGGGCGCCTTTGTCGCGGCCTTTTTCCTCGGCGCATCGGGATTTACCGCCATCAAACAGATGCTCGGCCAGGACGCCTTGCTCAATTTCCTGATCGAAACCCTGCACTTTGGGCTGGCCATTCTCTGCGCGCTGCTCGTGGGCTGGATGCTGGTACGCTTTGGCGCGGTTGATCGGCAGATGGCGCGTGCCACCTGGGTCGAGCCGGCGCTGGATTTCTTTCAGCGCTACGGTCTGCGAACTGCGCTGCTGCTGCTGGCGCTGGTCGGACTCTATCGTATCTCCGACATCGTCCTGGGCGTCATCTCCAATGTGTTCTATCAGGACATCGGCTTTAGCAAGCCGGAGATTGCCACGGCGGTCAAGACCTTCGGCGTGGTTGTGAGTATTGCCGGCGGCTTTCTTGGCGGCTTGATGGCCACCCGTTTTGGTGTGATGCGTATTCTCATGCTCGGTGCCGTGCTCTCGGCCGTGACCAATTTGCTGTTCATCGGCTTGGCCCATGCCGGACATCAACTTCCCTGGCTCTATACCACAGTCGCCGCCGACAATCTGGCCGGCGGCCTGGCCAGTGCAGCCTTTGTCGCCTTTTTGTCAAGCCTGACCAATGTCTCCTTCACCGCCGTGCAATACGCAATTTTTAGCTCCCTGATGACCCTGCTGCCCAAGGTGCTCGGCGGCTACTCAGGCTCCATGGTGGACGCCATAGGCTATCCAAACTTTTTCCTGTTCACAACGCTGATCGGTGTTCCTGTGCTACTGCTGGTGTGGCTCGCCCAGCGCAGCTTGCAAGTCACCGAGCAGGCAAGGAAAAACAACCGCTAAGCTGCTGAGTCGCTGAGCCGGAAGCACCGGGGCGAGCGGCACTGCAAAAGTGCGCAACACTGGAGTATAATCAGCGTTCAAGCATGACAAGACTCATGCAAGACCAAGCAGTCACCGCCCAACCCGCATACCAGCCAAGGGCATCTCAGACTGCCAACTCCCTCCCTTATCGGAGAGGTGCCGGAGTGGTCGAACGGGCTTGACTCGAAATCAAGTGACTCCTTACGGGGTCCGTGGGTTCGAATCCCACCCTCTCCGCCATTCAATTTAGTTGATAATCCTTAATTATCAATCATTTAATGGCGTTTAACGTAACTTCTCAATAAGTAATGGCACCCAACAAAACAAAGGTTTAGAGCAAGAAAAACCGCGCTTCTGCGCCTCAAAGGTCTTTATGCCCGATCTGTGCCAAGCCTAAACTGCTGATTTGTAATACACATATACACCTATTTGTGATTTTTTGGCTCTACCTTGGTGCTGCACCGCTGGGGGCGGTAGCGGCCGATCATCACGCGCTCAGCCACATCAATACCTACGGCTTGCTGCCGGACTACTACGTCGATCGGCCCTTCATCTGCCGCGATTGCGGTGCGGCGGAGACCTGGACGGCGGCGCAGCAAAAATGGTGGTACGAAATCGCCAAGGGGCATATCGATGCCGTTGCGGTGCGCTGTCGCCGCTGTCGTCAGCGCATTCGCCAGCAGAAACTGGCGCAGAAACAACACATGGCCGCGATGGCGGCGAGGCCACGACATCCAAACGAGGCGTTCTTTCGGCGGCGGATGCGTTTGTCCTCGAAATCGTCCGTGGATGCTCGATCCTGATCAGGATCGCCGCCGCGCCTTGATGTCCTTTATGGTTCTTTTCACCATCTTGCCAAAAGCGCGGTCTTGTGACCGACGCTCGGCGAGACTGGCGGAATTGAAACGATCCTCTGCGATCAGCTTGCGCCAGCGCCGTAGGCGCGCAGGGTCGAGGTCGCCCCCGTCGATGGCCTCGCGCACGGCGCAACCGGGCTCGGCCTCATGCTGGCAGTCGGCAAACCGGCAGTGCGCGGCCAGGGCTTCGATGTCCTCGAAGGTCTCGGCGATGCCAGAAGCGGCGTCGGTCAGCTGCAATTCGCGCATGCCTGGTGTGTCGAGCACCAGGCAGCCGCCGGGAATGCGGTGCAACGCGCGACCTGTGGTGGTATGACGTCCCTTGGCATCGTCCTCGCGGATAGCCTGGGTTGCGATGGAATCGGTGCCGATCAGGGCATTGGTCAGGGTGGATTTGCCAACGCCAGAGGATCCCAAAAAGGCCACCGTCCGCCCGGGCTGGCACCAGGGCGACAGTACCTGGCGCGGCTCATCTCCCCGCGCATCCAGCGCTACAACGGGCACATGCACCGAGATACCGCCAGCGGCGGCTATCCAGGACACGGCATCCACCGCGAGATCGGCTTTGGTCAGCACGATGACCGGGGTGATTCCGGCCTCAAAGACCAGCGCGACATAGCGCTCCAGGCGGGCTAGGTTGAAATCCTGATTGCAGGAACTGACGATGAACACCGTGTCGATGTTCGCCGCGATCAACTGCTCCTGCCGATTGGTCCCCGGCGCACGGCGTTTGATCAGGCTCTTGCGCGACAGGAGCTGGCTGGCGTGTGCTCGGGCGTGATCGAGTAACAGCCAGTCTCCCACAGTGGCGTCGGCACGCGGTGGGATCAGCCGGTCGATGTCGGGACCAACCACCTCCAGCCCACTGCGATGCACGGCCACGACGCGCACCGGCGGGGTGTCGAACAGCGCCTCCCAGCTGACTTGCTGCGCGAAAAAAGGCTCCCAGCCGAAGGCTGTGAGTGCGTGCAGCGGTGAATCGGGCGTATCAGCGCTCAGGTTGCTGGGGATCTCGGCGGGGTTGTCAGTGGTCATCGTGACGGTGTCTACCACAAGGTTTCTACCAAAAAACAGCCTGGTTCAAGGTCGGAACGCAGCGTGACGGGCTGAAAACCGACCTTGGCGTAGTATACTCTATGCGCTCACATAGCCACCGAGAAACCGGCCTATAAAGGCGACCTAGGGGCCTCAGTCCCACCAGAGAGTGAGCGCCTTTGTCTTTAGGGTGACGCGATTGGTCGCGGCATCTATCAAGGATATCGATGTGTGAGACTAGCCATGCGGCCATGGCTGTCCTGCCGACGTTGGCCGCCCAACGACCATGAAACCGCTCAGCAAAATGGCCAAATCGAGCATTCTGTTATCGGCTCGGCAGGGATTCAGACACAATCAGTACGCTTCTGCACCTTGTCGCGCGCGATACTTTGACAAGCGTTGACATCGCCCCCCCTTCGATTACAGCCTATGCTGTAACATTGAACGCTGTTGAGTCTAATCCCTGAGGCATTAAGCATGCGACAAGAACCGCTGGGGATCGCTACGCTACTCGCCGACTCGCTTGGTCGGATCGATGTTGGTGTCTGGGAGTGGCAACTGGCCGCCAACAAAGTCCTTTGGACGGCACAGATTGAAAGCATCTATGGTTTCGAGCCGGGTGAGTTCTCTAACCAGCACAGACACGACTGCAAGAGACATTGAATCAGCTGCAGCTTGCAGTCGATACCGCCAAGCTGGGCGTCTGGCGTTTGGATCCCGGAACGCAAAGAATGGATTGGAACGACCAGTTGTTGAGGATCTACGGTCTGCGCCGCGAAGAGTTCGACCGCAGCCAACAGCATCACTCAGCTGCATGCGCTGCGCCAGAGAGGGATCGAAATTGCCATCGACGATTTCGGGACGGGCTATTCGTCGCTCAGCTACTTAAAATCGTTGCCGATTGACACCTTGAAGATCGATAAGTCATTCATCCGTGATATTCCAGACGATCGCAGCGACATGGCGATCGCTGCCGCTATCGTGGCGATGGCCCGACAACTTAGACTGAAGACGCTCGCCGAAGGTGTCGAGACAGTCGCACAGGCGGACTTTCTCAAACAAGTAGGATGCCGACTGGCTCAAGGGTACCTGTTCAGCCGCCCGATCCCCTCCGATGAGGTGGCCAGTTTCATCGAGCGGAAGGCTGAGCCAGAGACCTCGAGTCTGCTGATTGACAAGGGCTGAACGGGCGATCGCGTAGCGGTCTGCTTGCTGATATGTGGCACACCAAATCATCAACAGACCAAGTTTCGGGACTGCCTTCAATCTTGCTGGAGACCCAACCATGCCCCTGCGCGACAACGGCGGAAGATGGAACGAGCGCCATCGCCGCAACGCCCTGCTGCTGATCTTTCTGCTGCTGATCCTAGGGATCGCGGCCATCGGTTGGAGTGCCGAGGGCTTTCTGCGCCGCGACATCCGCGCCGACACCCACGAAAAACTCACGGCGATCGCCGCGCTCAAGGCCGATCAGATCCAGCGCTGGCTCGCCGACAGACGCAAGAGTCTACAGGCGCTGTCCGGTTCACCGACGTTCCTGGCCACGCTCGAGGAGGCGCTCGACCCCGCCACACCGGAGCCGGCGCGGCGGACCGCCGAGGCCCGGGTGACGGCTCGACTTGAGGGCATGCGCCAAGCGAATGACTATGTCTCCATCCTGCTGCTTGATGAGCGCGCCCAGATCCGGCTCGGCGTCGGCTTGGCCGAGCCCCCGGCCGACTGGTCCGCGCTCATCGCGGCCCATCGCACGTCGGGCATACACCTGCAGGACTTCGTCCGTGCGCCGACAGCGGACGGGATCGGACGCATCGAACTTGGCCTCTTCACACGTCTGGAGCAAACCGCTGCCGCGCCGCTCTGGCTCTATTTGCGCATCGACCCTGAGCGCTTCCTCTACCCGCTGATCCAGTGCTGGCCGGTGCCGAGCGAGAGCGCCGAGACCCTGCTGATCCGCCGCGAGGGCGATGCGGTGGTCTTTCTCAACAGGCTGCGCCATCGCCCCGACACCGCGCTGCGCCTGCGCCTGTCAATGCAGCAGACGACCCTGCCCGCCGCTCAAGTCCTTGCCGGACGCGAAGGCATCTTCGCTGGACGCGATTACCGGGACGTGCCAGTGCTGAGCGTACTGCGCCCGATCGCCGGCACGCCCTGGGCCATGGTCGCCAAGGTCGATCGGGAGGAGGCCTACGCCACCCTGGTGACCTTGCGGGCTATGGCGATGCGAGCGCTTGTCGCCTTCATCCTGATCGGCGCCTTGGCGTTGTGGCTGTGGTGGCACGGCCAGCGCCAGGCACGCCGCGCCGAGTTGCTCGAGCGCGACCTGCAACAGCAGCGCCTCGCCGAGCGCGTCGACTATCTCAGCCGCTATGCCAACGACGCCATCCTGCTGATTGATGCCGAGAACAAGGTGCTAGAGGCCAACGAGCGCGCTCTGAGCCAGTATGGCTATAGCCGTCAGGCATTTCGCCAGCTGCGCCTCGACGACCTACGCGCGCCGGGCGAGAGCGAGCGCCTGGCGCCCCTCTGGGCGGAGCTGCCGCAACGCGATTCGCTGGTCTACGAGGTGCTGCACCAGCGCCAGAACGGCTCGGTCTTTCCGGTTGAGTGCAGCGTGCGGCGTATCGCGCGGGGCTCGACCCTGGTCTACCAGGAGATCATCCGCGATATCACCGCGCGCAAACGCACCGAGGAGGCGTTGCATGAGCAAGAGCAGATGCTCAACGATATGAGCACCATGGCACACATCGGCGGCTGGCGTTTCGACCCGGCCACCGGCCAGGGCAGCTGGACGCCGGAATGTGCCCGCATTCACGACCTGCCGGAGGATGCGCCCATTGATGTCGCCGCCGGGGTCGGCTACTACAGGGGTGAACACCGACAAACCATCGAGACGGCGGTGCGAGCCGCCAGCGAGGAGGGCCGCCCCTACGACCTGGAACTCGAGCTCGTCTCCGCCATCGGGCAGCGCAAATGGGTCCGCATCATCGGCCACCCGGTGCTGGAGCAGGGACGTGTGGCCCGGGTCTTTGGGGCTATTCAGGACATCACCGAGCACAAGCGCGTCGAACAGGCGTTGCGCGAAGCGCACAACACCCGTGAGGCGGTCCTCCAGAGCATGAACGACGGCTTGGTGATCGCCACCCCTGCAGGCATGGTCATCGACGTCAATCCAGCCGCCCTGCGCCTGCACGGCTTCAGCCGCAAGGACGAGGCGCTGCGCATACTCGCCGAGTATGTCGACGTCTTCGAGGTGCGCGACCTCGCCGGCGAAGAGCAACCGCCCGAGCGCTGGCCGATCTCCCTGGCCTTCCAAGGCGAGACCTTTACCCATCACGAGCTGCAGGTGCGCCGACGCGACACTGGCCAGACCTTTATCGGCAGCTACAGCGGTGCTCCGGTGTGCGATCCTCAGGGCCAGCTGCTGTTTGGCATCGTCACCATTCGCGATATTACCGCGCAGAAGCACGCCGAGGAGCAGGTCCGTCAGCTCGCCTTTTACGACCCGCTCACCGGACTGGCCAATCGACGCCTGCTCGAAGAGCGGCTTGCGGTGGCCCAGGCTCAGATGAAGCGTCAAGGCACCTGCCTCGCGTTGATGGTGCTCGACCTCGACCACTTCAAGGAAATCAACGACGCGCTTGGCCATGCCACCGGGGATGCCCTGCTGGTGGAGGTGGCAAGGCGGATGCGCGACGCGGTGCGCGCCACCGATACGGTGGCGCGCGCCGGCGGCGACGAGTTCATCCTCGTTCTCTCCGACGTGGAGCCCAAGGGTGCCGCCCACGTGGCAGAAAAGCTGGTCGCGCGTCTCTCCGAGCCCTTGTATCTGGAGAAGCAGACGCTCAGCGTTAGCTGTAGCCTCGGCATTACGCTCTCAACCGGAGACGGGGACACCGCCGACGCGCTGATCACGCGCGCCGACACCGCCATGTACCGAGCCAAGCAGGCCGGGCGCAACCGCTATCAATTCTTCACCGAGGAGATGCAGCGTGAGGCGATGCGGGTGATGACCTTGGAGTGCCAACTACGCCAAGCGATCGCAGGAGGAGAACTGTGTTTGCACTACCAGCCGCAGATCGAGCTGACCAGCAACCGACCGATTGGACTCGAGGCCCTGGTGCGCTGGACACATGCCACTCGCGGGCTACTGGAGGCGTACGCCTTCGTGCCGGTCGCCGAGCGGAGCGACCTGATCCAGGCGCTCAGCACCTGGGTGGTTCTGGCCGTGATTGAGCAGTTGCTGGCCTGGCATCGAGCCGGGTTGCCGCTACTGCCGGTGACACTCAATCTGTCCGCCAAGCAGTTTCAGCATCACGAGTGGCGTTACGCACTGAGCGCGCAGCTGCGCACCTTGCTCGCCGAGAAGCGTCTCGATCCCGCGCTGCTCGAACTCGAGATTACCGAGAACACGCTGCTGGAAGGGGGCAATGAGACCCACGCCCTGCTGCGGGAGTTGCACATACTTGGCGTACGCCTAAGCCTGGATGACTTCGGGACCGGTTATTCCTGTCTGCGGACGCTGACGAGCTTTCCCGTTGACCGACTCAAAATCGATCAATCCTTTGTGCACACTGCACCCGAACAGCCCAAACAGGCTGCCGTTATTGAGACCATCCTTGCACTGGGGCGTCATCTGAAACTCGAGGTGATCGCCGAAGGGGTGGAGACGGAAGTGCAGCTCGAAGCGTTGCGACAATTGGGCTGCCGTCAGGCGCAGGGATACTATTTCAGCCGGCCATTGCCGCCCGAGCAGGTTGAGACTTGGCTACGGCGGGCGACCTAGCGCTCGGCGTGCGTTCGTCCCGCATGCGGGACGCGCGGATGGCTTGATCGTCACACTCCCAAATTTCATATCGCCATATATCTACTTCATCTCCTTGACGTCGTTACTTGCAGCTTCTAGACTCACGTTATCCGCACGCTCAGGGGGATCGCCATGTCCATTTCCATAGCCTATTTCGTCAGTTACTCCCATGCCGACAAGCGACTGGCGCACCGCTTGCTCGACCTTATCCAGCCGAGGCTGGCAATCCAGAAAGGTTTCTCCTTTTCGCAATGGATCGATAACGCCATTGATCCAGGTCAGCACTGGAGCGATGAGATCAGCACAGCGCTCGCGACCTGCGATTTCGGTCTGATGCTGATCTCGCCGAGCTTCTTGGCCAGCGGATTCATCCGTACTGAAGAGCTTCCAGTCTTCATCGAGCAGGTCCGTTCGGGGACAAGTCTGACACACACTCGCGTTCGCAAACCCCTGGTGCCGGTCATGCTGGAGCAGGTTCCCTTGGACGGCACCGCAGATCTGTCTGGGCTGGAGCAGATTCAGATTTTTCGTGACCGGGACGGTCGCAGCTTCGCGACAACACGCGGACCGAACAGCACGGCCTTCGCGGACCAACTCGTCTCCGCTATCACCACCAAGCTCCGGCGTCTAAATTCCGCCGCAGTTCCCTAGGCGGCCGGGATACCAGGATCCCGCAGCATTGGCCCAGGTGATCGTCTCTGCGGCGCACTTGGACGTTTCAGTCTGACTTTGAGATCAACGCCCTCATGAACAGCCTTCTCGACCCAGCCCCCAGAGACAGCGTCGCTCATTGGTTAGGGCTGTTGAATCCGCATCTCTCTGCTCTGAGCCGCAACCGTCTCGCTAAGCTGAAGGCCCTGATCGTCGACGACGGGCGCATTCCGTACGATGCCGCTTACAGGGCGCTCTTCCCGGACAGCCTGGCGGACCAGATGGCAAAAACGCGTGCGGACAAGCAGTTCAAGAAGTTCCGCGACACCCTCTCCGCCATCGCCGAAGAGCACGGCATTCACTTTGAACTGAAAGTTGACCAAAGACGCAAGGCAGCTCCCTCGGATCGGCGGCTCTGGTTCGTCACGCCCGATGACAGCGAAGAGCGCATCGCCCACTTTAGCGAACGCGCGATCGATAGCCTAGGCACACGCCTCGATGAGCCGCTGGAGCAATATGCCGCCGTCCAGTCGGAGCGGCCCGAGCCGCTGGTACCTGTCATCTACGCCGAGATGGACCGAGATAAAGCGCGCGAGTTTCTGAAGGGTCTGGGGGTCTACTTAAAGAGCGCCAACTTCGACGCACGGCTTCAGGACATCCGCGATGTGACGGCCGGCGAGCACACCCTTATGACCCGCAAGGACTGGCTTGAGCAGGCGCGGCTCATCCTCTTTCTGGTCAGTCCCGGCTTGATTGCCGAGCTTAAAAGCGAGCCGATGGGGATCCCTGAGGGACCTCGTCTCTTACCGCTCGGACTGATTCCAGTCCCAGCGGAGCATCTGGAAGGCACACCGCTCTCGCATCTTGAGCTATTCACTGACGGAGATACCAAGACCTGGAGCGAGCGCAGTGGCCCTCAGCGCGAGAGGTGGCTGAGTTCGGCCGCAACGGCGATTCGCGACGCGATGCGCAGCAGATCGGGAAGGCATGCGGACTGTGAGCAGACCTTCGAAACCCTCTGCCGCTGGCGAACCGAGGTGGATACCGTCCACTTCGTCGATCCCCTGGCCACGACAGGCACCGAATCGGAGGGCGCCCCCGCACTGCCGCTACTCCTCAAGTGGCTGCGTGATCCGAAGCAGGACGTCTTCTGTGCCATCTTCGGCGAGCTTGGCATGGGTAAGACCACCCTGTGCCAGCAGCTCACCGCCAGTCTCCTGGATCTAAGACGCAAGGGCGAGCGCCTGCCCCTTCCGCTCTACCTGGATCTGCGAGCGGTGAACAGCATGCGGTGGAACTGGGACGACGGCTTGCCGCCGCTGGACGACATGCTGGCGCAACTGATCGCGTCCAACTACAACCTGCCAGCCGGTCAGGAGCCTCCGGATGTCGCCCAAATAAAGCGCTTAGCACAGGAACGCGGCGGGCTTGTCATCTTCGATGGACTGGACGAGGTCATGAACCGGCTGACGCCTCCGCAGTGCCGCCAGTTCATCCAGACGCTCTGGAGCATCCTGCCGCCAGCGGTCTGGAAGCGGCCGCGCAACGCCGGCCCCGATTGGCGCCGCGCACCAGGGGTTGGGCGATTGGTCATGAGCTGCCGCAGCCATTTCTTTCAGACGCTCAAGGACCAGCTCAGTTTCTTCGACGGTGAGCAGCGCGCCTCCGTTAACGCGGGCGACTACCTCTGGCTGACGCTGCTGCCATTCGGTGCCGACCAGGTCGAGGCCTATTTTCGCCAGGTCTTCGCAAAGAACCCAGAGCGTGCAGACCAAGCCATCGGCTTGATTGACCAGGTCCACGATCTGCGCCAGCTCGGTAGCCGACCTTACAACCTGAGACTGATTCAGGAGCAGGTTGACGAACTGGAGGCCAAGCAGCGTACTGGCGAATCGGTCGATATCGCCGATCTCTACGAGGGCATGATTGGCCAGTGGCTGCGTCGCGACGACCCCAAGCACCGTCTCAAGCGGGAGCACAAGCTCGTCCTGATGGAGCGCCTGGCCCACAGACTCTGGTCCGGCGGTCAGAGCGACATGAGCTTCGACGACCTGGAAACTTGGCTCGTCGATCAACTACTCGCGGATCCGCGCTGGGAGCGGGTCGAGTACCGAGCCTACCTCAACCGCGACGACGGCCCCGCCGTGCTCCAGGAGGACCTCCGCAACGCCAGCTTCGTCGTGCGCGAGGGCGAAGACCGTTTTCGCTTCGCGCACACCTCCATCATGGAGTTCTTCCTGGCGCGAGCGCTGCACCGCGCACTGACCACTGGCGCCAGAGAGCCGGCCGCGCTAGAAGACTGGGCCGTGCCGACGCCGAGCTCAGAGACACTGGACTTTCTCGGTGGACTTATCTCCCGGCGCAACACCGACCCCTGCCTAGCTGGACTCGCAGCGATCCGCGCGCGCTACCGCCCGCGCGCCAGCGAGCTGGCCCTGGCCTATGCACTGCGAGCCGCTGCACAGGGCTTCGCAGGCGACACCTGCTCCGGGTTCCAACTCCAGGGCGCGAGGCTGGTGTTTCAGCACTGGCAGGGACGGCCCGGCCGTCACTTGGATTGGCGCGGCAGCGACTTCTCCGGCACCGAACTGCGTGGCGGACATTTCGGAGACTGCGATTTCACCGACTGCATCTTCGACAAAAGCGACCTCACCGCCGCCTTGTTCGATCGCTGCCGACTGGACCACATCTCGGCCGCACAACCAAACCTGACAGGTACCGTCGTACATGACTGCTCCACGGACGCGGCAACGCTGAGCCGAACCAGGCTCTATCACACTCAATGGCTCGATCGCCTGCCACTGGGGTTGTCCGACTCGACCGGCGGCGCTCCACCGGATCTCTTTATCGCCACTGGCAAGGCCGCCATCCGGGGCGCCAGTCCAACCGCCGTCGCTGGCCACAGCACGATGATCACGGTGACCCTTGCCTCGCCAGACAGTGGTTGGCTGGCCTCGGGCGGCGCTGATGGCCGGGTGCTGCTGTGGGATCCGGCCAGCGGGCGGGAGCTGCACCGCCTGGAGGGCCATGGTGGATTGGTCCGTGCGCTGGTGGTCGCGCCCAACGGTGCCTGGCTGGCCTCGGGCGGAGATGATGGCCGGGTGCGGCTGTGGGATCCGGCCAGCGGGCGGGAACTGCATCGCCTGGCGGGCCATGGCGACTCGGTCACTGCACTGGCGGTCGCGCCCGATGGCGCCTGGCTGGCCTCGAGCGGAGCCGATGGCTGGGTGGGGCTCTGGGATCCGGCCAGCGGGCAGGAGCTGCACCGCTTGGAGGGGCATGGCGGCTCGGTCCGTGCGCTGGCGGTCGCGCCCGATGGCGCCTGGGTGGCTTCGGGCGGAGCCGATGGCTCGGTGCGGCTCTGGGATCCGGCCAGCGGGCGGGAGTTGCACCGCTTGGCGGGCCATGGCGGCTTGGTTCGTGCGCTGGCGGTCGCGCCCGATGGCACCTGGCTGGCCTCGAGCGGAGCCGATGGCTGGGTGTGGCTCTGGGATCCGGTCAGCGGGCGGGAGCTGCACCGCTTGGAGGGCCATGGCGGCTCGGTCCGTGCGCTGCACCGCTTGGAGGGCCATGGCGGCTCGGTCCGTGCGCTGGCGGTCGCGCCCGATGGCGCCTGGGTAGCTTCGGGCGGAGCCGATGGCTGGGTACGGCTCTGGGATCCGGCCAGCGGGCGGGAGTTGCACCGCCTGGCGGGCCATGGCGGCTCGGTCCGTGCACTGGCGGTCTCGCCCGATGGCGCCTGGCTGGCCTCGGGCGAAGACGATGGCCGGGTGGGGCTCTGGGATCCGACCAGCGGGCGGAAACTGCACCGCCTGGCGGGCCATCACGGCTGGGTCAGCGCGCTGGCGATCGCGCCCGACGGGGGCTGGCTAGCCTCGGGCGCAATCGATGGCCGGGTGCGGCTCTGGGATCCGGCCAGCGGACGGGAGCTGCACCGCCTGGCGGGCCATCACCGCTGGGTCCGTGCGCTGGCGGTCGCGCCCAACGGCGCCTGGGTAGCCTCGGGCGGAGCCGATGGCCGGGTGCGGCTCTGGGATCCGGCCAGCGGACGGGAGCTGCATCGCCTGGCGGGCCATCACGGCTGGGTCAGAGCGCTGGCGGTCGCGCCCGACGGGAGCTGGCTGGCTTCGAGCGGAGTCGGTGGTCGGGTGTTGATCTGGGATCCGACCAGCGGACAGGAGCTGCACCGCCTGGAGGGCTATCACGACTTGGTCCTTGCGCTGGCGGTCTCGCCCGATGGGAGCTGGCTAGCCTCGAGCGGAGACGATGGTCGGGTGGGGCTCTGGGATCCAACGAGCGGACGGGAGTTGCACCGCCTGGAGGGCCATCGCGGCTGGGTCAGCGCGCTGGCGGCCGCGCCCGATGGGAGCTGGCTGGCCTTGGGCGGAGACGATGGCCGGGTGGGACTCTGGGATCCAATGAGCGGACGGGAGCTGTACCGCCTGGAGGGCCATCGCAGCTTGGTCAGCGCGCTAGCGGTCGCGCCTGATAGAAGCTGGCTGGCCTCGGGCGGAGACGATGGTCAGGTGTTGCTCTGGGATCCGACGAGCGGACGGGAGCTGTACCGCCTGGAGGGCCATCGCAGCTTGGTTAGAGCGCTGGCGGTCGCGCCCGACGGGAGCTGGCTGGCCTCGGGCGGAGACGATGGTCGGGTGTTGCTCTGGGATCCGACGAGCGGACGGGAGCTGTACTGCCTGGAGGGCCAGCGCGGCTGGGTCAGCGCGCTGGCGGTCGCGCCCGATGGGGGCTCACTGACATTGGCCGGATCGGACGGCCTGATTCGCCGCTGGACTCTGCCCACTGATGGCGGTTGCCCCATGTACGATCTTGCAATTGAGCTACTTCCTAAAGCCAACTGGGTCGTCTGGCAAGACCCCGATAGCCCTGGCCGCCGATGGGTTCACTGGAGCCCCGGCGCTTGGCGCTGGCTTGGCTGGCACGCCTCCTTGCCGGATGGAAAGCACTGGATCAATTACCCGATGGATGCCTTTCAAGCGGACAGCGCGGCCCCTAGTGAGCCCGGGACTTCCGCATCCTAGAACAGCTTGCGGAGCGTTTCAGCTTGGCTGGCCTCGCTGATGCGAAGGACCACCTTCTGGGGCGCATACCAACTCTCCGTCACGCCCAGGTGGTGTGAAACAGGTACCTTCCACGCTCTTACCCCTGCGCCCGGTAAATTGGCAGACGGCGCCCTCTAGTTGGTCGGCGCAGGCATCAAACGCTTCGGGTGGGGGGCCGTGACGTTGGCCACCCTGGGAATCGGGTTGGGCCTGAGCGAATGGCGCAGCCAGGTACAGCGTGCAAGCCAACACCAGGGTAGTGCGTCGAGCGGTTTGTCTGAGACTCATGAAAATGCTCCGAGTTTGGTTGAAGTACGAATAAGACTAGCCAGCGAATCAGGAGCGGCTGTGAGCAAACTGTGTAGAAATTGTGTGGTTGATGGCTCAGTACAGTGCATTTCGTAACTTCTCAATAAGTCACGGCCCACCCGAAGCGGCCAAGGCCCGTTCGCGCATGATCTCTGGCAAGGGCGGGATGTCTCCGACCTGTCCGATGCGGTCGTTGAGGTAGTCCCAGAAGGAAATCCCGAGCTTGCGGCAGGTCTTCTTGAGACTGGCAAAGGTGTCTCGGCAGCGGCGTCCCAGATCGCTGCGGGTTCCGCCGCTGATGTTGCGCCATTTGACGTAACCCCGGATGTCGTTCTCGCTGCCGTTGGTGTGCAGCGGGATGTCCGGGCGCAGGAGCACCAGCAGACAGAGATGGCCGGCGTCGAAGCGGCGCTGACCGCCATCCAATGTCATCCGAGCGACATCGACGAGCTGAGCGCCTCGCGCCTGCTGCTCTGAGCCCGAGAAACGGTGGAGACTGTGTCACGACCATGGTGGTAAGCCACTGGCACTTCGCACCCTATTCGCGGCTGCCATTCGGGCTCATCCTCAAACCGATGTCGGCAAGGAGGGTTTGAATCAGGCGTTCTTCTTCGATGACCTGCCCGCGACCCTGCATGGCGCGGCTGAGTTCCGGGTCCCAGGAGGCGTTGACCAAGTCATCGGTTAAAGCCTTGCCCGAATCCGCCGCTTCCAGATAATCCGCTGCGCCCATGCGCCAAGGGCGCGCGCCGTGGCGGTTGATGATGCCGTTGGCGATGCGGATACCGGACCAGTCGAAGTCACCGTGGTATCTGAGCCGGCCCCCGGCCCCGACGAGTTGAGCCAGCAGCGTGGTGACCGCCGCGCTGGGCTGGCCTCGGGTGCAGATCAATGGGGCGCAATTCGGACCCAAGGCATGCGCGGCTTCGGCGATGACGGCGGGGTTCTCGCAGATGGAGATCGGGGTCGTACCTGGGGTCCAGATCGGCGGATCTTGCAAGAGCTGCCTCAGAGTGAGGTAGAGCGGTTCTCCGCTGCCGGCGGCGGCATTGATGATGGACGCGGTTGCGCCGCCCCCGTCAACGCTCAGGTTTAGAACTAAGGCCATGCTCGTGATTCCACCGCCGACCAAAATACCGGCAGCTGCCCAAAGCTCGTCGGTGGAAGACGTCTGATCGTCGATGCAAAGGGCGCGTTTTACCAGGGTGGCCACGGGTTGACCGTCATCCAGCCCGTGGGCATCGCCGAGGCAGTTGGCCGCCAGTGTGCTCAAGGTCTTGCCCCGTTGCGGGAGACATTGGAGAACACTCAACCTAAAAAGAGCAGTTCCCACCCCTCGCGAGCGGTTTTTCGCTCCCGATTACGGGCATCTGGGGGGCACTGAATCGGCTACGCCGGCGCAGGCAGGGTGTCCGGCGGGCGCAATTGACGCCCATTGAGAAACTTTTCCAGTGCCCGAGACAGAATTCGGTACCACCGCTGGAGCGGAGTCAACTGCTCCGCAGTTGTGCGCAGGAATTGGAAGAACGCCGCCAGGTCGCGGCAGGTGGCTTCGACCCAGCCGGCTTGTGAATGCGGATGGGTAATGGTCAGGTGCGTTTGTCCGGCATGGCGGGTGAGTCGTGCCGGGGCGGATAACAGCAGTGGGCGCGAGGTGATCGCCTCGGTATGCTGCTTGGGGTTGGCGGTGCGAACAAACAGACTCCACCAGTTATAAACCAGCGCATTGGCGCGCGCCAACAGGCGGCAACGGTGAATGTCTTGGGTGGTGAAACCACCCCAACCCCAGTGATTTTTGAGCTCATCAAAGGGATTTTCCGCATCCGCGCGGTCGCGATAGAGCTGCGCGACGGTGAGAATCTCATGAGCCAGCGAGGTGATCAGCACGGCGTATTCATAGACCACCGTCTCCTCGACCAATTCCGCGAAGCTCAGTTGTAATTGATNGCATCCGCGCGGTCGCGATAGAGCTGCGCGACGGTGAGAATCTCATTAGCCAGCGAGGTGATCAGCACGGCGTATTCATAGACCACCGTCTCCTCGACCAATTCCGCGAAGCTCAGTTGTAATTGATCGGGGTTGCGCTCATCGACCACCGCTAAGTCGCCTTTAATCCGCCGCCGCAGCACAATGGCGCGGCGATGCCGCCCCCAGCCCTGGAGGCGCAGCGGGGTCTCCGCCCCTTCCCAGCCCTGGCCGGCTTCGCACCAGTCGGCCTCGCGCATTAGCCGCTCAATGCTTTGCTTGACGCCCTTGGTCAAGCGCAGCTTGAACAGCAACGGCACCCCTTCCTGTTCGGCGCGGGCCATGTTGGCTTCGGTGCCCCAGTCACGATCGCCGCGGATCAGCGATGGCCACAGCGGACGCGGCAGCCGATCCAGCAGTTCCCACAATCCCGGGGCACTGTATTTCGAGGCGTTCTGGTTGCCGGGCTTGACCTCGACGTCAAGAATGAGACGCAAGCCGGCAACGAAATAGGTGTGATCCTAGAAAGAGCAGATGCTCGCCTGCCATAATCGGCTAACCGACTGAAATATTAGCTGAAGGAGGCGCTGATGAACGAATTATCCGCTCACCCTACGGGTGAAGGTTCGAAGCAGGCGCTGGTGCCGCACGCCGGCCCCGTTCCCGTGACGACCTTTGGTGGCCGTGTGCACGTAGAATGGGACCCTCAGGCCGCCGTCACGCCGTTTGGTCAATTACCGTTCTTTATCGACAGCAATTCCCGCTGACCTCTGTGGCGAGCGGTTGCGATGGCCCCGATCCGCCGTTGAAAATCAACCGGCACGCGAACACCTCGCGACAAAGAAGCGCTGTGGTACGCCCGGCTTGTTCTCACCCTC
>NZ_NRRS01000041.1 GCF_016583795.1 Rhabdochromatium marinum | reverse complement strand
GGGCGCAAGACGCTGCAAACGATTCACCCAGGCCAGCGTCGTGTCCAGCCGATGGCGCAGACTGGGAGCCAGCCAGCCTTGAGGCTTGGTGCGATTGTGACAGCGTGGGGCGCGATGGCGCAGGTTCTTTGAGCGCCGCCTCCGACGGAAGGCACGGCGGGCGGTCAATTGCTCGCGAATTTGGGCGCCACGATGGGTCAGTTCGGCCAACCACAGCACATGTGCCTCACGGCTCACCTCGCCCGTCCCCGTCTCAAGGTCGATGCACTCAAGCTCGCGCACCAAAGCGATTCCGGTCGTCTTGCTGCCCGGATCGAGCGACAGGCGCAGCGGCTGGGTTTCACCGCCGATGCGGTCTTTGAGACGAATGGTGAACGGATGCAATCGCACCACCACCGCTCGCTCGCGTTCCAATAACAGCCGCGCCCGCTTTTCTGAGCAGGGCATCAGGAGTGTTTTCTGTTTGTCTACTACGAAGACAACCATTTTAATTCCTGCCCTTACGGGCCTGGTGACGGGGCTTTGCAGCCCGCTCCCCTCGGGACTTTCTGCAACCGGCTCCTGCCTCGCGGCAGCGATCAAAACCTTCGGCGCTTTGCCTTTCGCCCGCATGATCCTAATCTTCCAGGGGTCCGGAACTGAGGAAGCATCCCGGAGTGGGTCTCAACGACCTGTTGCAAACGTAGCGGGTTTTCACCGCTTTCCCTGGACAACCCAGCTTGTCTTCACAAGCTCCGCCCTTCAGGGCGGGTTAGTTGACTCAGTCCTCTCTCCATATAAACGATGGGATGCGCGCTGCTTGCAGTCCCGCACAAGCACATGTTGGCATCAGCCCAGCTGCTATCTTAGTGGTTGGTACTTGACGAAACCAGAGAGCACTTGACGGACTTGCTGAATCCGTTGCTTGACTGAGCCTGTCAGTATTCGGTAGGGAATGCGCCGACAGGCGAGATCCGCCTGAATGCGTGCCTGAAACAGCTGCCGTTGTCCCGCGCCCGAGCGATCCCAGGTGTCCTGATAGGGGATGTCCGCCGCGCACAGAAATACCAGATCGTAGCGGCGCCCGCTGTCCTCGACCAGCTGATCAAGTCGCGGCAAGGCGCGCTCATGGTAGTACCAGGCAAACACGCGGGTGGTTGAGGCATCGGTATCGATGAACAGAAAGCGGTTGGCTTCGGCGGCCAGATGATCCTCGCGCTCGCGATGCCCTTCGGCGATTTCGACCAATTGCTCCAGGCTCAACCGGCGTGCCTGTTGATGGGCTTCCCAATAGGTGCGGCCGTATTCCGGCATCCACTGGGTCTGGTATGCCTGGGTCCAGGGCTTGGGCCAGGTGACATCGGGGGCGTGATAGGGCATGACCAGCACCTGGCGGTTTTCCGCCAGCGCGGTTTCGATTAGGAGTTGATGTCCCCGGTGCAAGGGGGCGAATTTGCCCAGAACCAGTGCGGTGGTCATGCCGGCACCTTGGCCTAGAGTGGCTCCCGCAGTGCATGGAGCCAGGCGCGCAGCCCCTGGGAAGCCATGACCAGAAAGGCCAGATAGAGCCCGGCGGTCAGCCACAGATCCTTGTACCAGTAAATCCCGATGGCCACCAGATCCACCGCAATCCACAGCTGCCAGAATTCAAGCTTTTTGCGTGCCAGCAACCATTGTGCGGCCAGGCTGGCGGTGGTGGTGAAGGCGTCGGCATAGGGCAGGGCAGCATCGGTGTAATGCGCCTGCCCGCCCGCCATGCAGCCACCAGTACCAGCCATAGAGCTGCATACAGCAGTACCTGGACCAGTCCAGTCAGCCAGCACCAGAGCACCAGATGTTCTGGCGGATGGTCAGCCACACGCACAGAAAGCTGAACAGCACTGCACTGCCTTCCAACAGGCTCATGGGGGGCCAGTGCTGATATCGGGGCTGATAGCGGGGCTGGTGCAGAGATTGGTGCCGGTTGGCCGGGGAGGGAGGAGCATCGGCGGCGTCCTGAGCTTGAGCTGGCAGTTTAGTATCGCGCGGCGGCGAACAGCGAACAAGTAGGCCAGGCGCGGGCTGAAAGCGTAGAATTCAGCCTTGGTGTTGGCGCTGGCTGATGGCGGGCTGACGTCTACACGCTGAATACAACAATTCAAATAAATTTTAGCCTCTCAACAAAACCATGGACATCATCGCTCACCACGGCACCGTCTTAATCGTGCTCGCCATCCTGTTTGGCCTTTACATGACCTGGGGGATTGGCGCCAATGATGTGGCCAACGCCATGGGCACCTCGGTCGGCTCTGGGGCCATCAGCATCAAGCAGGCGATTGTGATCGCCGCGATCTTTGAGTTTGCTGGTGCTTTTGTGGCCGGTGGCAATGTCACCTCGACCATCCGCAAGGGCATTATCGATCCGGAGCCGCTGGTGGCAACGCCGGAGTTGCTGGTCTATGGCATGCTCGCTGCGCTGCTGGCGGCCGCGATCTGGCTGATGATTGCCACCAGCCGCGGCTGGCCGGTGTCAACCACGCATACCATCGTTGGCGCCATCGTCGGCTTCGGGGTCGCCGGCATTGGCATTGATGCGGTGCAATGGACGGCTATTGGTCAGATCGCCGCCAGCTGGATTGTCTCGCCGCTACTCGGAGGACTCCTGGCCTGGCTGCTGATGCTCAGTATTCGCGAGCTGATTTTTAACCGCGACAATCCCTTTGAGAGCGCCAAACGCTGGGGGCCAGTGTATCTGTTTTTGGTGGGCTGGATTGTCAGTCTGGTATCCCTGTTCAAGGGGCTGAAGCATCTGGATTTGCATTGGAGCAATGGCCAAAGCGTTCTGGTTGCGACTGTGATTGGCCTGGTGGTTGCGGTCATGGGCAAGCGGATGATCAATCGGGTGACGGTGGAGACCTCGGCAGATCGGCGCTTGCTGTTTGCCAGTGTCGAGCGGGTGTTCACACCCATGATGCTTTTTACCGCCTGCGCAATGGCCTTTGCGCATGGCTCCAACGATGTGGCCAATGGGATTGGACCCATGGCGGCGGTGGTGTCCATTGTGCAAAGCGGCGGCGAGGTGGCGCAGCAATCGGCGTTGCCGCTATGGGTGCTGGCCATTGGTGGCATTGGCATCGTGGTGGGACTGGCGACCATGGGCTATCGGGTGATGCAAACCATCGGCACCCGCATCACGGAGCTGACCCCGACGCGCGGCTATTGCGCCACTCTGGCGGCGGCGGCAACGGTGGTGCTGGCGTCCAAAACCGGCCTGCCGGTATCGACCACGCATATCTCGGTGGGGGCGGTGATGGGCGTGGGTCTGGCGCGCGGCATCGGTGCGCTGGATTTGCGGGTGATTGGCAACATCATCGTGTCTTGGCTGGTAACCCTACCGGCCGGTGCCTTGTTGGCGGCGGCGTTTTTCTTTGTCTTTAAGGTGATTTTTGGGTGAACTCAACGCGCGCTGTGGATGTGTTCGTCTTGCGAAGCGGCCATGCCAGAGTCGAACCAGTTATCTATACTCAGATGGTATTGAACCCCGTGCCCAATCGGAGGATCTGTCCATGCGCTTGCAAACCCCATTGCAGATTGTCGCTGCCCTGAGCTTCCTGTTCTCGTCAGCCATTCGGACAATGTGGATTTGTCTACCCTCGGCCAAGGGGATCAACACCGCTTCCGCATCGGCGCCACGGCCTATGATTGGGCCAATGACCTGTTGTATGTATTGGAGCTCTATGCCGATGGGGCCAAACCGGTGGTGCATGTTTGGCGGGTGCATTGAGGGTTGAAGAGGAACCTTGGCCATGGTTGATGACTGCAACGGATCGAAGCCATCGACATCACGCCGGATCACCTCGCTGCCTGGACTGCTCCTGAAACCCGCAACCGAGGTGCGCATTCTGCGCCACACCCCCGTCGCCCACTCGGTGCGTTTCAATCAGATTCTTGTGACCGGTCCACCGGGTGCGGGTAAATCGACCTTCATTCGCCATTTGGGCGGATGGCCGGAGGAAGGTTACATTGACCTGACCCAGCGGGGTTGGTGGCGGGCAGAAACGCTCGCCTTGCGCCCCCGGGAGATTCATCTGGGCTTGCCGTTCGTCGGTTGTCCGCAGGCCATGGCCTTGTTTGATGATGCCTGGCTGTGCCACTCGAAAACCTTGCTGCTCGATCTGGCGCGCATCCAGCTTCCAGCGCCCAAGCGTCATCTGTTGGCGGTGGATTGGCTCGGACGTTTTGTCTTTGAGTTCATGCTGCCGCCGCCCGAGCGCATCTACGCCGACCGCTGCATCCGTGCCCGCGAAGGGACGCACCCCGTCGATGAGCGCATCGATCTTGAACAAATCCGAACCCAGGTGGCCATCTATTGCGCCGTCTTTGCGCTCTTTCACCGACACGGCATGCAAGTCTATGTGCGGCAGCGAATCAAAGACCGGCCACTGCGACTGTGTGATCCGCCCATCGGGAATCAAGATGCTCCGGCCTGATGGCGGCAATAAATTTCTGCGGTTTTTCTATGAACTGATTCAGGACATGGAAGACAGCGACGACCAGTCACTGGAAGCCATCTTGCACCTGGGGAAGAAAAAAGTGCGCGTGCCCGAACCCAAGGTGCCGCTGCAAATGCACCTCGGAGGCGAGGATGGCTGTACCCTCCAGTTGAATCCGGAAGTCGTCATGGATGCCGAGGGCCTGTTTGGTTATAACGGACAGTATCTGCTGTTCGATCCGGGCGGCTTTTTCTCGTCCATCAACGGTTTTTTACGGCTGCGTCCTGGTGCTTCTTTGACACTGGGCCGGAAAGACTCTACGCAGCGTCAATTACTGAACTATTCTGCCGCCATTGCCGACAAGCATCTGCGTCTGAAGCTAACGGCGAAAGGAATGTCATTCAAAAACCGGGCACCGAACCGGGGTGTCAGCGTTTGGCCATTGGCGGATCAGGCATCGATTCAGCGCATTGCGCACTGGCGGGAAGACAAGCTTCGGGCACTCGCCCAGCAGCTCCAGGCACCGATCGAAGAGCCGTCCCGCGAAGCCGCCCACGACTTGCTGGAACAGGTCATACAGATCTTGCGCCAGGAGCCGCATCGACTGCGCACCCGCGACGGGCGCAATGGCAGCGTACTGCACTTGCCCAACCGCGCAACGCCGATCATTGTTGGCGATCTGCACGCCTGCATTGACAATTTGCTGGTGGTGCTGACCCAAAATGGCTTTCTTGAAGCGCTCCAACAGGGTACGGCGGTGCTGATTCTGCTGGGCGATGCCGTGCATCCTGACGCACCGGGTCAGGAAGCCCAGATGCAGACGTCCATGTGGATGATGGATCTGATTTTTCGCCTGAAGATCCAATTTCCGGATCGAGTGTTCTACTTGCGTGGCAACCATGACAGCTTTGCCGAGGATATTGGCAAGGGCGGCGTCCCCCAGGGTCTGATCTGGGAGCAAGCACTGATCGAGGCGCGCGGCAAGCGCTACCGCGATGCCATGCAACGGCTCTACAACCGCTTGCCGTATCTGGCCTTCTCATCACATTACATCTGCTGCCATGCCGGCGCGCCGACCATGAAATATTCACGGGCGGATTTGCTCAACGCCTGCCGCAAACCAAAACTACAAGCTCAGCTAACCCGCTTGCGGCCGCGCAACTCCAACAAGCTCGATGGCTACGCCTTCAACGACGTGCGCCGGCTGCGCAAACACCTGCATGTCCCAGCGGATACGCCTTTCATTGTTGGCCATACACTGCGCTCCTCCGATGAAACCGTTTGGCGGGATGCCGGAGGGGTCGAGAATCATTTTGTGTTGTTTGGGGCCAACCCGCACAAAGTCGGAGTCCTCACCCGCATTGGTGGGCAACTGCTGCCCCTGACCTACCCGGTCGAACCCCTGTGGCCAGTGTACAATCGCCTGCTGCATACCGAGCTTACCGCAGGTCGGGAGCAGGTGGAGCATTTGCCGGGACTCTATGAACAGAATGCCGCTGCCGGATAGTGGGCACCACGCGCCCCCGGACTTGCGGGAAAGCAAGTCCGGGGGCGCGTGGATGCAGTGGGCGGCTGTAATGGTGGAGCGGGTGTTATAAGCCAAATTTGGCCAACTGCGCGTTCACTTTGGGGCGCAGGTATTTGTCCGCTTCAATGGCCAGCAGGCTGGGCAGGAAGCACAGCAGGATCAGGGGCCACCAGGTGATCGGAAAATCGGCGGTCTTGAACCAGCTGGCGGTGGAGGGCACGAAGGTTGGGATCAACCGGATGGCGACGCTGCCAGCAACGCCGGCCAGCAGCCATTTGTTGCTGAAGGGGCTGAAGCTGAGTACCGACTGGTGGATGGAGCGCGCCGAGAAGACGTAGCCAAAGTGCGCGAACAAGATGGCCCAGAAGGCCGCAGTCTGTGCCTGGGTCAGCAGCAGGGGATCAGCCAGTTCGCCATTGACCAGCGCCGGGGCGCCAAAGAAGTAGTAAATGCCAAAGCCGGGTAGGGAGATGGCAATGCCCAGCAGAATCACCCGCTGAATAAACAAGCCGTCAATGATGTTGGCCTTGGCATCGCGGGGCGGCTGAGACAGCAGGCCCTGTTCCTTGGGCTCCATCATCAGCGGCAGGGTCAACAGCAGCGAGTCGAGCAGGTTGATCCACAGAATCTGAATCGGTTCCAGCACGAAGCGCTCGCCAAACAGGGGCACGAAGGCGGCCAGCGTAATGGCGCCCATAATCAGCAGCGCCTGGGCGGCATTGGTCGGCAGGGTGTAGAGAATGGCCTTTTGCAGATTTTTCCAGGCGTGGCGGCCTTCTTCGACGGCGGTGATGATGGTGGCAAAGTTGTCATCGGCCAGCACCATGTCGGCGGCCTGACGTGCCACCTCGGTGCCTTCCTGACCCATGGCCACCCCGATGTCAGCCTGCTTGAGGGCCGGGGCGTCGTTGACCCCATCGCCGGTCATAGCCACCACATGACCGTTGGCTTGCAGTGCTTCGGCGATCTGTTGCTTGTGCTCGGGAGCGACACGGGCAAACACTGACACCTGTTCGACCTCCTGACGTAGCTGCGCCGGATCCATGTCGTTCAGTTCGGTGCCGGAGAGCGCCCGCTCGGCGGGGATGCCCAGCTGACCAGCGACAGCCTGGGCGGTCAGCGGGTGGTCGCCGGTAACCATCACGGTGCGAATACCAGCTGATTTGCAGTTGGCTACCGCTTGGATGGCACTTTCCTTGGGGGGGTCGATCATGCCCTGCAAGCCGGCAAAGCACAGATCCTTGAGGTCATCGTGCAGCAGATCGGCATGCTCCGAGGGCATGCGTTTGAAGGCAAAGCCCAGGGTGCGCAGCGCCTGACGGGCAAAACCGCGGGCGGCTTCGAGATAGTCCTCAGGATTGAGTGTTCCCGGTTGGCCTTCGGCATCGGTGGCCTGCGAGCACATTTCTAGCACAATTTCCGGTGCGCCCTTGACGAAGATAAAGCGCTCGCCTTCGTAATCCGCCAGGATCGCCATGTACTTGGTGGAGGAGTCGAAGGGGATCTCCTCAATGCGTTGCAGGCGATCCTTGTCCAGTCTCGCTTTGGCGCCGGAGATCAGCAGGGCGATCTCGGTAGGGTCGCCAATGCTGTGGCCCTCGTCGTTCAGATGCGCGTTGTTGCAGAAAAAGCCGATGTCCAGCAGACGGCGCAGCGCCGGATGGGTGGCAGCATTGATCGTGGCGCCGTCCTGGGAGAAGCTGCCGGTGGTGTCGTAGCCGACCCCTGAGACGCTGACGGCTTGTCCGGCGGCGAAGATGTCGGTGACCGTCATGCGGTTTTCAGTCAGGGTGCCGGTCTTGTCCGAGCAAATCACTGAGGTGGCGCCCAGGGTCTCTGCCGCTGGCAGGTTAGCGACAATGGCGTTTTTACGTGCCATGGCGTTGCTGGATTTGGCCAGTACGGCGGTGACCAGGGCCGGGAGCATTTCCGGAATGGCGGCCACCACCAGGGAGATGGCGCCGAGCAGGCTGTAGGAGATCTGGTAGCCCAGGTAGATGCCGACCACGAAATTCACCGCGCCGATCGCCAGAATGGCGACGATCAGCGTTTTAATGAAACGGGTCAGTTTGCGCTGCAAGGGCGTTGAATGAGCGGCGGCGGCCTTGACCATGCCGGCGATTTCGCCGAAGACGGTGCGGTCGCCGATTTCCACCACCACCGCCTTGGCGGTGCCCTGGGTCAGATAGGTGCCGGAAAAGCCCATGTTCTTCTGGTCACCCGGCACCACTTGGTCGCCATGGATGGGATCGGTGGTTTTGGTAACGGGAACCGATTCGCCGGTCAGAGAGGATTCATCGACCCGCACATTGTGCAGGCGCACGAAACGGACATCGGCGGGAATCTTGTCACCGCCTTCGAGTTCGACGATGTCGCCGGGCACCAGGTCTTTCGAGGGCATGCGCACCAGGCCCTGATCGCGCAGTACCATGCACTCGGGCACCATCATCGACTTGAGCGCCTCAATGGCATTTTCAGCCTTGCCTTCCAGGTAGAAGCCGACGCAGGCATTGAGAAACACCACCGAGATAATGACCATGGTATCAGGCAGCAGATGGGCGCCAAAGAGCGTCAGTAGGCCGGTGACCAGGGCGGTGGCCAGCAGAATCAGCGACATCGGATCCTTGAACTGCTTGAGAAAACGCTGCCAGGCTGGGGTTTTTTTGACGCTGATCAAATTCTCGCCCCAGGTGGCCTGGCGTTGCACCGCTTCCTGCGATGAGAGTCCCTGGTCGTTGGTCTCTAGGGCGGACAGGGTGTCCTCTGCGGTCTTGTTATACCAAAGCACGGTGGTGGTCTCCTGAATAAGGGTTTTTTGATCCGTGTTGATGTCGATTGGGTGGTTGGTTGTTGGGCGCCTTGAGTGTCAAACGGCGCATTGACAATAGCATAGTCATTGGGCCGGCTCGACGCGGCCTCAGCTCTGGCAATGCCTCAATGGTCTTGCTGATGCAATTTATGTCGGTCCATGAGCCTGCAATGGTGCGATAGCAAGCCGGGTGCGACTAACGTATGATGGCAGATCGCATATTGATCACTCACGCTTCTGCATGCATGGGATCCACGCCAACAGGATTGCAACAGTGTCAGGATGTCATCATTGGGGTATAGGAAAGCTATGTCGATTCAGCAAAACCCTGTCATTGATCACGAACCTTCCCAGAATACGGAGTCTTCTCAGCAGACGGTGGCGGTCGTGACTCCAACCGAAGAACCCAGGCAGCGCTATATTGTCGCCATTGGCGCTTCAGCCGGTGGACTCGATGCGCTGGAGCGGTTCTTTCAAGGCTTGCCAGAACGCTCCGGTGCGGCCTATGTGGTCATTCAGCACTTGTCGCCGGATCACAAGAGCATGATGGCGAATCTGCTGGCACGCCACACACCAATGCCAGTGGTGACGGTGGAGGACGGCATGCGCATCGAGCCGGATCGTGTGCATCTGATTCCGCCGGCCAGCATGATGAGCATCGCCAACAACGAGCTGCGTCTGAGCCCCAAAAATCCGCGCGGGCTGACCCTGCCGATTGACTTGTTCTTTACCGCCCTGGCGCGTGAATACGGCAAATACTCCATCGGTGTGGTGCTGTCCGGCACTGGCTCGGATGGCACGCGCGGGGCGGTGGCTATCAATGATGCGGGGGGGTTTTTGCTTGCACAGGAACCCGAATCGGCCAAGTTCGATGGTATGCCGCGCAGCGCCATTGCCACCGGCCTGGTCGATGCGATTCTGCCGCCGGATGAACTCGCGCCGCGCATTCTCGATCATATCAGCCAGGTTTCACGTATCAACATACGCGGGCCGCGTGCGGTGGTCGGTTATGACAAGGACAGCGCACTCGAAGAGGCGATGCACCTGCTCTATAACCAGGGCGGGATCAATTTCCGTGAATACAAACCAGCGACGGTGATGCGGCGCATTGAGCGGCGCATGCAAGTGCGCCATGTGCCGGATCTGGCCAACTATGCGCGCCTGCTCGATGGCGATCGCACGGAACTCAATGCGTTACGCCGCGAACTGCTGATTCCGGTGACCAATTTCTTCCGCGATCCGGAAGCCTTTGAGACCCTGGCGCAGAGCGCGATACAGAATATCGTGCAGGAGCGTGGCGAGGCTCAGGCGATTCGGGTCTGGGTACCCGGCACCTCCACCGGTGAGGAAGCCTATAGCCTGGCTATTCTGTTTGCCGAGACCTTCGAGCGCACCAAGCGTTGGCCAAACTTCAAGCTGTTTGCGACCGATGTTGAACAGCATAATGTGGATGTCGGTAGTGCTGGGGTCTTCTCCGAGGCCATTACCGCTGAGGTGTCTCCAGAGCGGCTGGAACGCTGGTTCTACAAGCGTGGCAATCATTTCGTTGTCAAGACCGAAATCCGCCAGAACATTGTGTTTGCAAGGCACAATCTGTTGGAAGACCCACCCTTTACCCGCATGGATCTGGTGTCCTGCCGCAATTTGCTGATCTACTTCCGCGCCGAGGCCCAGGAGCGGGCGTTGCGGCGCTTGCAATACGCACTGGCACCGGGCGGCTTCATGTTCTTGGGGTCCAGCGAGACACTGGGTAACTTGCAGGCGGACTTCACCGCCGTCAGTTCCAAATACAAAATATTCCGCATTCTGCGCCATGTGTCCCTACCGTTGGATGCAGCCTCCTCGTCGCTGGGACGCTTGTCGAGCACCACTGGCAAGCCGCGCCCGGTGGTTAACAAATCCGGTCGTTCCACCACCGATGCTGTGGCGATTGATACCGGTCAGTCGGTCCTCTTGCGCAGCTATGCTCCCAATACCCTGCTGCTGAATTCCAGCAATGAATTGCTGCATGTGTTTGGCGAAGTCGGGCGCTATCTGCGTTTTGGCGAGGGATCGGTGTCGCTGAATTTGACCAAATTGCTGCCGCAGCAAATTGCCCCTGTCGCGCAGGCCCTGCTGCACAAAGCTTTGCGTAGCAACGAGCCATTACGTTCCGATGTGCTCACCTTGGATTTCCCCAATGGGGACACCGAGCGTCTGCGCCTGGTGGTGCGCCGGGTGGATATCGATCAGCGCGAGCCTTATCTGCTGCTGTCTTTTGAGCCCCATATCGCCGATTCACCCAAGGTGTCGCATTCCAGCGGCATGGAAACCATGGACATGAATCGCGAGACCACGGATCGGGTCGAGACGCTGGAGCGCGAACTGGCTGCCACCCGCGAGAGCTTGCAAGCGACCATTGAGGAACTGGAAACCGCCAATGAGGAATTGCAAGCCACCAATGAAGAACTCATGGCGTCGAATGAAGAATTGCAAAGCTCGAATGAAGAATTGCAATCAGTCAACGAGGAACTCTACACCGTCAATGCCGAGAATCAGGAGAAGATCGAGATTCTTAATCGTCTGAATGCCGATCTCGATGGCATGGCCAAGGCGGCGGCTATTGCCACGGTCTTTGTCGATTCTGATCTGCGCATGACCCGCTTCACGCCCGAAGCCACCGGCTTGTTTAAAATTCGCGATGGCGATCTGGGGCGCCATATTGATGATTTCAGCAATTTGCTGAACTATCCTTCCTTTATCGATGAGTTGGGTAAAACCATTGCCAGTGGTGAGATGTTGCAGCGGGAGATTACGGCCGGCAACGGTCGTATTTATCTAGTGCGGGTGCTGCCCTATGCGGTGCGTCGCGGCGACCCGCGTGGGGCTGTGGCCACCTTTATTGATGTGACCACCTTGCATGATATCAAGCGCTTGCAGGCTGTGCTCGACTCGCTGCCCGAAAGTGTCGCGGTATTAAATTCGGCCGGTGAGATTACCATGGTCAATGAAGCCTGGCGCAGTAATGCACTCGACGCTGGCAAACAGTGCCTGTGCCAGCATGGCGTGGGCACCAACTATCTTGGGGCCTGTGGCAGCGATCATGGAGCGGGGTTTGATAATCGCTTTGTTCAGGAGGCTTGTGTAGGAATTGAGTCGGTGTTGTCAGGAGAGAAAAACAGCTTTTCGCTGGAATACCAGTGCGGTGAAGATGATCAATTGCATGTTTTTGTGATGCATGCCTCGCCGATTCGTCATCCGGCCGGGGGGTTGATTATCAGTCATGTTGATTTGACCCAATCCCTGCAAGATCACCACCGTGCAAATTCGAATGCGTGCTAATAAGCTGCTTGGTAAGACAGCTTGGATAGCGCGCGCCTGAGGGATATCGCTGGTGGTTGTTGCAGGATTATACCAACAGGATGCGCTTTGCCTGATGGCTTTGCTTACGGGGCGATTCAATGAGCCATATTGATCGAACGTTCAAATTCACGGATGAAGGAGCCAATGTTGAAATCGCCCAGGATTTGCGCGAACAGGCGCTAAAAGCGTTACGCGAGGGGCGATTTGATTTGGCCGAAGAGGCGCTCGCACGCAGCGAGTTGACTCTGGAGTCGGTCGTCGAGAATCTCCGCATCTATCATGCCGAGCTGCTGATCCAGAACGAAGAACTGCGCCGCAGCGAACACGAGCGTGCGGAACTGCTGACACGCTTTACCACCTTCTTCAATTCGCTTCCCATTTCCGAGCTGATTGTCGATGCGCAGGGGCTAATCATGGAGGCCAACCCGGAAGCCAGCCGGGTGTTTGCCCTCAAGCCAACGCATTTACATCAGCATTTCTTTGTACGCCTGGTCGATGTGCAGGACCGCCCCCTGTTGATTCGCGCTTGGTCCCGTCTGGATGCCGATCAATCCATCGTTTTGAAAAAGCTGCGGTTTTGCAGCGATGGCGAGCATCCCTTCATTGGCGATCTGCACATTGCGCGGCTGAGTTTCGAGCACGATGATCGTCGGCGATTGCTGTGTGCGGTGCTCGACCGCACGGAAGAAGAAAAGCATCGTCGTGAACTCAGTGCCGCCAGCGAAAGCCTGCGCGACAGCGAAGAACGCTACCGGGTGCTGGCCGAGTTCAGCCCGGACTGGGAGTACTGGTCGGGGGTTGATGGTGATTTACTCTATGTCTCGCCGGCCTGCGAGACGATCACAGGGTTTCCGGCCGATGAGTTCATTAGCGATCCCAATCTGCTTGAACGCTTGATTCATATTGATGACCGACCAAGATGGCGGGCTCACTTTAACCACGAACAGGCCGAACCCGAGAGCGGTCAGCTACGGTTGGAGTTCAGAATTTTTGACCGGGCCGGCACGCTGCACTGGATCGAGCATATTTGTGCGCCGGTGCTGGGGGCGGACGGACAGGATCTTGGCCGCCGCGGTGTCAACCGCGACATTACCGAGCGCAAGCTGGCCGAGGAGGCGCGTGCGCGCAGTGATGCACTGTTACGCGCCACCGGGCGCATGGCGCGCGTCGGCGGTTGGGAACTGGAGGCCAGCGATGACACGCTTCTGTGGACGGATGTGACGCGCGACATTTGCCAAGTGGATGCGGATTTTATCCCCACCTTGACGGGGTTCATCGGGCTGGTGCATGCCGAGGATCGTGATCAACTGCAACAGGCGATTGAGCGTGGACTGCGCGAAGGGATTGACTTCGACCTTGAGGTTCGGCTGACCACCGCCACTGACCAGGGCTGGTGGGTCAAAATTGCCGGCGATCCTGTGTATCGGCAAGGCAGCATCGCTAAGCTGATTGGTTCCATACAGGATATTCATGAGCGGGTGCTGGCCGATAACGCGCTGCGCGAACGCGAACTCCAGTATCGGGCGCTGTTTGAATCGGCCAGCGATGGCTTGAGTTTGTTGGTCGATGGGCACTTTACTAAGTTTAACCAGGCGGCCGTGCGCATGCTGGGGTATAGCGACGATTCTGCGTTGCTTGGCTCCTGTCCCTGGGATATTTCCCCTGCACTGCAAGCTGACGGGCAATCCTCGCTCAGCAAGGCTCAGGCGCTGATGCAGCAGGCCTTTGAGGCCGGTTCCGTCCATACGTATTGGGATCATCAGCGGGCCGACGGCAGTTTGATCACGGTGGAACTCAATCTGAGCCGGATTGAGTTGCAGGGACAACCAGCGCTCTTTGCTACCTGTCGTGACATGACCGATGAATACGCGGCGCGGGAACGTGACATGCGGGCGCAAAGCGTCTTTGAAAAGACGTCCGAAGGCATTATTTATACTGATGCCGAAGTGCGTATTTTAATGGTGAATCCAGCTTTCACCGCGATTACCGGCTACCGTGAGGAAGAGGTTGTGGGTGAAAATCCGCATATCCTCAAATCGGGCCGGCATGATGAAGCCTTTTATCAGGCGATGTGGGCTTCCATCGCCGAGACCGGCACATGGCGCGGTGAGTTTTGGAATCGGCGCAAGAATGGCGAGATTTATCCGCAGCAATCGACCATCAGCGCGGTTTATAACGACGCTCGGGAGTTGACCGGCTATATTGGCGTCTTTGGCGACCTGAGCAGTCTGCGGCGCTCGGAAGAAGCGCTGTATCGATTGGCACATCATGATGTTCTGACTGGCTTGCCCAACCGAACCCTGCTGCGCGCAAGCCTGGAACAGTCCGTAGCGCGCGTCAGGCGCAGCGGCGAGTCGCTGGCGTTGCTGGTGCTTGATCTGGATCTGTTTAAAAACGTCAATGATTCGCTTGGGCATCAGGTGGGGGATTATCTGTTGCAGCAGGTGGCCGTTGAGATGCAAAACACCCTCGGTATGGCCTGTCTGATCTCCCGGGTCGGGGGCGATGAGTTCATTGTGGTGGCCGAGGATTTGGCCGATCCCAGCGACGCGGCGCGGCTGGCCACGCGGATTCTGGACTGTTTTGCCAAGCCCTTTGTCGCTGATGGCAGCGAGCTGTTTATCACAGCCAGCATTGGGATCAGTCTGTTCCCGGCCGATGCCGACAGCATTGACGAGTTGCTTAGTCATGGCGATCTGGCCATGTATCAGGCCAAGGAAAGCGGGCGTAATACCTATCGCTTTTTTGAGGCGGCCATGACCACTGGGGTCAATGAGCGTTTGCGCCTGGAAACCGCCCTGCGCAGTGCGCTGGCGCGCGATCAGCTGTGGCTGGCCTATCAGCCGCAGCTGTCGTTCCGCGATGAATCCCTGGTGGGTGTGGAGGCGTTGCTGCGTTGGAATCATCCGGAATTCGGTCCGGTGTCTCCCGGAGTGTTCATTCCGATTGCCGAAGAAGTTGGCCTGATCCGCGAGCTGGGTGATTGGGTGCTGCAGCAGGGCATCCAACAGTTGGCAGCCTGGGATCGGGACGGCGTTCGGGTGCCGCGCATGGCCATCAATCTGTCGATGCACCAGCTCGAAAGCGCGGATCTGGTTGCGCAAGTGCAAGCTGAACTTAAGCGTCACGGCGTTGCACCGCAGCGACTCGAACTCGAAGTGACCGAATCCATGCTGATGCGCAATGCCGAACAGGTGACGGCGCATCTCCAGGCCTTGCGCGACATGGGCGTCCATCTGGCCATTGATGACTTTGGCGCCGGCTATTCATCGCTGCGTTACTTAAAACGCCTGCCCATCCAGCGGCTGAAGATTGACCGCAGCTTTGTTGAGCATCTGACCCAGGATGCCAATGATGATGCCATCGCGCGCGCGATTATTGCGCTGGGCCTTAATCTGGGCCTGACCGTGCTGGCCGAAGGGGTGGAAACCCGTGCGCAGGCCGATTTTCTCATTGGCGAAGGCTGCCATGAGGTGCAGGGCTTTTTGTTCGGTCGCCCGGTGCCGCCGGCTGAGATTGCCCAGCGCGAGCGAACTTGAGCGGATTTCTGACCGGGTCGACCAGTCTGCGCAGCCCACGCGTGGCTGAGTTGTTGCTGTCGGCGCGTCTGCTTGGGCCGCTGATTTTGCTGCCGGTTGCGCTGCTGCTGGCGGTGGTCGTGGTGATGCTCCAGTGGTTGAGCGCGCCAGCGGCTGTGGGGGCGGTGTGGCCGTTGTTGCTGCTCAGCGTGCTGGGGGTGGCACTGCTGGCGGTGCTGGTGCTGGTGCGACGCTTGGGCAGTCAGCTGCTGCGCCCACTGGCGAATCTCGAGGACTCGGTGGCGCGGGTGTGTCAAGGCGAACCCGGTGCCAGTGAGTCTCTGCGCCATGCCGGAGTGCTGGCGCGCATGGCGCGCGACATTGGCAGCTTGAATGCGGAATTGACCGATCTCTATGAAGACATGGATGCCCGGGTGGCGCGTCAGACCACCCGGCTGGCACAAAAAACCGCTTCGCTGAAAATTCTCTACGATGTCGCTGCCGGCGTCACGGCCGCCGACAGCCTGGATGACATGCTGCTGCACTTCCTGCGGGTACTGAAGGAAATGGTCAATGGTCGCGCCGCGGCGGTGCGCTTGGTCATGCCCGACGGGCAGCAGCGTCTGATTGGCTCCATCGGCCTAGACAACGATCTGATTGCCGGCACGGCTAAATCACCGGTGGATCTGTGTCTCTGCGGGACGGCACTGGTGCCGGGTGAGATCCTCTGCGATCACGATGCACGCTATTGTTCGCGCATTTATGGGCGGCAAATGTTCGGCAGCGATGAAATCGAGGTGGTTACAGTGCCGCTCAAGCACCATGATGAGCTGTTTGGTGCCTATACCATTTTTGTGGATCGCCCGGGGGTGTCGGTGCGTGAGGATATTCTGGAATTGCTGCGCACCATGGGGCAACACATCGGCGTGGCCATCGCCAAACAGCGCTCCGATGAGGAGGCACGGCGCTTGTCCATTGTCGAGGAGCGCAGCAGCCTGGCTCATGAGTTGCACGATTCCTTGGCACAGACGCTGGCGAGTCTGCGCCTAAAGGTGCGCATGCTTGGAGATGCGTTGGTGGATGTGCAACTGCCACAGGATGCCCGGGTCGATCTTAATCGCCTGCGCAATGGCATTGATGAAGCCCATAGCGAATTGCGCGAGCTGTTGGCGAGTTTTCGCGCTCCGCTGGTACGGCGCGGTCTGTGCCCAGCGTTGGAACAGCTCGCGCAGCGCTTTCGCCAGGAGACCACCATCGCCACCTTTTTTCAGGCCAATTGCCGTCCGTTCGATCTTTCCGCAGCGGCTGAGTTGCATATTCTGCGCATTGCCCAGGAGGCGCTGAATAATGTGCGCAAGCACGCTGATGCCCAAACTGTGCGCATTCTGTTGCTGCACGAGCCCGATGATCGTGCTGTACTCTTAGTCGAGGATGATGGCGTGGGCTTCACCCAGTTGCAACACCATGGCCCGCCAGGTGAGCATATCGGTTTGTCGATTCTGGAGGAGCGTGCGCGGCGCATTGGGGCCGAGTTAACCATCGAGACTGAGCCGGGGGAGGGCACCCGGGTGGAGCTGTGTTTTCGTACCGGCAAGGGCGTCGGTGGATCTGACCAGCGCACCCAGGCGCCGCAGCAGGTGGTCTGATGCGCGTGTTGTTGATTGATGATCATGCCTTGTTTCGGGTCGGCCTGCTGGAGCTGCTGGAGCGGCGTGGCATTGAGGTCATTGATGCGGTGGGTGATTGGCAGATCGGTCTGCAACTGGCGCGTGACTGCGGGCCAGATGTGGTGTTGCTGGATTTGCGCATGCCGGGTCTGGGCGGCATTGATGTGCTGCGGCGGATGCGCGCAGAGGGCATTGAGCGGCAGGTGGCCATGCTGACTACCAGTACTGACGAGCAGGATTTGATTCAGTCTCTGCAAGCCGGTGCCAATGGGTATTTGCTCAAGGATATGGAGCCGGATGAATTGGTGGCAGCATTGAGCGATATCCTTGCCGGTGAGACGGTGGTTGCGAAAGAATTGACCGGCGTGTTGGCGCGGGCGGTGCGGGAGGAAAAAACCGTACCGGAAAAAGCACCACGGTTTTCTGATCTCACCCCACGGGAGATGGAAATCCTCTGCCAACTGGCCGGTGGACTGAGCAACAAAGCCATCGCGCGGGCGTTGGGCATCAGCGACGGGACAGTGAAGCTGCATGTCAAAGCCATTTTGCGCAAGCTTGAAGTGCGCTCGCGGGTCGAGGCGGCGGTTATTGCTGTTGAGCGCGGCCTGTGCTCAGAGCCGCCTCCGGCGTCGGTGGCTGATCAGACCGCTGGTCCCTTCTGAAGTCACGATCCTTTGCTGGATACTCTGTGCTGAATCATGAAGAATTTTATTGAACTTATACGCAACTGCATGACCGATGTGCGCGAGATCATGCCCTGGGATCTCGAAGAGCGCTTGCAGGAAAATCCGGAGCTGTTGATTCTCGATGTGCGCGAGCCTGAGGAATACAACGCCATGCACATTGTTGGTTCCATCAATGTGCCACGCGGCATTCTGGAGTCGGCCTGCGAATGGAACTATGAGGAAACCGTGCCGGAACTGGTGCAAGCGCGTGATCGCGAGCTGGTGGTCGTGTGCCGCTCAGGCTATCGCAGCGTGCTGGCCTCGCATTCAATGCAGGTGCTGGGTTACACCAATGTGGTGTCGCTGAAAACCGGACTGCGTGGCTGGAAAGACTACGAGCAGCCGCTGGTCAATGGTTCCGGGCAGGATGTCGATCTCGATGATGCGGATGTGTATTTTACCCCGAACTTACGCCCGGATCAGTTGCAGCCGGAGTAAGGTCTTCCGGCCTGTGCAGAGGCTGAGTTTGAATCAGCGATTGTGCAAATAGGCCAGCGCGGCGGCGTTAAAGGGCGCCGCTGTCAGCCCCAGCTGGGCAAATCCATCCGTGGCGCAACAATTGCCCGCCACCAGCATGCTGAGCTGATCCCGGGTGACCGGAAACCACTGAAAACGCTCCAACAGAGCCGCGACCGGGGCGATAAAGAGCACCGGTGCCGGCAGCATGGTTTTCTTTTGGCCGCTCGCGGCTGCGATGGTGGTGAGAATCTCTTTCCAACTGACCGCCTCGGGGCCGCATAAGGCATAGGTTTGCCCCTGGCTGTCATCGCGCGTCAGTGCGGTGGCAAAGGCGGCCGCGACATCTTCCACCCGCACCGGACCCAGTTGAAACTGCCCGGCCTGCGTTGGCAGCAGTCCTTGATAAAACAGGGGTGCGGGGATGGGGCTGTCGATCAGCTCGGCTTTTAGCTGGCTGCAGAATTCCATACGGCCCTTGGGATCGCCAAAGATGACCGAGGGGCGGAAGATGCTCCAGGTGAGGCCCGAGGCTTTGAGTGCGGCCTCGGCCTGTAATTTGGTGCGCTGATAGGGCGTGGTGCCAGCGTCGATACCATTGGCGCTCATCAGCAGGAAGCGCGGCACTCCGCACGCCTGGGCGGCGGCAATGCTGCGTTCCACCCCCTGCAATTGCAGCAATTCAAAGGTAATCCCGGCAGCGCGGTTTTCGCGCAACAGGCCGACCAGATAGATCACCGCTTCCGTGCCTTTGATGCAGTTGTTTAGGCTGGCGGGATCTTCGAGCTGGCCTTCGACCAGAGTGCAGCGCGGATCCTGGGGTGCTTTGGCTGTGCTGCCCGGGCGCACCAGCAGGCGCAGGTGATGGCCATCGGCGAGCAGGCGCTCGACCACCGCTTGTCCGACAAAACCGGTTCCGCCAATCACACTGATCTGCATGGTTATCTCTCCCCCCTCGGTTAGGCCGCAGATTGGGTGGCGACAGCGCCGCTGCGGGGTGTCGCGAGTGGGTCTTTCAGCCGCTTAGGGGAGATGCTGTCTGAGGTGCGCGTCTTCAAGCGCAGACTGGTTTGGCGGAATTTCTTTTTGATGTCGCTAAAGGCGGCCGCAATGGCGTCTTCGGCGTTTTTGCGCGCAGCGCGGACGATGATTTGCTGGCGGTGGGCGACTGAGGTTCGCAGTTCACAGCGCACGCGATGGCCTTTAAGGGCGTCGAATTCTTCGCCAATGCGGGCGATGAGTGCGATCTGGTGACTGGGGAAGCGGGCCTGGAAGGCCTCAGCCTGGGAACGGATATGACGGCACAGATGGCTATCAAGGGCGAGCATGTCTCCTTGAATCTCTATACTCATTCAAAAACCTCGTGAAACAACTAACAACATAGGGAAGGGGATCAGTGGCGCCGCGCAGGGCTGGAAAGCGCCCGGCGCGGTTGGTGTTAACCTGGGAGTGTGCGGGCTGGGCGGCGATTATGCCCTGAAAAGTGTGGGTTTGCATCCATTCTTTTTAAGCCTGTGCGTACGCTGGTTCAATTTGACAACTGATGCACGCCAATATGATTCAGCGGCAGATGCCAGCCTTGGGCGTTGCAGGTGTCGATGAGAATGCGCTGGATGTCAGTGTGCAGCGTGGGCACCAGGGGGGCGGCAGCGCCGCTTAAATCGAGGTAAATCAAATACTCCAGAGTGGCTTCAGTGGCCTGGGCGAAACGAACCTGCAGCGACTGAAGGCTTGGCTGAGGGGTGGCTTGTTCGAGCACTTCAGCCAATCCTTGCTCCAAGGCAGCATGCATCTGCTCCGGCACCTCGGTGGTGGCGATGGCCTGATGCTGGCGGTCGATACCAAAACGGGTGCTGATGCGGAAGCCATCGGAGAGCTTGCGCGGGTTGAGCGCGACGAAGCGGTCGGTCAGATAGGTCACCTCAGCGCCGCCGGGTTCTCTGAGGATCACGCGACTGGGACTTTGATGCATCACGCGGCCCAAATGTCCGTCAGCCAGTTCGACCCAGTCGCCGGTTTGGGTCGGGAACCAGGGTTCAGCAGCGCCGACCGGGCGCGAAATATGCCCCACCAGATGTTTCACCGGCATTTGTTGGAGACCGCCGTCCAGCAGCGGATTGACCAGCCGGGCGGTAAAAGCCAGCGAATCGACGCGGTAGGGCAGGCCGTTGAACAGCAAATGTTCGCCTTCGCGCACCGGGCCGATATTGAGGATCAGGCGCACGGTTTCGAGCTGGCTGGGTAGGGTGTGGATGCTGGCCCAGCCGATGCCGATCAGGAAGATCAGAATAATGCCGAGCATGAACCAGTCACCAGCCAGGTTGAACACCAGCATCATAGCCACCAGACCGCCAAGCACACTGAACACATGCAGCAGTAGGGTGGTCAGGCGGGTGCTAAAGGCTTTTTCGGTGGCCTTGGGTGAGAAGCGCCGCACGGCGTTGGCCAGCCAGCGCACGCCGATGAAGACCAGCGCGAATGCGCTGATGGCCATGACCAGATTCAGGCCCCGGGTGCGTACAAAGCGCTTGGCATAGTCGGTGGTTTCCTCCAGCACCGACTCGCGTTCGGCCAGGCGCTTGTTGAGCTGTAGCTCCAGGGCCGCGTAACGGTTGTTGGTGTCGGTGGCGATACGTTGCCATTCATCGAGTCTGGTCTGCAACCGGGTGCGCAGCGCGGGGCTGGGTTGTTGTGCGAGCAGGGTGTTGAGTCGCGCGGCGGCCTCAGTGGCCAGGGTTTTGCGCTCCTCGACCTCGTTGATCTGCGCCCGCAGCTCGCCGATGGCGCGCGATTCCTTGGTGGCATTTTCAAGCTCGGCGATGATCGGCTTGAGCAGCTTGCTCAGCTCATTTTGCCAGTTGAAGGCTTGTGCTTCTTCGTCGATGAAGGGGCGCAGGTCGATATTGACGGCGAATTTCTCAAATTGGCGGCGCTGTTTTTCCAACTCGGACTTAAGTTCGCGCAGCTGCTCGGTGAGCTCCTGCTGGGTGACGCTGTCTTCGGCTGCGATCAGCTGCTGCTGAACCTGTCGCACCTGGTGCTCTTTGCTGCTCAGCGCGCGATCAAGCGCCTCCAGAGAGCGCAGTTCGCTGGACAGCGAGCTGGAGGGGGCGGTCAGCGGCGGCTCGACTGGCTCGACTTCGACTGGATCGACCGAAAGGGACTCGACTTCGGCGGTGGGTGCCGAGGGATTGTCTGCGTCGGTGACGGCAGCGGCAGCGGTTGGTTCCTGGGCGAGCGCTTGGGCTGTGAACGTCAGCGCACATGCAAAAAGCAATACCGGGCGCCGACTGCAACTGATGATATTGAGCATTGGCGTCATAGGAAATCTTGAGAATACGCTATACTTCATTAGGTTCAAGCAGGAAATTTCGGTAAATAATACGGTTTTGATTTTAATGCTATGAATAGATTAACAGAAAATGCCGGAAATGAGCGACCTGATCCGCGCCTGCCGAGGAGGCGCCTGTTGCTGGTAATGATGATCACTCTGGCGTTGGTTGTCGAGATCAGTGGCTGTGCGAGCCATCGTCCGCGCGGATTCGCCGCTCAGCGCGAGGAGATTGTAACTGCAGCCGTGGCACAGATTGGCGTGCCCTATCGCTATGGCCAGTCGCAGCCGAGCACCGGGTTTGATTGCAGTGGATTGACACAATACGCTTATGCGGCAGCTGGGCTCAATATACCGCGTGTGTCGAGTGCGCAGCGGACCGCCGCGTATCCTATCGCCATGCAGGCGATCAAACCTGGGGATTTGGTGTTTTTTGCAACGGCTCCCGGACAACAGCATGTCGGAATTATGGTGGATGACGATCAATTTGTGCATGCCTCAACCTCGCGCGGCCGGGTGCGCCTCGCCTCGCTGAACAAGGCCTATTGGCAGAAACATCTCCTGGGTGCGGGCACCTTTGTGATACAGCCGCAGGTCGCGAATGTAACAAAACCAAATGGAAACTCGCCTTTTGGTGAACTTTGATGCAAAATGCCGGGTCGGAAAGAGGCGCATGGGCCGCTTTTCCGTCCGAGACGCCCGTCTCAATGAAGCCCATGAAACCATGTCGCGCATCGGCGCGGCCTGTCAGTTTTCGCTAGTTGTTTAGGAGACGACTTATGTCCGATAAGCCAATGAATCAAAGCCGTCGCGATGCCGTCAAGCTCGTCCTCGGTGGTTTGGCCACTGTTCCGCTGATGAACCTGGTTGGCATGGCCGCCGCCCAAGCCGAAGAGCTGCCGCACGTCGATCCGGCCACCGACCCGACCGCACAAGCGCTGAAGTACAGCCAGGATGCGGCTCAGTCGGTGCGCGAGCAGGAAGCACGTCCGGGTCTGCCGGCTAACGAGCAGCATTGCGCCAACTGTCAGTTCGTACTGGCGGATTCGGGTGAGTGGCGTCCTTGCAGCCTGTTCCCCGGCAAAGCCATCAATCAGAACGGCTGGTGCGCGTCCTGGACGCATAAGGCGGGTTAATCCTTATCCGGCATCGCCTGGCCATGGCACCCTGAGCCTTATCCGGTTTAGCGGTGTTTGGCCTCAAAGCGTGGGCGGCGTTTCAGGCTGCCCACGCTTCTATCCGTTGTGTTTTATTCCTCTGGGGTGGTAATTCCCCATGAGCGTTAGCATCAGTCAGGGATGGCTGTTTGCTTCCTGTCTTTGTTTCTTATGTTCTTCCTCCATAAAGCCTTCTGATGACGACTGCAACCAATGCGGCGGCTGCGGCCGACAAGCGGCATGTGCTGATGCGGGCCATGATCTGGGCCATTATTGGCGTGATTTATGCGCCACTCTATATTGCACTTGAGGCGTTGTTCCGGTTGGCGAGCCTGGGTGCCTGGTCTTTTGTTCCAGCAGCGGCGCTGGCCGGCGGGGCTGGAGCCATGCTGTATAGCGCCCGCCAGGTGGCCATTGCGGCGAGTTTGATCGGAGTTACCACTGGTTCCATTCTGTTACTGATCCCTGGAGTGGATCAAAAGCTCTGGCTGTCGGCCTTGGCTGGGCTGCTGGCTGGCCTTGCAGGCGGATTTGTCGCCCGATTTCCCCGTCTCTGTACTTCACATGTGCTGGCCAAGGCGCTGGCGGGCATTAGTACTGGTGCGCTGTGCGGTGCGGTTCTGGCGCTGGCGGAACCTGTCGTGCCTCTGGTGCAACTGGACGCGGCGGCGGTGGCCTTTTTGGTGTCCGTTAGTGGTGTGCTTTATAACACAATACTTCCGTTCTGGATCAAGATTTTTTTCCGTATTGATGATGTCCCAAGGCGCTGGAAGCAGGCTCCAGTGATTGGTATTGTTGCAATGCTAACCGCTGCAAGCGTGTGGATCGTTTATAAATCCATTAGTGGTAATGTGTCCGAGCCCATGGCTGTTGCACTGATGGGCGTGCCGGATCGCTTGCCCATGGCCCTGATGGCCGGTGCCCTCTCCGGCGCTATTACAGGCGCCTTGCTGGAAGTGTTTCGTTTTCCTTGGGCGCTTGATGTTTAAAATCCAATCGAAATGATGGTTGACACCATGACTGATCAGATCGCCGCATCAAAGGCTGACTGGCTGGTCGGTCGCGGCTGGAGCCGTGGCTAGAAGTAGCTGTGGCTAGAAGCAAAAGCAGTCAGCGCTGGCTTGAGCGTCAGCGGCGCGATCCCTACGTTAAACAGGCGCAGACGCAGGGGTATCGCTCGCGGGCGGCCTACAAGCTGCTTGAGGTGGATGCCAAGGATCGCCTGCTGCGCCCTGGACTCTGCGCCCTGGACTTGGGTGCGGCACCGGGAGGCTGGTCGCAGGTGCTCAGTGAGCGCCTGGGGGCCAAGGGGCGGGTGATGGCGCTGGATTTGCTGCCCATGGATGCTCTGCCGGGGGTAGAGGTCATTCAGGGTGACTTTACGCTGCAGGCAACCCTGGAGCTATTGGAGCAGGCACTTGACGGGAGATCAGTGGATCTTGTGCTTTCGGATATGGCCCCAAATGTTTCAGGGGTGCGTGCGGTGGATCAGCCGCGATCGATCCACCTGTGCGAGTTGGCACTGGACTTGTCGACCCGGGTGCTGCAATCTGGTGGTCATCTGATGATGAAAGCCTTCCATGGTGAAGGGTTCGATCAACTGGTGCGCGAGCTGCGTACCTGCTTTGATCGGGTGGTGAGCCGCAAGCCGGAGGCCTCGCGTTCCAATAGCCGTGAAATTTATCTGGTGGCCAAGGGCTTTCGCGAGGTCTGTCGCAATCGCGAGGCGGCACGCTGATCCAACTGGATCAGCATTTCGTGGTCCCGGAGTCTTTGAGCCTGGACTTTTTCTGTTAGGAGACTGCTCGTTCTGTGAGTGATATGGCAAAGAATCTGCTTTTATGGGTGGTCATCGCCATTGTGCTGATGTCCGTCTTTAACAATTTTACTTCGCCCCAGTCAACGCCACGAACGATGGCGTACTCGGATTTCCTTGAGCAGGTGCAGCAGGGGCAGGTCAAGGAAGTGGTGGTCAAGGGACGCACCATTGACGGCGAAAGCGTCGATGGGCATAAGTTCACCACCTATAGTCCGGGCGATGACGGTCTGGTTGGCGATCTGTTGAACAACAATGTCGAGATCAAGGCCTCGCCACCGGAGAAGCAGTCGCTGTTGATGCAGATTCTCATCAACTGGTTCCCGCTGTTCATTCTGATCGGGCTGTGGATTTTCTTTATGCGCCAGATGCAGGGCGGTGGCGCCGGCGGGCGCGGAGCCATGTCCTTTGGCAAGAGCAAGGCGCGCATGCTGAGCGAGGATCAGGTCAAAGTGACCTTCGCCGACATGGCTGGTGCCGATGAGGCCAAAGATGAAGTGGTCGAGGTGGTTGATTTCCTCAAAGACCCGGCCAAGTTCCAGAAGCTCGGTGGCAAAATCCCCAAGGGCGTGCTCATGGTGGGTCCGCCCGGTACCGGTAAGACGCTGCTGGCACGCGCGATCGCTGGTGAGGCCAAGGTGCCCTTCTTTACCATCTCCGGCTCAGACTTTGTCGAGATGTTCGTCGGTGTCGGGGCCTCGCGGGTGCGCGATATGTTCGAGCAGGCCAAGAAGCACGCGCCCTGCATTATCTTTATTGATGAAATCGACGCTGTTGGTCGCCATCGCGGTGCCGGTCTGGGTGGCGGGCATGACGAGCGTGAGCAGACGCTGAATCAGCTGCTGGTCGAAATGGACGGCTTTGAAGGCACTGAGGGCATTATTGTCATCGCAGCCACCAACCGGCCCGATGTGCTGGATCCGGCACTGCTGCGCCCCGGTCGCTTTGACCGCCAGGTGGTGGTACCTCTGCCCGATGTCCGCGGGCGCGAGCAAATCCTCAAGGTGCACATGCGCAAGGTGCCCACCGCCGAGGATGTCAAGGCATCCATCATTGCACGCGGAACGCCGGGCTTTTCCGGCGCCGATCTGGCCAATCTGGTCAATGAGGCGGCTCTGTTTGCTGCGCGCTCCAACAAGCGCCTGGTGGATATGCAGGATCTGGAAAAGGCCAAGGACAAGATCATGATGGGCACCGAGCGGCGCTCCATGGTGATGTCCGATGATGAGAAAAAGCTCACCGCCTATCACGAATCCGGCCATGCCATTGTCGGTCGCCTGGTGCCGCAGCATGATCCGGTGCACAAGGTCAGTATCATTCCGCGCGGTCGAGCGCTGGGTGTGACGCTGTTTTTGCCCGAGGATGATCGCTTCAGCTACAGCAAGCAGCGTCTGGAAAGCCAAATCTCCAGCCTGTTTGGCGGCCGCATTGCTGAGGAACTGATTTTCGGTGCTGATATGGTCACCACCGGAGCCTCCAATGACATTCAGCGTGCCACCGAACTCGCGCGCAATATGGTGACCAAGTGGGGGCTGTCGGCCAAACTGGGTCCGCTGTCCTATGGTGAGGATGAGCAGGAAGTCTTTCTGGGCCATTCAGTGACGCAGCACAAATCCGTGTCGGATGAGACCTCGCATCTGATTGATGAGGAAGTGCGCAATTTCATTGACCGCAATTATGAGCGGGCCAATCAGTTGCTGACCGAGAACATGGAAAAGTTGCATGCCATGGCGGCTGCGTTGATTAAGTTCGAGACCATCGATCTCGATCAGATCAACGACATCATGGAAGGGCGTGATCCCCGTCCGCCGAAGGATTGGGACAATGATACCCAGCAGCCTCCGGGTGGCTCGGCTGAGGCTCCGGTCACGTCAAGTGATGCAGACAAGCCGCTCAGTGGTATCGGTCCCATCGGCGATCCAGCCGGCGAGCATCGAGCCTGAGCTCTTGCGCCTCGACTGCGCGGGCCGCAGCCTTGACCTGACTCAGCCTCAAGTGATGGGCGTGCTGAATGTCACGCCCGATTCCTTCTCTGATGGTGGTTGCTTTGTGGATCTCGACCTGGCCTGTGACCATGCGCTGAGCATGGCGCAGGCGGGGGCGGCGATCATTGATGTCGGTGGTGAGTCCAGCCGGCCGGGCGCAGCGCCTGTCAGCACCGACGCGCAGCTGGAGCGGGTGATTCCGGTCATTGAGCGTATTGCCCCGGCTGTCACGGCGGTGATCTCCATCGATACCGCCGATCCCATTGTGATGCGCGCAGCGGTGGCCGCCGGTGCCGGTCTGGTCAATGATATTCGTGCCCTGAGCGCACCGGGTGCGCTGGCAGCCGTCGCTGAGCTGAAGGTGCCTGCCGTGCTGATGCACATGCGCGGTGAGCCTGAAACCATGCAGCAAAACCCGGAATATACCGACGTGGTCGGGGAAGTGAGCGGCTTTCTGCGCGCGCGTCTGAGGGCGGCAGCGGAGGCCGGGATCGCGCCCGAGCACCTGCTGATTGACCCTGGATTTGGTTTTGGCAAGCGTCTGGAGCATAATTTGCAGCTTTTGGATGGGCTGTCTTCCATTGTGGCATTAGGGGTGCCGGTACTGGTCGGCTTTTCGCGCAAATCCATGCTGGGTGCTCTGACCGGGGCCGAGGTGACGGAACGCATGCCAGCCGGTGTGGCAGCGGCGGTGATGGCGGTCGAGCGCGGTGCTGCCATTGTGCGCACCCATGATGTCGCACCCACCGTGCAAGCGTTAACACTGGTGCAGGCGGTACGCGCAGGCAGCAAAGTTGAGTCAAACAGATGCGCAAGTATTTCGGAACCGATGGGATTCGCGGTCGGGTAGGGGATCCGGGGGTAAGCCCGGATTTTGTTCTGAAACTCGGCTGGGCGGCCGGGCGGGTGCTGGCGCGCCATGGGAATGGCCGTAAGGTACTGATTGGTAAGGATACCAGAATCTCCGGCTATATGTTCGAATCGGCGCTGGAAGCCGGGCTGGTGGCGGCTGGGCTGGATATTCGCCTGCTCGGGCCCATGCCAACGCCGGGGGTCGCCTATCTCACTCGCACGCTGCGCGCTGTGGCGGGCATTGTGATCACTGCTTCGCACAATCCTTACGAAGATAACGGCATTAAGTTTTTCTCCGGTTCCGGCGACAAGTTGCCCGATGCACTGGAGCGGGCGATTGAAGAAGAACTCGAACGTCCGCTGGAGGCTGTGGCGGCCAGCCAGCTCGGCAAGGCCAAGCGGGTTGAGGATGCCAGCGGGCGCTATATTGAATTCTGCAAGAGCACAGTTCCGGCCGGACTGTCGCTCAAAGGGCTGCGAATTGTTGTCGATTGCGCCCATGGTGCCACCTATAATATCGCGCCCTTTGTGTTTGAAGAACTGGGCGCCGAAACCATTACCATCGGTGTCGAACCGGATGGTTTCAATATCAATCGCGCGGTGGGATCCCTGCATCCTGAAACCCTGCAAGAAGCGGTCAGGAGCCACCAGGCCGATCTTGGCATTGCCTTTGACGGGGACGGGGATCGGGTGCTGATGATGGATGCCCAGGGGCGCTTGATTGATGGAGATGTGCTGCTGTATCTGATTGCCAAGGACCGCCAGCAGGCCGGTTGCCTCAGCGGCCCCGTGGTCGGTACCCTGATGAGCAATCTGGCCTTGGAGCAGGCGCTGCAACAACTCGATATCGACTTTGTGCGCGTCAAGGTGGGGGATCGCTACATCATGGAGCGACTCAAGGCCGATGCGGGTCTGCTCGGTGGTGAGCCATCCGGTCACATCATCTGTCGGGATCGCACCTCCACCGGCGATGGCATCATCGCGGCTCTGCAAGTGCTGGCCGCGCTGGCGGGCTGGGAGCAAACCCTGGCCGAAGCGGCCAGCGCGGTGATGCATTACCCGCAGGAATTGATTAACCTGCGCCTGGAGAGCCCCGTCGATGTGCTGAGTCTCCCCGGTGTGCAGCGCGGCGTACAGGCAGCGGAGGAGCGCCTGGCCGGGCAGGGGCGGGTGCTGTTGCGGCCCTCTGGCACTGAGCCGGTGGTGCGGGTAATGGTCGAAGGGCGTGATCGCGCGCAGGTCAAGGCTCTGGCCGAGGAACTCGCTGAGTGCGTGCGTGTGGAAGTGGAGCGACTCATCCGATGACAATGTCAACCAGCATCCATGGCATGTGGTCCTCGCGCTTTGCGTTCATTCTCGCCGCGAGCGGTTCGGCGGTTGGGCTTGGCAATATTTGGCGTTTTCCTTACACTGCCGGTGAATATGGTGGCGGTGCCTTTGTGCTGGTGTACCTGTTGTGCGTGGCAGCGATCGGAATTCCCATCATGATGGCCGAGGTCATGCTTGGGCGGCGCGGGCGGCAAAGTCCCATCAATACCATGCGCACCCTGGCCCAGGCGCAGCAGTCGCCAGTGTTCTGGCAGCTGGTAGGCTGGCTGGGGATCCTGTCCGGTTTCCTGATCCTGTCCTTCTATAGCGTGGTGGGGGGCTGGACCCTAGCCTATACATTGTACTCGGGCCTGGGGAGCTTTTCCGGCATTGATGCCGAAGGCTCAGCCCAGGTATTTTCCGCTTTGACCAATAATCCCTGGCAGCTGCTGTTGTGGCACAGCGTTTTTATGGTCATGATCGCCGGGGTGGTGGCGCGTGGTGTGGCCAGTGGTCTGGAGCAGGCGGTGCGCTTCCTGATGCCGGCGCTCTTTGTACTGCTGCTGGCCATGGTCGCCTATGCAGCGACCGAGCCCCGTGCCTTTGTTCAGGGGTTGGACTATATGTTTCGCCCTGATTTCGCTGAATTCCAGGGCCGCGCCGGTGAGGCCATCCTCAGCGCCATGGGGCAGGCGTTTTTTAGCCTGAGTTTGGGGATGGGGGCCATCATGATGTATGGCTCCTACCTCAGCAGTCAGGCGTCCATCACGCAAAATGTCGTGATTATTGCCGGCATGGATACCCTGGTGGCCTTGTTGTCGGGATTGGCCATCTTTCCCATCGTGCTGGCGACAGGGCTGGAACCGGGTAGCGGTCCGGGGCTGATTTTCCAGACCCTGCCGATTGCATTTGGCCAGATGCCCGGCGGGCAGTTGTTTGCCGTGGTGTTTTTTGTGCTCTTGCTGGTAGCGGCCTGGACCTCGGCGATTTCCCTGCTGGAGCCGCTGACGGCCTGGCTGGTGGAAAACCGCGATTGGTCGCGACCGGTGGCGGCCATCACCGGTGCGGTACTGATTTGGCTGTTGGGCATTGCCTGCCTGCTGTCGCTGAATGTCTGGTCAGATGTTACCCTGTTTGGCAAGGGCTTTTTTGATCTGTTCGATTATCTGACCTCCAATGTGCTCTTGCCCGTGGGTGGCGTGCTGATCGCCATTTTCTCCGGCTGGGTGCTGAGTCGGCATATTTCGGTTGCAGAACTCATCGGTCGCGACACCCTGGGCTACCGAATCTGGCGGTTCCTGATCCGCTATATTTCGCCGTTGTGTGTGACTATCGTTTTCCTGAATGCCATTGGGTTGATTTAAGGTGCCTGTCGTTAAGAAAAGTGCATTAGTGCGGCATTCAGCCGCAGATATGTTTCAACTGGTTGCTGATGTGGAAGGCTATCCACGGTTTCTGCCCTGGTGCCATGCCACTCAGCTGCTGTCACGGACCGAGAATGAAATCTGTGGGCGCATTGAAGTGGCGCGGCTGGGGATTCATCAGGCCTTCTCCACCTGTAACCGCATCGATCCGCCGCATCGGATGGATATCGACCTGAAAGACGGTCCTTTTCGTAAGTTGACCGGCGGTTGGGTTTTCACTCCCTTGCGGGAGGACGCCTGCAAGGTGGAGCTGGAACTCGATTTTGAGTTTTCCGGGCGCATGATTGATCGTGCCTTTGGGGCGGTGTTTGGCCCCATTGCCAGCTCGCTGGTCGATGCCTTCTGTAAACGTGCTGACGAGGTGTATGGTGATTGAGAATTCAAGTCCCAATCAGGATGCGACCATTGAGGTCGAGGTGGTCTATGCCCGGCAGGCGGCGCAGACGCTGTTGAAGGTCAAGGGTGCGCCTGGACTCACGGCAGCCGAGGCTATTGAACGCTCCGGTATTCTGCATTTGCGCCCAGAGCTTGATTTGGCTACCAACAAGCTCGGCGTCTTTGGCAAGCTCATTAAGGCTGAGCAGGCACTGGCCGATGGCGACCGCGTGGAGATTTACACTCCATTGATTGCTGATCCTAAGCAGGCCAAGAAAAAGCAGGCGGCCAACCGGGCCGCACCTGCGGCCGCTTAGGCATTGCTCAGTCTTTGGTTTTGACGCCCACGGCATTGAGCGTTTTGTTGATTAGGCCGCGATTATCCTGCCAGTCTGGCACCTCGACGACAATTTCGCGCTCGTCTTCAAGCGCGGCGAGTCGGTCGGGGTTGGGTTCAAAGTCGCCCAGAATGCGCACCAGCTGATCGTCTTCAAACCAAAGCGTCAGCTTGCGCACTTCAATCGGGCGGTGGCCGCGCTTGATGGTATAAGGATAGTCCCAGCGATCCGTATGGAAGATGTCGCTCAGTAACGGAGTGCCGAGCAGATAGCGCACCTGTGCCTGGGTCATACCAAGCTCCAGGCGATCCACCATGTCCTCGGTGACCAGGTTGCCCTGCTGGACGGTCATTTTATAGACAAAGGGCAGGTTGGACAGTTTGGCACCCTTGTCGGTCTCCGGTTTATTGCGCTTACCTGCGCAGCCGCCCAAACTGGTTGCTAGGAACCCGCTCAGGGCCAGGGTTGTTATAATGATGAGAAGCCTTCGCATTAATCTGCCATTTCGCGCGCTGCTGTTGCAAAGGCTAGATGATACCCCAGAGACGCGGCGCGCAACATTCTTGAGGTACGTTCGACCGGTGTCAACTACCCCGCCCTGAAGGGCGGAGCTTGTGAAGACAAGCTGGGTTGACCAGGGAAAGCGGTATCCAATCCGCTCCGTTTACAACAGGTCGTTAAGACTCACCGGCGGATGCTTCCTCAGTCCGCCGCTCTGAAAGGTCAGGATCATGCGGGTGAAAGGCAAAGCGCCGAAGGTTTTGATCGCCGCCGCGAGGTGGGAGCCGGTTGTCGACATTCCCGAGGGGAGTAACGCCGTAAGGCGTCTGTCACCAGGCCCGTAAGGGCGTTGATTATATGAGAACACCATGGCCGTGTTTGTATTGGACAAAAAAAAGCACCCCCTGATGCCCTGCTCAGAGAAGCGGGCGCGGTTGCTATTGGAACGCAGGCGCGCGGTGGTGGTGCGGCTGCATCCCTTTAGCATCCGCCTGAAAGACCGCATCGGCGGTGACACCCAACCGCTGTGTTTTCAGCTCGACCCCGGGAGCCAAACCACAGGCATTGCCCTGGTGCGCGAAGACC
>NZ_NRRS01000040.1 GCF_016583795.1 Rhabdochromatium marinum | reverse complement strand
TGTAAAGGCGGCGATTGCTATCGGTGCGAGCGACGGGAATCAGTCTGCCTTCCCGCTCCCATCGCTGAACTGTTTTTACTGTTACGCCAAGCAACTTCGCCGCCTTGCCTGTTGAGATAGTGTTTTTTATATACCTGTTATAGCATCAAAAAGCACTTTTTTTAAGGCTAGAGTCTATCTCCATTCATTGGGGTGCGGATCTCATGGCTCATGTTGGCGAGAAATGCGGACTTGGCCTGATTGGCGGCATCAGCCTGTTCCTTGGCTTCAAGCAGTTCCCAGTGGGCTTGCTTCAGCGGGGTTAAATCCAGTGCCTGGGTGACTGAGTAGAGAAGTTGGCCCTCGGCATTGCGCACCTTTGAGGCCACCAGCATGGCCCAGCGCACCTGTCCATTTTTGGTGACATAGCGCTTCTCGCACAGATATCCATCGCGATCTTCTGCGACATAGTGCTGATAGCGCTGGAAGCATTCCGCGCGATCCTCGGGATGGGTGATTGCGCGAATGGACATCCCCAGCAACTCGTCGCGGGAGTAGCCGTACATCTGACAGGCTTTCTCATTGACGTTCAAAAAGCGCGCATCCGGAGACATCAGCGACATCGCGACCTGACTGTTGTGGAAGGCCAGCGAGAAGCGTTCTTCGCTTTCTTTGAGTGCCTCCTCGTTGCGTTTGTGCTCGGTAATATCCTCGAAGGCCCCCAGAACCCTGACCACCTGAGCATCTTCGAACAGGGGCTTGCCCAGACTGCGGATCCAGCGCGTTTGGCCCTTGGCGGTGATGACACGGGCATTGATCTCGTAGGCCTGCCCCTGTTCGAGCGCGGCCTGTACGGCAGCCCTGATCTTGGGCTGATCCTCGGGGTGGTAGTAACCGAGGGCATTCTGGAGTGTGATGGTTTCGCCTTCGGGGTGTTCGTGAATCGCGAACCCGGTGGCCGGTCAGGTGATGCCTAAGGTATTGAGTCCTTTTAGGTCAAGCACGTGTATTGACGGCTACTGACTGGTACGGCCAATCTCACAATAAGGGTTCGCTGTTACCGAAGCTTAGAATCGGTCTATATAGACTGTCAAGGCGAGGCGGCGGGACGCGATGGTGCAGCCGGAGGGGGATGAGTGATGTCCATGCCATGCGGCCAAGCAACATGCCCAAGCCTTGCTAAACTTGAAAGGCGAAAGACGTTTGATCGCTGGTAGCAATGGTCTCCCAACCAAGGTACAGGGCGTAACTTTAACGTCCCTTGACACGCAGCAGGTGATTTGATGGTTGATTCTTCCCTACCTAATGGGGTCATGTTGAATGCTTACCCCGACAGTATTGGCACCAAACTGAGCGATACTGTCGCGCTCTTGCAACGCCCCGAGCTGGAGAACGTCTTTTCTTTGTTTTACATCCTGCCGACCTTTTTCCAGAGCGATTTGGATCGAGGATTCTCCATTAGTCACTACGCAATCAATGACGAACTGGTAGGCCAGGAAGATCTCCAGGCGCTCCAGCAACTCGGCATCGTGTTGAAGTTTGATCTGGTGCTGAATCACCTCTCGGTGCGCTCGCCGCAGTTTCTTGACATGCTGGAGAAGGGCGATCAGTCACGCTATCGCGACTTTTTTATCGATTGGAACAAGTTTTGGGAAGGCGAAGGGGAGATGAGCGAAGCGGGCTACATCATCCCGCACGAAACCCATCTGAACCGGCTGTTCATGCGCAAGCCGGGGTTGCCCATTTTATTTGTCCGCTTTCCGGACGGGTCTGAGCGCCCTTATTGGAACACCTTCTATCAGGAGATCCATTATCGGGAGCTGGAGTTCGAGGATCTGAAACACCTGCGCATTATTCCCCACGCGGCCTTGCAGGATATTCTTCAGCAGGTGAATGCCAAGATCGCGGCTGGTGAGGATTTTCGCGACCTGGATCTGGGCTTTTATCTGGATTATCTGGAGCATATTGCCAACATTGTCGAATCCAAGCGGCGCTATCTCGGGCAGATGGATTTGAATGCCGAATCCGAGGCCACCTGGGATTTCTATGAGCAGACGCTGCAACAGCTGGCGGATTTTGGCGGCAAACTGATTCGCCTTGATGCCTTTGCCTATTTGCACAAGCAGCCGGGCCTGAGCAATTTCTTCAACACTCCTGGCACCTGGGACTACCTCGACCGCCTGAAAACCATAGCCGAGGCCAAGCAGCTTACGCTGCTGCCCGAGATTCATGCCCAGTATGGCAAGGGACTGCACACCGAGGTCGCGCAGGCCGGATATCCCATCTACGACTTCTTCCTGCCCGGTTTGCTGCTGGATGCGCTTGACCAGGGCCGCAATACCTACCTGCTGCGCTGGATCGATGAAATCCAGACCCAGGGCCTTCGCACCGTCAATATGCTCGGTTGCCATGATGGCATCCCGGTACTGGATCTCGATGGCTTTGACGCCGGGGATGGCTATCAGCCCGGCTTGCTCGACAGTACCGCGATCGAGGCCGTGATTGAGCGAGTGCTGGCGCGCGGCGGCCGGGTGAAGAATCTGTTTGGTCCAGATGGCAAAAAGATCGCCTACTACCAGATCAATGCCACCTATTTCAGCGCCTTGGGCGAAGATGAACAGAAACTGCGCCTGGCGCGCGCCATTCAGCTGTTCATGCCCGGCATTCCGCAGGTGTGGTACCTGGATCTGTTCGCCGGTAAGAACGACTATGCCGCCGCCGACAACGGAGGCACTGCCGGTCACAAGGAAATCAACCGCACCACATTGACCAATGACATGATCGCCATCGGACTGCAAAGCGCCGTAGTGCGGGATCAGCTTGAAATGATGCGCTTGCGCAATACCTCAGCCGCCTTCTCTGGCCAGCTCACAATCGCCGACACTCCGCCGAGTAAACTGAAAATGACCTGGTCAGCGTCAGGATCAGCGCAAGACTTAGAAAAAGACCCGGAGCAGGGCCCGCAGCCCGGTTTGCAGCCTAGCTCGCAGCCGGGCGAAAGCGTCACGCTGAAAGCCGATCTTAAGACTCACCAGTTCAGCATTCACCACAGCTCAGCGCCCGGGGAGGTTAAGGTGTTCAGCTATCCAAAATGCTAAGCGCATGAGTTGATTCGAACTCTCGACTCACTGAACGGCCAGAGCATGACAGGGTTTGGGAACCCTCGGTCACGCCTCCCGATCCGAGGCAAACCAAAGCGTCAGCGCACTTTGGGTCGCTTCCGTTACCTGTGTCAGCGCGGTCAGGGCTTGTTCAGCATGCGCCGGGTCTGCGGCTTTGCCGGCTTGCTCAAGCTGCTGTGCCATGTGCTGCAAGCGGTTGGCGCCCAGGGTGCCGGCACTGCCTTTCAGGCTATGCGCGGCGGCGCCGAGTGCGGTCAGGTCGCCAGCGGCGTGCAGTGCGTGCAGTTCTTCGATGCGCTGCTTGAGTTCTCCTAGGAACATTTCGACTAGCATGCGCGGCAGGTCGGACGTGGTTTCGGCCGCCAGTTGCGTGAGCACCTGTGGCTCCAGGACAGCATATTCGGCGGCTTCAATCAGTGGATTGGGTAGGGCGGATAGGGTGTCTGACGAGGCGCCCTGTATGGATGCGGCCTGGCTCAACCATTGGGTCATGAGCTGGCGCAGTTTGCCGATATCGATAGGTTTGGAGAGAAAATCGTTCATGCCGGCCTGCGCGCAGCGTTCGCGATCCTCGGCGAAGGCATTGGCGGTCATGGCAATAATCGGGGTGGTGCGATTGGCTGACTGGCCGGCGCGAATGCGGCGCGTGGCTTCGAGTCCGTCCATGCCGGGCATGGAAATATCCATCAGGATCAGATCGAAGGTCTCCTGATCGACGCGGGTCAGCGCATCGAGCCCGCTGCCCACTACGCTGACCTGATGATGCGATTGTTGCAGCGCGGCGCGGGTGACTTCGACATTGAGCGGATTGTCCTCGACCAACAGAATTCTGGCGGTTCCGGGTGCTGTGTCCACAGACGGCGCTGCACTCGGTACAGTCGCGCCGGTGCTCGCTGGCGAATCTAAGCTGGCCGCCATTGGCAGCTCAACATGGAAGGTGCTGCCGGCGCCCGGCGTGCTCTCGCAGCGGATATGTCCGCCCATCAGTTGGGCGAGTTTCTGGCTGATGGCCAGGCCCAAGCCGGTGCCGCCAAAGCGGCGGGTGGTGCCGTCCTCGGCCTGCACGAACTCATCAAACAGGTGCGCTTGATCGGCTTGGGACAGCCCGATGCCGCTGTCGCGCACTGCCATGCACAAGCGGCCCTCCACGCCCGTTGCCGGGAGTTGATAGTCGAGCGTTAAGGAAATACCGCCCTGTTCGGTGAACTTGACCGCATTGCCGAGCAGATTGGTCAAAATCTGCTGGACGCGCAGGCGGTCGCCAAAACATTGCGCCGGCAGGTTTGAGCCGGTCACCATCGTCAAGTCGATGCCCTTGCTGGCAGCTTCGTTGCGGAACAACGCGACGATCGCCTCGACTGTGGCCAGCGGGTCGAACCAGTCCGGCTCCAGGGTCAGACGCCCGGCCTCAATCTTGGAAAAATCCAGCACATTGTTGAGCAAGGCTAGCAACAACTGGCCGCTATCGACCGCCGAACGTGCGAAGGGGGCCTGTTCAGGACTCAGGCCGGATTCGAGCAGCAGTTGATTCATGCCGATGATGGCATTGAGCGGGGTGCGGATTTCATGGCTCATGGTGGCCAGAAAACGGCTTTTCGCGACATTGGCGGCTTCGGCCTGCACGCGCGCCTTGCGCAGCCGCTCCTCGGTCTGCTTGCGTGCGCTGATGTCGAAAAAGTGCGCCACATAGTGGGTGGTCTGGTCCTGCTCGTCGCGCACCGCCGTGATGCTCAGCAGTTCGGGATAAATGCCGCCGTCCTTGCGCCGGTTCTCGATCTCGCCGCGCCATTGTCCCTGCGCGCGGATGGTGCGCCACATAGCTGCGTAGAAGGCGCGATCCTGGCGACCGGAGGCGAGCATGTGCGGATTCTGGCCCAGGGCTTCCTCGGCACTGTAGCCGGTGATGCGAGTGAAGGCGCGATTGACGCGCACAATGCGCCCCTCAACATCGGTGATCATGATGCCTTCATTGGCTTCCAGCACCTGGGCGGCGAGGCGCAGCTCACGCTCGGCCGCCTGTTCGGCGCTGATGTCGCGCATAAAGCTGGTGAACAGAGTGCTGTCCTCGGTCTGGATGGGCGAGATGTTCATCTCCACGGTGAACTCATGACCATCGCGATGCCGCGCTGGCAGTTGCAGCCGACGGTTGAGCACCCGGCCCGTGCCGGTGTTCAGGTACCGGTCCATGCCGCGCTGGTGAGCAGCGCGCATGCGCTCGGGGATAATGAGCTCGGCCATGGGCGCGCCAATGGCCTCGGCGGGTTGGTAGCCGAACAGGCGGGCGGCATTGTCGTTGAACTCGACAATCCGCCCGTGCGCATCGGCGGTGACAATGGCATCGAGCGAGGCCGATAGGGTGGCGGCATTCTTGGCTTCGTTGCGCGCCGCGCGTTGCTCAAGCTGGCGTGCCTCATTAAGCGCGGCGGTCAGGTCGCGATAGCTGTCGGCCAGACGGGCGGACATGCGATTAAACGCCCGCACAGCGGTGGCGATCTCATCGCGTGGCTGCCCTGGGCGCCCCTGCTCCAGAATCTGTACCCCCGGCCCCAGTTCCGCAATGGTCTCGGAGGCTTGGCGCAGGTGCTTGAGCTGCCGGGTGAGCCAGGTGCCCAGCACCCAGGAAAAAATCGCCACCAGCAGCACTTCCAGCACCGCGATGCTGATGGTCCAGCGCCGCGCGCGTTTCAGCACCGCGTGTAGATGACTGGTCGCCAGCCCCAGCTCGACGCTGCCGAACCGCTGCTCACCAACCAGAATATCGGTACTGACATCGAACAGGCCGTCCTCGACCGCGCGCAAATCCTGATCAGCGCGAAAAGGCCGCGCAAGTGCCTCCAGTTCCCCAGCCTCGGCCAGGATGGCGTCATCACCGCGCACTCGGGCGTAGCGCACATCGGGCTGGTCGAGCATTTCCGCGACCAGATCATCAAGCGAGGCCAGGTCAGTGGCCAGCACCGCGTCCTTGGCGGTGGCTGCGAACAGCTGCGTCATGGTGCGCGAGCGTTGCAGCAATTGTTCCTGATTGGAGGAATGCAGAAAGTCGAGGGTGTTCAGCACCAGCACCAGCAGCAGGGCGCTCTCAATGAGCGCGATGCCGAGAATGGTTTTGAGCCGAAAGCTCAAGGGACTTGCTCGATCAGCTCGTCGAGCAGCTGAATATCCAGCGCGCGCACATCATCCCATTCGGCATTCTGGGCGGCCTCCAGCCCCGGCAGGTGCAGTGGCTCCAGCAGGGCACGCCCTGTTTCATCCTCGGAGAGTCCGAGCATGGCGGTGGCAATGGCGCTGACGGTCTCTTCCAACAAACGTGGATGAGCCGCGAAGGCGTGTGGCGTATAGCCGTCACTGGTCCAGAAAATCCGCAGTTGCTTGCGAATGTCCGGCGCCACAGACTCGAAGGTGCGCACTACGCCGCCGCCAGCCGGATACAGCCCCTTGGCCACACCGCGATAGACCGAGTCGTGCGAGGAGACATAGTGCGGCCGAAAGTGCACACCCGCACTGGCGAGGTTGGCGCGGGTCAGAATACTGGCGGCGAAGGCAGCCGGGGAGGGGAAGGCCAGATCATACTCGCTGGCGGCCAGGCGGCGCTCGAAGGTCGGGATATCCGGGGCGGTACGGAACACCAGGGCGGGTGCACCACGCTGCTCCAGCTCAGTGAGCAGGGGCACCCAGAGCGCGGCCAGGCGACTGGCGGATTGCTGAGGCACCACGCCAAAACGCAACGGAGTTTCTGAGTCTGCGCTGGTCTGACCAAAACCGAGCGCGCACAGAACACCAAGTAACAGGACGCCAAGCCAGCAGGGGATTCGTGATAACAGCTGGATCTTCATAGGCTTTAAGCTTCTCCGATGCTCCGTCGCAGCTGCACATAATGACGCTCGCCCAGATCGCAATACTCGGCGCTGTCCATCCATTGGCGCATGATCCACCAGCCACGGCCGCTCTCGGCCTCTGGATCCGGCTCATGCTCGCACGGTGGCACCGTCATGGCGCGACCGCAATCCTCGATCTCAACCAGCAGTTCGTTGGCTTGAGTATGCCAGCGCACCGACACCAGATGACCAGGCTCGCCAGCGTAGGCATGGATGATGGCATTGTTAAGCGCCTCGACGCAGCAGGTTTGAATCTGATACGCCTGCATGTCATCGAATCCCAACTGCCGGGCCAATGTATGCAGGCAGAGGCCGAGTGGGGTGACGCACTCCAGCCGACTGTCGATCTCCAGGCGCAGTTCGTGGCAGGCTCCTGCTGTCATGGCGGCCTCCTGTCACCCCTGGGTCGGTGGTTGTTCAAAGCGCGTTAGGGCGCTCTGGACGCTGTCGCAGAAGGCCAACGCGCGCTCCAAACGCATCAGACGTGCCAGGCTCATTAGGGGCGGTCGGAGTTCAGCCAGGCAATAGGGCCGCTTCGCCTCGCGCAAGCGGCGTGTCAGCACCACCAGCTCGCCAATGGCGGTGCTGTCCATGAATTCGACCGCACTGAGATCAATAATCAGCGCCGGGGCACCGGCGCCAGCGGTCAGAACACGCGTCAGCACCTTGGCTGCGCTGCTGGCTGTTAGCCGGCCCAGATTCAGGCGAATCACCCGCGCCTGCGGATAGTCTTGCAACTGAAGATCGTCCATCGGTTAACAATTACTCGTGAGTTGAGGTGGGGCGCGCTGATCTTCACTCGCGCTCTATCGCCAGCAGCGACACGTCGTCGTCAAAGCCTGGCGCTTGTGTGGTTGCGGGCGCGGCCTGGCGGTGCCAGTCGCGCAGGGCCTGCTCAATGGCCTGAAGCATCGGCTCCAGGGGTTGATCACGTCCGGCCGTCAGGGCCGCGCACAGGCGCTCCTCGCCGAAGGCCTGCTGCGTGGCGTCGAAACATTCAGTCGCGCCGTCTGAATACAGCAGCAGACGGTCGCCAGCGGCCAAGTAAAAATCAATGCTCTCGTACTCGGCATCCGGCAGCAGACCGACCGGGAAGCCACCCTCACCCAGCCGGTCGATCTGGCCGTTGGCCCGGCTGATCAGCGGATAGGGATGCCCGGCTTGGCACAGCTCGCCCTGGCCGCTGCTGGTGTCGAGGATGCCATAGATCATGGTGAAATAAAGACTGCCGCGCTCATCATTGAGCAGGCTCTGATTCAGCCGCGTCAGCACCTCAACCGGCGGGCGATAGGGCGCCGCACGGCTTGAGGGCGAGCCGCGACCGAAGCGCAGCCGTCCGGTCGGTTTCTGTGCCGGCGTCTCCGGGCGGCGCACCAGGCTGTCCGGGCGCGGCTCCGGGGCCAGGGTGCGGGCAAGATGCACCGAAAGCATGGCGGCCGGTACGCCGTGGCCGGAGACATCGATCACATAAAAGCCCAGATAGCGCGCATCAAAGGCAAAGACATTGAAGCTGTCGCCAGCCAGTTCATCGGCCGGCAGCAGCGACCAGGCTAGGCGCACCGGCAGTCCCACGGCGGCCGAGCGCGGCAGCAGGTCGCGCTGTACCTCAGCCGCCGCCTCCAGGTCGCGTTGCACCCGCGCCTGGCTGGCGGCGAGGGCCTGATTCATCCCCTGCAAGTCCTGGTTGCGCGCCACCAGCGCCTGTTCCAGTTCCAGTACCCGTCGCGCGGCGCGAATGCGCACCCGCAGCTCGCCGGCTTTGACCGGCTTGGTGTGAAAATCATCCGCGCCGGCCTCGAAGGCGGCGATCAGATCAGCCGTTTGATCTTTGCCGGTGAGTAGAATCACATAGATGTAGTGCGGCCAGTCGGCGGCACGCAGCCGCCGGCACAGCTCGACCCCGTCAAGCTTGGGCATCATCCAGTCGCATAGCACCAGGCTGACCGGGTGCTGCTGAAGCAGCGTCCAAGCTTCTTCACCATCGGCCGCTTCCAGCGGCTCATAGTCCCAGGAGCTGAGCATGGCGACCAGTGCCTGGCGCATCCAGGTATCGTCATCGACGACCAAAATCTGCATCTTGACTATCCTTAGGCGGGTGAGGAAATCAGGCCGCATGCAGCTGGCGCAACGCCTGCGCTTGCGTGGCACTCAGCTCGAACAGGGCGGTCAGGCGGGTGATGTCAAGCAACTGTCGCACAACGGGCTGCGGTTCGCAGAGCACCAGCCGCCGGTTGTGGTCTTGGAGCTTGCGTTGCAGGCGAAACAAAAATCCTAGCCCGGTGCTGTCGATGAACGTCAGTGCGCTGAGATCAAGCAGCAGATGCCGGCTGCCGAGCTGCGCGGCCAGGGCGTCCAGATTCAGGCGCATGACCTGATCGGCATCCAGCCGGGCGCCGGGGGTGGCGATGACCACGCCCTGATCGGTGGTAGAGAGCGTCCAGTCGCCGAGGCGGGTTACGGCTTCGATCTGTTCGGTGGCCACTGAAGTCTCATGCGGTTCCAATGTGTTGGCATCACCGGTGCGCTGCGCAAACAGATCCCAGGTGCGGGTCATTTTCAGCAGACTGGCCGCCGGGGTCTGCTCCAGGCCGATAGCCGCGAGGCTGGTGCGGGTATTTTGTCGCGATTTCCACAGGCGCGCGAGATAGCCGAGCGCACTGGAGTCCAGAAACCGAACCGCGCTGAAATCCACCAGCAGTTCTGTTGTCTCTGACCAGGCCGACGGCGGCGGTTGTTGTTTGACCCAGGCGGCATCGGCCACCTCGGGTAGGTTCAGGGTGTGGCACTCGGGTGGGGCGGTTGGCGCGGTTGAGCTGGCCAGGGGTGCGGCCAGGGGTGCCGTGGCGGGCGGAGATGCGGAAGCATGGGCAGGGGCGGCGGCAGACGCAGACGCTTGAAGATGTTGACGATGACGCCAGCGTTGCCAGTGATAATGCACCACCAGCGGCAGGCTCATCACGCCGAGCTTGGCAAAGCCGACGGCATAGCGCTTCCACAGGCGTTTGGGATCCTGGCTGATGCGCCAGATCCACTCCAGGCCGGTGCGCTGCATCCATTTGGGCGCGCGCACCACCCGTCCGACGATGAACTCGAAGGTGCCGCCAATGCCGATGCTGACCCCGGCCTTGAGGCGGTGGCGGTTGCGGTGAAACCAGATCTCCTGCTTGGGGTTGCCAAAGCCGATCAGCAGTACATCCGGCGCGACGGCGTTGATGCGCTCAACAATCTCGGCATCTTCTTCATCCGACAGCAGCATGGCCTCGCCCTCGGTCTGCACAAAAGGGGAATAGACGCCGGCAATGCGCAGACCGGGATATGCAGTCACTAGCTTGTCAGCGGCCTGCCGCCCGATATCGCCTTTTCCGCCCAGCAGATAGAGCGACTGCTCGCTGTGGGCTAGCGCGGCAGCCAGTGCTGGCACCAGATCAGCGCCGGTCACCCGACCGCGCAATGGGGTGCCTAACAGTCGCGCAAGCCACACCACCGGCATGCCATCGGCAGTGACCAGATCGGCGCGGCGCAGAATTTCCAGCAGCTCCGGGTGGCGTGGTGCCGACCAGGGGGTCCAACCCAGCGCATTGGTGAGAAAATCCACATTAACGGTGACGATCTGACGCGCGCGACCATCCTGATGATAGGCATCCACCAGCGCCAGAGTGTGCGCGACCGCCAGCTCCGGCGTCAGATCATCAACCGGAATTCCCAGAATCAGCGTAACCGGGATCGGGACGGGGATCGGGCTGTGTTGAGTCATGGCGAAGCTCCCGGCTTAAGTGGCAAAATCCGTCCAGGGGACCGGGCGACCGATCAGGATTTCAATCTGGCGTACATCGGCAGCAAAGTGCTCCGCCAGTTGCTGGCGCGTCTGCACCGTGAGCGCCTCAGCCGCAGCGGCCTTGCTCTTGCGGACATTCAGCTGATCGTACCAATAGTTGATCATGCCGCGCGTGCGTGGCGGCACCCGATCCCAGACCGTACGGAAGGCGCCATTGCGTTTCAGCGCTTCGCGCCAGGCATTAGGGATGAGCTGGCGCCCGCCGCCTTTGTGGTACACCTTGCCGAGATTGGAAGGCTGATAATCGGCCGGCAGACCAAGAAAGTGCAGCACGGCATCAATGCTGGCCTGGGGCTCGCGCTGCATGTCCTCCATAAAGAGCACCAGCAGTTGCTCGGGCGGAAACTGGTCCAGGAACCGCTTCAACGCCCGGGCATATTCACTCCAGACAAAGTAATAGCGCGTCACCTCGGCATTGGCCTGCGCATAGCCCTCGGCATAATCAGGCGGGATGGCGTTGCGGTCGCGTGCCAGCGCTTCTGGGGTGAGCAACTCGTTTGCGGCCTGAGCGAAATCGCGCTTTTCCATGCCCCGGCGCAGTGACATGGTGAAATGCGAGAAGGCGCGATCAATCGGGTTGCGCAGCAGCGCGATCAGGCGCAGGTGCGGATTGGCAGCATGCAAGCGTGCAGGCACCCGAGGGTCGGCCAGATACTGCGGGCTGGCGGTGCCCCAGAGTTGCTCCGGGCGCGCGGCGCTGAAATGCTCAGCCACCAGCGTGGGCCAACCGGCCTGAAAGAGATCATCGCGGCTGAAGAAGGGCAGTTCCTTCTCCGGGGGCATGAACAGCTGTGGGTGCTTTTCGAGATAGCGAAACAGCGAGGTCGTGCCGGATTTTTGTGCACCGATGATGACGAAGTCGAGTGGCTTGGCGGAAGTCATAATGGGGCATGCGATGGCGTTGTGGTGGCCCCGGCGCTTTCCAGCCCGCGCAGCGCCCGGAGAGAAAAGAGCAGGGATAACAGATTTTTCAGCATCAGTCCGGCGCTATAGGCCAGGGTAACACCCAGCATACCGGCCAGGGTGCCGCCGATGATCATAGCAACTGTCATGAATCCGCCGGTGATGAGCAAAATCATAAATTCGGTACGTTCCCGGTGCATCATGTTGAGCAGATAACCCACCAGTCCGGTGGCGGCATTCACCAGTTGGCCCATCGCCATGATGGCCAATAACAGGGCTGCCGAGCGGAATTCCTCGCCAAAGAGTCCGAGCAGGGGCTCGGCAAAGAAGGTAAAGATGATGAACACCGGGCCATAGAGCAGCAAGGAGAAATGCTGGCTGCGCCGGAGCAGCTGGCGCAGCCCACTGGCATCTCGCAGCGTATAGGCAGCGGCGAACTGGGGCCCGAAAATCGCCCCCAGGGTGACCAGAATGACGGTGACCAGGTTGATAAGCCGAAAGGCGACGCCGAACTGTCCCAGTTCATCGACCGAGGCAAACTGCGGCAGGATCAGGATCGGCAAGCTCACATAGGCCATGTTCAGCAGGGTGCTGCCCCATAGCGGTGGCAGGGCGGAGGAGATGATCGACGGTGGCGTGAACGCTGCTGGTTGTGGCAATGACGGTGGCGGTGGTTGCGACGGTTGCGGTTGCGGCAGCTGCGCCGCGCGCGGCCTGGCAAACAGCCAGAAGATTAGCGTCAGCAGCAGCGCCAGAGTCACTGCAAACACATGCAACCACAGCAGATGTCGCTCGTTGAGTACTCCCTCCACCAACAGCAGCGGTAGCAGCCCCAGCACTACTAGCGGGATCACGGCAGATTCGGCCAGAAGCGCGCGCTGGGTGGCGCCGACGCCCTTCAGTGCCTCGGCTAAAATGCGCAGGCTGGCAAACAGCAGCGCTCCGGCGGCGGCAATGTGCAGCGCCGGAGCCAGGCTGGCGTCATCAGCCACCACCGCTGCCATGGGAGTAGCAAACGACCAGGGCAATAGCATGAGTGCGGCACCGATGAGCACCACCAGGCCGAGCGCACGGGCGAGAAAGCCTCCGGCGACCGCGCCATGCCCCTGTGCCTTCAGCGCCGCCACGGTGCGCAAGACATAGATCGGCATGCCGAGGCTAATTAGCTCAGCAAAGAGCACCAGCCAGGTGACATAAAGGGTATAGAGCCCCATACCCTCGGCGCCGAGTAGCCGGGCGATGACTAAGCTCATTGCGATCTGCAAACCCAGCCCGCCACCGCGCACCGCCAGAGCGGGCAGGGCCCGCAGCAGTTTGTCGCCCAGTGGTGCATCCATTCGTGTTGCTTTCGTCCGTGTTGCGTTTGAGTGGGTCGGCTCGGTGTTCAATCGATGTCGCTCAGGTAGGGCTCCCAGGGAGCCAGTGCGGTGGCTGGTTCGTGATCTGTGGTGTCGTTTGATTTGCGACCTGATTCACGGCCTGACTCGCTGTCGGGCGGATCAGGGGGCTTGTGTTCGGTGCGTGCGCGATAACTCTGCATAGCTTTGAAAATGCGCCGGATCAGCACCGAGGCAATGGCACCCACCACCCCCAGACTGAAACCGGCAAAGAAGCCCAGCAGCACCAGACGTTTGGTTGATGGGCTGAATTTATACTCCGGAGGAACTGCGGCATCCAGCACTTCGAGTAAATAGTTATCGCGTGCGCGTGCCAGCATTTCAACTGCCGTTTCGGCTTCAATCATGCGGTAGATGGATTTTTCCAGTTCCACCACCATGGTGTCGCGCAACTGTTGCATTAAAAAAGCACGTTTGCGGTCGCTTTCCTCAATGGCCCGGGCACGCCAATAGTCGTTGAAATCCTCCACGAAGGCATTGGCCCAGTCGGCGACCCGTTGCGGGTCATGCCAGCGCATGTAAATGCGTATGAGATCGTTCTCGGGATTATGCACCACCGAGCGTACCTGTTCACGAAATAGGCGCACGGCTTCGTTGATATTCGGCTTGAAGTCGTCGCGCCAGGCGTTGTGCTCCGCATCCCAGTGCTCAGCAAAGAGCGCCGGCATCAGGTTGCGCTGCTCAATGAAATGCAAGGTAAAGGTGCGGCTGCGCATCCGCGCCATCACAATGTGGCGATAATTTTCGTTGACATTGCGCAGCACGAAGCTCTGCTCGACCAGGGTTAATGCCTGAGAAGCGCGGCGCTCGTCGGGCGCGACCCCGCCGGGATTGACCTGATCGCGCAGCGCCAGTTGCACCGAGGCTTCGTAGCGATCCGGCAAGGAGCGCGCCAGCGCAAAACCGCCCCCTGCCATCACGAATGCTAGCAGCAGTATCCAGTGTTTGTTGCGAAATACCGCGACCAGATACTCGATCAGGTCGATCTCGTCGTCGAGCCCATAGGGCAGTGCCGGGGGCGAAGACGCCACCAGCGGCTGAGGCGCAGTCTCGCGCTGATGGTCTTTCTCAGAGGTGGTCATGGAATGCGGTCAGGATTCCGTTCACGCCGCCGCAGTCAGGTCTGGGATGCTTTGCGCAAGGTCGCAATGGTGTGCGCATCCAAACCGGTTTTCTGCGCTATCGTGTCATCGTCGAGAACATCAAGCAGATTGCGTGCCACGCTCAATACGCCTTCTTCTCGACCTTCCGCTCGACCTTCTTCGCGCCCCTCTTTCCGACCTTCCGCTCGACCTTCGGCCCGCGCGGTATCAAAAGAATTTTTCAGGTCCCGATAGTATTTCAAACTGTCTTCGTAGCTTTGCAGCTCCTCGCGGGTGAAATTGGCGATTTCAGCCACCTCGAAGAAGCGCTCGAACACCTGTTCGCGCAACACATCGGGCACCCGATCCAGGCGGTCGAGATACTTGATGGCGTAGAGCCATTTGTCGATCGGGGTGTCGAGATGATCGAGGGGCTTGTTGAATTTGGGCATCTCCAGGTAGATGAAGGTGAGTTTGTCGTAGAAGACTCGATGGGTCTCGATGTCCTGGAGCTGGATGTCGTAGCGGTATTTGTCGGTGTCCTGCTGGTCTTCGGCAAAGACAAAATCCAGAATGCCGATGGTGTAGACGGCTTGGAGGCGAAAATCCCAGTCGCCGCGCCGGGCCTGCTGTTGGATGGGAAACGTGGCATAAAAGACGCTGCGATCCTTGAAGAAATTCTGCTTGGCCTTTTGCAGCTCAACGATGAATTTCTCGCCGCGCTCGTTTTCGCAGTAGAGATCAAAGATGGCTTTGCGATCTACTGCGGTGCGACCGAGTTGCTCGTCTTTCAGATAGGTCAGATCGACAATCTCGCCCTGTTCATCGCCCAACAGCGCATTGAGAAACGCCCGCAACAGATCCTTGTGCGGTTCTTCTCCAAACAGGCGCTTGAAGCCGTAATCGGTGAAGAAGTTGACATAACGGTCGGTTAAGTAGGTCATGGCTCGCTATGATCGTGCGTTATCGGGAAAATTGAGCAATCAGGAAATCGGGAAATCAGGAAAAAGCTCAAGATCAATCGAACAGCCCGATGACATTCAGGCTCGCGGCGGTGATGCCCAGATGATAGAGGATCTGTGACCAGGATTCGGCGCTTTCGAGGCGATTCATCCGATCCACATTGAGCGGTACATAGATGGTTGCGCCGGGGGTGATGCTGACCCGCCCGGCGCTATGCCGCCAGTCACCACCGCGCACTGACATGACCTCGCCATTGGCCTGGATCACAAAGACATGATTGCGCCGCGCCAACACGGTGGTGCCGCCACTCAGTTCGACATAATCGGCGCTGTTGAGCTTCTTGCGATACAGATGAGAGGTCGGATGATAGACCTCACCGACCACGGTCACTTCATGGGCCATGGTTGGCACGGTCAGTCGGTCGCCATCCTGCAGCATGATGTTGGCCTCCCCGGAGCAGTCCATGGCGCCTTCAAGGTCGATCACCAGGCGCCCGATGGCTTCGCTGCGCTTGAGCTGATTGATCACCTTGATCAGTTCCTGCTTGCGCTCGCCGGCCGGGGTCTTTTCATCGTTCTTGGCCCCGAAGGATAGGGATAATCTGACCAGCAGATCGTCGAGATTGTTTTGAATACGATCCAGCGCTTCTTGTTGCTGTGCACGCACTCGTTCGCGAATGAAGACCGCGCCGAAGGGATAGGCGCCATCGGACAGACCGCCGGCACGCTTGACCACCTGGCACAGAGTGTCGCTACGCGAGATGGGATAGTCGCCGGGGAAGCGCACCGCGCCAGCCAGGGTCACGCTGGCGCGCTGTTGCCAATCGGGCTTGCGATGCAAGACCAGTTCATCATGCGGTTGCAGGATGTTGCCGCCGTTGACATCGGCGGCGATACCGGCCAGCTCGATCTGGCGATGCTCAATGGCTTGATACTCACCGGCCAGCAGCTCGAAGCGCGTCAGCTCAGCCGACAGACCGAAGGTCTCCTCGGTCAACCCGCCGGCGGCTTGCAACAGATCGGCCAGTTGCATGCCGGGTTCGAGTGGATAACGCCCGGGATGGCGCACCTCACCGCGCACATAGACCACCGGCGAGGCTTCGCCATAGGGAGTCTGCGCGACTAGCTGATCGAGTTCATCGCCGATCAGAGTCGTGCGTTCCCCATGGCGGTCGAAGACAAAGATCCGATCCTCAGGATAGATCAGTGGATTGTCCGGGGTGCGTATGTGCGCCTGGGCGCGCTTGAGGCTGAAGCTTAAAAACTCCAGACGCCCCTCGGTTGCGTGCTGGCGCGCAATGAGCCCATAGCCGGTGTCGGCCTGTTCCAGTGCCCCCCCGGCGAAACCGATCACGTCGAGCAGCCGCGCGCGCGCTGCCAGTGGAAAGGTGCCCGTGTTGCGTACCTGGCCGCGCACTTCCACCACCATCGGCGGGTAACGTCCGGGCTCGGCCTGGGTGCGCAGGTCGCGCACCAGATTCGCCACCCCTTGTACCCGTGGCTGACGCAGATCGAATACGATAATCTCGTCGCGGGGTCTAAGCTCGATATCAGCGCGCCCGCCCGGTTCGCGGAACATGCGCGCGATGTCCAGATAGCCGATCTGAATGCGGCGGGTGTCTGGGCTTTCGCGTCGCAGCAGGCCGAAGGACACATCAGCATTGGGTCTGAGTTGGCGCGGGGAGCTGAGCAGATTAGACACCCGCATGCCGGGGCGAAATTGAAAGCCACCGGGACGCAGCACATGACCGCTGAGCAGCACGACATCTTCCATGGCGCGGCTGACCGGGAAGATGCGCAGAATATCGCCCGTCTGAATCCCGGTGTCGCGTCCGGCGGGCGTGTCGAGCGGAACCGCAATCAGCGTGTAGCGTTCGCCGTTCTGAATCCGCTCGATATGGGCATCGGCGAGCGAGGCGGTCGGCATCAGCCCGCCAGCGAGATCGATCAGCTCGCCAACAGTGCCGAGTGCGGGCTTCGGGTCCGCCAGGTCCGCGATCGCTTCGGAAGCGGCACCCTGGTCTTCGTTCGAGCCAAGCAGCTCGTAAATTGCCGGGCGCTGCACCTCGCCGCCAATGCCCACCGTTGGACCAATCGGCGGCACAAAGATGACATCCTGATGCTGCAAGCTGACATCGCCCGAGGTATCGCCGCGCAGCAGCACATCATAAAGATCGAGGGTCGCCAGCGTCCGGCCGCGCCGTTTGAGCTGGATGTTGCGCAGACTGCCGCTGCGCTTGACGCCGCCGGTGGAAATCAGGGTATTGAGCAGGGTCGCCAGACCGCTGACATTGTAGTCGCCGGGTTTGACCACTTCACCCACCACCAACACGGTGATGGTGCGCAGCTCCCCCATAGTCACCACGGCTTTAGCGCCGATGATTTGCCGGGAGAAGCGCGCGCTGAGCAATTCCTGCGCCTGGTTAAACCGCAGCCCGCCGACCTGCACCGGCCCCAACTCCGGCACCAGCAGGCGTCCGTCGCGGGTGACCACCAGGTTGTACTCAACATTGAGCTTGCCGTAGACCTGCACGATCAGAGTATCACCTGGTCCGATAACATAGTCGCTGGGGACGGGCAGATCAGTCACCGGTGCGAAGGTGCTGGGTGCTTGATCAAACAGATCATAACCAAACTGGCTCAGCTCCGGTTGCACCACCTGCTGCTGGATTTTCTCTTCGAGCGTGACTTGATTGAGGCTTTCGGCCACTGTTTGCTCGATGGCTGAGGGCGCTTCCAGCTCAGCATCGCTCGGCGCGGGGGCGTCTTGCGTCTCGACTTCGGGCTGTGCAAGCGGCTCATCCTGTCCGGAGGGCGCGGCACGCATTTGATCGATTCGTTGACGTTCACCGAGTGAGTCGAAAATGGGTAACTGCTGTGCGGGCGCCGTCAGGCTGAACAGGGTCGCCAAGCCGAATAAGGCCAGCAAAAACACGTTGAAGCGAAAGGGCGTGCGCATCGGTCGCTACAGGCTTGAGGGCGGCGGCAACGCCCAGCCTTGCTCCGTAATTTCTCGCGGCAAGAGCTTCATCAAGCGGGACTCATCGAATGGACATCCATTCCAATTCACCCGCATTCCGCGTCCTGTGCGCGGACACTGATCCTGGTAATTCGCCACCCCATCGCCATCGCTGTCGAGCGGATCACCGTAGAAAACCCGCAGCACAAAGGCCGCCATGGCCTCCGGCTCCGCGATTGAGGCACCGGTGACGGCGGTTCCGCACTGGTTAAACGCTTGCAGCTTAAAGCAGGCGCTTGGGTCGCCAACCGTGACCAGATGCACGCACAAGCGCTCGCCAAGCCGGCTGCGCAGCTCGGCCACTTGACGCACGGCAGCCTCATCGACACGCTCGGCACGGCTGAAGATGATCAGCGCGATCTTGGAGGTTGTCGCGCTGTTGTAGGCGGTCACGCGACCTGTGGACAGGCGCGGCGCAAGCGCGGCCAGCCCAGTCGCCAGTTTGGGTGACCAGCCGTGATCAAGCTCGCGCAAGGACACTGATGTCAGCGCAACGGGGCCACGGGTCTGATGTCCATCGAAGCCAGGTCGGGCCAGCGTTGCCCTGAGCCGCTGCGCCAGTACCTTCGCCAACCCAGCCCGGGAATTGAACGGCGCTGGCCGCGTCTGCCGCATGTCGCCTGCGTCATCAATCAGCATAAAGCCGCTGCCCACCTTTACCGGCCGTTCCTTTTCATCTGCGAGCACAGATGCCGACATGGGCGTGAAGTGCTCGGGTATGTGTTCAACACTCTGATCTGCCTGATGATAGCCATCTCCTGTGACCACCTGCTGCGACTCTACGGGCCCCGAGGTCGCGCAGCCATTGAGCAGCAGCACAACGGCGATCAGGAGGGCTGGCGGCGGGTTGATGACCATCAAAGCAAGCCGAGGTCACAAACAAGCACAGACGGAAGGATGGGCAACAAGGATCGAAAGCCCTGCGTTGTTGGCACTAACCAGGGATTCTAACCCGAAGCCTGTTCCTGCTGGTCGAGCTGTCGCCATTCGATTGTGCTTGTTGTGTTTGTCGTCAAGCAAATGTCCGAATTTGCTGACAAGCCGTCCGGTACAAGAACGATCTTGACCGCCATTCCCGACCTCGTTAGCCTCTGCAAGCAGTACCGACTTGTACGCACAGGGTCGCTTGGATTTCCGATCTGACATCGAACAGACGAAAAGAGAATGTCCTTTGTATAACGTGACAGAAGAATTCGCGCACCGGATCCGCGACTACTACCAGGACCCGCTCGCTCCGCTGGCCAAACAGTTCATGTTCCGACGTCCGCCCACCGTTGGTGAGTTGCGCCGGCCGCCGCAGGTCTTGCTGTTGGGCAATCATTCGTCCGGGAAGTCCACGTTCGTGAACCATCTCTTGGGCGACGATGTTCAGAAGACCGGAGTGGCTCCCACGGATGACGGGTTTACGATCCTCACTTATGGCGCGACCGCGACCGAGCGGGATGGACCGACGGTCGTGAGCAATCCGGACTTGCCCTATGAGGGGCTGCGCCACTTTGGTGACCATCTGGTCTCCCATGTGCGAATGAAGCTGCGCCCTGCGGAGCTCTTGCAACAGGTGACGCTGATCGACAGCCCGGGCATGATCGATGAGGCCAAAGCCGAGAACGGACGGGGGTTTGACTTCCCCGGAGTGGTGCGCTGGTTCGCTGAACGCGCCGACCTGGTGATGGTTTTCTTCGATCCGGATAAGCCTGGAACGACGGGCGAAACACTGCAAGTCTTTCGCGAGTCCCTGGTGGGTATCGACCACAAAATGCTGATTATCCTGAACAAGGTGGATCAGTTCCAGAGCTTGCACGACTTTGCGCGGGCGTATGGGGCGCTGTGCTGGAACCTCGGCAAGGTGATCCCGCGCAAAGACTTGCCGATGATCTATAACACCTTCGTGCCCCTGGCCGACAAGCCAAAGTCGCGCCTGCCGATGGAGGACTTCGAGAAGGCGCGCGACGATTTGGTCGCTGAGTTACGCCGTGCACCGACCCGGCGGTTGGATAACCAGATTACCCAGATCCAGTCTTATGCCGAACGGCTCCGGCTGCATGCGATGGTGATCGACAGGGCGGTTGACCGGTTCAAGTCGTCCCGCGCGCGCTGGCGAGGACTCTGGTTGCTGCTCTGCGGCGGACTGGCCGGTGCCGCTGTTGCCATGGGCATGCTTGTGGCCTTGCCAGGGATTGCCGTAGCCGCGATCCTAGGTTTCATTCTCATCCAGTATATGATTCTGCCGCGAATCCAAAGGCGTCTGATTGCGCGCTTCGATCCGATCTTCGAAAAGCTGCACGCTCAAGAGTTGCTGGTGCGCGAACGTGCCGATGACTTGCGCATGATGTGGGCGGAGATCAGCCCACGCACCTGCGAGATTGCTGAAAAGAGCGGCCTTCAGTCGTTTGAAAAGATGGGGTGGCACAAGCGCGAGCATCTTGAGGAACTGACAGGTCAGCTGATCCCAAAGCTGCGCAGCGAGCTCTACGACGCCATGCGTGATAACGAATCGTATACATCCGCTTCGGAGCAGGATGCCCCGGCGACTCTCCCTGCATCCGCCTCAGAGCCGCCCCGTCCGCAGCCGGTCGAAGAGGACGACAGGCTCAAGAAGCCCAAGCGTCGGACCTTCTTCTGAGTCAGCGCCTTCCATGAGTTCAAGGTCGTGGTGGGGTTTGAGGTCGAAACGCTAATGCCCTGAGTCAACTGGGCCGCTTTCATCTGTCAAGACCTCAAGCCAAGATTTCGGCCCTCAGGTACCAAGGCCTGCACGGTTCTTTAGCACTTGCGCATAATCCGCCGGTGCGATGCCAAGATTTGATTGAATCAGCACCGCCGGGAAGGACGCTGGCACCTGCTCAATAAATCGCTTGAGATCCTCCTGGCTGTTAATCTCGTGATGCCAGGAGCAATCGCACAGCTCGGTGTCGACCAGCACATGCCCAGCCGCTTCGCCCAGCACATGCTCGGCAAAAACGCCATAGAGGGTATATTCGGAGAAATCCAGGGTATTCGCCAGTACCACCTGCCAATCGCGCCCGCCGTGCGCGGCGATGCGCTGGGTCAGACGTGCCAGGGTATCGCGCCGCCAGGCTACTAATTGGCTGACATAGTCGCGCTGCTGATAACCCGGCCCGGTCAAACCAAATACTTGGCCAGCCTGTCGATACCAGGCCCGATGGCGCGGATCGGCGATATCCTGCGGCTTGCGCGGGCCGCCGTAGAGCCGCACCCGCCCAGCCGTATCCAGCAGCTCACCGACCTCGAATGGGCGGATAAAGGCGACATCTGAATCGGCAAACAGATATAGATTTGCGTCAATGGCTTCAGCAACAGAAAGCTTGACGATCTGTTGCAGAATCCAACCGCGCACCGGCAGCCCGCGCAAATTCAGCCACCATTTGCGCGCAAAGGGCAGCTGATACAGCCAGCCCGGCAGCATGTCCTGTTTAATCAGCAAGCGGACGCCATTACCCGCTAATGGCAAAAACAGCGCCTCATCCTGCCGATCAACGATAATGACATGCTCGGCATGACCGTGTACCTGCTGCCGGACGCTGTCGCACAGAATGCGGCAGCGCTCGAAATCCGGCGCATAGCTTGGGGTAATCAGAACGACTTTGTGCATGGAACACCTCGGGAATCAGGTGGAGAGAGACCAGCGTGCGTATTTCCGTCCAGAGCATGATCGGCTTTCTGCTCATCCTGATTTTCTTCGCTGGCTACCAGGGCGGGAAGTATTTTCTTAACAACCGCTTCCAGGAGCTGGGCCTGGCGCTGACCTTTGCGCTGTTTTTCTATGGCGCCCTCTACACCGCGCTCACCGACCGTGGCATCCGCTGGAACTGGTGGTTTTGGTCCGCGCCGGCGTTGGTTGGTTACATCATGTTCAGCTCGTCACTCACCTTCGCGCTCAATGCCGGCGTGGGCCTCATGCCGAGCCTGTTCGCCTCGCGCGAGTTCATGATCATCTTCCTGGCCCCGACGCTGTATTTTCTCTATCGCCTCGGTTTGTCGCTGGCACAGCTGGAAAAGCTGTTCGTCATCAGCCTGATTGTCATCATTCTTAACTATATTCTCAGCTATCACCGCGTCGATCTGGAAGCTGCCTATTTTTCGACCGGCTACATGTCCTATTTGGTCACCTATGATGAATGGCGCGGCTATCGGCTCAAACCGCCCACCTTTGCGCTCATTATTCTGACCTGCTTCGCTCTGATTCGCCTGGTGCAACACAGCCGCGCGCTGGAAAAGCTTGGCTGGCTGCTGGTGCTGGGAATGGTGGGCTATGTGTGGTCCTTGATCATGGCGCGCTCGCAGATGGCCACCGTGGCCCTGTCCATAATGATCTATCCGCTGTTTCTGAGTCGCGCGAATCGCATGAATCTGTTGATTCTGGTGCTGCCCATCGGTCTGATGCTGCTGATCGGCCTTAGTGGCTTTTTGATTGACTCCTTCATGCACGCCGAGGGCGCCGAAGTGCGCGCCAAATCCTATATTCTGGCCTGGAAAACTATCATGGAGTTGCCGGTGTTTGGCTATGGCCAATCGAGCGGCTACAGCAAAACCTATCAGGACATCTTCGGCTACAAGTTCTTCCCCACTGATCTTGGCATCATTGGCACCGCATTCAAATGGGGATTTGTGGGTGTTGCCCTCTATGTGTATTTTCTCTTTCTGGTTCTGCTGCGCCTGCTGCGGGTCAACTGGGCCTATCGCAAGCAGCGTGGCACCCATAACCCAGCCATCTGGTCAATCCTGATGATGATGACCGCTCTGGCGCTGAATTTAATTTTGAATCCAGGACTTGCCTACATGCAGGGACTGACAACGGCCGCTTTTGCCATCGCTCTGACTGCGGGTTACTACGAAGAGCTGGGACTCAGGGCTAAAGCCTCAGCGCTCAAAACGCCGCTTGCCCAGCAGAACCGCCAGAATCAGCCAGCACTTATCCCACTGTCCCCGCCGTGCCCGGCGCATGGCCTGCACCAGCGAGAACAGATACACCGTCGGCAAGCCCAGCGGGAAATGCTTGGCGGTGATCCAGAGCTTGTTGCGAAAGATGTAAAAATCCGACAGCGTGGATGACGGACGCTCGCCGGTGGGTGAGCCGATGCTGCGGCCTTCCTTGTGATAAACGCGGGCCTCGTCGGCGTAGCAGAGCGCATAGCGCCCTTTGGCCGCCAGCACCCAGTCGACTTCTTCATAGTAGAGAAAATAACGCTCATCCATCAGCCCGACCTCGTCCAGGAACGCCTTGGGCAACAGCCAGGAGCAGCCGACGATATAAGTCATCTGCCGCTCATAGTCGGCGGGGTCGATCGGCTGCTCCGCCGGCAGAAAGCGCCCAAGCGACTGCGAGCAAATGGCAGTCCAGCGGTTGAAGCGTCCGCCACCGAGCGCTTGCACCACGCCGGGGTTCTCATAGAACAGGATGCGCGAGCCGCACAGCGCTGGCTGATCGGCCTGTTGCAAGCGGCGGAGCATGGCGCCGAGGCAGTCGGGATCGACGACGGTGTCGTTGTTCAGCAGCCAGACATAATCGGCATCGCCACGCGCGAGGGCATGACGCAACCCAACATTGTTGCCGCCGGCAAAGCCTAGATTGGCGCCGGTATCGATCAGCACCAGCGGCGGATCGCCGGACAGCTCACCGCGCTCGGCGGCAGCGCGGTCGAGGCGCGCGAAGGCGAGTGGTTTTGGCAACGGCGGGGTGCTTAGATGCGCGAGCGGCGCATCGCCCGGCGCGGCATCGGCGGCCTTGCCGGTGGCCCAGGCGGCGATCTGATCCAGGGAGCCGTCAGTCGAGGCGTTATCGCACAGCAGCACGCGAAAGTTGTCGTAATCCAGCCGCAGCACGGACTCCAGGCACTCGATACTGTCGCGCCAGCCGTTCCAGTTGACCAAAATAATGTAGACACGCGGGTTCATGCTCGGGCGGCCGGTATCGGTCATCGCCGCAACGGTCATCGCTGTAACAGAGCGTCGATTTCACGCTGCATATCGCCGAGCACCCGATCCCAGGTATAATGCTCCGTGATCAGTTCGCGCGCGGCGTTGGCCATGGCCTCCCAATGGGCGCGATCGGTCAAGAGTCGGTCGATGGCGGTAATGGTCTCGGGCGCCTGGTCAGCGATGGCCGCCTGCACGCCGTTCTCAACCGCCAGCCCTTCGCTGCCAACCGAGGTGGTCACCGTCGGCAGGCCGCGCCCCATGCCGCTCAGCACTTTGACCTTGATGCCGGCCCCAAAGCGCAGCGGCGCGACGAACACCCGGCTGCGCTGAAATAGAGGCTCCAAATCCTCGACGAAGCCGAGCAGTTCGACACCGGGATGCGCGGCAGCGGCTTGTTGCAAACGGACATCGGGATTTTTGCCGGCGATGCGCAGCCGCACGCCCTGATGCTTGGCCACCAGCCCCGGCCAGACCTCGGCCAGAAACCACAGCAGCCCATCGACATTGGCCTCCCAGGTCAGGGTGCCGACATAGAGCAGCACCAGCTCGGTTTGGTCATAATCGAGCGGCGGGCGATTCAGGGTTGTCTCATCGCCAAGGTGATAGGTTACCCGGCACTTGGCGCGCTCGGTACCCGCAGCGACCAGGCTGTCGATGTCGTTTGGCGAGGCGAAGATCAGATCGGCGCGCGCGCAGGCGGCCAACTCATAGCGACGCACTCGCATCGATTCCAGATAACTGGCCAAGCGCATCAGCGGATGGCCGCCGGACTCGGCATAGCGCTGCCACATCAGGAAATAGGCATTGTGCTCGTGCAGAATAACCGGCCCGGTGAAGTCATCCGGCACGTACTGAAACACCTCATAGTGATCGCAGAAGATCAGGTCATAGTGCGGCGCCAGCGCGGCGATTTTGCGCGCCAGGGTGTCGGAACGGGTACGCAGCACATTGAGCGGGATGCGCTTGAGGTAACTGCGCAGCAGAGCCTTGAGCGAGCGTGGCATCTTCACCGGCTCGGCAACCAGATCAGCCAGCCGGGCGCGCGCGCGAAAGGCCGCCAGATGCTGCTCATCCTCCCCCTTGAGCGCGCAGGCGACACCGAGGCGATAGCGGCTGCCGAAGCACTCGATCAGCTTCCAGCTCTTGATGCGCCCGCCGCTATGCGGCGGATAGGGCAATTCCGGCGTCAGAAACAGAATGGCTGGCACAGCGGGCGAATCTGTCGTCATCACATGGCCCCGCTGTCTTTGCTGAACACCACGGCCACGGTTTTGAACAGCAGACGGATGTCGTACCACAGGCTCCAGTTGCGCTGATAACGCAGATCAAGGCGAATAATATCCTCGAAACTCTTGATGGATGAGCGCCCATTGACCTGCCACTCGCCGGTAATCCCTGGCTTCACGTCCAGCCGGCGCCATTCCGGCACGTCGTATTGGTCGATTTCATCCGGGGTGGGTGGGCGAGTGCCGACCAGGCTCATCGAGCCTTGCAGCACGTTCCAGAACTGCGGCAACTCATCCAGGCTGGTGCGACGCAGCAACCGCCCGATCCGGGTGATGCGCGGATCATCCTTGGCCTTGAAAATCGCGCCCTCGGCTTCGTTCTTCACTTCGCTCTTGCGCGCCTCGGCATCCGCAACCATGGAGCGGAACTTATACAGGGTAAAGCGCCGGCCCATCCAACCGCAGCGCGTCTGGCCGAAGAGCACCGGCCCCGGACTCTCGCGCTTGATTGCAATGGCGATGGGAACGAACAGGACGCCGGTGATGCCCAGCCCCACCAGCGCACCAATGACATCGAGCACGCGCTTGGTCTTGGAGCGCATCGAAGCATGGGTGACCGGAAGATCAGCAGCTGTTGACGGACGCACCGACGCCGCCTGGGCGCCGGTTGGCGCATCAGCCGATGCATCATCCGTCAGGATACGCAGCACCCGGTCCAGCCCGGTCAGCGTCAGCACCGCACGCACCTCCGGCCCGACTGAGGCCAGTGCCAGATCGACATCCCGCGCCTTGGCGATCTTCATGCAGCCAGAGAGCGCGCCGATCCCGCTGCTGTCGAGAAAGCGCGTCTTGCCAAAATCCAGCACCAGCTCGCGTGGCGGGTCCGGCACCTCACACACCGAGCGGAAAGCGTTGCGAAAGGGCACCGCCTCCACCACCGAGAGTTCCTTAGGCATGTGGATGCACAGGCGGCCAGCGGCTTCATCCGTTGCGATGAAAAGACCCGACTCCATTATTGGGTTGCTCGGTTGATTCGGCATGGCTGCAATCCTCGGCACAAATCGCCAATTATTTCTGCGGTGCAGCTGAGAGTAACCCAACCACAGACGCTGGGTGGCATTCCTGATGCCTCTGGCACCGTTCATGTTTCCGACGGTTTATATTCCCGTTCTTTGTTGTCGCCGGCAGGAGGCAAGGCTGCGAAGGGTCTTGGGCTTAAAGCGCAATTCCCATTGACTGGTGAATCTGGGCGACAACCTCGGGGTTGAGTCCGGATTGTGCGGCGAATTGGCGCAGGTAGTTGCGTTCTTCATCCGTGTCGATTTCGACGGCCAGCAGGGACGCGGCATACACCTGCGCGGCGACTTCCTGATTGGGGATCTCAGCGACAAAGGCTTCCAGATCCAAGGGCTGGGCTAATTCGCTCATCAGCCAGGCTTGGGTTTGGTTGTCCATGTTGGTGCTCTGGAGCCTGCCGAGAATCTGCTGGATTTCATCCGGACTCACCTCGCCATCGGCCTTGGCGATACTGATCATGCCTTTGATGACCAGGCGGGTGGTATCGTTCAGCGCTTGTTGCTCAGTCTCGGAGCTTGGCTCGCGCAGACCGAGTGGCAGGGCGGCGGCTTCAGCGGGGGCTGCTGCCAGGGCTGCGCCCTGACTGGAAGCGGCACTGTTGGTCAGCGCCTTGAAGGCCACGCCAGCGAGCATCGCCAGGGCGCCGCCGCCGAGCGCGCCCTTGATGGAATCTCCGCCACCGCCAAAGACCGAGCCGAGCATCGCGCCCAGGCCGCCGGTTTGCAGCGGATTGTGTGAGGCTTGATTCAGCGCGGTATTGGCGCCTTCCAGGAGGTTACCGAGTATGCCGCCGAGACTGCCGCTGCCACCACCCTGAGCGCCGAAATGGGCCTGCAAGTCTTGCAGCGCGTTGCCCAGCCGTGCCTGACCGGATTGGGGAATGTTGTTTTGTAACATGGAGCCGAGTAAGTCGCCAAAGCCAGCCATAACGAAGTCTCCTAAGTATTGATTACTGATTTACTAGCATTGATGCTGCTGTTGCGAGGGCTACCCAGTGTTGCGCATCCCAGCAGCAATGGCGTTGATGGAGCGCAGCAGGGGATCGAGCCATTGCTCGCGTTCTTCCTGCGTCTTCTCGCCCCGGTAGCGTTCCAGCAGGGTGATCTGGACGTGGTTGAGTGGGTCGAGGTAGGCGTTGCGTCGCCATAGGGAAATTTGCAAGTCTGGGGTTTCTTCCATCAGTTCATGCAGCCCGGAGATGTTCAGCACTTGGGTCAGGGTGCGCTGATATTCCTCCTGGATGCGGCTGAAAATGCCCTCGGCGGTTGTCTGATCCTGGGCCAGACGCAGGTACTCATGGGCGATGCGCATCTCGGCCTTAAACAGCGACATTTGGGTGTTGCTGAGCATGGCGCGGAAGAAGGGCCATTCCTGATACATCTTCTGCAACTTGGCCAGGCGCTCCAGATCGTTGCCGCGCCAGTGCTCAATGGCCGCGCCGATGCCGTACCAGGCCGGTAGGGTGTGGCGTGATTGTGCCCAGCCGAACACCCAGGGAATGGCGCGAATCGAGCTGAGCGAGCGGTCGGCCTTCTTGCGGTGCGAGGGGCGTGAGCCGATGTTCAGCAGGGCAATGGCATCCAGCGGGGTGATCTCGTAGAAATAATCCAGAAAGCCGGGCGCCCCACCAACCAGATCGCGGTAGGCGGTTTCGCCCTGGGTGGTGATCTCGGCCATGATGCCGAGGAAATCCTTGCGCACCTCGGGGATGGGTTCGACCAGGCAGCGACTGGCCTTGATTAGCCCGGTGATGCCAACGGTCAGCTCGTAGAGCGCGGTTTCCGGATTGGCGTAGCGATAGGACAGCACCTCGCCCTGTTCGGTGAACTTGATCTGTCCGTGCACGGTATCGGCTGGTTGGGCCAGAATAGCCTCGTGCGTCGGGCCGCCGCCGCGGCCGATGGTACCGCCGCGCCCGTGGAACAGGCGACACATGATGCCGCGATCATCGGCCAGAGCGATGATCTTTTCCTGCGCCTCATAGAGCTTCCAGGCCGAGGACAGAATGCCTCCGTCCTTGCAGGAGTCCGAGTAGCCGAGCATCACCTCTTGCAGGTTGCCGGAGGCCTTGAGCAGGGCGGCATAGGTGGGGTCATCAAAGAGCGTGCCCATGACCCGGTCGATGCGTTCCAGGTCATCAATGGTCTCAAACAGTGGCGCAATCAGCAGATCACAGAACCAGCCGGCCCGTGTTTTTCCGGCCAATCCGGCCAGGCGCGCCAGCAGCATGACTTCCATGACGTGACTGGCGTCATGGGTCATGGAGATCACATAGGCACCGAAAGCTTCGGGGCTGATCTCGGCGCGCATGCGGGCGATGACTTCAAACACATCAAGGGTTTCGCGCGTCTCGGCCGTCAGGGTGCTCTTGTCGATCACAAAGGGATGTGGATGGGCGATGGCTTCGCCCAAGGCGACCAACTTCTGCTCTTCGCTGAAGGCTTCATACAGCGGAGCGCCGGGCTGGCGTGCAAACAGCTCAATCACCGCCTGCGTATGGCGGGTGGATTCCTGGCGGATGTCGAGCTGCATCAGATGGAAGCCGAAGGTTTCGACCAGACGAATCAGATCCTTCAGCTCGCCCTCGGCGGCGTTGGCATCGCCCTGACTGATCAGAGAGTAGCGAATGAGCTGCAAGTCGGCCAGAAAGGCGCGGGCATCGCAGTAGCCTTCCGGTAAATCAACGTCTTCACCATGCAAGCGGGCGCGCACCCGGGCCAGATCAGCTTGCAGACGGTGTTCCATGATGACCAGCTTGCGCCGATAGGGTTCATGCACATAGCGGCGCTGGCTTTGGCTCATGGTATCGAGCCAGTAGTCCTCGTCATCATCCAGACTGTCAAGGAAGGCGGGCGAGGGCTGGCTGAGTGCGCTGGAGTGGCTCAACCGGCGGCTGAGATCGGTTACCCGGCTGATGTATTCGCTCAGTAGCAGCTCGCTGTGCATGCGCACCGCCAGCTCGGTGGTTTCAGGGCGCACGAAGGGATTGCCGTCGCGGTCGCCGCCAATCCAGGAGCCAAAGCGCATGAAGCTCGGCACCCGCACCGGGGTATCGGTGCCATAGACCCGGCGCGCCGCGCGTTCGAGGTTGCGATAGATCAGGGGCACAACGCCAAACAGGGATTCGCGGAAAAAGTACAACCCCTGGCGTACTTCATCCGTGACCTTGGGTTTGTGTACCCGCACTTCGTCGGTTTTCCACAGGATCTGGATTTCGTTGAGAATCTGTCCGAGCAGATCCTGTTGCTCCTCCTGATTGAGCTTCTGCCGGTGCAGGTCGAGGGTGAACAGGAAAATGCGCCGCTGGATTTCCAGGGTGGTGCGTCGCTTGGCCTCGGTGGGATGCGCGGTAAAAACCGGAATATAAGCCAGATGCTCCAGCAGGCTCTGAAACTGACCGGCGCTGATGCCGTCCTCGGCGAGTTGGCGCAGACTGTGATCGAAAGAGCCCGACCACAGCCGCCCGCCAGCACTGACCAGGGAGCGGCGTTGCAGGTAGCTGTTGACCTCCTCGGCGGTGTTCAACAGGCTAAAGTAAATGGTATAGGCACGGATGACCTCGGAGAGCGTTTGCGGGTCGAGCCCGTCGATGCGCTTCATTAGCTTGTCGCGCAGGCTGGGGTCATCGGCGCTGCGCAGTGCCAGGAACTCGTCGCGCAGGCGCTCGACGATCACTAGCACCCGTTTGCGGCTATGTTCACGCAGCACTTCACCAAGCAGGGTGGTGAAGAGTTCGATATCGCGCTCCGGGCCGATGGCCGACTCGGGCGTGGTTAGATGTTCTGGCACAATCACCTTGGCGATCCTTTGTCACAGATGTGATCTGAAAAGTTATTCGCCGCATACTAACCCGACCCCGGCAGGCTGACAAAAAGACGGGGCTGTCCGAGCGGGGATTGTTTCGGGTAGAATCGCGCTATGGACCTAAATTTTCTTGAATTCGAGCAGCCGGTCGCGGAACTTGCCGCGAAAATCGACGAGTTGCGCCATGTCGGCGACGATAATGAAATCAATATCGCCGAAGAGATCGCGCACCTTGAGACCAAGAGCCGGGAGCTGACCAAACAGATTTTCTCCTCGCTGACGCCCTGGCAGATCTCGCAGCTGTCGCGGCATCCATTGCGGCCCTATTTTCTCGACTATGCCCAGCGCATTTTCGAGGATTTTGAAGAACTGCATGGGGACCGCGCCTTTGCCGATGACAGCGCCATTGTTGGCGGCCTGGCGCGGCTGGATGGGCGTCCGGTGATGCTGATCGGGCATCAGAAGGGGCGCGACACCAAGGAGAAAATTTACCGCAACTTTGGCATGCCGCGACCGGAAGGCTATCGCAAGGCACTGCGTCTGATGCAGATGGCCGAGCGGTTCGGGCTGCCGATTCTCACCTTCATCGACACTCCGGGCGCCTATCCGGGCGTGGGGGCCGAGGAGCGCGGGCAGAGCGAGGCCATTGCGCGCAATCTGCAGGTCATGGCCGGACTGGCAGTGCCCATTGTCGCGACTGTGACTGGGGAGGGCGGCTCTGGCGGCGCCCTGGCCATTGGCGTGGCTGACCGCCTGCTGATGCTGCAATTCAGCACCTATTCGGTCATCTCCCCCGAGGGCTGTGCTTCCATTCTGTGGAAAAGTGCCGAGAAGGCCCAGCTGGCCGCTGATGCGATGGCCATCACCTCGGATAAACTCAACGAGCTGGCCATGATCGACGGCGTGGTGCCTGAGCCGCTCGGCGGTGCGCATCGCGACATGGAAGCCATGGTGGCCACCCTCAAGGCCACCTTGATCGCGGCGCTGGATGAACTCGACACCCTTGATGCCGCCCAGCTTCAGGCGCTGCGCTATGAACGGCTGCGCGGGTACGGACGCTTCAAAGCTTGAGGCGCTGCGGCAGAACCTGAGCCGGCAGGCGCCTTCCCCCACGACACCTGACCGTCCCCACAGCCGCCTGTGGATCGCCTACAGCGGCGGGCGCGATTCCCATGCGCTGCTGCACGCCGCCGCCACGCTGCCAGCGCTGCGGCATCTGGCGCTGAGCGCCGTTCATATCGATCATGGTTTGCATCCACATTCAGGCGATTGGGCTGAGCACTGTCGCCAGCAGTGCGCGATGCTGCATGTGCCGCTGAAGGTGCAACGGGTGCAAGTCGCACCCGCGCGCGGACAGAGCCTGGAAGAAGCCGCACGTCTAGCGCGCTGGACGCTGTGGGAGACGCTGCTGGCGCCTGGAGAGCAGCTCTGGCTGGCGCAACATCAGGATGACCAGGCCGAGACGCTGTTGCTCGCGCTGCTGCGCGGTGCCGGTGTGGCGGGTCTGGCCGCTATGCCGCGCGCGCGGGCGCTGGGCGCGGGTCAGGCAGTGCGGCCCTGGCTGGAGTGTCCCGGTGCCTGGATTGCTGCCTACGCCAGCGCCCAGCGATTGAGCTGGATTGAAGACCCCAGCAATCAGGACACTCGCTTTGATCGCAATCATCTGCGCCATCGCATCCTGCCGCTGCTGCGCGCGCGCTGGCCAGCGGCCTCGGCCACCCTGGCACGCTCAGCAGCGCATTGCGCCGAGGCGCAGCAACTACTCGACCGTGCCAGCGCCGACTGGCTGACGCAAGCGCGCGCAACGGCGGCGGGCAGTCTGTCGATCCAGGCCTTGCAGTCACTGTCGCCGGAGCAGCAGCACGCGGTACTGCGCCACTGGCTGGCGCAGGGCGGGTTTCGCATGCCCAGCCAGCGGCGCTTGGAGGCCATCTGTCACAGCCTGCTCCAGGCGCGCGCCGGAGCGCAGGGATTGGTGGCCTGGTCGGGGTGCGAGGTGCGCCGGTATCGCGATCAGCTGTTTGCGCTACCGCCGTTGCCGGCACAGCCAGCAGCCGGAACGGCGCTGCGGTGGGATCTCCGCCAGCCCCTAGTGCTAGGGGAGCGCCTGGGCGAACTTAGTGTGCCAGCTTCCCCCGAGATCTCCGAGGTCCTGGGGCGTTTGGCAGGCCGTCTGGCTGTTGACTGTGCACCGCAGCTGCAGGTGCGCTTCGCAGTCAGCGGTCTGCGCTGCCGGGTGCGGCCCGGTGCGCCAAGTCGCACGCTCAAGGCGCTGTTTCAGCAGGTCGGGGTGCCAGCCTGGCTGCGACCCTATGTGCCCATGCTGTTTGCTGGCGAGCATTTGCTGGCAATTGCCGGGGTGGCACTTTGTGACGCCAGACTGCCGGTGTTGCGCTGGCAACATGCGCTCGGCTGCGAGGCCGGGCTGAGCGAGTTCATTCGCTACGGCAATACTCAGTAGAGCAGCCGCGACAGCCGGGCGCGGGTCTGGGTGACCAGCGGATGCTCGGGATCCAACAGCTCGAATCCCATCAGAATGGCTTTACGGGCGGCATCGTCGCCGAATGCGCGGTCTTTTTGCATTAAGGTGAGCAGGTGATCGAAAGCCGACTCGGGCTGCCCAGCCAAGAACAATCGGGCCGCGAGTTGATAACGGGCCTCGCTGTCGGCCGGATTTTCGGCAATCCGGGTTTCGAGCTGAGCCAGCTCGGGAGCCGTGGCTAGCGCGCGATTAAACAGCAGGCGCGCGTGTAGCGCCTTGACCTCCGGACTCTCGACTAGCTCGATGGGGGTATGCTCAAGTTCGCTCTCCAAGGCGTCCAGCTCACCGCGCGCCGCCAGCAACTCGGCCCGAGCAATGAAAAGCGCCTGCGGGCTGGCGTTGAGCTGTTCGGCTTGTGCGATCTGAGCCTCAGCGGCGGCAAAATCTTGCTGCGCCAGATGCGTGCGCGCCGCTGCCAGACACTGATCGGCTTCATTGGAGATATAGCGTTGGAGAAATTCCCGCACCTGGCTCTCGGGTAGGGCACCCATGAACTGATCAACCGCGCGCCCATCCTTGAATAACTGCACCGTGGGCAGGCTGCGGATACCAAACTGCATGGCCAGCGCCTGCTCGGCCTCGGTATCAACCTTGGCCAGCAGAAACTGGCCCGCATAATCATTGGCCAGTTTGGCAAGCATGGGCATCAGTTGGCGGCAGGGCGCGCACCAGTCGGCCCAGAAATCCACCAGCACCGGTCGCTGGTGGGAACCATCAATCACCACCGATTGAAAGGTTTCGGTGGTGACTGTTACGACATAGGGTGAGTCAGCCATCAGCATCCTGTTCCTATAGCAATTGAAGCATTGGGCGGCGGCTGCAACAGCCGCTGCAAACAAAGGCAGACAATGGCCGCTGTTGATCGAGGATTCAAGAGCGCGCCAACCAGGGGTTGAGCAGTGCCACCTTTGTGGGAGCAAAATCCGCCGTATTGCGGGTCACGACTGTCAGACCATGCACCAGAGCTGTGGCACTGATCAGAGCCTCTCGGATGGGGCGCGGCTCGGGGACATGAAGTTCGGCGCAGCGTCGGGCCACGGCGATATCAATCGGCAGCATGCGTTCGGCAAAGGTAGACAGCACGCGATGTTCAAACCATTCGCGCAGCATCGCGCCGTGCCAGCGGTCACGCCGCTCGACCCGCAGGATGTCTGTTTCCAGCTCTTGCAGGCTGATACAGGACAGATACAGGGTACTGGCATCGGTCTCACGCGCCCAGTCGGTTACATGCTGATCCGCCTGGCCACTACCGATTTTACGCAATTCCAAGACGACATTGGTATCGAGTAGAAACATCAGCGGTCGGCGTCTTGTATCGGTTGGGAGGTAAGGATTTAAATACAGGAGGTTTGTCGTGATGTTACTACAGGTCAACGTAAACAGCCGAGTCGGGGTAGGGCAGGCAGGCCGATACCGGCGTCTCGATCATCCCTTTACCGAGAGCAATTAAACCGCGTCAATTTAGAGGTGCGTAATTCTTATGCTATAGTTTGCGCTCCATTGTGCCACGCATCGTTTGGACGCGCACTTGCCGACATTTTGGTGACAGGATCGTTTCATGTTGACGTTAGAT
>NZ_NRRS01000039.1 GCF_016583795.1 Rhabdochromatium marinum | reverse complement strand
CCACCGGCATGGGGGCGGCGTTGCGCGCTGCCTTGCCGCGTGGCCCGGCCTGGGCGGTGGTTGCCTGCACCTGGCTGCTGGCCTGGCTGTGGCTGGGCTGGGGCGTCTTGGGCTGGGGGCTGGTGGCCGGTGGGACGCTCTGGCTGTGGCGCCGCTCGCTTCAGCAGCGCTTGGGCGGCTTTAGTGGCGATACCGCCGGCGCACTGGTGGAAATGACCGAGGTGGCGTTGCTCATTCTGGCCGCTGCGCGGATTGCTTCATGACGACTCAGCATGACATTCATCACGCCCAGGAATGGGCCAATGCGCAGGCGCCGCTGATCTGGCTGTTTGGCAAGACCCAGGCCGGCAAGACCAGCCTGGTGGCGGAAATCACCGGTCAGGCGCGCGATGACATCGGGCGTGGCTTTCGCCCCATGACGCGCCAGGCCCGCATCTATGCCTTCCCTGAAGCCCAGCCCGTGCTGCGATTTCTCGATACCCGTGGGTTGGGTGATGCCGCCGACAGCGAAACCGATGCGGCACTGACCGAGATGGAAGGCTTTTGCCAGGAGGCCCATGTCCTGATGGTGGTGGTGCGCGTCGATGACCTCGATCTGCGCGAGTTCCTGACGCACCTGAGCGCACTGCGCCAACGCCAGCCACATTGGCCGCTGATCGTGGTGCAAAGCTGCCTGCATCACACCTATCCCAGCCAAGGGCGCCATCTTGATCCCTATCCCTTCGATGGCAGTGATGCTGATTTTGCCATTCCGTCCTTGCCCGATGCCTTGCGCCAAGCCCTGATGGCTCAGCGCGCCCTGTTGCGCTCGCTGCCGGGTCACACACCTCCGATCTTTGTGCCGCTGGATTTCACCCGTCCCGAACAGGCGCAGCCGCCCACCGATTATGGCGCTGAACGCCTGTGGAGCGTGCTGGAGGATATTCTGCCGCAGGTGGTCGCACAGCTGGCACCAAATCAGGAATTGAAACTGCGCCAAACTCTGGTGCTGCCCTGGTCACTGGCTGCGGCGGCGGCCAATGCCGTGCCCCTGCCGGTGATCGGCGGACTGGGCGCGGCCAGTCTGCAGGCGATTATGGTCAACCAAATTGCCCGTCGCCGGCTAGGCACCTCGGCTGGGCTCGATCACTGGGGCGAATTTGTCTCCACCTTGGGCGCTGGCTTCGCACTCGGGTTTGGCGGGCGCTGGCTGGCCCAGCAGGTGCTCAAAATGGGGGTTGGTTGGGGATCGGCCTTGGTCGCATCCTGGACCTTTGCCATCACCTATGGTCTGGGCGAAGCCGCCATCTACTACTTTGATCGCAAGGCGCATGGACTGGCACCGGAACGCGATGCCATGATCGAACGCTATCGCATCAGTCTCACCGCCGCACGAACGCTCTACGAACAATTTCGCAAGCGCCAGCCGTGAACACATTCTTGTCGTTGCTGCGCCGTTATTGGCGCGAACTCCTGGTGGCGATCCTCATCAGTGCTCCCCCCATGACGCTGGCGATGCTCGGCGGCCTGTGGCTGTTACAGAACGCCTGGTGGCCCTATTGGTCGCTGGGCTTCATTCTGCTGACGGTGCTGCCGCTGTATGTGCTGCCGGCGTTCTGGAAGCCACGCGCACCTGGGATCGCCATCCGCACCACCGACCCCCAGGCCCCCAGCGCCGAAACTGCCGCCCGGGCCGAGTTGCAGAGGCTTCTGCACCAGGTCAGTGCTGATGATCTGGCCACGGATCAGGCCGTGCGCCAACTGCTGTTGCGCACCATCAACGCGGTCGCCGGTGCCTATCGCCCCCAGGATGCCGATGAGCGGCTTGGAGAGAGTGAGACGTCAACAGCAGAAACCGCAGTGACGCATGCCGCGCTCGGCTTTGCGGTGCCGGAACTCTTGCTGATGACCGAAGAACTGGCCCGCGATCTGCGCGCAACCCTGCTCAAGCGTATTCCCGTGGCCCAGCATATTGAACTCGGTTGGGCGATGCGCATGGTCGATTTGCAAAAAGAGTATCGGCACTGGCACGGCTTCCTGCGTCTGGCGCGCTGGATCAATCCGGCCACTGCCATTGTCAACGAAGTCAGAAGCCTGGTCACCGCACGAGCCTTGAAAGCCCTGGGCGGCCCGGTCAAGGCCGAGATCGCCGCCGTGCTGGTACGTGAAACCGGCGAAGCCGCTATCAAACTTTACTCGGGTCACTATCGGCGCAAGAGCGCGACCCCAACGTCGCCCCCGAAGCGGCCCCCGCCAGCGGAACCGCCCGAACCGCTGCGTCTGCTGGTGGCCGGTCGGCTCAATGCCGGAAAATCCAGCCTGGTCAATGCCCTGCTGGGGATTGACCAACTGGCGGTTGGCCTGACCCACCCCTCGCGCCTCAACATCGCCCATACCCTGAAGGGCACGGACACCACCGGCGATGTCATCCTGATCGACAGCCCCGGCGTGCAGGATCCCAGCGACCCCACCTGGCTGGGGGAAGTGCGCAGCTGTCACCTGTTGCTCTGGGTGATCGCCGCCCATCGCGCCGATTTGCAAGCGGATCGGCATGCCCTGGCAGCGGTGCGCGCCATCGCCCAGCAGGATGCCCGGCTCAGCCAAATCCCCATGGTGCTGGTGATCACGCATGCCGATCGCCTCGAACCCATGCAGGAATGGCAACCCCCCTACGACCCCTGGCAGGGCCAGCGTCCCAAGGAGCGGATGATGCGCGATGTGCTGGAGTATTTTTGCGACACCCTCGGGGTCACACAGGAGCGAGCCGTCTTTGTGGCCCTGGCGCCGGAACACCCGGTCTGGAATCTGGAAGCCCTGTGGTCAAGCGTCGATCAAGCCTTGCCCCAGGCACGACGCAAGCAGCTCGAGCAAGCGACCCGCCGCGATGGCTGGATTAAAATTGTCGCCGACAGTGTCAACAGCGCGGGCGGTTTGGTTGACGCCGCCCAGGTGATGGTCAAAAGTCGCTTGGAACGCACGCCCTGGTTTCGCCGCTCGAATTAACAGCCAGTCAGGCGCCTGAAGCAATTGGGCCGGCTCAGGCGGCTTTGAACGCGACCTGCTGGATGAAATCGACCCCTTGGCGATCATAGGGGCGTTGCAGGTCGCCATAGCGCTCGACATTGACGAAACCGGCATCTTCGAGCAAGTGGGTCAAATAATCCTGGCGCAGCGGGTACATATTGAGCTGAAAGACCGAACCGTTTGCGAAGCTGTATTCAAACTTCGCCAGGCGCGGATTCAGCTCGACGGGGCCGACTTTGATGCCCTCGCCGGTGTAGCAGAGTTCGTGCTTTGAATCATAGCCGTGGTCGAGCATGCGATCATAGTTGCGTTGGTCGATCACCAGCATGCCACTCGGTCGCAGCACCCGGTTAAAAGCGCGCAAGGCGTCGCGGCGATCCTCATGGTCGAACAGATGGGTGAAGGAATTACCCAGACAGACGATGGCGTCGAACTGCTCGTGGCCGAGTGCGTCATCAAGGTGGCGCCAGTCGGCGACCTTGCTGTCAGCGAAGTGGATGCCGCGCGCGGCGGCGTTCTCGCGCGCCTTGGCGAGCATGTTCTCGGAGCCGTCGGTGGCGGTCACTTCAAAACCCACCTGGGCCAGGCCAACGGCGTTGACGCCGGTTCCGGTGGCAACATCCACCACCTTGCGACAGTCCTGCGCCTTCAGCAGACGTGCATAAAAATGGCCCTCGCGCGCCAGGCGCGCCTCCCAGCCAACCAGATCATCCCAGTGCTCAGCAAAGGTGGCGGTGTATTGTTGCTGTTGATTGCCTCGATTGAGGTTGAGAACGGCGGACATGGCAGTCTCCTTGCTGTTGCTTGATAAACAGCAACTAGCCTAACGGCATCCCACTAAGAGATACAGATGCAGTTGCAAGCATTCTGGAGTGGTACAGTGTCAGCCATGACCAAGCTTCTCTACGAAGAGATTGCCACTCGACTGGCGACATTGATCGAACAGGGAACCTTCGCGCCCGGGGCTCGGTTGCCCGGATTGCGCAAGCTCAGCCGCCAGTTCAACGTGAGCGTCGGCACCGTGGTTTCGGCTTGTGCGCTGCTTGAGGCACAGGGATTACTGCTCGCTGAGCCGCGCTCCGGGCACTATGTCGCTGACCGGCTCGATGAGACACGGGCTGAGACACCGGCGCGCCCGGAGATCGGCACGCCGGCGGAGGAACCGGCGCTGATTCAGGGCCAGGAGCGGGTGCTGGCCCTGGTTCAGGCGCACAATGATCCCGCACTACTGCCCTTCGGGGCTGCGGTGCCGGATGCCAGCTTCCTGCCGATAGCGGCACTCGAGCGCAGTGCTGCGCGCGTGCGCCGCACTCAGCGCGGGCGGGTGGCGGATTATGACTTCCCGCCCGGTGCGCTGGAGCTGCGAGTGCAGATCGCCCAGCGCATGGCCGAGGCCGGCTGTCAGCTCGGCCCGGACGAAATAGTCGTGACCAGCGGTTGTCAGGAGGCCCTGGTGTTGAGCCTGCGCACAGTGGCGCAACCCGGCGATGTGATCGCCATCGAATCGCCGACCTTCTACGGCATTTTGCAGGCGATCGAGTCGCAGGGAATGCGTGCCCTCGAGATCGCGACTGATCCGCAGACGGGACTGTCTCCCGACTCCCTGGCGCGCGCCCTGAAGCAGTGGCCGATCAAAGCCTGTGTGCTGATGCCGAATTTTGGCAATCCCCTCGGGCATCGAACTCCAGAACCGCGCAAAGCCGAACTGGTTAGTTTGCTGCAGGCGCGAGGTGTGGCATTGATCGAGGATGACGTTTACGGCGAGCTGGCGTTCGACCATCAGCGCCCCTGGGCGGCCAAGGCCTATGACACCCAGGGCGAGGTGCTCTACTGTGGTTCCTTCTCCAAGACTCTGGGCTCTGGGCTGCGGCTTGGCTGGGCTGCGCCGGGCTGTTACTGCGAGCGCTTCACTTATTTGAAATATGCCTCCAGCCAGGCAACGCCGACCCTGACCACGCTGGCCGTGGCCGACTACCTGGAGCGCGGCGGCTATCAGCGCTTCCTGCACGCAACCCAGCGCCGTTACCGTCAGCAGGTACGGCGAGTGATTGAGGCCGTTGGCCGGTATTTCCCCGCCGGCACCCGGATGACACGGCCCAGCGGCGGCTTCGTCGTCTGGGTGGAATTGAGGCAGGGAGCCAATGTGCTTGCCTTGCAGAAGCGGGCACTTGCAGCCGGCATCAGCATCGCTCCCGGTCCCATCTTTTCAAGCTGCGGCGGCTATGAGCGTTGCTTTCGGTTAAATTGCGCCTTGCCCTGGTCGCCGCGCATTGAAGCTGCCCTGGCTGTGCTCGGGCGCCTAGCTGGCGAAACCGGCTGACTTCTGGATTTGGCGGTTTGCATGATGTTGTCCTGGCTGGCCATATCCGGCTTGGGGTCGCTACGCTGCTGGTTTGAGCGCTGCTTCAATGCACTCAAATCTGGCATGCAGATCCGCATCTGCAGCGGCCGGGGCGCTGAGATGCCATTGTTCCAGTAACGGCTTGGACTGGATGAGTGCGCCGCTGTCACCATCGCCGAGCTTGTCGCGCAAGCGCTCGACTTGCAGTTCCATGCGCCGCTCCATTTGCGCGGGCGGTGAGTCGAGATGCGCGAGAATCTCCAGGCGCAGGCAGAGTTCTTCGCGCTGTTGGCGACCCGCTTCACAGCGCTCGGCCAGTTGTGCCCGGGCACTGGAGTCATCAAGGGCTGCCAGCAGTTGGTCAAAGCCCTGGTGCAGCGTGGATGCTGGAGTGCTTGATCCGCCCAAGGCCGACCACTGGGCCAGCAGTGCCTCGCGCTCGGGCGCTGGGGTGTCGTCGTCACTGAGCAGGGTGATCGCCTGCGCGCTTAAAAAATCCGCTTGCTGTTTGAGTGCGGTGAGCTCGCGCCAGTCGGCTTGTTCCTGCAAGGTGCGCAACTGTTGCTCCAGACGTTGTTCCGCCCGCTGCCAGCGTTGCTCCAGTGACTTTTTGGCTTGACGCGGCACGGGCAGCTTATGGCTGTCGTGCCACTGTTGGGCCAGTTGCTCCCAGTCCGCTCTGAGCTGTGAGGCTGAGGTAGTTTCGGATGTGGTTCCAGGCGTCGCTTCATCAAGGGGCCGCTGTGCGAGCGCCTCGGCTTGCTGGCACAGGGCTTCGCGCTGTTCCTGATTGTGGTGGAACTCCTGGTGGCGGCTGGCGCGCTCCTGGTGGCGCCGGGCAAACACCGCATCACTGGCGGCACGGAATTTTTGCCACAGGCTGTTTTCTTCCTGTTGGCGCCCAGACACCGTGGTGCGCCATTGCTGTTGCAAGGCTTTCGCCTCATGGATAGCCCGCTCCAAGTCGGATTCATCGGCCAGCGCGCGCATGCGTTCGACTAAATCCCGCTTGTGCGCGCGGTTGAGGGCACGCTCTTCCTTCAGCGCCTTGTCAATCTGCGCCAGACTGCGGCGGAAGCGTCCTTCGAGTCCGCCTCGGGCATGCGCTTCAAGCGGTTCCAGCGCGTTCCAGGCCTGGCGCATTTCACGTTCGGCGCGCACCATGGCTTTCCAATCGACCTTGTCCCAATCGACGGCGGCGAGAAAGTGCTCCAACTGCTCGCACAGGGTGCGACGCGCCTCGCGGCTGGCACGCTGGCGTTCGGCGCGGGCCTGGAAATAGGGCTCGCAGCGGCTGGCGACCTGGTCAGTGGCCTGCTTGAAACGCTGCCAGTAGCTTTCGCTGGCCGGGGTGCCGGATTGATCGATCTTGCGCCAGTCGCGGCGCAGGTTGTTGAGGCGGGCGGCCAGGGTGTCGAGTGCATCGGTGGTGTTGGCGGCCAGACATTCGGCGTCGTGACACAGGCTCTCGCGTCCCTGATCGGCGCTCCAGCGCCGCCAGCGTTGCAGCTCGCGCAGGCTGCTCTGATGGGCTTTGAGGGCTTTGTCAATTGTCTTGATATCCGCGCCAGGCAGGCCAGCGGCGCGTGCCTGATCCAGCGTGGCACTGAGCTTCTGATACAGGGGCTCGGCTTTGCGCAGCTCACCGGCGTCCAGATGCGTGGTGAGACTTTGAAGCTGCTCGGGGGCGGCGGCCAGTTTGCGTTCGGCATGGCGGCGCTGTTTATTCAGGCGGCGCTCAAGGCTTTCGAGTTGTGCAGTCGCTTCACGGTCAAGAGCATCTGGTGTCTCGGGCGGGGGTGTCAGCAGCGGTTCGAGCTGTTGTTGCAGTTGACGCGCTGAGTGTCGGTCAATCGATCCCGAGCTTGCCAGCAGCGCCTTGACTTCAGTCAGCAGTTGGGTGCGCTGTGCGTCCCGTTGGGCGGCGGTCTCCTGGGTTTGTTCACTTGATTTAGTTTGGCAGGTCGAGTCGGTCTGAGTTTCCCGACCAGTCGGTTTGGAGGGATCAGGCTCGGATGGATCGGACTTGGATAGATCTGGTCGCTCAGCCGTATCAGCGTCGGTATGTTGCGTATTGGTTTGGAAATTGGCTCGGGTATATTGCTCGAAGCCGGCGATGAAGGCCGCGCGCAGGTTGGGATAGGTATCACGATCCTCGGGTGCGACTTCGGCCTGAATGTCGTTCCATTGCTGATCGAGCAGCTTGAGCCGGGCGCGATCCTGAATCCAGTTGTTAAAGCGCCCCAGTCGTTCCAGCTGGGTGCAGAGTTCGGCACAGCGCTGGCGGATTAGTTGCGGGCGTTCTGTCTGCTGGGCGAGCGCGCGCAATTTCTCGCGTGCGAGTCGATAGACCTTGGTATCGCGTTTGCCGATCTGCCGCACCACCTGTTCGAGCAGTTCCCGCGAGGCGATGCGTTCAACGGCCTGGTGGCGCAGGCTGGGCAGGGCATCTTCCATGGCGCAGCGAGCCAGCAGGGGGGCATCGGTCGGCAGTCGCTCGATGGCCGCACGGCGCAGTTCCGGGGCTCGGGCTTCCAGGGCAACGGCGCCGAGTTGCTCGGAATTGAAGAATTCGGCAATTTCCGTTAAGGCCTGCGGCAGCTGTGCAGCTTCGGATTCCAGAGCGCAGAGCAGGTGGCGATAGCGGGCGGCGGCCAGTTCGCGGGTGCCAATGTCGGGCGAGCGCTCGGCGACCTGACGCAAAACACTCAGGTCGTCAATGACACGGCAGGCTTGACGCCGCTGCGCCGTATCGGTCCCGTTCAGCGCAGCCTCGGCGAGTTCTTCCGGTGTCGGCGGTGGCGGTGGCGGTGCCTTGCGGAACAAGCGCTTGAAAATCATGGTGTTATTGAGTTGGCTGTTAGTGAGGAATCAGTCACTGCCAGGGCAGTTGTCAGCCCGGTAGTGTAACACTCAGGAACCCCAGGGCTCGCGCCACCAACGGCCGTGCTCCTCGACCAGCACTTCGCCGCGATCCGGGGGCCAGTCGGCCAGTACCTGACGCATGCAGTTGCGTTGATCAATGCGCAAATGATGGTCGCCAGGGCGATGGGTGTGGCCATGAATCAGGCGATCAGCCTGGTAGCGGCGCAGATAGTCAGCCACGGTGTCCGGATTGACATCCATACTGGCGCTTGGTTTCCGGGTCATGGCTTCAATACTGCGATGGCGATAATTGGCTGCGATGCGGCGGCGACGTTTCAGAGACTGCCACAGAAACAACTGCTTGATCAGTGGATTGCGCACCCAGCGGCGAAACCGCTGGTAGGGAATGTCATCCGTGCACAGCAAATCGCCGTGCATCAGCAGAACGCCCTGGTTGGCAATACGCACCAGGCTCGGATCCGGCAGCCGCTGGCAGCCACTGGCACGGACAAAACGACGACCGAGCAGGAAGTCGCGATTGCCATGCAGCAGCCGACAGGCGGTGCCGGTGGAGGTGAGGGTGCGCAGGGTGCCAATTACTTGCTGATACTCCGGGCGGTTGTCATCGTCGCCGATCCAGTGGTCGAACAGGTCACCCAGGATGTACAACTCGGCCGCCCCGGAGGCGCGCTGGCGCAGAAAGGCGCAAAAACGTTCCATCCCGTCCGGCACCTCGGGGTCAAGATGCAGATCAGAGATAAACAGTCGTTGCGCCACCCGCGACCTAACCCTCTAACTTAACGTCCTGTAAAGTCCCGGGCGCTCAATCCAGCACTTCGGCACTGTGAATGATCACGTCTTCCACCGGGACATCCTGATGCCCCTTGCGGTTGCCGGTGCTGATCCCTTTGATGGTATTGACCACGTCCATACCATCCGTGACCCGACCAAAGACGGCATAGCCCCAGCCATCCTGCCCGGGATGGTCGAGAAAATCGTTATCCGCCACGTTGATGAAAAACTGTGCCGAGGCCGAATGCGGATCGGCGGTGCGCGCCATGGCCAGGGCTCCAGTGACGTTTTTCAGGCCGTTGTTGGCCTCGTTTTTGATCGGCGCGCGGGTGCTTTTCTGGTCAAAATCGACCGTCATGCCGCCGCCTTGAATCATGAAGTTGTCGATCACACGGTGAAAAATGGTGCCATCATAATGCCCATCGCGCACGTACTGCTCGAAGTTTTCGCAGGTGATCGGGGCTTTTTCGTGGTCGAGTTCAATCAGGATGTCGCCGTGGTTGGTGCTCAGTTTAATCATCGTGGTGCTTTTCCCAGAGGTTTAATGTGTCAGTGTTTCCAAGCATCCTGCTATCCTACGGGGTTCGGTCGCCAGGATAAAGTATGTGAGGACAACAAAGCCGATGCTTCAGATTTTCAATAGCCTGACCCGCCGCAAGGAGCCTTTCACGCCACTGGAGCCTGGCAAGGTTCGTATGTACGTCTGCGGCATGACGGTTTACGACTACTGCCACCTGGGTCATGCGCGGGTGCTGGTGGTCTTTGATATGGTTTACCGCTACCTGCAAAACGCGGGTTATGAGGTGACCTATGTGCGCAATATTACCGATGTTGATGACAAAATCATCCGCCGGGCGGCGGAGCAGGGCGTGCCGATTACCGAGCTGACGGAGCGCTTTATCGAGGCCATGCACGAGGATGCGGCTATGCTGGGCGTGCGTCCTCCCACCCTTGAGCCGCGTGCCACCGCGCACATTACTGAGATCGTCGCCATGGTGGAGCAGCTACTCGAACGCGGGCATGCCTATCAGGCGGAGAATGGGGATCTGTATTACCAGGTGTCAAGCTTTGCGGGCTATGGGCGTCTGTCGGGCAAGCATCCGGCCGATCTGCGCGCGGGGGCGCGGGTGGAAGTGGATGAGCACAAGCGCGATGCGCTGGATTTCGTGCTTTGGAAAGCCACCAAACCCGGCGAGCCGGCTTGGGAGTCCCCCTGGGGACCGGGGCGGCCAGGCTGGCATATCGAATGTTCGGCCATGTCAACCCATTGTCTGGGTGCGCATTTCGATATCCACGGCGGTGGGGCGGATTTGCAGTTTCCGCATCATGACAACGAAATTGCCCAGTCCGAGGGCGCGACAGGTGAGCCCTTCGTCAATGTCTGGATGCACAATGGTTTTGTACGCATCAATGACGAAAAGATGTCGAAATCCCTGGGCAACTTCTTTACCGTCCGCGAGATCCTCACGCGCTACCGGGCCGAGGAGATCCGCTATTTCATCCTAACCAGCCACTACCGCAGTCCGCTCAATTACGACGACACGCATCTCGATAACGCCCGCGCGGCCCTGACGCGGCTCTATACGGCCCTGCGCGGCTTGCCGGTGGCACAACCTGCCGGTGGTGAGGCCTTCCGCGCCCGCTTCACGGCGGCCATGGACGATGATTTCAACACCCCTGAGGCGCTGGCTGTGCTGTTCGATATGGCGCGCGAGGTCAATCGTCTGCGCGAAACCGACGAACTGGCGGCGGCTGCACTGGGGAGCGAACTGCGGCAGCTCAGCGCGGTGCTGGGCCTGCTGCAAGACAACGCCGATGAGGTGTTGCGCGCCGGTGCCGCTTCCAACGCTGCGCAACAAGGGCCGAGTGATGCCGAGATTGATGCGCTGATTCAGCAACGCGCCGATGCCCGCAAGGCGCGCGACTTCGCGACCGCCGATCGCATTCGTGACCAACTGCAGGAGGCCGGGGTGGTGCTGGAAGACAGCGCCGCCGGTACCCTCTGGCGGCGGGAATAGGTTCAGCACTTTCGTGCTATGATGAGGGGTTTGATGAACCCTGACCGCCTGTTGCGCGCCACTACCAGCTTGCCCTAACACCCATGCCGGATTTTGCCAAGGAAGTTCTGACCGTCAATCTTGAAGATGAGATGCGGCAGTCGTATCTCGATTACGCCATGAGCGTCATCGTCGGCCGCGCACTGCCGGATGTGCGCGATGGGCTCAAGCCCGTCCATCGTCGCGTCCTGTTCGCGATGAACGAGCTGGGCAATGACTGGAACAAGCCCTATAAGAAATCGGCCCGCGTGGTCGGTGATGTGATCGGTAAGTATCACCCCCATGGCGACACCGCCGTCTACGACACCATTGTGCGCATGGCCCAACCCTTCTCGATGCGCTACATGCTGGTGGACGGGCAGGGCAATTTTGGCTCGGTCGATGGTGACTCGCCAGCGGCAATGCGCTACACCGAAGTGCGCATGGCGCGGATCGCGCACAGCCTGCTGGATGATCTCGACAAGGAAACTGTTGATTTTATTCCCAATTACGACGAATCTGAGCATGAGCCGGCGGTGCTGCCGGCGCGCTTCCCCAATCTGCTGGTCAATGGCTCCTCCGGCATCGCCGTGGGCATGGCGACCAATATTCCGCCACATAATCTCGGCGAGATCATTGATGCCTGCTTGAAGCTGATCGACGAACCCCTCACCACCCTGGAGGAGCTGATTGAGCTAGTGCCGGGGCCGGACTTCCCCACTGCCGCCATTATCAATGGCGTGCGTGGCATTCGCGAAGCCTATTGCACCGGGCGCGGGCGCATTCAACTGCGCGCACGGGCCGAGGTTGAGACCATCAAGCGCAGCGGGCGCGAGGCGGTGGTGGTCACCGAGCTGCCTTATCAGGTCAACAAGGCACGGATGCTGGAGAAAATGGCCGAGCTGGTGAAGGAGAAAAAGCTCGAAGGCATCGCCGAGTTGCGCGACGAGTCGGACAAGGACGGCATGCGGGTGGTGATCGAAATCAAGCGCGATCACCATGCCGAGGTGGTGCTGAACAATCTTTATCAGCACACCAATATGCAGACGGTTTTCGGCATCAATATGGTGGCTCTAGTCGATGGTCAGCCGCGCCTGCTGAATCTCAAGCAATTGCTGGAATACTTCCTGCGCCACCGTCGTGATGTGGTCACGCGCCGGACGCTGTATGAACTGCGCAAGGCACGCGAGCGCGCGCATCTGTTGGAAGGCTTTACCGTCGCACTGGCCAACATCGACGAAGTCATCGCGTTGATCAAAGCCTCCGCCAATCCGGCCCAAGCGCGTGAAGGGCTGATGACGCGCCTGTGGATGCCGGGGCAGGTGACTGGCATGCTGGAGCGCTCCGGTGCCGCCGAGACGCGCCCGGATGATCTCGAGCGCCACTTTGGGCTGATCGGGGAGGGCGCCGACGCCGGTCGCTATCGGCTCAGCGAACGCCAGGCGCGCGCCATTCTTGATCTCCAGCTCCAGCGTTTGACTGGTCTGGAGCAGGATAAGATCATCAAGGAATATGGCGAGATTCTGAACAAAATTGCCGCCTTGCTGGAAATTCTACGCAATCCCGAGCGGCTGATGCAGGTGATTCGCGATGAGCTGACCGCGATTCGGGAACAATACGCCGATGCGCGCCGCACCGAGATTGTCACCGATCAGACCGATCTCACCCTGCTCGATTTAATCGCCCCCGAGGATGTGGTGGTAACGCTCTCGCACGCGGGCTATGTCAAGGCGCAGCCGCTGTCGGAATACCAGGCCCAGCGCCGGGGCGGCAAGGGACGCATGGCGGCCACGACCAAGGACGAAGACTTTATCGACCGGCTGTTTGTAGCCAATTCTCATGACACCGTGCTGTGCTTTTCCAGTTTCGGCAAGGTGTATTGGCTCAAGGTCTATGAGTTACCCCAAGCTGGGCGGGGCGCGCGCGGGCGACCGATTGTCAACCTGCTGTCGCTGGAGCCGGGCGAGCGCATCAACGCTACCCTGCCCGTGGCCGAGTACGATCAGGATCGTTTCATCTTCATGGCCACCAGCCAGGGTACCGTCAAGAAGACCCCAATCCGCGAGTTTTCGCGTCCCTTGTCGCGCGGCCTGATTGCGATTGACCTGCGCGAGGACGAATATCTGATTGGCGTGGCCGTGACCGATGGGCGTCAGGACATGATGCTCTTCACCAGCGCTGGCAAGGCGGTGCGCTTCAATGAGGAAAACGTCCGCTCCATGGGCCGCACCGCGCATGGGGTGCGTGGGGTGACGCTGGAGGATGGTCAGCGGGTGATTTCCCTGTTAGTCGCCGAGCCGGGTGCGGTGCTGACCGTGACCGAAAAAGGCTATGGCAAACGCACGCCGGTCGAAGAATTCCCAACCAAGGGTCGCGGTGGCAAGGGCGTGATCGCCATCCGCACCAGTGAGCGCAATGGCGAGCAAATCAGCGCCGTGCTAGTGCGTCCTGGAGATGAAATCATGCTGATCACCGATGGCGGCACCCTGGTGCGCACCGCTGTCGATGGCATCTCACTGCTCGGTCGCAGCACCCAGGGCGTGCGCTTGATCAACCTGAGCGAAGGCCAGCGCCTAGCCGGCATTGAGCGCATTGTGGCGCTGAATGGGGATGGTGACAGTGATGACGATGAAGATCCTGGTGACAATAGTGACGGTGATGGTGAGAACACGGAGATTTGAATGGGCCTGATACAGACAGGGATCGAGTGCATTAATCCTCACAATCTGAACCTGAAGCCGCTGAACTTTTTTGAAGACATGGATTTGATTATTAATCCAAGATGCAAGAAGTCGCGGTGAATCCACACAGTCCAAACATTCCGGCCGCCGTTGTTAAAACGGCCTCCTCCTGGGGCCGGAATCCTCCCGGAACGAATGGAGAACAATACAAATGACCCGACCCTATAACTTCAGCGCCGGCCCGGCCATGCTGCCGGAGCCAGTGCTGCGGCGCGCGCGTGATGAAATGCTCGATTGGCACGACAGCGGTATGTGCGTGGCGGAAATGAGCCATCGCGGCAAGGAGTTCATGTCCATCGCCGAGCAGGCCGAGGCGGATTTGCGCGACTTGTTAGCTATACCGGAGCAGTATCGCGTGCTGTTTTTGCAGGGGGGCGCGTCGAGTCAGTTCGCCATGGTGCCGATGAACCTGCTGCGCGGACGCGCGAGTGCCGATTATCTGAATACTGGCAGCTGGTCGAAGAAGGCCATCGCCGAGGCCAAGCGCTTTTGCACGCCAGCCATTGCCGCCAGCACCGAGGCGGATAAATTCTCCCGCGCTCCGGAGCAGAATGAACTCAAGCTGTCCGCCGAGGCGGCCTATTTGCATTACACTCCGAACGAGACCATTGAGGGTGTCGAATTCCCTGAGATTCCAGACACTGGTGATGTTCCGCTGGTGGCGGATATGTCCTCGACTCTGCTGTCGCGCCCGCTCGATGTCTCCCGCTTTGGTTTGATCTATGCTGGGGCGCAGAAAAATATCGGCCCCGCCGGGCTGACACTGGTGATTGTGCGCGAGGATCTGATTGGCGAACCACTCACTGGCACTCCAGCCATGTTCGACTACGGCATTCATGCCAAGAACGGTTCCATGTACAACACACCGCCGACCTACGCCTGGTATCTGGCCGGTTTGGTGTTCAGTTGGCTGAAAGAGTTGGGTGGACTCGAAGCCATGGCCGAGATCAACCGGCGCAAGGCGGCCAAACTCTATGCGGCCATTGATGCGTCGGCCTTTTATGCCAATCCGGTTGAGCCGCGTTCGCGCTCCTGGATGAATGTGCCTTTCACCCTGGCGGATCCGAACCTGGACAGCGAGTTTCTCGCTGGCGCCAAGGCGGCCGGACTGCTAACTCTCAAGGGCCACCGTTCGGTCGGCGGTATGCGCGCGAGCATCTACAACGCCATGCCTGAGGCAGGAATCGATGCCTTAGTGAACTTTATGCGCGAGTTCGAGCGCACACGCGGATAAGGGTTGGCTATGTATAAAATTCTCACGCTGAACAACATCTCCCTGGCTGGTTTGGAGCGGCTGCCGCGCGATCGGTTCGAGATTGCCTCCGAGATCAGTCATCCGGATGCTGTTCTGGTGCGCTCAGCCAAAATGCACGACATGGAGATTCCTGACACCGTCAAAGCCATCGGCCGTGCCGGTGCCGGTGTTAATAATATCCCGGTTGACCGCATGAGTGCGCGTGGTGTGGCGGTGTTCAACGCTCCGGGTGCCAATGCCAATGCTGTGAAGGAACTGGTGCTGGCTGGGATGCTAATGGCGGCGCGCAACATCGCTCAAGGCTGGTCCTTCGCGCGCGGGCTGGAAGGTGAGGATGCCAGCATTAGCAAGGCTGTCGAGGCCGGCAAGAAGGACTTCGTCGGTTTCGAGCTGCCAGGACGGACGCTGGGCGTCATTGGTCTGGGCGCGATCGGTGTGCTGGTGGCCAATGCTGCGCGGGCGTTGGGCATGCGGGTGATCGGCTATGACCCGAGCATTACCGTGCGTGCGGCCTGGAAGCTGGAGTCTAATGTCGAAGCGGCGCTGTCAATCGACGATCTGGTCTCACGGTCAGATTTCATCAGTTTTCATGTGCCTCTGACTGATCAGACCCGGCACATGATCAACGCCGAACGGATCGCCGCCATGCCTGATGGCGCGGTGCTGCTGAATTTCTCCCGCGATGGCATCATTGATGACCAAGCGGCGGTCGAGGCGTTGAACGAGCGTAAGCTCTATGCCTATGTGTGTGATTTTCCAAGTAATTTGCTCAAGGATCATCCACGGGTGATTACACTGCCGCATCTTGGCGCTTCAACCAGCGAGGCTGAGGAGAACTGTGCGGTGATGGTCGCCGATCAACTGCGAGCCTATCTGGAAGATGGCAATATTCGCAATTCGGTGAATTTCCCCGAGATCGACCTGCCGCGCAATGGCGGGCATCGCCTGGCGGTGGTCAACAGCAATGTGCCAAATATGGTCGGGCAGATTTCCACCTTGCTGGCGGACACCAAGCTCAACATCATCGACATGCTGAATCGCTCACGCGGCGATTTGGCGGTGACCTTGATTGATGTTGACCACGCCTGCGAGCCGGAAACTCTGGAACGCATCGCCGCGATTGAGGGTGTGCTGATGGTGCGCGCACTCGGCGGGCGGAAGCTGACCTGACGCGAACTGGTTCGTGCCTCTGATTTGACTTGATTTGATGTGTGACTTGACTGGGCTGCAAGGCTAGCGTTTATGGCGACGACAATCACTCAGCCGTCAATGGAAACCAGCGAGCGCCTCAAAGCCGTGCGCGAGCGCATTGATGCGACCGATGCGGAAATTTTGCGCCTGCTCTCGGAGCGCGCCCGTTGCGCTCAGGAAGTCGCCGAGATCAAGGCGACGCATGCGCCCCAGAGTCATTTTTATCGCCCCGAGCGCGAGGCGGAGATTCTGCGCCGCATCAAGTCGGATAACCCGGGACCCCTGCATGACGAGGAAGTTGCGCGGCTGTTTCGCGAGATCATGTCCGCCTGTCTGGCGCTTGAAAAGCCGCTGTCGGTAGCCTATCTCGGACCCGAGGGCACCTTCACCCAGGCCGCCGCGCTGAAGCACTTTGGCCATTCGGTGCGCACCTTACCCTTTGGCGCCATTGGCGACATTTTCCGCGAAGTCGAAGCAGGCGCCTGCCACTTTGGCGTGGTGCCGGTGGAGAATTCAACCGAAGGCGTGGTCAGCCACACACTCGACACCTTCATGCAATCACCGTTGCACATCGTCGGGGAGGTGACGCTGCGCATTCATCATCATCTGATGAGTCGCGCCAGCCGTCTCTGCGACGTGCGCCGGGTCTATTCGCATCAGCAGTCGCTGGCGCAATGCCGCGCCTGGCTGGATCGCCATCTGCCCCAGGCCGAGCGTATCCCGGTTGGCAGTAATGCCGAGGCGGCCCGGTTGGCAACGGAAACCACAGACACCGGTGCCGTAGCCGGTGAGGCGGCGGCTGAAATCTATCGGCTCAATCTGCTCGCCAATCGCATTGAGGATGATCCGCGTAACACCAGCCGCTTTTTGATTATCGGCCCTGAGGATGCACCGCCAAGCGGTAAGGACAAAACCAGCCTGTTGCTGTCGTGCCGCAATGAGGCCGGTGGCCTGTATCGGCTGCTGACGCCTTTGGCTGAACACACCATCAGCATGACCCGGATTGAATCGCGCCCCTCCCGACAGGGCGTGTGGGACTATGTCTTCTTTGTCGATCTGTGCGGACATCGCAACGATGAACAGGTGGCCGCCGCGCTCGATCAACTCAGAGTCTCGGCCAATTTGTTCAAGATCCTTGGCTCCTATCCGGAAGCGGTACTTTAACAACATCTGAGTCTTGCCATGACCCCATCTGATCGCTCTTTTCGTCCCCAGCCAGCCCCACAGATTGGGGCGCTTAATCCCTATGTGCCGGGTAAGCCGATTACCGAACTCGAACGCGAGCTTGGTATCCGCGAATCCATCAAGCTGGCCTCGAATGAAAACCCACTTGGCCCGGGTGAGCTGGCCCGCGCGGCCTATGCGCAGGCCGCTGCTGAACTGGGGCGTTACCCAGATGGCGGCGGCTTTGCACTGCGCCATGCCATTGCACGCCATCATGATGTTGATCCCGAGATGATCACCATTGGCAACGGCTCCAATGACGTGCTGGATCTGGTCGCACGCACCTTTTTGCATCCGGGGCAGGAAGCGCTGTTTTCTCAGTATGCCTTCGCTGTCTATCCCATCGCCACCCAGTCGGTTGGTGCCACGGCACGGGTGGCGCCAGCAAAGGACTTTGGTTACGATCTCGATGCGATGGCGGCGCTGATCACTGACAACACCCGTGTGGTGTGGATCGCCAACCCGAACAATCCCACCGGGACTTGGCTGACAGCCGCCCCACTCAAGGACTTCATTGCCAGTTTGCCCGCAACCTGCGTGTGCGTGTTGGATGAAGCCTACATTGAGTACGCCGAGGATCCCGAGTTGCCCAATGGCGTCGAGTGGTTGGCGGAGTTTCCAAATCTCATTGTCACCCGCACCTTCTCGAAAATTCACGGTCTGGCAGCGCTGCGAGTCGGCTATGGCTTGAGTCATCCGCAGGCCGCTGAGCTAATGAATCGAGTGCGGCAGCCCTTCAATGTCAATGCTCCCGCACAGGCGGCAGCTCTGGCGGCTTTAGCGGACACGGCCCATATCGCCCGATCAGTAGCACTGAACCAGGCCGGTATGACGCAGCTCACTCAGGGACTGGCCGCCTTGGGTTTGCGTGTGATTCCCTCGCGGGGAAATTTTGTTACCGTTGATCTTGGCCGTACAGCCGGCCCGGTTGATCAGGCGTTGCTCAAGGAAGGCGTGATCGCCCGTCCGGTGGCCAATTATGGTTTGCCGAATCATTTGCGCATTAGCGTTGGGTTGGAAGCTGAGAACGCGCGCCTGCTGGCAGCACTCAAACAGGCGCTGGCCGCATGATTGAGCGCCTGGCCGTGATGGGAGTCGGGCTGATTGGCGGCTCCCTGGCGCGTGCGTTGCGCGCGGCTGATCAGGTTGGCGAAATTGTTGGCTGCGGGCGCGGACGCGAAAATCTGGAGCAGGCGGTGGAACTGGGGGTGATCGACCGCTATCACCAGGATCCGGTTGAGGCCGTGCGCGACGCGGATCTGGTGTTTCTGGCGGTGCCGCTGGGTGCCATGCGCGACTTGCTCGCTCAGATCGGCCCGGCGCTGCGCCCGGATGCAGTGGTGACCGATGGCGGTAGCGTCAAAAGCAGTGTGGTGGCCGATGCGCGCGCGGTTTTTGGAACTGTGCCGCCCTGGTTGGTGCCCGGGCATCCAATCGCCGGCACCGAGCGCACCGGTGTGAGTGCCTCCTTTGCGGAGCTGTTCCACCATCGGCGGGTGATTTTAACCCCGGTGGCGGAAACCGACCCACAGGCACTGGCAACTGTGCGTTCGCTATGGGAAGCCGCAGGTGCAGACGTCAGCGAGATGTCAGTGGCCCATCATGACGAGGTGCTGGCCGCGACCAGTCATCTGCCGCACATGCTCGCCTTTGGGCTGGTCGATGCCCTGACGCGCATGGATTGCAGTGATGAGATTTTCCGCTATGCCGCCGGTGGCTTTCGCGATTTCACTCGCATTGCCTCTAGCAGCCCGGTCATGTGGCGCGACATCTGTATCGCCAACCGCGCAAGCCTGAGCGCCATGCTGGCGCGCTTCAGCACCGAAATGAGCGATTTAGCCGCCAGCATCCGCGATGCCGACGGCGAGCATCTGCTGGAAGTCTTTGCCCGCGCCAAGGCGGCGCGGGATGACTTTATTGACGGGACGCGCTGAGCACATCTGAGCATCATCCAACATCAGACTCAGTCAGCCATTAGGCCAGGCTGGCGTTGCTCTGCGGAGCATCTTCAAGAATCCCCTGTTCACCCTCCGACTTGGCAATAATCACCGCGCCACAGGAGTCGCTGGTGACATTCACCGTGGTGCGCATCATATCGAGCAGCCGATCGACTGCCAGCACCAGTCCGATGCCTTCGAGCGGCAGACCAACAGCGGACAGAATGATTGCAATGGCCACCAGGCTAGCCGCCGGAATGCCCGCTACGCCGATGGAGGTGGTGAGTGCCAACAGCACCACGGTCAGCTGCGTCATCAGGCTCATATCAATGCCGTAGGCTTGGGCGATAAAGAGCACCACCACGCATTCATAGAGCGCGGTACCGTCCATATTCACCGTCGCCCCGAGTGGCAGTACAAAGCTGCTGGTGCGATTGGACACCCCGGCGTTTTTCTCGATGCATTCCATGGTGATGGGCAGCGTGGATGAGGATGAGGCGGTGGAAAAGGCGGTGAGCTGTGCGGTGCTAACCGCCCGATAGTGCCGCAGGGGACTGACGCCTCCCAGAAAGCGCAGCAGCAAGGGCAGGGTGATAAAAAAATGAATACCCAGCGCCAGCACCACCGTCAGGAAGAACTTGGCCATGGGAATAAAGGCCTCAAGCCCGGTGCTGGCCACCGTCTTGGCCACCAGGGCAAAGACACCGATGGGCGCGAACTTCATCACCAAATCAGTGATGCGAATCATCACCTGAAATATGCCGTTGAAGAAATTAAACTGCGCCTCACGATAGGGTGTCTCAATGCGGGCCATGAAGAACCCATACAGCAGGCTGAAAAAGATCAAGCCCAGCATCTGGCCAGCGCTGGCGGCGGCGACGATATTGATCGGGATCATGCGTAGGAAGATTTCGACAATATCGCTGGTGCCCTTGTCGGCAAACTGCTCGGCTAGCGCGCCACTGTCGGCTTGCAGACCAAAGACATCGGCGGCGCTGCCATTGATGACCCCGGGCTGGATCAGATTGACCACCGTGAGCCCCACCACCACGGCAAGAAAGCTGGTTAAAACATAGTAGCCAAGGGTTTTCAGCCCCAAACGCCCGAGCGCATCCGACTGACCAATGCCGGCGATGCCGATGATAATTGAGGAGACGATCAGGGGTACCACCAGCATTTTCAGCGCATTCAAAAAGAGTGCGCCGACGAAGGTAAAGATCGCATACAGCTGAACCCCGAACAGGGCCGCCTGTTCGCCGCTCAGCAGACCAATCAGCACGCCGAGGGCGAGGCCGATGAGAATTTGCCAATGAAGCTTGAGTTTCATGACCGACATACTGTTCTCCGCTGTGCTGTTCTGTATGAACTGATGCTACCATGAAGGCTTGAGCCTTCTTGGCATCGGTATTGCTGCCACCCTAGGCGGCGCTTTTTGGCAGTTAGAATCATGGGTTTGCGTGTTTTCTATTTGATCAACCGCTCAGGCGACTGTGTCTCGTCAAACAGTGCAGTCGCGATGAGTCCGAAGCAGATTTGCGAACAGATGATCGGACGGCTGAACTCGCCCGACGATTATCTGGGAATTCTTGATGCCGATGATCGAGTGTTGCAAATTCTGCCCGAGCCGGAGCAGTCGCGCTACTATGTTGAAGTTCCGTTGGAGGCGGCAAAAGCGTCCTATGGACGCTATGTCAACCGCGATGAACTGCTTGCACTGATCATGGATTTGCCGGAGCAACTCGACGAGCGGAGCATTCCGGGGCTGGCCTACAAACCTTGGTAGGGTAGGGGATCCGGCGATTGCCTCGATATCCAGCGCATTGAGGTAACTGCGCTGCGCACGTGCGCGTGCGAGCTTAACTGTAGTCGCTTGCGCTCGAAACGCCTGGCGACCCCGAACCGCCCTGTCTTTTTTTGTGCACTTCATGTGCTGGCTCTCCTTGCCTGGCTGCGCAGCAACTCCACTACCACCCACTCCCCAGCCGCTGACTGACGTTGTGACCAGAGTCGCAGGGCTGTCACCACCGGCTCGCGCGCGCCCAGTATAGATGCAACCGCTGGAACTGCCAGAGTTTCACCAGCATCAGGGTGAGTGCAACTACCGACAAAACTGCCAACACCATCAGCACGGGACCACCGTCACTATAGGGGGCTGAACCTCGGTGACCGGTTCTGTGGTGGGGGCTTTCGGTTCAGCAGATTGTCAGATCGGCAGGTAAAAGTTATGATATAACGTTTATATTATTTTGTTGTATGCACTGATTTTGCAATGATTTCAGCTCAATCAGTACACTTTGTAGGAAAACAACCATGCAGCTACTCCCGTCCTATCGCCCGTTCAGCACCGTGATCAGCGCTCTGTTCATTAGCAGCACCGCCGCCGTTGCTGAAACCGCATCGCCGGAGGCCGCTGCACTGGTTATCCCTATTGAGCTTGACGCCATTGAAGTCACGGCTGGTGTCCCGGTGCCTGGCGACCCCCTGTTGCAAGCCGCCAATGTCGTGGTGCTGAGCGGCGAGCAACTACGCGAGCGCGAGCGCTTTACCTTGGGCGAAACTCTGGATGCGCTGCCGGGTGTCTCAGCCATCAACACCGGCAACCAAGTCGGCAAGCCGGTGATTCGCGGCCTGAGCGGCAATCAGATACAGATCCTCTCCAACGGAATTGGCGTGGATTATCAGCAGTACGGCGAGCGCCATCCGCCCAATATCGACCCCTTCCTCGCTGGGCGCATCGAGGTGGTGCGCGGAGCCTCCAGTCTGCTTTATGGCTCGGGGGCACTGGGCGGAGCGGTGGATGTGCAGGCGCCCGCCTTCGAGTTTGCCGCACCGGGCGAGACTTTGGCCGAGGCCGATACCCTGTTCGTTTATCACAGCAATAACGCCCAATGGGATGCCGGGGTAAAGGCGCGTGGCGGCAATGACAGCGTCAGCCTGAACGCGGGGCTGATGCGACGCTCCGGCGGTTATCTGAACACCCCCAATGCCGACACCGCCGCTGAATCCGGCAACCCCAGCGACCCCAAATTCACCGGCGAGTTGCCCTATACGGATTTTGACCAGCTCAATGCCCAGTTCGGCTTGGGCGTGCTGACCGATTTCGGCGAATTTGGCCTGCGCTATACCCAATGGAATGATGAGAACAACTTTCTGCTGCCTACTGGCCAGGGCATCGGCCTGTGGCTGCGCAATGATCAGCTCCAGTTTACTGGGGATATGGCACTGAGTGGCGGCTGGCAGCTTAAACCGACCCTGTCCTGGCAGAACAACTTGCGCCGCGCCAATGCACCCGGTGATGCCCGCGCCGGTGGCTATGATGGCACGATCAACTTGGAATTCGACCTCTACACTGCGCGGCTTGAAGCTGTTCATGAGCACCTTGGCTTCTTCGATGGTGGCACCCTGGGGATTGAATACGCCAGCAAAACCCAATACTCACGCGGCACCACGGTGTTGGTGCCTGGTGGTGAAGTCACCAATCTGGCGCTCTTTGCCTTTGAGAGCAAAGACATCGGCGATTTGACCCTGCAAGCCGGACTGCGCCATGACTGGCACTCGGTCACCGGTGATGCCGGTAAGACCAGCGCGCCAGTCGCTTTTTTGGACACAGGCTCCGGGCGCGACAGCCACGACTATGCTGTCTTCACCGGCTCTCTGGGAGCGGTCTACCGGCTTACCGAAGGCTTGGCGCTGGCGGGCAATCTCGGGCGGGGTTTTCGCGCACCCACCCTGTTCGAGCTCTATGCCGATGGGGTGCATGGTGGGGTGGCGGCCATTCAGGTAGGCAACCCGGATCTCGACCCGGAAACATCGCTTAACCTCGATGTCGGCCTGCGTTGGCAGCTCCCGCGTCTGAGTGGCAGCGCGACTGTCTATCGCAATGCCATCAGTGACTATATCTATTTGCAGGACACCGGCCAATCCGAAGGCGGCCTGCCGATTTTTGCCTATCAGCAGGACGATGCCCTGTTGAACGGCCTGGAGCTGGAAGCGCGCTGGCAGGCCACGGATCAGTTGGAATTCTCTGGCGTGCTGGATCTGGTACGCGGCACCAATGACCGCACCGATGAGGATTTGCCGCTGTTGCCGGCCGATTCTCTGCGCCTGGAAGCGACCTATCGCTTGGCTGATTATGGCCTGCTGCGCGAGCCTTACATCACCCTCGGCCTGCGCCACAGCGCCGCCAAGGATGCCGCACCGGGCGAGCCTTTCGCGCAGTTCGATACTATGCCCTTTGGCACCGCCTCGACGGATGCCTACACTCTGCTGGATCTCGATCTGGGCTTTGCTCTGCCGGGCTTGGGGCGTGAAGATGCGCGCATTGATCTGGCGGTGCGCAATCTGTTCGATACCGAATACCGAGACTTTCTCGATACCTACAAAGGCTATGCGCTCAGTCCAGGACGGGATATTCGTCTGAGCCTGAGCCTACCTCTGGGTGGCTGACGACCCCAGGGATGCGCCCCGGTGAGCATGACATCTGGCCTGCATGACACCTTCAGGGTTGAATCAGGATAGACTGTTACAAGTCTGAGATGTGATGGTCTTGACTCTGGAGAGTCTTGAGTTTAAAGCCTGAGGGGCGCTGAACGCGATGAAAAAGCAGGGAAAATTGTTAGGGGCGGAAATAGTCACCGTCCTCCTAGGGTTGATGATGGTGTTCTATTTGGCGCTGGTGTTACTTGGTGGGGCCGACTATCTGGCAGCTCTTAAGCTGGTGCTCTATACATTAGCCGGCCTGGTTGCCTTGATGCTGCTTGGTTACAGTATCACGATATTGCGGACCGATGACCTACGCAGGATTTTTATTCTTTATGATGGTCAGGATGCGCCTTTTGTCTCCAAACTCTACGATGCCTTGAAAATAGCGCCTATCCGGGTTCTGTGGGACAAGCAGGAAGTCCAGGTTGGTGACAATATCGAGGAAAAATTCAAGCAGCTGTTTAACAGCAGTAGCGACATCATTTTCGTGGTATCGAAGCATAGCGTTGCCGCACAGCGGATGGATGAAGCCATCGCCAATGCCGTACAAAAGAATAAACGGATCTTTCCGGTGCTGCTTGACAATGTAGAAGTTCCCGAAGCCCTTAAGATCATCAAAGCTGCGGATTTCCGGCTGTCGTTTGATGATGGCTACCTGAGCCTGAGAGAAGCCCTGCGCACGCGCCGCGAACCGAGTCCGTCGTGATGCCACACTCAATACCCGAGGTACGTTCCATGATCACTCACCCCCAACACCCTCCACTCAGGATCCAGCATGCCCTGGCGCGAACAATGTTGTTACTGCTGCCGCTGTTGCTAGTGATGCTTCCGACGCTGGGTTTCGCTGAGCCGCTGCGCGTATTTGCCAGCGTGGTTCCCGTCCAAACCTTTATCCAAACGATTGGCGGGGATCAGGTGGATGCGCGAGTTATGGTGCGTCCGGGATTCAACCCGGCCACTTACGAGCCGACGCCCCAACAGATCGCGGCCTTGGCGGAAGCGGAACTCTATGTACGCATCGGTGTGCCCTTCGAACAGGCCTGGATGGAGCGGATTCGATCCGCCAACCCTAAGATGCAGGTGATAGATGCCCGTGAAGGCATCGCCTTGCGCCAGCTGGAGGCACATACGCATGATGAACATGCACATGATGACCACCAGCATGATGAACATGAACATGAACATGATGGGCATGATGAACATGAACAGGATCCGCATGTATGGACCAGTCCCCCGCTGGTTATACAGATTGCCGGCGTCATTCGCGAGACGCTCACGGAACTGGATCCTGCCCATGCGGAGGAATTCACCCGCAATCATGCAGCCTTCGTAGCCGAGTTGCAGGCCCTTGATCAGGAATTGCATGCGCAGCTTGATCCGCTGCCTAACCGCAAGTTCATGGTATTTCATCCGGCGTGGGGCTACTTCGCCGACACCTACGGGCTGACACAGGTGCCAATTGAGCGCGAAGGCAAGGAGCCCGGAGCCCGGGCGCTGGCCGCGCTGATTGAACAGGCAAAAGAGGATGGGATCAGGGTGATTTTCGTGCAGCCGCAGTTTGACCAGCGTCAAGCACGCGAAGTGGCACAAAATATCAACGGCGCTGTGATTGCTGTCGATCCACTGGCCGTCGACTATGTCGGTAATCTGCGCCGGGTCGGCCGTGAGTTTGCGCAAGCGCTTGCGCCTTAGAAGTGACGAAGTCGCAAAGTGGTGCCATGGTAAATCAAGCATTGGAACACGCTGAGGCCCTGTGTCGCGAGCGGGGTCTGCGTCTGACCGAACAGCGTAAGACCGTGCTGCGCTTGCTCTGCGCGGCAAACAAGCCAATGAGCGCTTACGAGCTGCTGGAGTGCATGCGCACCGTGGTGAAGAATCCCGCACCGCCAACCGTCTATCGAGCCTTGGATTTTCTGCTCGAACAAGGGTTGGCACACAAGCTCGAAAGCCTGCACGCCTACATCGGCTGCACGCATCCGGATCATCCGCACGCCAGTCAATTCTTGATCTGTGATGGCTGCGGCGAGGTGACTGAAGTCGAAGATGCCAGCGTAGCTGCGAGCTTGCAAGCGGCGGGCCAAGCCCTTGGCTTTCAAGCCAAACGACCAATCGTTGAAGTATTAGGAACCTGCGCCCAGTGCTGCGCCAAACAAAACAGAGACTGAAGAATGTTACTGATTTTGAACCCGTTACCATCCCCCTCTCAGGCGGCGGCTACCCGGCTTCCCGTGCGCGCCCGTCAACGCCTGCTAGCCGGCGCTTTAGCTACGCCATTGATGCTCATCAGCGCTGGAGTGTGTGCAGAAAATGCGCATCAACATGAGCATGAACCTCAGCATGAACAGGAGATTGAGCATCGCCAGCATGGCACCCATGTTCACGGCATCGCCGCCTTGAACCTGGCACTCGACGGCCAGGAGATGCAGCTTGAGCTTCATAGCCCAGCTGCCAACATCGTCGGCTTCGAGCATGCCCCCGCGTCTGAAGAACAGCACGCGACCCTTGACCAAGCCGTTGCCAGGCTGAAAGACGGCGACAGCCTCTTTAAATTCAATGCGGCAGCGGCTTGCCATATGCAAGCGGCGACTGTCACCTCCGAGTTACTCGATGAGGCGCCTGATCATGAGCACGAGCACGAGCATGCAGGCGAAACCCACGCAGACATCACCGCTACCTACCGCTTTGAGTGCGGGACTCCAGAGCAGCTGACACAGTTAAGCGTCGAGCTGTTCGGGACCTTTTCCGGTATGGAGGAGATCAAGGTTCAGTACATCACCGAGCGTACCCAGGGAGCCACCGAGTTGACGGCCCAGGATCATGTGGTCAAGTTCTGAACGCCTGGGAGCTCAGCGCATTGGTCATTGAGATCAGGGAGCTGACATTCCGCTGGCAGCCTCACGCGCCCTGGGGCCTGACCATCAAGGCCTTAACCGTCGCCCCAGGCGAGCGCTTATTCATCAAGGGTCCCAGCGGTAGCGGCAAAAGTACGCTGTTGAGTTTGATCTCTGGTGTAACCACCGCCACGGCTGGATCAGTCCGTGTCATGGGCCAGCCCCTGGAGCAACTCGGTCGGGTTGAGCGGGATCATGTGCGCGCCCATCACATCGGCTATATCTTTCAGATGTTCAACCTGATTCCCTATCTCTCGGTGCTCGACAATGTCACCCTGCCATGTCGTTTTTCGGCCCGGCGGCGCGCCAAGGCGCGGGCGCGCAGCCGAAGCCTGGAGGCGGAAGCCCGGCGCCTGTTGCAACAGCTCGACATGAATGCTCCCGATCTTCAGCGGCGGGCTGTCACGACGCTCAGCGTAGGGCAGCAGCAACGGGTGGCAGCCGCCCGCGCGCTGATGGGCGCGCCCGAGGTGCTGATTGCCGATGAACCGACCTCGGCGCTGGATGCGGATCGCCGCGAGTCCTTCATGCGGCTGCTGTTCGACGAATGCCGCGACTCCGGTGCGGCGCTGGTCTGCGTCAGCCATGATGCCGCTCTGGAGTCGCTGTTTGACCGCACCCTGGATTTGGCCGCAGTCAATGCCGCTGCCAAGGAGAAGGAGCTGGACTGAATGATGGCTATCCTGTCCCTGGCATGGAAAAGCCTGTGGAATCGGCGCTTCACGGCGTTGCTGACGGTTCTGTCCATTGCGCTCAGTGTCACCCTGTTGGTCGGTGTTGAGCGGCTGCGCACTGAGGCACGCGCGAGCTTTACCAACACCTTGTCGGATACCGACCTGATCGTTGGTGCGCGCAGCGGCCCGGTGCAGCTGCTGCTGTACGCGGTGTTTCGTATGGGGGATGCAACCAATAACATCTCCTGGTCGAGCTATCAGGACATCGTTGCACATCCCCAGGTCGCTTGGACTGTGCCCCTCTCGCTCGGTGATTCCCATCGCGGTTTTCGTGTGCTGGGAACCAGCCTGGCCTACTTCGAGCACTATCGTTACGGACGCAATCGCCCGCTGGTCATGGCCGATGGTCAGCCATTCAGCGATCTCTATGACGCCGTACTCGGTGCCGAGGTCGCGGATGCACTCGGCTACCAGCTTGGCGACGCCATCATCATTGCCCATGGCGCTGGTCAGGTCAGTTTCGCCATGCACGACGATAAGCCGTTTCGCGTGGTCGGCATCCTGGCGCGCACCGGCACGCCTGTCGATCGAACCGTGCATGTTAGCCTGGAAGCCATTGAAGCCATTCATATCGACTGGCACAGCGGTGCACCTCTTCCCGGCCTGTCCGTCTCGGCTGACCAGGCACGGACGATGGACTTAACGCCCCAAGCGATTACTGCGGCCCTGGTAGGCTTGGACTCCAAGGTCGCCACCTTCCGGGTTCAGCGCTTCATCAATGACTATCCACAGGAACCTCTGCTGGCCATCCTGCCTGGCGTCGCACTCAGCCAGCTGTGGAATCTGATCGCCGTGGCTGAGAATGCTTTGCTAATCGTCTCAGCCTTTGTGGTTGTGGTCGGACTCTTTGGCATGCTGACTGCGCTCTTGACTAGTCTGAATGAACGCCGCCGCGAGATGGCCATTCTGCGCTCAGTCGGCGCGCGTCCCTGGCATGTCTTCGCACTGATCATCGGCGAAGCGGGCTTTTTAACACTGCTCGGCGTTGTGGCAGGCCTGGCACTGCTCTATTTGGTGCTGATCCTTGCACAGCCCGTCATCGCCAGCCGCTTCGGGATCTTCGTGCCCATTCATGCGCCAACCAGCGGCGAATGGAGGCTGCTTAGCGCCGTGATCACTGCAGGTTTTGCCGTGGGCAGCCTCCCCAGCTATCGCGCCTATCGCTTATCCTTGGCCGATGGATTGTCAGTGCGACTCTAGCAATATGAATATGAGGGCAACAACTACCCGTTTTGGTATGGCCACAGCCGGCCTCCTGCTGCTCTTGCCGCTCTTGTTGCTAAGCGCCTGTGACGCTGGTTCACCGCCTGAATCAGCCTCAACCAATCTGTCCGCCACATCGAACACGGCAGCACCCTCGAGCGTTGCGCGAGTCAATTTCACCGATGCACCGGATCTGGATGAGGTCGCTGAGCTTGATTGGAGCGCCCTGATCCCAGCCGATTGGCGCCCTGAGCAGTTGCTAGAAAACCTCACCGCAGATGGGGAAAGCCTGGATGCAATTGGGGATGAGGATCCGCGTGCCGGACTCATCATGGATAAGATCAAGGCGTTGTGGGAAGAAGCCCCCCTGGTGGAAGCGCTCGATGGCCAGCGAGTGAAGCTGCCCGGCTTCGTGGTACCGTTAGAATTCGATTTTGATGAACTGAGTGAATTCCTACTCGTCCCCTATTACGGCGCCTGCATCCATGTGCCCCCCCCCCGGCAAACCAAATTGTTCACGTCATCCTGCCCGAGGGCAAAACCTATCACGCCAGCCTGTTCGATATGGTCTGGGTGACTGGAGTGTTGCGGATCGACCATTTCTCCAGCGAGATGGCCAATGCCGGCTATCGCCTTGAGGCGTTAGCCCTCGCGCCCTATCAAGCGCCTTATCAATAAGATGGCCGGATGCGCTAGACGCATCGCTTCGAGATGAAACGCTGTCACCCAAGCAGGATGCGCAGATGCTCAGCATCCCCTTCGCGCTGCCGAAAGAGTCTCGGTCCCACGCCCATAGGGCGCCTGTTCAGCCAGTGCAATCAGCTCCTGCGCCTGCGTTGGCAGCAAGGGCAGGGCAATGTGGTGCCAACCCCATCCACCCGCCGCCAGGCTAGAGATACAGCTGAGTCGCGATCAAAAAGAACACCAGGACAGCGAGAATGTCGTTGCCGGTGGTAATGAAAATGCCGGTGGCCATGGCTGGGTCGATGCCAAAATGCTTCAGGAGCATTGGCACCGAGGCGCCTATCACGACGGCCAGGATGGTGACGCAGAACAGCGCAATACCAGCGGTAACGGCCAGTTGCAACGGAGCGGCCAACTCGATGAAGAAGCTGAGCCCGAAGACCACCACAGCCAAAACACTGGCTGCCGTGAACCCATTGATGGCGGCACCGAGCAGTTCGCGCCCCAGACGCCAGGGCAGGTCGCCAATCCAGAGGGTGCCAGTCGCAATGCCCTGAATAGCGACGGTGGCAGCCTGAATCCCGGCATTGCCAGCCATGGACATGACAATGGGAATGAAACTGGCAAGAATAGCCGCCGCCGCAATTTCGTTCTCGTAGGAACCGACGATGGAGCCGGACAGGGTGGCACCGATCAAACCGGCCAGCAGCCAGGGCAAGCGGGTCTTGACAATGCTGAGCACTGGCGCATCGGGCCGCGCTTCGGGCGACAGACCGCTCATCAGATGGGCGTCTTCCTCGGCCTCGTCGCGGGTGACGCGCTGGAGTCCGTCGGAGGTGATGCGCCCCAGCAGACGCCTGTCAGTATCAATGACCGGGACCGAGGTCAGTGCATGGGTGTTGGTAATGCGCACCACTTCTTCCTGATCCATGTCGGAGCTGACCGCTATGGGGTCGGAACGCATTACCTCAGCGGCGCGCCGTTCCTTGGGGCTGAGCAGCAGATCGCGCAGCTTGAGATAGCCCAGCAGGCGGCGGCGCTGATCCACCACATAGACCACCGAGATTTTTTTGATCACACTGGCATTGCGGCGTACTTCGGACACCACCTGCTCCAGCGTCCAGTCAGGCGGCACCGCGACCAGTTTGCGCGTCATGATGCTGCCAGCGGATTCTTCCTGATAGGTTTTGATCTCAAGAATCTCATTGGCGCGGTTGAGCTGTGGCAGCAGGCGCTCCTGCACCTCTTCGGGCAGTTCCTCCAGCGCATCGGCGCTGGTTTCCGGATCCAGGGAGTCGAGAATCTCCACCAGCCGATCAATGGTGGCATCTTCCAGCAGGGCGGCGCGAAAATCGTCGTTCAGCTCGGCCACCACCTTGGCCGCCGCTCCGGAAGGCAGATATAAAAACAGCTTGCGTGCGCGCTTGAGTGGCAAATGCACCATGAGCTCGACGACATCGCGCGGGCGCCAGCGGCGCAGGATGGCCCGCACCTGATCCCGCTCATCGGCCTTGATCAGTTTGCCAATTTGCTTGATCACTGTTTTGTTTTCCAGCGACAGCTCGCGGGCTTCCGAATGCGTCCAGCGCAACGGCAGTGCTTGAGGGCGCGCGCTGGAGGTAGTCGTAGTGCTCGGTTGATTGGGCATGCAGCAAATCCTGATAAAACTGTTGGCTGTTAGGCTGTAAGGTGAATGTTAAGCCGTTATCTTCGTCTATGCTTTATAGTTGTTCCAGACCGCTCGACCCTGCGGATGGCTTGGCCTGAAGTGACCCGGCATGCAGTCCACAGCAGGGCCGGGGGCTGTGGTTGGTTCTGTTGTTCTGAGTAAATCCTGTGTATCCGAAGTATTTCGGCCTGTTCGAGCCCAGTTTTTCCATTACCCCGGATCCCCGCTATCTGTTCCTGAGCGAACAGCACCGCGAGGCGCTCGCACATCTGCTCTATGGCGCCAGCGAAACCGGCGGCTTTGTGTTACTTACGGGCGAGGTTGGAACCGGCAAAACGACCGTGTGCCGGGCCTTTCTGGAGCAACTGCCCGACGGTGTCGAGGTCGGTTTGGTGCTGAATCCAGCGCTGACCGGCCTGGAACTCATCGCGGCGGTTTGTGATGAATTTGGCGTGCAGGTGCCGCCCCATGAGCGCTCGACCAAGCGGCTGATTGACCTGCTCAACACCTACTTGCTGGAGTGCCATGCCAAAGGGCGCCGCCCGGTGCTGATTATCGACGAAGCTCAGAATTTGCGCCCCGCCGTGCTGGAGCAGGTGCGGCTGCTGACCAACCTGGAAACCCCCAAGCATAAATTGTTGCAGATTTTTCTGGTCGGACAGCCCGAATTGCGCACGTTGCTGGCCTCCGAAGAACTGCGCCAGCTCAATCAGCGTATCACGGCACGCTTTCACCTGTCGCCGCTGTCCAAAGCGGAGACGGGTGCTTATATCCGCCACCGACTGGCGATTGCCGGGGTTGACCGACCGCTGTTCTCGCGTGCGGCCGTGCGCCATGTGCACCGCCATTCCGGTGGTGTGCCGCGGTTGATCAACTTAATTTGTGATCGCGCACTGCTTGGCACGGCAGTCAGTCATCGACTGCAAGCCAATGCGACCATTGTCGATCAGGCCGCGCGCGAGGTGCGTGGCAGGGATCTGTCGCAGCCCTGGCCGCAACGCCCGGCCTGGCTCGGTATGGCGCTAACTGCCGTGCTGGCGGCGGCAGTGGGAATCTGGATCGGTGGCTCGGGTCTGCTGCCATGGCCCGCGACTCAGACACCGGCGTCCGCTGCCCAGTCACCGGTGGAGGAGGGTGGCGATGCGCACACTGCCAGGATGGCGGACAACCCCTCAGACCAATCGCCGACATCAGCACCATCAGGCAAGCCTGCTCCCGGCTCCCAGACCAGTGCTGCTGCAGCAGCAACATCCACCCAGGATGCCATGCCGGATCAACAGGCATTAATCGAGACCACCGAGGCCACCGGCCAGATCGCAGCGGTGCGCGCCCAGTCGGTCGGGTATCCAACACTGCTGCCCGTTACGCCGGAGGTCATTGCGACTCCGCATGGCGAATCCGCCTCGCTCGGCGCTTTGTTGCATAACCCGCAAGCTACGCTCGAAACATTGCTGCGCCTCTGGGATCAGCCATGGCCAACCCATGCGGAGGCAGAAGCGGAAACGGGGACCGAACTCAAGTGCGCGACCTTAGAGGACCAGGTCGGGCTGGCCTGCGAGCATGATAACGGGCGCTGGAGCAACCTGCGACGCTTCGATCGACCAGCTGCGCTGCAACTGACGCTGGCGGACGGTCGCCAGGGAGAGGTGGTGCTGCGGGGATTGAATGAAGAATATGCGCTGATCGATGCTGGCGAGGGCAGGGCGCCACTGGCTGTGCTGATTGCAGATCTCGATCAACGCTGGTCGGGCGACTATCGGCTGCTGTGGCGGCTGCCGCCGACTGGGGAGCGGGTCATTGGTCGTACAGCCACGCCCGCAAGCATCCGCTGGCTGCGCGCACAGTTGCGCGCCTGGCCGGCTGGCGATCCGCTGTTGCCGGATGGCGATGCCTATGATCAGACCCTGATGACACAGGTGCGCGCCTTTCAGTCTGAGCAGGGTTTGGAAGTCGATGGGATTGCCGGGCCGCAGACGCTGATTTTGCTCGCGAATGTGCTGACACCCTCATCTCCTGAGCAGCCGTGAGCCGGTGAGCGGTCATGTCCTATATTCTTGAAGCCCTAAAAAAATCCCAGCAGCAGCGAGAACTTGGCCGAGCGCCGCGACTGGAGGAACATTGGATTGAACAGATCCCGGACCGGGAGCCGCCGCACCCCTGGCTGATCGGCACCGCCGTACTGGCCGCCTTAGCTTTGCTGGTCGCGCTCTATGCCGTGCTGCGCTCCAGTGCCTCACCGGCACCAGAACCGCCACCAGCGATAGCCACTGCCTCTCCTAATGCTAGTGTTGCCAACAGTGCCGCCAATTATGCCAATGCGGCCGTACAGCTCGCGCCGCCATCACAGCCACCAGCACCAGCACCAGCTTCGCAAGCGGCGAAGTCTTCCAACGACGAGCCCAATATTCTCGTCGTTCCGGCGCCTGATCCTCAGGGGCGTCCATTGCCAAGAGGGGCTGAAGAAATCCGCCGCGCCGTGCTTGGTGATGCCTATCCACCACCGCCTGACATCGCGCCGCCACCCATGCCAGCACCAGCGGAAGTTCCTCAACGAGTGCCGGTCCCCGAGGATCTGAAAGCCGAAATCGAAGCCTTCAAGCAGTCGGTTAAGCAACGCGGTGGCGCGGCAGCCGCTCCAAAGCCCAAGCCAGCCGCCGCGCCGGATCAGTCTGAAGTCACTGCCAAACTCACGCCCAGCCCCCCAGTTCCAGTCAAGCCGATTCTCCCACCCGAAGCAGCCATTGCTCCGGGGCCAGAGGAGTCAAGCGCCGTACCTCCCTCAATCACCAGCGGACCATCGCCGGCCTTACGCCAGAAGCTACCGCCTTACAGCCTGTCAGTGCATGTCTACAACAGCGCCAGCGCCAAGCGGTTTGTCTATATCAATGGCAGCAAAATATTCGAACAGGATGTCACGCCCGAAGGGTTGAAAGTTGAGGAAATCACCCAGGCTGGAGTGATCCTGAGCTTTGAGGGCGAGTTGTTCTTCGAGCGGCGTTAAAAGAGACCTGGATAAGGGGCTAGGCTGAGAACTGAGAACTCATGCAGGACCGGGTTGAACCGAGGAAGCGCTGCTCCGAATACCTGACTTTACATAACCCAAGTTGCCACCTTGGCTGATTCAGAAAAGGAAATTGAGGCTACAGGCCAGGATAAAGAATGCTGTCTTGAGTTCAAAACCGGCAGCGGTCACGCTGTGGATATGCTTGGGTAGCTGTCCCGTCCCGTGTGATTATTTGCCAAAGAGGAGCCATCCTTTGTTCCTCGCTCGAGCAGTTCTTGAAGCACTTATCGCCGAGCTCAAGGCGGATTGCCTAGAGGCTGAACGACCCCTATCTCGACCAGCAACCAGCGACGATCAGACCATGGAGGCATGAACGATGCAGGTTCGACTTCATAAAAACGCCCGCACCACCCCGGCCGTTCGTGCGGAGCTGCGCGCCTCGACGTTGCCCA
>NZ_NRRS01000038.1 GCF_016583795.1 Rhabdochromatium marinum | reverse complement strand
TGATCGCCGCCGCGAGGCGGGAGCCGGTTGCAGACTTTTCCGAGGGGAGCGAGCCGCGAGGCTCCGTCACCAGGCCCGTAAGGGCAGGAATTGAAATGGCTGTCTTTGTTCTCGACAAACAGAAAAACCCGCTGATGCCGTGCACGGAGAAACGCGCTCGGCTACTGCTCCAGCGCGGTCGGGCGGTGGTGGTGCGGCTACACCCCTTCACCATCCGGCTCAAAGATCGTATTGGTGGTGAAACTCAGCCACTGCGCCTGTCGCTCGATCCGGGGAGCAAAACGACCGGAATCGCCGTGGTGCGCGAGGTCGAGCGCATCGACCCCGACACGGGCGAGATACGCCGTGAGGCGCAGGTGCTGTGGTTGGCCGAACTGACCCACCGTGGTGCCCAGATCCGTGAGCGATTGACCGCTCGCCGCGCCTTTCGTCGCCGTCGGCGCACAGCGAATCTGCGCCATCGCGCCCCGCGCTTTCACAATCGCACCAAGCCCCAAGGCTGGCTCGCCCCGAGTCTGCGCCATCGATTGGACACCACGCTGAGCTGGGTCAATCGTCTCCAACGTCTCGCACCCATCACCCACCTCAGCCAGGAGCTGGTGCGGTTTGACACTCAGGCACTCCAGAACCCGGAGATCAGCAGGGTCGAATACCAACAGGGCGAACTCGTTGGTTATGAGGTGCGCGAATATCTGCTGGAGAAATGGCATCGCACCTGCGCCTATTGCGGCGCACAGCAGGTTCCGCTGGAGATTGAGCATATTCAACCCAAAAGCCGAAGCGGATCGAATCGAGTCTCCAACCTGACGCTCGCCTGCCACTCCTGCAACCAGCACAAGGGGAATCAGCCGATTGAGGTGTTTTTGGCTCATCAACCCGAGCGGTTGCGCCGTATTCAGGCACAGGCCAAGGCCCCGCTTCGCGATGCCGCAGCGGTCAATGCCACCCGCTGGGCGCTGTTTGAACANGGAATCAGCCGATTGAGGTGTTTCTGGCTCATCAACCCGAGCGGTTGCGCCGTATTCAGGCACAGGCCAAGGCCCCGCTTCGCGATGCCGCAGCGGTCAATGCCACCCGCTGGGCGCTGTTTGAACAGCTCAAGGCCACCGGCTTACCCGTGACCACGGGCACGGGGTCAGGCGGCCAGACCAAGTACAACCGTCAGCGCCTCGGTATTCCCAAGACCCATGCGCTTGATGCCGCCTGTGTCGGTCAACTCACCGCGCTCCATGGCTGGAACATCCCGACGCTTGCCATCAAGGCCACCGGGCGCGGCTGTTACCAGCGTACCCGCTTGAATCGCTTCGGCTTTCCACGCGGTTATTTGATGCGTGAGAAGCGCGTTAAAGGATTCCAGACCGGAGATCGGGTCATCGCTGAGGTGCCAAAGGGCAAGAAAGCCGGAACCCATCTCGGGCGCGTGGCCGTTCGTGCATCCGGGCGCTTCAATCTCCAGACCGCAACGGGTCTGGTCCAAGGGATTTCACACCGCCATTGCCGAGTGCTGCAACGCGCCGATGGCTATGGCTATGCATTCACTCCAACCCAAACGGAGGCCGCGAGACCGGTGGGTTAACCGCGCTACGCTGATGAAAATTCTCCTTGTCGATGATGAAGCCCATGCACGCCAGCGCTTGCGGCGTCTGCTCGAAGAACTCGACGGCGACTACACCGTGGTTGGAGAAGCGGACAACGGTCGGGAGGCCCTGCGCTGTTGCAGCGCAACCAATGCCGATCTGGTGCTGCTCGATATTCGCATGCCGGGCATTGATGGACTGGAAGTGGCCGAGCATCTGGCGCGGCTCAACCCGCCCCCGGCGGTTATCCTGACCACGGCCTATCAGGAATATGCACTGGAAGCCTTCGAATATCAGGTGGCCAATTATTTGCTCAAACCAGTGCGCAGCAAACGGCTGCGTGAAGCCCTGGAAGCACTGCGTGTCGTCACCCGTCCCCAGCAGCAGGCCAGCGACGCTGCCCTCGCTGCTGCACCGCGCCAGCACCTGAGCGCACATTATCGCGGTGACATGCAGCGGGTCGCCATTGATGACATCCTCTATCTGCAAGCCGAGCAAAAATATGTCACCGTCTATCACCCGGACGGCAAACTGCTGCTCGATGAATCCCTAAAAACCCTGGAGGAGGAATTCCCCCACCATTTCCTGCGCATTCATCGCAGCGCGCTGGTATCCCGTCAGCGCCTCACCGGCTTGGAGAAAGGCGCCGATGGCCGCGTCCTGGCCGTCCTGGACGGCACTGAACAACGCCTGCCCGTCAGTCGCCGCCATTTGGCCAGGGTCCGCCGCTTTCTGCGTGAGCATTGAATCCCCGCCAGAACGCAGCCATTTCCGCTCAGGCTGCCGGCACCACAGGCTGGAACGGCACGTATTCAGGTCATATCTTCGGGGCCATTGAGGTCAAAGATCCGAGCTGGCACTGATCGACAGCAGATCGCGGCTCAACACCGCCGGTCTGGGTTTGAAGAAACGGCGCAGGAAGAACATGCCGCTGAATTCCTCAAACTGCGGACTATAATCGCCGCTAAGCTGCATGCCCACTTGCCAATGCGGACTCAAGCGGGCGACGCCTTCCAGGCGCAGAGAGCCCGCCACCCCTTGCTTGCTTGAGCCGGGATAACGCGCGGCTGCCGTTACGCCCGGAGGTGCATCTTCTGGCAAACCCAGCGGATACCAGGGACTGTCGGCCTCGTCTTGCTGGCGCCAGCCGCCGCGTATTGAGCCGCGCAGCAGCCAGGGCGCCGCCTCGCGGGTCTGAAAGTCGAGCGCCAGCATCAGGCCAAGGTCCAGATCGGGACTGTAGTAACCACCCTGGCCCAGGGTGAAAGCATTGAGGTTTCGTGCGAAATGCCGGTATTCGAGCGCCGGACCCAGGGTCAGATAGGCAAAGTCGGGATGCTTGAAGTTGCGCCCGAGTGACAATCCCGCCTCAAGACCGGTGTTGTCTTCGACATCGGTGCCGCGATAAGCGTGCGCGCGCAGCTGCCCGGCCAGGGTCCAGTCCGGCGTCAGCAGTCGCCAGCCTTCAAACGACAGTCCGGTGCGTGAGACCCGCCCCCAGGCCTCGCCGGTGGTCGGATCGACTAGGCCGGTGTAGGACAGCAAGGACTCGCGCACGGGGCGATGCTCCAGCGTGGCACTCCAGGAAACATCCGCCTGACGCTGCCCTAGGCGTAGCGCGCCCATCCAGGCTGGCGCCAGGGCGCCACCGGTTGGGGTCTGACCAACAGCAGCGCTCAGTTGCCAATCCCCCTGTGGCTTGCCCAGTCGCGTATTCAGCCAATCGCTCACTCGGTCGCTGTAGTCATTGAGATTCAGCTTCCAGCTTAAGCCGCCCGCAACCCGATTCATGTGGCGCTCAGCCGCTCCGTTCAACGCCTGACCCTGCGGCCAGGTGCCGATCTGCGCATCCGGCGCGGGGGTGCCGGCATCAAGCGAGACGCGCTCAATTACGAGACCGACCCCCAGATCCCCCAGCCAGCCGGAGGCCAGCATCAGTGGCTCGATCTGCTCGTCCAGCCGGCTCAGACCTGGATCGCCGCTGCGCGAGCGCCAGCCGAGGCCAAGGCCAAGCGCCGGGCTGTCGATGTTGGCGAGCGCCGGGTTGACGTTCGGATCCAGGCGGTAAGCACGCACAAATTGACCCTGGTTAAACAGGGTTTCCGCTTGATCGCGTTTCCACAGGGCTTGCAGCGGTCCCGGCTCCTGTGCGAGTCGCCGCAGCTCATCCCACGCTCCGAGCCGTTTCAGACTGAGCAGCAGACCATCGGCACTCTGTTCGTCCGGCTCGGCTTGATAGAGTGCTTTGAAGGCAGCGGCGGCGGACCGATCCTCACCGAGATTGAAGTCATTCCAGGCTGTGAGCATGGCGACGCCGCGATCCGCCGGCCAGAGCTTGAGCGCGGCCTTGAGCAGCCGTGCGGCGCCAGTATAGTCGTGCTGACGATGCAGCCGCGCAGCCAGCCCGCGCAGGGCGCCAGCGGCGGACGCACGCAGGCTCGGCCAGTGTGCGGTACTGGATTCGGCCAGGGTCAGCAAGGCATCGACCTCACCCTGGGCGGCCAGCGCCAGCAGCTCGTTTTGGGCCGCCTCGGCAAGATCAGGCGCCGGAGTGGCCGACCGCGTCGCTGGAGCGGTCTCAGCTCCAGCTGTGGTCTTTGCCTTAACTTTGGCTTCGGCTTCCAAGGCCAGATGATGCTTCAGCCACAGCAGCAGCTCGGCGGGTGGCTGCCAGTTCGGGTCTTCGAGGCGCAGCCGGGCGATGTCCTGTTCGAGTTGCTGATAACGCCCGGCATGCAGCAGCGCCCACAGCGCTGGCTCGGCACGGCGCCCGGCGGAGTAGAGACGCTCCGGGGTCAGGGCCGTGGCGGGCAGTTCAGCCTGTGCACGAAGCGGTTTGGACACATGCTCCACACGGGTGCTCGGATCTGCGGCCTGCACCTCCACCGGGGAGGCCTGATCCCGGAGATCGACACCTTGCGCCTCGGTTGACAGATCAACCGCCGTATCAGGGCGGGTCACATCAATCAGATTCGACTGCGGCTGATCCTGTTGAGCACTGCCTCTGTTCTGGTTCTGGTTCTGGTTCTGGTTCTGGTTCTGATCCGTATCCGCCGCCAGACCTTGATCGATGCCCAGCAAACCCAAGCCAAGGACCAGTCCGAACAGGCGCGCCGCCTGCAACAGGCTGCACTCGGGCCAATGCAAGTCGGCCTCAGCGCCCATCGCCACAAGTGCCCAGGCCGGGGTTCGAACCTTGCTTGCACTGTTGCCAATACCAGGCCCGACCCGCAATGCCAGTCAGCAGCCGCAGACTGGCCGAATAGTAATCCAGCCCGGCGTCCTGGTTGGTGGGCAGGGGCACGAGCCGCAGCAGAGCGGCGCCATCGCCATCGGTTCCATTGACAACGGCGAACTGCGTCAAGGCGGCAATGGCCGCGATGCCAGAGGGAGCCGGGTTGCTGCTGATGGCATCGGTTTTGAGATCCACCCAGTCGGGCGCCCAGCTCCAGTCCTGCTGCGCGTGCCAGTAAGCCGCCAGCTGGTCAAGTTCGTGACCCGTCGTCTGCCCGTGCCAGACCCAATACAGCGGCACCCGCACCGCGTCATAGCCAAAGCGCGGCGGGAATTGATCCGGCAGCGCGAACCCGGCCTGCGGCTCCCAGGTGACCCAATCCGGTGGCAGTTTCCAGCGCCCGAATTGCAACTCGCCCAGCAGCGCCTGGCCGGAGGCGATCAGCGCCGGCCATTCTGCTGCATCCGGTTCCAGTCGGGCCAGCTCGGCGAAGGCCGGGAACACCCAGTAGGAGAGATTCAGCGTCAGCGTCTGATCGTGCTCGAAGCCCTGGGCGCCCGGCAGCAGCAGGGTACCCGCGGTGGTTTCACGCACCAGTTTGGCGCGGATGTCTGCGGCGATCTGACGCGCGGTGTCGAGATACTCCGGCACGTCCCAGCAGCGTCCGGCCAGTGCCAGCGACCAGGCAATAAACAGATCCCCATCGGTAGCGTTATTATGGTCATCGATATGCGGCTTGTCATCCGGGCGCCAGCGCCAGGCAGCGAGATGATCGCCGCGCACATAGAAATGCTCTTGTGTCCATCCCCAGATGCGCTCAAAAGCCTGGCGCTGGTTGTAGTGGAAGGCCAGGCGCATCCCGAACCCTTGGCCTTCGGAGTGCGAGATACCGCCATTGCCGGTATCCAGTATCCGGCCATCCCTGGCCAGCACCAGCGCGGCATAGCGCTGCCAATCGCTGTCGGCTTGGGCCTGGAAGCAGGCAGCACCAGGGGGCGAAGCAGCGACGGGGGCTGCGGGCGCCGCCGAAGCGGCAGTTGCAAACAGCAGCAACAGCCAGCCGCTCGCCAGCAGTAAACCAGCGCGTAATGTGTTAGTTGTCATCAGTCACCTCCGGATGATGACGGCGACGGAAGCGGCCGATCACCATGAACAGCAACGAAGCCAGCAGGATCAGCAGTGTCAGGGTCACGGTGATCAGGGCCGCTGGGTAGGTGGTGACCAGGTGTGTCAGCCAGGTGACGGTCGACACCTGACCGACCGTGAAGGTGCGCTGCGGCGGGCGACTGAGCAAACTCTGTTCGCTTGTTTCCCACAGCACTAGGTCGCCTTTGAGGTTGTACCAGAAGTCTGGCTGCACCAGTCGCGCCGTGTGCTCAACCAGCAACTCAGGCGTGCGCGCGGTCAGCAGCAGCACCGCCTTGCCGGCCTCGCGGGGTGATTCAAAACTGAGCAGCGCGCTCTGATCGCCGAGCAGGGTGCCAGGTGGCGGCTTGGGCGTGCCAAGACCGGTGAAGCCGGCACGGACATTCAACTGATCGAGCGCCCCGGCCGGCGGGTCGATCCAGCGCTGCACCCGGGCCAGCGCGCGCTCTGCCCAGCCTCCAAGCGGCTCAGCTGGCATCACCGCCGTCAGGACTGGATAGTCAATCCAAACCGCATCATCCTGCCAACTGATGGGCGCCGCCGCGCGCAATTCGGAATCCAAGGCATCCACCGGGCCGATCACCAAGCGTTCACGACCTTGACTGTCGGGTTGCTGGCCAATGTCCAGATGATAGAGGGGGGAGCCCTTGATCTGTGCCATGCGCGCCAGCAGAGTCCAGGCCGCCGAGGTGATCTCTGGGGTAGTGTCGGTCAGTTGTACCGCCAGATTATCACCGGCTGGCGCGCGCAACCAGGGAAAACCCGCGCGCGCCAGCAGATCAAGATCCGGCAAGGTGGCCATACGCGGCCCCGGCGGCAGGCGCAGAGTGGAGTCGCCATAGACGGTCAGTAGGAGATTGTTGCCATGGCGAAATTCGCATTCGCCGGCATGCGAGGGTGCGAGCATGGGCGAGAGTTCAAGGCGATTTTGCCCCGCGCGCAGCAATTCGGTCGGAAAGCGCACTTCATAGCCAACATCCACGCTGCCAGCCGGCTGATTGAGCGGAATCGCGCGCAGAAAGAGGCCATTCAGGCTCAAATTCAGCACCGAATCTTCGCGCATCCGCGCGCCATAGCCATAATTCAGCGTCAGGGTGCCATATTGCGTCCTGCCCGGGAAAAACCCGGCTGGCACCCAAAAGTCGAGTCCCAGGGAGGTTGGCAAATCGACCGATACGTTCTTGCCGTTCGCATCAGGAAAGAGTGTCGCCGGGGCCATCGGACTGGTCATGGTCGTGGTCGGGACCCCAAGATCGGCAAAGCTGGCCGTGACCCCGCCGACCAAGGCCTTAGGGCCAATGTCTGCGGGAATATCCGGCAATTGCAAGTCCTCGACCAGGACGGCGGGTACATCGGGCAAGCGCATGTTCATTTTGGCCAATGAAGCCGAGGCACGCGTCACCTCAGCCTCATCCCGACCCGAGACCACCAGCATGGCCAAGTCCGGTTGGTCGGCCACCGGCTTCGCGCTGGTATTGATGCCAATATAAGCCCCGGTGACATCGGCGGCCCAGTCCTCACCCAGATAGCCCCGCAGTTGCTCTTTGGTGCCCACCACCACCAGATCACCATAACGATCCACGTCTTCCTTGAAAGTGGCTGTGGTGGATTCGAGCCGGATATCCAGCGGCTGATAGGGCACGTTCACAGCAGCCACCTGCGAAATCAGCGCGCCCCACTTGAGCTGATCCGGATTTGCCCGGCCATCGCTCAGAGGCGTTGAGATCCGCAGCCGCGCCTGACCCCAAGCCTGGCGCGGAGCAAAGTTCGCGAGCGTGGCCAGACTGTTTGATGGCAGCCAGGGGCGATACTCTAGGGTCAAGATCGAGGCGCGGGTGTCGATCTGCGTCCAGAGTTCAGGCGCATTGGGATCCTCGCATTTCAACTCGACTGTGTGTTGGGCCACCGCGAAGCTGAGTTGATTAAAACCGGCTTGCAGGAGATCGATCGGCAGGCGCACGCGCGCCTCGCCCTCTGGCTGCGACGGATCGAGCGGAAACTGGCCGATGACCAGACCATTGAGCACCAGCCGCAATTGGGAACGATCAGGGTCCAAACTCACCGAGTTGCGGTATTTGAGCTTGAGCATAAAGGTCTGGGGCGCCCAACGGGCGGGCAGCGGCAGATCGACATCGGCGCGCGCATTGGCGCCCTGCAGCATTAAGCGCGTCTGTCCTGACAGAAAACTGGCCAGGTTCTGCTCAATCCGTCGCATCGGTCCCAATATCGCGTCTTTGGCAGCGTCATCCTCGGGCTCGATATCTCCTGGCGCAAGCGATGCTTGCTCGCCGCGATCCGCAACAGCGACGGCTTGTGGTAGGACCCTTGGGGGCGGCGCCACTGTCGCCTGGTCTGTCGCTGGAGCTACCGGGGCGTTTGTTTGGGCGACCAGGACGCCAGAGCAGAGCGCCATGGCGATCAGGGCCAGCGCTATTCCCGGAACAGATCGGCATCGCGAATTTAGACAACCATTATGCACGTTTGAGCACCTCTTCGGACTGAACATCGACGGGCCTGCCGCGCTGAAAACTCCCGCGCTGAAACATGCCTTGCAGAGTTGTGTGACGAATAAGAAAGCGCAGGTGCCGCAGCCCCTGGACCAGCATCTGCCGCAGCAGGCTTTTTAGCGCATAGCTCACACCAACACGTTGATTACGCGTTTGCAGCATGTCGCGCCAGCGCTCGCTGTCGCCGTAGGTTAGACGCACAATTGCCGCTTTATCAGCCATTTGCAGCGCACTGAACCGACAACCCAGCCGCACTGCATCCTTCTCGGTGCGCCAATCACAGATCTCGACCGCGAATGACTGGGGGGCTTCTCCCGGCAACAGGAGCTCGACCTGAGACCGCGTCTGCCCCGCAAAGCACTCGCGCTGGCGAATGTCGAGCCGCAGCCCGATCCCGGTGACCGAAATATCCTCGGCCTGGCAGGCAATCCACGTCTGCTCGCAGCGCAGGCGTGCCGAGGCCTCAAATGGAATGCGCGGCACCAGCCGTCGTTGCTGACGCTCCAACAGCGCGCCAAGCGCACCAATGAGCAGCAACAGATTGAGCGAAGTCCAGAACAGGGTGACCAGATCCGTGACTACACTTCCGGGCACAAAGCCCAGGCGCCAGACCCCCGCCAGGATTCCGACCACAGTCACCATCAAGGTCCAGTACAGAGGACGTGCCAACGGCGAGATGAAATCCTCCCCAGAGATCTCTCCCTTGGCGGTGACGGCAAAACGCGGTGCGTGCGGGTGGCGGATGACATTGACCAGCGGCTTAATCAAATAGAGACTCAAGGCGGTTTCATAAAACTCGGAAACAAAGCTCCAACGCGCGTTGCCATAGAGATAATCAATCAGGATCAGCCCCACAACCAGATGCGGGACCATGTAGCTGAGCAGCTCGACAAAATTGGCCTTGAAAATACCCAGCCCGAAGAACAAATAGGCCAGCGGCGCGAACAAAAAGATCACGCGCACGAAGGGAAACCACCAAAATAGCATGCTGTTTAAATAACTCACCCGCTGCCACCAGCGCATACCGGAGCACCCGTGTGCTTCTTGCGAAGGCTTCAGTGGGTTTTTGAGCAGAAATAACTGCATCATCCCCTGCGCCCAGCGCGCGCGCTGGGTGACGAACGAGGTGAAGGTCTCCGGCTGCAAACCGGCAATCATCGGCCGCCAGATGTAGGCGCTGTCATAGCCGCGCCGATGCAGCGCCAGCGCGGTCTCGGCATCCTCGGTGATGGTCTCGCCGGCCAGGCCGCCAACCTCGTCGAGATAGCACCGTCGCAGCACCGCCGCCGAGCCGCAGAAAAAGGACGCATTCCAGAAATCCAGCCCGCGCTGGATGTTGGTATAGAACATCTCCTGCTCGCTCGGCATGCGCTGGAAGGTGCCAAGATTCTTTTCGATCGGATCCGGACTCAAAAAGAAATGCGGCGTCTGCACCAGAAACAGCTTGGGATTGCGCAGAAACCAGCCGACGGTATTGCGCAGAAAATCCCGAGTCGGGACATGATCGGCATCCAGAATCAGCACCAGTTCGCCATGCACTTTGGGCAGGGCATCATTGAGATTGCCGGCCTTGGCCGAATGATTGCGCTCCCGGGTCAGATAATGAACGCCGAGATCCGCGCACAGGGCACGGAGTTCAAGGTGTCGATCTTCGGCCTCGCGCCGGCGCATGGGGTCGGCTTGGGTGCGCTTCTCAAGCGTGCCGCCATCATCAAGCAGATAGATATTCAGCTTCGCGCGTGGGTAATCGATATTACGCGCGCCCAACAAGGTGGTCTCAAGCAACTCGGCGCTCTCGTTGTAGCTCGGGATGAGCACATCGACGCTCGGCCACTGCGTCTGATCTTCAGGCAGGGGCGCGATGGAGCGGGTCATGGGTCGCAGAGAGACAAAAGCACCCAGGAGCAAAATGGCAAACGCAAAGACCTCCCCGGCATAGAGCAACAGCCCCAAGCTGAAATCCAGCACGCCTTCCACCGGCAAGGTGTAAAACAGCCGCCACAGCAAATAGCGGGTGCTAACAAAGAGCCCCAGGACAATGAGCAGGTCACGCAGGAAGCGCCCGCGCGGTGTAAAGAAACCCTGCCGTAAGGCCAGCGGTCGCAGCGCAAGCATCGGCAACAGCAGGGAGACGGACAACAGCAACTGCGTGGTGATTGGCAATGGCATGGCGGCCAGAGCCAGCAGCCCCAGTGCCGCGACTACCAACAACGCGGCTCTAGCATTGTCGATGACGCGCGGGGGAGTCTGTGGCAGGCGGGCCTCATTCATCAGCGAACGGGCCGAACAGGAGCGGCTGGGCGCGCCGACACCAGGTATCCGGCTGATAATGACTTGGCTTGTCGTTTAGCGTTGAGCGCATCGCATGACAGGCACATTTTCATTGATATAAACACATTATATTCACCAATACTAGGCTTGCCAAGCACATCGTGGCATGAGGAAAGCGTTCTTTCCGAATGACTGACTGGGATTTATTGGTGCCGAGACCGGCGGCAAATCGCTATACTTGATGCGAACACTTTTTCTTTTAGCCCCTTTGCATCGGACCCCTGAGTTATGACCGAGACCCTGAAAATCGCCACCCGCAAATCTCCGCTGGCCATGTGGCAGGCCGAGCATGTCGCTGCCGCCCTGGGCCGCCTGCACCCGGATCTCAGGGTTGAAATCATCGGCATGACCACACGCGGCGACAAACTGCTCGACGCCCCACTGGCGAAGGTAGGCGGCAAGGGACTCTTTGTCAAAGAATTGGAACAAGGCATGCTCGCCGGCGAAGCTGACATCGCCGTGCATTCAATGAAGGATGTCCCAGTCGATTTTCCTGACGGGCTGCACCTGAGCGCCATTCTGGAGCGCGAGAACCCGCACGACGCCTTTGTTTCCAACCGCTTTGACGGCATCGACACCCTGCCCGAGGGCGCCTGCGTGGGCACCTCTAGTCTCAGGCGCGAATGCCAGCTCGCCGCCCGGCGCCCGGATCTGCGCATTGAGCCCTTGCGGGGCAATGTCAATACGCGCCTAGCCAAGCTCGATGACGGCGTCTATGACGCCATTATCCTGGCCGCCGCCGGCCTGATTCGCCTGGGCTTTCAAGAGCGTATCCGCGCCGCCCTGCCACCCGAGGAGAGTCTGCCCGCCATCGGCCAGGGCGCCATTGGCATTGAGTGCCGCAGCGATGATGCGCGCGTCAATGCGCTGATCAAGCCTCTGCATCATTCCAGCACCGCCGAGCGCGTGCTGGCGGAACGAGCGATGAACGCACGCCTCAATGGAGGCTGCCAAGTGCCAATCGCCGGTCATGCCATCCATACCTCGGAGGGACAGCTCTATCTGCGTGGGCTAGTGGGTACCCCTGATGGACAACGCATTCTGCGCGCCGAGGAGCGCGGCACACCGGAACAGGCCGAGCCCATGGGCCGCCAGGTGGCCGAGGCACTCCTCGCCCAAGGCGCCGATGACATCCTGGCGGCCCTGGCCGAGCAATGAACGCCTCAGCGACCGACGCCACCACCCCCAGTCAACCGCCGCCCTGCGATCTGAGCGGCCAGGCGGTTCTGGTCACCCGACCCGCCGAGCAGGCGCCGCCGCTGTGCGAACTGATTCGCAGTGCCAATGGCGAGCCGATTCTATTCCCGACCGTGGCAATTCAGCCCTCCGTGCACGCAAAACAGGCACAAGAACACCTGCGCGAGTCCTGGGATATTGTGATTTTCATCAGCCGCAATGCGGTGAACTTCGCCCGACCGTTGCTGCCTGGGGGGCAGTTGCCCGCCCCACCACCTGAGGGTCCATTGATTGCCGCTGTGGGTGCCGCTACTGCAACAGCGCTGCGCCAGGCGGGGCGTCCGCCCGATCTGATTCCCAACCGGCATTTTGACAGCGAGGGCTTGCTGGAACTGCCCGAGCTGACCCAGGTGCGCGGTCGGCGGGTACTCATTGTGCGGGGAGAAGGCGGTCGCCCCATGCTGGGCGACACCCTGACGCAACGCCAGGCCGAGGTTACCTATGCCGAGGTCTATTGTCGCGGCCTGCCCGAGCGCGATGCGCAGGAGGCGTTACCGCAGTGGCATCAGCAGCTTAAATTCCTCACCGCCACCAGCGATGAGGTGCTCAATAACCTATGCCGTCTGGTGCCGGAAGCCGAGCATCCCTGGTTGCGCACCCTGCCGCTGGCAGTGTACAGCAATCGCACCGCCGCCCGGGCCATGGAACTGGGGTTTCGCGTTGTAGCCGTTGCTTCTGAATCCAGTGACCCGGCCCTGGTCGACGCACTGTGCCGCCTGATGCTGCGCGCGCCGCCTTAAAGAATATCCTCGGGCTGATCCTTGCGCAGATAGGCCTCTTCCTCCGGCGTTAGATCCACTTCATCAAAACCATCGATCATGGGCATCAGATGTTCGCGGAACGAATGCCCCGTGGTCAACATATACACATGGATGAAGACAAAGGTTAAAATCAGGAAGGCCGCCGCCGTATGCACCTGCGCGATCCCGTCAAGCCAAGCCGGCGCATGCGGCAGATCACGCCAGGCAAAATAGAACAAATAGGCGATGCCGGTGATCCAGATCGCCGGAAAGAGCACAATCTTCAGCATCAGATAGGCCAGTGCCTGCAAGGGATTGTGCTTGCGCCAGTAGGCTTTGCGATAGGGATGGCGCTCGCCTCTGAAAATGCCATAGGAATAGTACCTGAACACGCCCCACATACCTTGCCAGGTAGGGATGAAATGGCGCCAGGTGCGGGTGGTAAAGAGCCAGAACACGCTGAAAGCCCACAACAGGAGCAGCAGGAGCGCGGCGCTGGTATGCAGGGTCACGGCTGCCCTGAAACTGATCAGATGATGAAACCCATGCAGGCCAAAGCCGGTGATCAGCAGCACCAGAATCAGCAGCATTTGCGCCCAGTGCCAGAAGCGCTCGAACAAACTGAAAATTTTAACCCGATTCGTAGCCATCAGTGGCGCGCCCCCTGCGGTGAAAAGATGCGGATCAGACTATGGATGATGATACCGGCCAGGGTGCCGCCAACCAGCAGAGTGCCAAGAATATCCAACCAGCGATTGTGATCCCGGCCGGGTAAATAAATCCCCTCCACCGAGGCCATGCGACTGCCCTTGGGTTGATGACACTCATGGCAGTCCAGCGCATCCTCCTTGGGCGCCACCATGTGGGTAATCGGCCACCAGGACAGCGTCTGGATAAAGCCGTATTCGCCGGAGTATTCCAGTCCAAAATCGGCCATGCCTTTTGCAATGGCTGCGTTCATGTCGTAATTGCCCCAATAAGCGGTAGAATCCTCGCCCCACAAACTGGTATACACCAGAGTACCGCGCCCCTTGTCGTAGGGCTGCCAGGTGTGCATGCGCTTAAACGGCCAGATACGCGAATTAGGGTCTTCACGCGAACCGCTGAAGCCATTGATTTCGATAACCTCTGCATTGGGGTCGAACTGGGTGTCAATGGTGGTATAGCGCATCTGCCCGTCGAACCAGGCATACTCAGGAATCACGTTCTCATCGTAGGTGAAATTCCCTTTAATCGACTTGTAGGTATAGCGGTGCTCGCCATTGCCCTGAATATAGCCTTCCTCGTGATAACCCTCGCCATCATGCGTCTTGCCTGAGGTGCGCCAGTCCCAGTCCACAATGGTGGCCACCCCGCCGCGCGCGAACTCGGGGATATGACAGGTCTCGCAGGCCAGGCTCTGGACATGGTCATTGAGCTTGAAATGAGCCAGCGAATCGACCTGATGCGGCGCCAGACCATGACAGGATTCGCAGGTCGCCACATCGGTACGCATGCCGGGCTTACCGGTGCCTTGGCGATCCTTGGAGATCACCCGATAGCGGCTGCCGGCCCAAATATGTTTGTTGGTGATATGGCAGGCGGTGCAGGCAAAGTTGAGCCCATCGACGCCCATGTGCACATCAAGCGTGCGCGGCGGTTCCTTCAGCGCACTAGAGAGATCACCGTGCTTGACATTATCCCCGCCACCACCGTTGAAATGGCAAGTTCCGCAATTGGCACGTTGCGGTAACTGGACGCTTTTGGCGGCGGCGACCAGATCAATAGGTGGCCTGCCCTCGAACATCACCGAACAGGCCGCATTGCCGGGACTGTTCGGGGTCTTGTAGTAGGTGCCGGTGGTTTCATGACACACCAGACAGTCAATCTTGGTCTCGTCGGTGAAATCGAAGGTTTCATCCTTCCAGCCATAGCCGGCATGACACTGGGCGCACATGCCCTCGTTGCCACGCGCATTGGTGCAGAAGTTATTGATCAGATACCGCTTACCCAACTGCTGGCCGGTGTCAGGATTCTTGTACGACCAGGTCCAGTGGATATTCTTCATGAAATGCTGGCCGGTCTCGGTATGGCAACCCAGGCAGGCCTGGGTTACCTCGGAGCCATTCGCGAAAGGTCCGCTCAGCTCATCAAATTTGTGGTGATCCGCCGTGCCGCCCTGCAAGGGACCGGAGACCTGCGGGCGCTCATCCAGCGCTGTCGGCGGGGTTGGCCAACCATCGCGCGCCTGGGCCGCAGGGACACTGGCACCGCCACCGAGGCCAGCGGTTAGCAAAAACAAGCAAACGATCATTGCAATCTGATGCATCAAATCGGCTCCCGAGGCAAAGAGGATCTGGGCATGAATACCCAGCCAAGCGTGGCCATCATCAAACAACACTTGCATTTTTGTCTGTGACTTCGCGCAACAGATCCGCGATTTTTTTGCGCTTGACCCGATCAAGCCCACCCTAGGCGGGCCAGGATTCCGGAAATCTTACCGAGCAGTTGGCAATATTTGCGGTGCCGCTGGCTATTTCAGCCAACCTATCCAATACTTTGAGTTAGAATGTCGCCGGCTGGGCCGACAAGACCGCCCCCAGTGCGCCAGGATGGGCCAGTTCGCAAGGATTGACATTGCAACAGACTGTTTTTTAAGCAAACAGTTTTCAATCGACCTTTAACCACTTGCAGCCTAAGGCTTTATTCCACCATGATGATGTCGCGCCCCAAGTCCGTCATTGCCCCACGTCACAAAGGGCGTCGGATTGATCTGTTCAGCGTGATTTTTGTATTCGTCATCATTGCGCTGCCACTATCGGTGCTCTATCAAGTCTCGGTGCATTATTTTGGTGATAATCCCGCTGTCGCCGTGGTCGATATGCTTCGCACAGGAACACCCTAGGCCTCCCGAAGACAATCAAAACCAGGCTGATCCTCAACACCCCGGCGCTTCCGCACAAGCGCCAGTGACCATACGTGCGCTTCCAAGACTGGCAGCCCAAAGCCATACCGTGCACACAAAACAAAGGCGCATCAACCAACTGGCCAGTCGCTTGGCTGCTAGTCTGTTGCTGAGCTGCCTGTGCGCAGCGGCACCCAAGGCACTGGCCCTGCCGGCCCAGGATCCCTTCCCACGCCCTCAGGCACTGCAACCCAATATCGAGTTCTGGAAACGTATTTACTCTGAGTTCGATATTGCCAGTGGACTCATCCACGACAGCCGCGACCTGTCGGTCTGCTACACCTCACTGTATTTGAACCGGGGCGCGCCGCTCGCCTCGCAGAATCGGGTAATCGAAGAAACCATTGACCACTATCGCGACGCCCTGCTGGCACTGGCCGATGGCAAAAGAGCCGACCTCAATGCCTTTGAGCAACGCGCATTGGAACCTTGGCGTCGCCGCGGCGGTCTGGCCGAGGAACTCCGGGCCGCCGCCGAGCGGGTCCGCTTTCAACGCGGGCAGGAGGATCGCTTCCGCATCGGACTCAAGCGTGCCAAGGCCTGGCAGCGACAAATTGAACGTATCTTTCGTCAGCAGGGACTGCCTGTCGGGCTATCCGCCCTGCCCCATGTGGAATCCTCCTACAACCCCAAGGCTATTTCCAAGGTGGGAGCCGCTGGGCTGTGGCAGTTCATGCCGACCACCGCCAGGCGCTACATCCGCGTCGATGACGAGGTCGATGAACGCTTCGATGTCATCAAGTCATCGCAGGCGGCGGCCAATCTGCTCAAGCACAACTATTCGGTGCTCGAACGCTGGCCGCTCGCGCTAACCGCATACAACCACGGACTCGCTGGCGTGCGCCGCGCGGTTCGCAGCACCGGCAGCCACGACATCGCCCGCATTATCAACGAGTACCAGGGCAACCGCTTTGGCTTTGCATCACGCAATTTTTATGTGGCCTTTATCGCGGCCCATGACCTGGCCCGGGAGCCCAAACGCTATTTCCGCGCACTCGATCCCGACACCGCGCTTGAGGTCAGCGCACCGGCCTATCTGCCCGCGATCCAGTTAGCGAACTTTCTTGGCATCAGCCTGCATGACCTCCGAGCCGTCAACCCGCGCATGCATCAGGACGTCTGGAATGGCGCACAACTCATTGCCCGTGGCGAGGCCCTGCACCTGCCGCCACCCTTGCAGGAACCGGCCGCCTCACGCGAGCTGGCCAAGTTTGCCGCTCGCTATGGCTTCGACGGCCAACTGCCCATGACCCACTATGACCTGAGTTATGGTGAATCCCTGTCCGGCATCGCCGCCAGTTTTGGCACCAGCGTCAAACAACTGGTCGCCATGAACGACCTGGATGATGCCCATCAGGTGCAAACCGGCCAGCGTCTGCGCATTCCCAAAATCAAAGTACCCACCCCACTGGGCGCGGATGCGGCCATTCTGTTGCCCGAACTGCTGTCCCTGCAGCGTCCCCGCCAGGACAATCTGAGCATGGCTGTCGCAGCCAGTCAGCGTACGCCCTCACCCGCTCAACCCCAGCCGCATCCAGCGCCACAAGCACCAGGGCGGAAATCAGGCACAACACAGCTAGCTACCAACACCGAAACCAGCGAATCCCTCGAAGCCATGGCCGACACACCAACCGCCAGTGCCCCTCTGGCTGAAGCTCAGCCCGAGCTGGCGGCCGACCCGACCGACTACAGTGTCTCGGCTGACGGCAGTATCATCATTCAGGTGGCCGAGACCCTGGGTCACTATGCGCAATGGCTGGAAGTGGATGCCGCGCAACTGCGGGCGGCAAATGATCTAACCGTTGACAAGCCACTGATCGTCGGACAGCGTTTGCAATTGGATTTCACTCAGATTACGCCGGCGCGCTTCGAACAGGAACGCATCGACTTTCATCGCAATCGCCAGCTCGATTACTTTGCCCGCTATCGCATCACCGGCGTGACCGAGCACCTGATACGCCAGGGTCAAAGCCTGTGGGACATCGCCGTGGAAACCTACCAAATTCCGCTGTGGCTGCTGCGACAATACAACCCCGATGTTGACACCAGCACCGTACTACCACTTGACCGGCCACTCTACGTCCCCATTGTGAAAGCACGCAAAGACCCCGTAGCACCACTGACGGCCGCTGAAACCTGAGGTGAGCTGAGCCTTGGGCAGGCAGGAAAGGGATCAGGGCAGCGAATGAAATGATCTATCATCCCCGCCCTAACCCCTGCCCATCAACAACTACACTAATACACCCGGCGAGAAGCTGTAGCTGTCAAGGATATTGACGTAGTTGGCGCGCTCAAATTCCGCCGGATTGGGAATGGCCAGTGCGCTCATGCGCCCGCGCATGTCGGCGACGGACTCGAAGCCGCGCTCTTCCATCCAGTCTTCTAGGCCCTTGAGCAGAGTCTGGAGTTCGCCCGCGCCCTTCTTCAGCAGTACGCTGCACAGATGCACCACATCGGCCCCGGCCAGCAGCAGCTTGATGGCATCCTCAGTGGTATGAATGCCACCGGTGGCGCCAATCGAGAGGTTTTCGAGCCGGCCATGCAGAATCGCCACCCAGCGCATCGCCAATAGTGCTTCAGCCGAGGTGGACGGATGCAGGCTGGCTTGCAGGCGCAGGCTGTCGATGTTGATATCCGGCTGATAGAAGCGGTTAAACAGCGCCACACCATTGGCACCGGCGTCGGCCAGGCGTTTGACCATGTGACCGACCGAGCTGAAGGAGGACGACAGCTTCATGTTGACCGGAATCTGAATCTGCCCTTTGAGCTGTTTGAGCAGCTCGATATAGCGATCCTCCACCTGCTGACTGCTCTGGGTGATGTCAGCGGCGATGTAATAAACATTCAGCTCCAGAGCATCGGCACCGGCCTGCTCGAGCTGTTTGGCATGCTCGATCCAACCACCGGGCGTCACGCCATTGAGGCTGGCGATGACTGGAATATCCAAGGCTTCCTTGAGTTTGCGCAGGTTTTCAAGATACTGGTCCAGCCCGGTACTGAACTCATGCCAATCAGGCATGAAGCCATCGTCGGCCTCGGCGAAACCAGTGTTCTGGTTGATCATGAAGCGGTCCATGCTCTCAGACTCGGCGCGGATCGCCTCCTCAAACAGCGAATACATGATCAGCGCCGAGGCGCCGGCGTCTTCCAGTTGCTTGGATATCTCGACGCTTCTCGATAGCGGCGAGGCCGAGGGCACCAAGGGGTTCTTCAGGGTCATACCCAGGTAAGAGGTGGTTAAGTCCATAGGGATTCTCCGGGAAAATGTGAATACTGAATGCTGCACGCCAGGCGCCAGACAGGGTTGAAACCCGGCCCGGCGCCGACGGACTTAGGCTTTTTTCTCAACCGGCTTGGGCGCCTTCTGCACCGCCAGGCGCGCCATCTGCTCATAGAGCGAGAAACGCGTCTCGACATGCTTCTGCGCCAACGCCAGGAAGCGCTCGGCGGCGTCCGGATGGGTGCGGTTCAGCACATTGAAGCGATGCTCGCTGTAGATGTAATCCCGGTACGGGACGCTCGGCGCCTTGCTGTCGATGTGCAGCGGATTATCGCCCTGGGCGGTCTTGCGTGGATCGTAGCGGAACAGCGGCCAGTGCCCGGAGTTGACCGCCATGTCCTGCTGACGCAGGTTATTTGACAGATCCGCGCCATGGGCGATACAGGGCGAGTAGCAGACCAGCAGCGACGGGCCATCGTAGGACTCGGCCTCCAGGAAGGCGCGCAGGGTATGCACATCCTTGGAGCCAAAGGCGACCTGGGCGACATAGACGTTCTCGTAGGCCATAGCCATCATCGCCAGGTCTTTCTTGAAGGTCGGCTTGCCGCCGGCGGAGAACTTGGCCACCGCGCCCATGGGCGTAGCCTTGGAGGTCTGGCCGCCGGTGTTGGAATAGACCTCGGTGTCGAGCACCAGTAGATTGACGTTACGCCCGGTCGAGAGCACATGATCAAGGCCGCCGTAGCCGATGTCGTAGGCCCAGCCGTCACCACCGACAATCCACACACTGCGTTTAACCAACTGCTCGCAGGTCGCCTCCAGTGAATGCACGTCGATGCTGCCTTCCATGCTGGCGAGCTTTTGCTTGAGCGCATCGACGCGCGCGCGCTGCTCGAAAATCCCCGCCTCGGTGCTCTGATCGGCATTCAGCAGCCCATCGACCAGCTCCTGACCGATCTTGTCCGCCAGCTTGACCAAGTACTCACGCGCCTGCTCGGCCTGTTTGTCGACCGCCAAGCGCAGCCCAAGGCCAAATTCGGCATTGTCCTCAAACAGGGAGTTGTTCCAGGTCGGGCCGCGGCCGTTCGGATCGGTAGTATAGGGTGTGGTGGGCAGATTGCCGCCATAGATCGACGAGCAGCCGGTGGCGTTGGCAATCAGCATGCGGTCACCAAACAGCTGGGTGGCGAGCTTCACATAAGGCGTCTCGCCGCAGCCGACGCAAGCGCCGGAGAACTCGAACAGCGGCTGCATCATCATGGCATGCTTGATCTTGCCCGAATCAAGCTTGGTGCGGTCGTACTCTGGCAGAGTCAGGAAGAAGTCCCAATTCGGCTGCTCCAGAGCGTGACGTTCCTCGGCGGGAACCATGTTCAGCGCCTTGCGGTTCGGATCCTTGCGGTCGCGAATCGGGCAGACTTCGACACAGATGCCACAGCCGGTGCAGTCATCCGGTGCCACCTGATAGGTGACCTGATAGCCCTCGGGGAAGTCCTTGCCCTTAATCGGCACATGCTGGAAGCTTGAAGGCGCCTGCTCGACGAGTTCAGCCGGGTAGACCTTGGCGCGAATGGCCGCATGCGGGCACACCATCGGGCACTTGCCGCACTGGGTGCAGAGGTCGTCCTCCCACTTGGGCAGTTGCAGGGCGAGATTGCGCTTTTCGTACTGGGTGGTTCCGGTTGGCCAGGTGCCGTCGGAGGGCATCAGACTGACCGGCAGCTGGTTGCCCTTGCCAGCAATCAGCGTAGCCGTGACCCTTTGGACAAAATCCGGAGCATCGCTAGGCACCACCGGTGGGCACTCGAAGGCACTGCTGACCTGACCAGGAATCTCGACCTTGTGCAACCCATCGATACTGGCATCAATAGCGGCATAGTTGCGATCAAGCAGATGCTGGCCTTTCTTGCCATAGGTTTTCTCAACCGCCTTTTTGATCTGCGCAATCGCCTCCTCGCGCGGCAGGATGCCGGAGATGGCAAAGAAGCAGGTCTGCATGATGGTGTTAATGCGCCGGCCCATGTTGGTCTTGGCCGCGATCCCATAGGCATCGACCACATAAAAGCTGATGTTCTTGTCGATCATCTGCTGCTGCATGCTCTTGGGCAGATCGTCCCACACCTTGTCGGCCGGCGTCTGCGAGTTGAGCAGGAAGGTCGCGCCCGGAGCCGCCTTCTCCAGCATATCGAAGCGGGTGATGAAGGTCGGCTGATGGCAGGCGACGAAGCTTGCCTCATGCTCACCGATCAGATAGGTGCTGTGAATCGGCTTGGGACCGAAACGCAGATGCGACACCGTCATGGCACCAGCCTTTTTCGAGTCGTACTCGAAATAGCCCTGGCCATAGTTGGGCGTTTCCTCAGAAATGATCTTGATGGAGTTCTTATTGGCGGACACAGTGCCGTCCGACCCCAAGCCATAGAAAACGCAATTGGTCACACCCTGGGTGGCATCGGGCTGGAAGCTCGGATCCCAGTCCAGATTGGTGTGACTGACATCGTCGATGATGCCGACGGTGAAGTGGTTCTTGGGCTTGTCTTTCTTCAGCTCATCGAGCACGCCCTTGACCATGGCTGGGGTGAACTCCTTGGACGACAGCCCATAGCGCCCGCCGACGATATAGGGCATCTTGGCGATGCGCCCCTCGCCCACCCCCTCGGCCATGGCGGTGATCATATCCTTGTACATGGGCTCGCCATCGGCGCCCGGCTCCTTGGTGCGATCAAGCACAGCGATTTTCTGTGCGGTGACCGGCATCACTTCCAGCAGCCGCGGCACATCGAAGGGCCGGTACAGCCGTACCTTAATCATGCCGACCTTTTCGCCCTGGGCGACCAGATGCTCAACCGCCTCCTGGGCGGCACCAATGCCGGAGCCCATCAGCATCACCAATCGTTCGGCATCGGGTGCGCCGACGTACTCAAACAGCTTGTACTGGCGCCCGGTCAGCTCGGCGAAGCGGTCCATGCACTTGACCATAATATCGGGCAGCGCACTGTAGTAGGGATTTACTGTCTCGCGGCCCTGGAAGTAAACATCCGGGTTCTGTGAGGTGCCGCGAATGGTGGGATGGTCGGGATTCAACGCCCGGCTGCGGTGCGCCTTGACCAGTTCCTCGTCGATCATGGCGCGGATGGTCTCGACCGGCAGCTTGGTAATCTTGGCCACCTCGTGTGAGGTGCGGAAGCCGTCGAAGAAATGAATAAAGGGAATGCGCGACTCCAGTGTCGCCGCCTGAGCAATCAGGGCAAAGTCCATCACCTCTTGCACTGAGGACGAGCTCAGCATCGCATAACCGGTGGCGCGGCAGGCCATCACATCGGAATGATCGCCAAAGATCGACAGCGCCTGGGCGGCCAGTGAGCGCGCGGAGACATGAAACACCGTCGGCGTCAGCTCGCCGGCGATCTTGTACATGTTCGGGATCATCAACAACAGACCCTGAGACGCAGTAAAGGTGGTCGAGAGCGATCCGCCCTGCAGGGCGCCATGGATGGCACCGGCGGCGCCGCCCTCGCTTTGCATCTCGACCACATCGGGGATGGTACCCCAGAGATTCTTGACGCCGAGCGAGGACCACTCGTCGGCCCATTCGCCCATGTTGGACGAGGGAGTAATGGGATAAATCGCGATGACCTCATTGGTCATGTGTGCGACATAGGCGGCGGCTTCATTGCCGTCGATAGTTACCGTTTGCTGTTGCGACATGATCAGTCCCGAATGCTGGGTTGATGAATTCGATAGAATGGCTCACTGAATGGGCCGGAAATAGGCTGCAACCAAACACACGCCATGACCAAGCTGCGCCAATACAAAAGCGCCCGGCGAACAGGTCGCCGAGCGCCACCGAGTGACAATCCGGATCTTGACCATCCGAAACGGGTGCTCGTCAGGAAACGAATGAACGTCAGACGCACTGAATGCGTGGGTGCGGTTCCATTGTGAAGAAAAACTTGGGATATTGGGTCAGGTTGCGCCCCCCATCCCATACTTGCCAATATAACGCGAATGGCACGGCTTTTGACCCCCCTAGCCTCAGTGAATCCCCAACAATCGCGCAAGACAGTGACTTCCGTCAGTATTCCGACCCGTCGGGTTCCGGCCCCAGCCCCCGCTGAACCGCCCAGTGCCGGTCTCTATCTGCGCCGCATGCAGTTCCATGACCTCAGCGCCGTCCTCGCCATTGAGCGAGCCGCGCATCATAGCCCCTGGTCACCGGGTATTTTCGAGGACTCGCTCAAGGCCGGCCATTACTGTCTGGTCGTCGAACAGGCCCTGTCCCAAGCGCTCCTCGGCCATGGCGTCATGATGCTGGTGGCCGACGAATGCCACATACTGAATCTTTGCATCCATCCGAACCATCAGGGCTGCGGTTTCGGCCGCCTGCTGCTGCGCCGCCTGCTCGCCATCGCCCGCCAGCGCCAGGCCGAGTCGGCCTTCCTGGAGGTACGCACTTCCAACCAACCAGCCCTCGCGCTCTACCAGGCTGAGGGATTCAATGAAATTGGCCTGCGCCGCGACTACTACCCCGCCGGAAACGGCCGCGAAGATGCCGTAGTCATGGGCTGCAGCCTTGCACCAGAACCAAAGCCGGAGTAACCTGTCCGATCAGTTTCCAAGGGGGGCGACATGGCTTCGACGTGGGTCGCGAAACCCGAGGTGCATGCCGAGGTGCGGGAGACCTCGTAAAACTATCCGCAACTCTATAGTTGCCAACGACGACAACTACGCCCTCGCTGCTTAATCCCAGCGGGCCTCACACCATCACTTGCCTGTGGGCGATGGATTCGTGGGGTAACCTCACACAGGATCGCGGTGCAGGGAGCCTGGACCTGATCCGCTAAAACCCAATTCGGGATCGCCGACTGATCGCCCTGTCCCTCGGGCGACGGAAGGTTAAACACAATAGAGCGGACTAAGCATGTAGGACCAACGGCAGAGGGCTTGCGGACGCGGGTTCAATTCCCGCCGCCTCCACCATTTAATACGCGCTGCGTAGAATAAAAAAGGCATGAGGTCGCTCATGCAGCACAAACAAGACCATCCTCACAACAGCGCTGCCAAGAATCCCTGGCAGTGGAAAATGGCGGCGCTGTCCGCAGTGGTCGAGCATAGCGACGCCATCGTGGTGGTCAAGGACCTGGACCTGCGGCTGGTAGCTGCCAACGCTGCTTTTGCCCGCGTGGCCGGCAAGGACTCAGTTGATACGCTGATCGGCAAGACCGACGCCGAGATCTTTGGCGTTTCCCCGGATACCGAGCCAGTGCGCACCTATATGGCCGATGAGCGCGCCGCCCAGCGCCTGCCGGCGGGCGAGGTCATTGTGCGCGAAGAGCCGGTCATGGCTCACGATGGCAGCACGCGCTATTACCTAACCAAAAAGCACCCGATTTTCGACGCTCAGGGCGAGTTGCTGGGCACGGGCAATATCTCAGTCGACATTACTGAGCGCCACCAACTTGAGGATCGGTTGCGCGCAGCAAATGAGACGCTGACCAAGGCCGTGGCCCGCGCGGAAGCCGCCGCCGAGGTGGAAAGCGGCTTTCTCGCGCGCATGAGCCATGAAATCCGCACGCCGATGAATGGCGTGCTCGGCCTGGCCGAACTGGCGCTGCGCCGCCCGCTGGATGAGACCACGCGCCAATACCTGCAAGAATTGCATCAATCCGGCGAGCAGCTGCTCGGTATCCTGAACGATATTCTGGATCAGTCGAAAATCGACTCCGGCGAGCTGAGCCTGGAAAGCATCCCCTTCGATCGTGAGGCGCTGTTCGAGAGCGAACGCTCTCTGTTTGCGCCCATGGCCCAAAGCAAAGGATTGCAGCTGATCTCTTCCTGTGACCCGGATGTGCCCCGCTGGCTGATCGGCGACCCGCTACGTCTGCGCCAAGTGCTGTCCAACCTGCTGAGCAACGCGATCAAGTTCACCGAACATGGCACAATCAGCTTATGCCTGCAATGCTTGGAGCAGAGCGACCAGCAGGTCCGCCTGCGCTGGTCGGTGGGCGACACTGGCATCGGCATGGACCAAGACACCCAGTCACGGCTGTTTCAGCCCTTCACCCAGGGTGATAATTCCATCGCGCGTCGCTTTGGCGGCACTGGCCTGGGCTTGAGCATCAGCCGCCATTTAGTCGAGCGCATGGGCGGATGGCTGGAGATTGAAAGCACTCCGGGAATCGGCAGTCGTTTCTCCTTTGAGATCAGCCTGCCGCCGGCTCAGGCACCAAGCGAACTTTTCGTGGCCGACTCGCCCGCCACCCGCGCGGCCAAGGCCGCCGCCGACCTCAACCTGCGCGGGCGGCGCATTCTGGTCGTTGAGGATCAGCCTATCAACCGGCGCATCATCCACGACATGCTAGGCTTGTTTGGTGCCGAAGTCACCCTGGCCAACAACGGTCACGAGGCTCTGCAATGCCTGGCCGAGGGCGACTTCGAGCTGGTGCTGATGGACATCCAAATGCCCGAGATGGATGGCCTGAGCGCCACTGAGCACCTGCGCAATAACCCGGCTTGGGCCAAGCTGCCCGTCATTGCGCTCACCGCCGGCGTTACCAACACCGAACGAGAACGCGTGCGCACTGCCGGTCTCAACGACCTGCTGGCCAAGCCATTGCGATTGCACGATCTGAAAAACATCCTGGGGCGCTGGTTGCCGCCCAAAGCAACAGCCGCCAGTTCAGCTTCATCCAGTGCGTCTCCATCCGGCCCATCCCCCTCGTCCTCTCCCCCAGAGCCGCCAGTCATTACCACCGCCTCATCAAGCTCACCAAACATCGACCACGAGCATCTGTATGCGCTGCTTGGCGATCAACAAGAATGCAATGAATTGCTGCAAACATTTTCACAATCGGTGATCGATACCCCAGAGGCGATTACAGCTGCGCTAAGCGACGAAAATCCCACCGAGGCCCGTGCCCTCGCCCATCGCCTGCGCGGGGTGAGCGCCAATGTTGGCGCCAATCGACTCAGCGCAGCGGCCAAACAGCTGGAACAAGCGCTCGATGCCGGACAGACAAACTGTGACGAGCTACTCGCCGCGCTGCATACCGCTCATGAACACACACTCGCAGAGATCAACCAAATCAGCGGGGAGTCACCACCGGCACAGGACAGCTGCGCCCCGTCACTGTCGACTTAACCGCCGGGGATAATATCCAGCGGATGCACGGGGGCGCCACTACGCCGTTCACTTACCCGAAGTGGGGTCTTTATCCTTCTTCGCTCGTGACCAATTCCTTGGACTGCATGACCAACACTGGCAGATTGAACAGTACCACCAGGCGATCAAACAGGTCTGCCACATCGAGCATTTTCAGGTACGCCCCCCGATCGCCATACGTGCCGTAGCCTGAACGAGCCCGAAGGGCGTTGTTCGTGGCGGAGCGACGGCCCGGAGCGGGGCGAACCGGAGCCAATGGCTGTCGCCGAGCGCAGTCATTTTGAGGACTTGGGTGTCCCAAAATGTATCACGAGCACGGCGACACTCTGACCGGCACAGATGGATCAGAATTTCAACAAAAAGCAGACAAATACGACGCTAATCGGTGCTGGACAGGGTTGCAAGCAGGGCACGCAGGTCTTGATCGTTGACGATAGCGGTCATGGAATAGCTCCCGAATAGCGACTGAAATCAGCAGGCGGAATCCACCTCGGTCGCTGGTAAGCATAGCCGTTCCAGCGGCCGCACCGAAAGGCTTTCAGGCATCGCGACATTCACTGGGCATCATAGCCTTCCGACAAATTGCGCTACTATGTTTGCGTTAAAGCCATGAAATCACCGTACTAACCGTGAACCTGACGCTGAATCGCAAAATCACCCTGTTGCTGGCCGCCTTGGCACTGGGGATTCTCGCTGCCCTGCTGGCAATCAGTCTGTATGCGTTTCGCAGTCTGTCGATTGCCTCCTCGCAAACCCATGTGCAAACCGCCGCTGAGATCGTGCGGGTGCTGCTCACCGAGTCGATGATCAACGGTGTGATCAATAAACGCGAGCAGGCACTGGAGCGCCTGCGCCAGATTCGCAACCTGCATTCGGTGCGCATCGCCCGTTCCGAGCATGTCAATCGTCAATTCGGCGCCGGCCTGGCGCGCGAGATGCAGTCCGATGAGATCGAACAGCGGGTGCTTGCCGATGGGCTACCGCGTTTTTATCTGCTTGAGGATCACGGCCAACCGGTTTTTCGTGGCACCATCCCTTACATCGCCTCCGCGCAGGGGCGACCCAATTGTCTAGAATGCCATCAGGTTGAAGAAGGCACCGTACTGGGGGCGGTGACCATTGAGCTGTCGCTGGAGGATCTGCGCCGGCATGGCATTTACAGCGTGCTGGCGGTGTTGTTGGCCGTGGCGCTGATCTCAACCCTGGCCATCCTCAGCGCCCGGCGGCTAATTCTGCCGGTGGGCGCAACCGCCACTGCCATTGGCGAGGCGGTGCAGCGCGGCCTGCATGGCGATTTCAAGACCCATATCACTGAGCGCACCAAGGACGACATTGGCCAAATTGCCGCTCATACCAACCGACTGCTGGCCTTTCTCGATCAAGGGCTGTCGAGCATCGGCGACCGGGTTGCCCAGCTGGTTGGGCGCCCGCCCCAGCAACATGAAAATCAGCTGCAGGCGACCATCGAGATGGTCGAAGCGCTGACCGAGGCGACACATTTCAAGGCCACTATTGAGGAAGATCAGACCGCCACCGAGATTTACATTCGCTTCGCGCGTCTGCTCAGGGAACGCTTCGCGCTCAGCGAATCATCCTTTTATGAGGCTGCTGAAGGCAATCAGCTAACGATTGTCGCCGTCGATGGCCAGATCGGCGGAGCCTGCCGCTGGTGTCAGCCGGAAATCATGGTTCGCTCGGATCTGTGCCGCGCCAAACGCTCCGGGCGGCCGGTGGACGGCCTGCGCCAAGCGGAAATCTGCTTTGCCTTCGCGCCTGACACCAACACCGAGGAGCCTTACCGGCATTACTGCATTCCGCTGATTCAGTCCGGCGCCGTGGGTAGCATCATACAACTAATCGTCCCCGAAGCGCGTTGCGGGGAGATGATCGACCAACTGCCCTTTGTACAGGTGTATCTGCGCGAAATGACGCCGGTACTGGAAGCCAAGCGGCTAATGGAAACACTGCGTGACTCATCACTGCGTGATGCCATGACGGGGCTCAACAATCGCCGCTTTCTGGAGGAATATATCGAGCCGCTGACAGCGGCCATCCGCCGGCGCAACAGCCGGCTTGGACTGCTGATGGCGGATCTGGATTATTTCAAGATGGTCAACGACACCCATGGCCATGACGTTGGCGATGCCATCCTCAAGGAGCTGGCCAAGATTCTCCAGACCAGCCTGCGTGCCTCGGATCTGTGCGTTCGCTTTGGTGGCGAAGAATTTCTGATCATCCTCCAGGATACCGATGAAACCGGCACCCTGGAGGTGGCAGAGAAAATCCGCGAGCGGGTCGCCTCCTACCGCTTCCAGGCCGGCACCAGCGTCCTGGAAAAAACGCTCTCCATTGGCGTGGCGCTGTTCCCGGACGACAGCGAAAACTTCTGGCAGGCGCTGAAATACGCCGATGTGGCGCTGTATCGCGCCAAGCTTGATGGGCGTAACCGGGTCGTTCGTTTCACCGCTGATATGTGGGAGCAGAATGGCGCCTGTTATTAGCCAACCAGCTCCCACGCCAGCCTAAAACTTCATCGCCCAACCCAGCTCGACCTCCCACTGGCTCATTTCAATAAAGCCGGTTTGCGGCCCGGTATTGGGATTTTGGCCGTGAATCTTGTGGTTGGTTGCATGCACCACCGCCAGATTGACTTCGTGGTCATTTTGCAGCCGGTGCGTCAAGCCAAAGGTAAAGTGATTTTTCACGGTGGCGGGTGCCAAAACATTGAACAGCGCCTGACTGCCGGGTACCACATCGGTGGCATAGCTATAGCCAACCCGGTAGGTCCAGCGTGGCGACTGTTGCCATTGCAGGCCGAACTTATACACGTTCATGTCTTCCCAACCGAAGCCCAGTCCATTATCGGACCCCAGCGCCGGGTTTTGTCCCATACCAGGCGCCACCGGCATGCCCATGCTTTGCATCATAGCCACTGCGTCCGGCCCCATGCGATCCGGAGAAAAGATGATGTCTGAGGTATTGCCGATGGCCTTGACATCACTGTACATGATGCGCTGGTAATCAAAGGCAAAGGTCCACTGGGGCTTGAAGCGATAGGAAAAGCCCAGATCAAAATTGGCGGGAATATCGAAATCGCCTTCCTCGGCAAAGAGCCCCTTATAATCATCGAAAGGGGTCATCCACATCTTAGTCTGATAGGAAGCGCCAAGAATCAGACCATCGGCCACTTCACCCGACCAGCCGACGCGCAATCCGCCACCGAAAGACAGATCCCGTCCCTTGCCCGTGACCTTGTCCGAATATTTGGAGAACATTGCAAACGGCTCCAGCCCATCCACTTCCATGGACTGAACAGCCAGAATGGGCGTGATACCAATGGCATGGTGTTCATTGAGCTTGCGCGAATAACTCACACCGATAAACATCTGCATCATGTCGATGCCGGTGGGTGCCGTGGCATCGAACTGGTGAATCCCGGGGATCTGGTTCATGCCCGGCTGGTTGCTGGGATTGAAGGCTGAGAATATCGACGGCAGCGGAAACATCGGATTATCCGGGCTGCCATATTCGGTATTCATGCCACCGTTGGCGCCGATAGCAATACCGATGGTGCTTTTGTCATCAATCTCGCGGTTGTAACTGAAATGCGGAATCAGAAACCAATCGTTCTTGCTTTCATAATCGCCGGGCGGAATAAAGGCATAATTTTGCGGTGGCATTTCCATGTCCGCATTGGCGGTAAAACCGCGCTTGGGCATGAATAGCGCCAGCCCGGCTTCGACGCGATTCCCGACGAACGCCAGTGATCCGGGATTGGCCGCCGCACACATGGAACCAAAGCGCATGGCTACGCAGGCTCCGGCGATAGACTTGGATTTCGTCCCATACCCAATGGACCAGTATCCATTGGTGGCTGAGGTCAGGGTGGGAAGCGTCATCAGTCCGAGGCATACAGCCCCCAGAAGTGGTTGTCGCAACGCAGGTCTCCTTAATGGTGGTACTCTATTTTTTGGTCTTGTCCCCCATGAGAATAATCCATTCGATGGCCGCGTGGCGATAGTAATTTGCTGCGACCGTGGAATCAGCTCATGGGGACGCATCGCTTACGCGAGCGCCCTCAAAAACTCAGCGGCGTCCTCTTCCGCAACCGCGACGCACATAGCTGGCAGAGACAAAAGCGCGACGACCGCGATAGGTGATTTGAACCCAGGAACCTCCCCCCGCCCAGCGATGGGCAACCTCGCAGCTGTAAGCTGGCAGCACACCAATGACTCGACAGGAGGTCGATGGACAGGTGCGCACATTCAGATCGGTCGTCGTGTGAATGCTCACATTGGCGGCTTTAGCACTGCCAGGCAAGATGGCCAGAGAGCCGGCCAGCAGCAGACCGGTCAGAGCCGCAACGGTCATCAGTTGAGCCGACCCACGTTTTGCTTGCATCAATCGCATGACAATGTCTCCTGTTAGATGACTGAAAACAATCTGAGAGGCCCATTGTCCGGTGGACGCGATCTGTCACCACCCCATGGACCACGGAGATATGGAGCTTGCTGAACTCTTCGGGTGTTGTCAAGACGCCGAAGACGGCCACACCAGTCGGCCACACCAGTATTCGGAGCTATCAGCACCAAGTCCGCAACAACTGCATGCACTGCTGATTCATTTCCCGGGCCCGCTCCGGACTGTCTGCCTCGGTATAGGCGCGCAATTCAGGCGCATTGCCAGATGGACGCAGATGCAGAATCTCCCCATTAGTCAGGGTGGCACGCACGCCATCGGTGTGATCAAGCGTCGCCACTGGCGCGAACAACGGATCAAAGGCCGCGCTAAACGCCTGGCAATCAGCGGCGGCATCGCCGGTGTCAAAGGCTCCCAGACGTTCGCGACTCAAGTCGACCGGAAAGTTCTTGATGCGATCACTATCGGTAAAACGTGCTGGCAAACCGGCGCTGAGTTCGGCCAACGACAGACCATGCGCCCTGGCAGCGGCCAGCACGGCCACGGCGACAATGGCCGCATCACGGGTCGGCAGTGCCGGCAACTGGCGGCCATCGCGCTCGATCGCCGAAGCAATCAGAAAACCACCATTGGCTTCATAACCAACGACAGGCGCATAGCCCTCGGTCAGCAGCTCCTGCATACCGGCAATGACATAGGGCGAGCCAATGCGGGTGCGCCGCACCGCAGCAAAATCGCCTGAGCGCTCCACAGCCGTATTACAGCTCACCGGTGTGGCCACCGCCTCAGCCCCCAGCGCACGCGCACACAAAATTCCGGCCACATCGCCACGCAGCCAGCGTCCGCTGGCATCGGCGAGCAACGGCCGGTCGCCGTCGCCATCGGCCGAGACCAGTGCATCAAACAAACCGTCCGCACACCAGTCACGGGCCAGTGCCCAGTCTTCCGGGCGTATGGCTTCGGTATCCACCGGCACAAAGGTCTCCGAAAACCCCAGACGGGTCACAATCGCTCCCAGCCCGGACAAGATCTCGTACAGGGGTTCCCGGGCCACCGTGGAATGCTCATACAAGCCAATACGCAGGCCGGCCAGGGCGTTGGGGGCAAAAAAGTCCATAAAGCGCCGTCGGTAGGCCTCGCGTGCGGCGGATGTCTCAGCCGGCAATGCGGGCGAACCGGCGCGCAAAGCCCCCTGCGCATCGAACAGTTCCGGCGGTTGAATCACCGGCTGCCGCGCCATCCCGACTTCGTCTTCCTTGAGGATTTCCCCCTGCGCCAGATTAAACTTAATCCCGTTGCGATCCTCTGGAATATGGCTGCCGGTTACCATTAGACTCGGCATCCCCTCGGCAAAGCCGTATGCCGCCAGAGCCGGCGCCGGAATTCGCCCGCAATAGATCGGCTCGCCGCCGCTGTCGCGCACCGCTTGAGCACAGGCGGCCAAAATACGTCCCGTGCTGTCGCGATAGTCTCCAGCCAGAGCAACCTGAGCACCAGGCGCCCATGCGTCCTGCTCATGCAGATAGCTTAGAAACCCGCGTGCGTAGCTATAGCAGACCGCATCGGTCATGTCCGTCACCAGCCCGCGTGCCCCACTGGTGCCAAATTTGACCCCCGAGCTGCGCATTAAGTCATCAATTTTCATCGTTGCATCTATCCGAGTTCTTTGGAAAATAGCTGTTCGAGTGGCTGCTCCAGTCGCTGTTCGGGCGGCTGCTCAGGCGACGGTTCGCTTGACCCGACATCAACAGAGGATCGGCGCGCAACATATTCAAGCGGCACACCCGCTTCACTGAATTTCTGCCAGACGCGGTTCCAGAATTCAGTCAAGACCCGGGCACGCGCCAGATAGCTGACATCCGTGTACCAGCGTATCTGATATTTGGTCAGCACAATTTCGCCCACCACCTCGACACCGATGGCGAGAATCTGCTTCTGCATATCCTGACGAATCAGCTGGCATTCATCCACGGCCGCTGTAATCAGGGTCAGCACCTTGCGCACCTCATGGGCCGGCGAGACATAAACATGGGTGAAGTCCCGCAACGGGAGCTGGCGGGTGTAATTGATAATGGCCGCTTCCGAGACCCGGCTGTTGGGCATGGTGATGCTGTAGTTCATCACATTGACGATTCTGGTGGTGCGCCAGGATACCCCCTCGACCCGGCCCGCCTCGGCGGCCCCGAGCTGAATGTCACTGCTGATTTGCACAATATCGCCGATGCTGAACGGGCGTTCAACGAACAGGGTGATACCGCCGATCAGATTGGACAGGGTCTCCTTGGCGGCAATGGCGACGGCAAAGCCGCCGATGCCCAGACCGGCCAGAATGACGCCAATGTTAAAGCCCAAACTGCTGAGCGCCAGCATGAGAGCCAGCGCAATGATCAGAATACGAAAGGCGGCAAAACCAAAGGACAGCGCAAACAGAGCATGAGTAGTTTCAGGTGCACCGGACATTTCCAGTTCGCGCACCTTGCGATCCACCAAACGCTGAACACCGGCAATCAACAGCCAGGTCAGACCAATGATCAGTGCCAATTCCATCATCACCTGCAGCAGCGCCCGCAGCCGGGCCTGAGCACGTTCCTCATGCGCGACGCCAATTTCGCCCTGCAGAAAATAAGCCTTGGCAAGTGCTGTGGTGGGACGCTGATTCTCCGGCAACTCGGCTAAAGCCTCGGGCGGATGTCCCAACAGTCGGTGAATCTTGCGTTTCAGCGTGGACTCCAGAGCGCCAATCTCGCCTTCTCGTTCACGATACTGCGCAATTTCGTTGACCAGCGTTTGCTCTTGACGCTGTGACAGCCGCCTGATCCATTGCTGCAGGGCCAGGATTTGAACATGGCGGGCGAGCAGCGCACCGGCGGCGTCCTCAACAAAGGCGACGCGATCCGCTTCCAGCACCGGGGGCGGCATGTCCAACGTTTGCCCGGTACGGGCGGTGAAATCAGCCAGCAGGGTTTCGGCCTCGTCCGGAGCAAATTGCAGACGCAAGCGCATCCAGGCCAGTTCCTGTTGGTCTTCCAGACTGTGCTGTCGTTCCTCAAGCAGTGGCAGAAATTCGCTAATGTCTTGCTGAGTATCCTGAACCCGCTGAATCAACTGTGCCAGCTTGTCCTTTTCTGTAGTGAGCAGCTCTTGCCGAGCCTCGGCCGCCACCAACGCCTGGTAGTGATTGCGCAGCAATTCGGTCAATTCGCTGGCCCGATCCGATGGCAGGAATCCCAGCAGCGCTTCCAGCCAACCACTGCCAGCACGCATGCGCCGTTCCGCCTGTTGTGTCAGACGCTGGCTTTCATTCTTGCTCAAAGCATCGGGTTGCTGTAACCGTTGTGTTTCAAGACGCTGCAAGTCGGCCAGCAAATCGAGTCGCTGACCAACCAGCGATTGCAGGCGTTCCACCAGCGCCTGGCGTGGCGCCTGAGTGGGATCCTCGGTCTGCAAATGAGCCATTAGCCGCCGCGTATGCGCACGCTGATTGCGACGCTGATCAATATCCTGTTCCAGTGCGGTGATGGGTTCCTTGCGCAGTGCCTCAATGAGTCCCTCCGGTGCCTGCTCCGGAGTCAGTGCACCTCGCCCCAATTGCTTTTTCAGCTCAACCGCCGTGGCATACTGTTGTGACAGCAGCCGATGCGCCTCCGAGAGTTGGTTAATGTCCTCTGTCAGCGCTGTTTCCAGGGATTGCAGCACCTCCAGGAGTTGCGCGCGATCCTCCTGGCGGGTTTGGCTGTTTTGCAGTCGGGTGGCAATAAGATTGCGATAGGCTTTTAACCCCGCGACATCGGCAGAGAACAGTTCAGGCGCTGCCGCCTGATCCGGCGCCTCGGCGTCCTCTGCGGCCTGATCGGTTGGCTGAGATGGGGACGGAGATGGAGAGGTCGGCGAGGCATCGGTGTCGTCGGAGCGATCAGCCGACGCGGTTTCGGTCGGTGCGGCCACCAGCGGCGACTCCGCCGGAACCTCCAAACCAGCCAGTTTATTGAGCGTCTCTTCGATCCGACGCTTTTCATCCTGAACCGCCGACTGCGACAATTCAACCAATGGATCGCTGAACAGGTTGAGCGTATCGCGCAACGCACGTTCCTGTTCCACCAGTGCGTCGATCATCTGCTGTTGTTCGCTCAAGCGTTCGCGCTGCGCCTGCAAAGCCTGGGCATCGGCGACAAAGCGCTCCAGCAGGGCGGTGCTGTCGAGCGCGTCGAGTTCCTGCTGCCAGGCACGCGCCTGCTGAGCTGCGGCCAGGGTTTGCTCAACATCCACCAGTTGCTGTCGGGCGCGCAGATGCGCGGCGCGAATCGCCTCCAAGCGCGCTTGCAGCTGCGTTTGCTGCTCGTTGGCCAGCTGCAGCTGGGTGGTGGTGGCATTGATGGTGTCCATGATCGCGGCCTGGCGTTGCATGAGTGCATCAGGATCAAGCGTCGCCGGTGGCTGGCCGTTGCGGGCAACCACCAGTTCCGAGAGCAGACGCATGTTGGCCAAATGCTCGCGCAGCAGATCGGCCTCGGTTTCCATGGTTTGCCCCCAATCGATGACTTCGCTCAGCTGCTGATCAAAGGTTTGCAACTCCGCCATGCGTGTCTCGAAAGCGGCGATTGCGGCTTGGAGCGCTTCAGTGGCCTCAGTGGCCTGATCCACCGAGACGCTCAGCTGCGGCGTGTCCAGTGTTGTTTCATCCACCAGAGGTTGCAACGCAGCTTCCAGGCCGTCGAGCTGAGCCAGGTGGCGGTCAAAATGCAGCCGCGACAACTGCAAAGCTCCCTGAAGGGAAACCCGCTCATCTTCCAGATCCAGCAATTCCTGTTGCAGCGCCTCGGGGGTTTGGTCGCGATACTGCTGCTCCAACCGCTGTTGCTGGCTGTCCTGTTCGCGGCGGTTTTTCATCGCCGCCAGTCCGGTTTCAGCGTTGGTGACAAAGGCCTGGATGTCCTCGATCCGAGCCTGCACCTCTTGCAGGCGGGCACGGTTGCGCTCCTGATCACTCAATAGCGCCTGCTGCTGATCGTGCACAAATTGCTGCTGCTGGCGAACGGCGCTGGCCGTCAGATCGGGCGGCACCTCAGCGTCCGACAGGCTGCCATCAGACACTCTCAAGCGAATCTCCAGCACCATGGCATGCAGCGCGTACAGCGCGTCGATAAAGCCTTCAGCCGCTTGCCGAACGGCTTCGTTTTGTTTCATGCGCTGTTCGAAACCGCGCCTAACCTGGAATACGTAGTTTTTCTTCCTCTGGGTCGAGGGCGATCTTTACCCACAGGCGATCCGCTACTTCAAAGACGTTGCGGTTGATGTTCTTGGCGAATTGATGCACGCGCTGA
>NZ_NRRS01000037.1 GCF_016583795.1 Rhabdochromatium marinum | reverse complement strand
CGACGTTGCAACCAGCGCCCGACCAGGCGCACCATCACCACCGTCCAGTCCAGCGTCGTGCGATGCACGCGCCCAGCGGCGTCATTCGCCGCTCGCGAGGGAGCCAACAGGGTCAGAAAGGGCAAGGCCCAGGGACGCTGACTCCAGGGTAAAGGCACCAGCAATGCCATGACCACCCATTCCAACCCCATCGTCGTGACCACTTTGCGCCGGCTCGAGCGCACCGCATCACGATAAACCCCTTTCGCGCGAATGCGCCGGCCCGAGCGCCGCTCCAGGGTTTCATCGACCCCCACCACAATCGGCACGCCGGGGGGTAACAGACCGATCAAGAGGCCAAACAAAATCTGTGCTCCACGGACCCCCGACCAGCGGGCTCGATTGAGCACCCGATGGTAACGCTCAAAACGCCGCTCACCTGACAACCCCATCGCCCGTAACGCCGCCGTGACCGTGCGCGGCCCCTGCGCCAACAGGGTACCAAGGACTAACACTTGCGCATGTGCCCATGTGGGACTCGTAAACAGGCTGGCAAAAGGCTGAAGAACGGCTACAATGGAGACAGGCAGAGCAAGTATGGCGAACCTCCTCTGAGGTTTTTGTCAGCCTCAAACGATACCGCTTGCCATGCTCTGCCGCGAGCCTCACTTGATTCGCCTGCCCCGCCTCAGGTGATTGCTTGGCTTCTCGCTGAGCGAGCCAAGCTCAGAAAATGGCCAAAGTCGAGAACAGGCAATCTTGCAAAAAACAGCATTTTGCATTCGAACAGAACACAATAAATTCAAACAAATTTAAAGGGAGGAATTATAATCTCAATTAAAACCATAAAATGTAAATACGGTTATGATTAAATCAGTGAAGAATTCACGATTTCGGCGTATAACTATATATCAAGCCGTCGATATCCGTAGCTTTGGCATATTTTTTAGGGCTTGCTGCAAGCGCGGTTTGGGCTCGGGTTATTTTTGACATCAGGTGATAAATCGCTTGCATATCTGACGTTAACGTGAGATAAAGATATTGCCGTGTCTTGCAGATCTACAGAGGAGCAATATCATGAGCCTAAGTGATATCCTGATCCATATTAATCAAAAACTTAGCGAACAACAGCGAAACACCTTGGAGGAATCCATGCGACAGATTCACGGTGTCGTCGCCCCGCGATTCAACCCTGGGAAGGATCATCTTTTGCTGGTGGCATTCAACCCTGAGGCAACCTCAACTGGCGCGCTACTTGCGAAGGTCCAATCCTTCGGCTACAAAGCCCAATTGGTGGGTGCATAGCGAGATGGGCACCACCTCTCTGAAAAAAATCGGCGAGGTGGCTGCCCTCCTTGGCACGACACCAAGAACACTACGTTTTTACGAAGAAGAAAACTTGGTTGCAGCACGCCGTACAGCTGGCGGCACACGTCTTTACTCGGAAGAAGACATTTCACGTTTTCGTGTCATTCTTAAGCTTGCATACGCTGGAGTACCACTTTCCCTTATCAAAGAACTTGCAACAGCCAGGGAAAAATGTCCCTCAGGAAAGCAAGCCAGCCACGACGTTCATACAGTTCTCAAATCCCTGCAACAACAGCTCCAAGAGCAAGCCAGGGCATTGGCTACATTGCAAGAGGATTTATCCAATGCCGCTAAGACCGTAGAAGGCTGCTTTGAATGTGACAACCCACCTACTCGCCGGGGCTGTCCAGAATGCCCAATCAATAAGAGCTTAGAATCATCCGAAATATTGCGATTGATTTGGGAGCAGGATTTAAGCCAATAAGACAAAGGGTGCGCCTGACACGCGAGCGCTATCGACCTCTATCGGGCTCTATGTAGAACACCCGCACGAGTGCTCAAGCGTAGCTGCAGAGCTGCCGGGAGAATTGCTGCAAGGCCAGGACACGGCTCATCTCGGCTTGCTGGAGCCAGTTTTCCAGTTTTTCGACCAGCTGCTCACGCGAGTCATTGGATCGTCCCCACAGGGCAACCAACTCTTGGCGCATCGCGAACAGCCGGCGCAACAGCGGACTGGCGGCGAGCGCCTGTTCCAGAATGTCACGCTCGGTCTCGGGCAGATGCTCCGCGCCCCGCTGCAAACCATTCTGCACAGCTCGCAGCGTTTTTTTGTCGCCAAGCCCAAGCGCAGCGCCGACCTGGCGTTGACGAACCTCTTGCCTGACCGTCGGTTTCAAACTGTCAACAAAGCTGGCCAGCACAGCATAACGATGCGTCATGATGGCCTGCAAAGTCTCAATGTCGCAGCGCTGCTTGCTCGGATCGATACGCAACTTGGGCGCCACGCGCCGAACCTTGGCCAGCCTAAGTGCTGCGAGCAGCCGGATATACAGCCAGCCGAGGTCGATCTCCCACCATTGATTGGACAGCTTGGCCGAGGTGGCATAGGCGTGGTGGTTGTTGTGCAGCTCCTCGCCAGCGATCAGGATGCCCCAGGGAAGAATATTCCGCGAGGCATCGTTGGGCGCGAAGCGGCGATAACCCCAGTAATGGCCGATGCCGTTGATCACGCCAGCGGCGAAGAACGGAATCCACATCATCTGCACCGCCCAGACGGTGAGCCCGATGGGGCCGAACAGGATCAGATCGATCACCAGCATGAGACCGATGCCAAGGTTGGCGTGCGGGGTGTAAAGATGTCGTTCGATGGCATCCTGGGGCGTTCCGCTCCCATAGCGCTCAAGCGTTCCGGGCACTGCGGATTCGCGGCGATAGAGATCCACGCCATCAAACAAAACCTTGTTCAGCCCATAAATTTGCGGACTGTGCGGATCCTCGGGTGTCTCACACTTGGCATGATGCTTCCGATGAATGGCGACCCATTCACGCGTGACGATGCCGGTGGTGAGCCACAGCCAGGTGCGGAAGCCATGGCTCACGACGGGGTGCAGATCGAGCGCATGGTGCGCCTGATATCGGTGCAGAAAGATGGTGACGGAAGCGATGGTGACATGCGTCAGGCCAAGGATGACCAGCACATAGCCCCACCAGGGCATGTCGATGAGACCAAAAGGCATGGAATCGTACTCCAGGTCAGGAAAAAAAGGATAGATGCAAGGCCGGCGTGAGGTGCATGCAACACCTCAAGGCTCTGACCCACCATGACTCAGCGGCCAGATGCAGCGCACCCGGGTGCCGCGCTGCTCGCCCTGAGTGCCGATTTGAATCTCCAGCAGCCCGTCGATGAGGCTGGCGCGGTAGCGCATGATGTGCAGGCCAAACTGGCCGGCGTCGCCAGCGACGGGCGGCTTCCAGATGCCGTCGTCGCTGATCGATAGCACCAGACGCTGCTCGTCTTCCTCCAGGCGAATGTCGATCTGGTGCGGCTGACCGTGCTTAACAGCATTGTTGACCGCCTCCTGGGCGATGCGAAACAGATGCGCGGCGGCATGTCGGTCCGCAATGCTGAAGGCGACATCACCGTGAAACTCGCAGCTCAGGGCTGGGTTGGTGGCCCGCAGACGTTCAGCCAGCGCCACCAGCGCCTTGGGCAGCCCATCGGCGACAATGTCCACCGGTGCGAGATCCTTGACCACTCCCCGAGTATCGGCAAGCGCCTGCTGAATGTGCTCCGAGAGCGCAACGGCCAGCTGAGTCTCGGCAGACTTGGATTCAGCCAGGCTGGTGGCCAGGCGCGCGGCCAACAGGCTGATGCCGGTCAGTTGCTGCCCCAATCCATCGTGAATATCCCGACCGATGCGTTCCTGCTCGCGGGTGCTGGCTTCAATCACTTCCCGCTCCAGGCGCAGGCGCTGGCGTTGATCGCGCACCCACAGCACGTACAGGTCAAGATGGCCGATCGCGGACACCGACAGTTCCAGCGGGAAGCGGCTGCCATCGGCATGCCGGCCGATACAACCGCGCGGCCAGTGCCCATCACAGGGCAACGGACTAACGCCGGTCTTAAACAATTCGAATGGACCATCTTTGTCATCGGGCAGAATCAGCTGTCCGAGCGGCTGGCCGAGGATGGCGACCGGATCGACGCCGAACAAGGCCGCCGCCGCCGCATTCAGTTGCTGCAGCCGCCAAGCGTGATCAATCACCAGAATACCGTCCGCAGCACTGGACACCACGGCATCCAGCCGTTGCTCGCGATGGCGCAGCTCGGTTTCCATCGCTTTGCGATCCCTGATGTCGATCAGCGCCACCAACACCCGCTCGAGGCTGGTCTCAGCGCCGGGCGCCGGCACCAGCGGGCAGAGCACCGGAATTTCACGCGCGCTGCCGCTGTGTAGCACCCCTTCGTGCATTAGCTGCTCGGAATGGCTCAGGAGCGACTCGATCAGATCCGCCAGCTGATGCGACGACTGGATCGGCAACAGGCGCGGCAGCGCGGCCTTGAGTTCGTCTTGCGAGGCGACGCGCATCAAAGCCAGGGCGGCTTGGTTGACAGCCACCAGACGGATGCGCTGGCAGCAGGCGTCAAAACACTCCGGCTGAGTGCGCAGCGGCTCGCCGACGCCATGCGCGGGATCGGAGCGCTGTGACTCCAGATAGGCTTTCAGCTCAGAGCAGTCGAGTTCCATCAGGCACATCGGCGAGTCATCGAACAGAATGCGATAGCGCGCCTCGCTGTGGCGGACGGTGGCATCGGCGCGGGCGCGGGCACTGATGTCGATAAAGTTGATGGTCACGCCATCGATACGATTGTCCTGGGTGCGGTAGGGCAGGATGCGACGCAGGTAGTCCGTGCCGTCGGCGCCAGCGATTTCCTGTTCATTAGGCGTTAGGGTATCGAGCACCCGCTGGGCATCGCTGAGAAGCTCGGGGTCGTCCAGGTTCGGCGCCAGATCGCTCAGCGGGCGTTGCTCGTCACCGGGGCGCAGATTCAGCAAGGTCGCGCCGCCGGGCGTGAAGCGCTTGATGCGCAGTCTGGTATCGAGAAACACCGTGGCGATTTCGGCACTGGCGATCAGGTTAGCCAGGTCGTTGCCGCTGTTTTCCAGTTCGCGGATTTTCTCTTCCAGCTGAGTGTTGACTGTGTTCAGTTCTTCATTCAGCGATTGCAGTTCTTCCTTGGAGCTGACCAACTCCTCATTGGCGGATTGGAACTCTTCGTTCATCGCGACGGCTTCCTCATGGGAAGCCTTCAGCTCCGCGTTGGCCTGTTCCATCGCCTCGACGGTGGTTTGCAAGTCAGCGCGGGCGCTGTGGAGTTCGCGTTCCAAGCGTTGGCGCTCGCGGCTCTCGGCGGTGGTGCTCGCGTCGGTGTCGGCGTGGGCGTCCGCGTCCGGAAGTGCCGCTGGCGCTGAGGGTTGCTCAATGAAACTGATCAACAGCAGACCGCGCACGGCGGCCGGTTGGCGCAGGACGCGAATCCGAATCTCAACCCGCCGCGAACCGCCGGATGCCTGTGGTTGAAGATCCTCCACGCGCTGATCGCTCTCCGTGCTCAGCGCGCGCTGGCAGGCGCCGTGCAGACGCGCGCGCAGGCGCTCGGGAACCATCAGGATCAGATCCACGCTCGGCGGGCCGTTGGGACGGATCAGATAGCGGTCGGTGGGGCCGAAGAAATAAAGGCTCTCCAGCTGGCTGTTGACCAGCACCGAGGCGGGCACGAACTCCTCCAGCAACAGGCTGCGGGCAAGTTCGTCAAGGGTTGGCGCCGACACCGTCATGGGGTTGTCAGGCGAACTGGAGAGGAGACGAGCGCTGTTGGCGTCGATCGGAAAGCGCAGATCCTCGCGTCGGGTCGGCCCAATCCGCGAAAACAGCCGCCAGGGCTTGCACAGGGTGGCAAAGAGATCCGTGTCCCGACCGATAGTCTCAGCCGGACCGAGCAGCAGCGTGGCATTGGGCTTGAGCGCAAAATGGAACAGGCCAAGAATTTGTCGCTGAACCTGTGGCTTGAAATAGATGAGGACATTGCGGCAACTGATCAGATCGAGATGGGAAAAGGGCGGGTCGGCAATCAGGTTGTGGCAGGCAAAGACCACCTGCTCGCGCACCTGTTTGTTTACGCGCAAGGCGTGGCGGTCCTCGCGCACGAAGAAGCGGTTCCGGCGCTCGACGCCGAGATCGTAGGCAATGCTGTCGGGATAGCGGCCGCGCCGCGCCACTTCCAGTGCCTGCGGGTCAATGTCAGTAGCAAAAATTTGCAGGCTCGGGGCCGTGCGCCGGTGCGCGCCATGCTCCAGCAGCAGAATGGCCAGCGAGTAGGCCTCCTCGCCGGTGGCACAGCCGGGCACCCAGACGCGCACCACGCTGGCATCCAGCAGCGAGGAGACACCCGGCGCGAACAAAGCCTGTTCAAGTGCGGTGAAGGCTTGTTCATCACGAAAAAAACGCGTCACGCCAATCAGCAGATCCTGAAACAGCGCGCGGGTCTCGTCCGGGTTGTCGCGCAGATGGGCCAGATACGCCTGCGTGGCGCCGATCCGGCACAAGCCCATGCGGCGTTTGACCCGGCGCCAGACCATGCTGCGCCGATAGCCGCTGAAGTCGCACAGACTGTCCTTGCGCAACAGCAGCAGCACTTGGTCGAGCAGCGCTTCCTCGACCTCGGGATCGCTTAGCATTGGGTCTGCGACCAGAGGGTCGCGCAGCGGATTAATTCGGCGGAATTTGCCAGTTGCAGCTTGCGTTTGATCTTTTCCCGGTGACTTTCTATCGTCTTCACGCTCAGATGCAACCCCTGGGCAATTTCCGCCGTGGAGCGGCCGTTTCCCAGCAGGTCGAAGACTTGCAATTCACGATCGCTCAAGGTGTCCAGAGCCAGATCGGTCGCCGCCACCCCAGGACTGGTGCGATGCAGAATGCGCTCGACCATCACCGGACTCAAAAAAATGCGCCCGTTCAGCGTGGTGCGTACGGCTTCGATGATATGCAGCGCCACCTCGCTCTTGTGCACATAGCCCAGAGCGCCCGCATGGAGCGCCCGCTCGGCAAAGAGCGTCTCCTCGCGCATGGAACACACCAACATTTTGATATCTGGATGATGCCTTTTCAGTCGCCGGATCAGATCCAGTCCGTCGCCATCGGCCAGGGCCAAATCGATGATCACCAGATCAGGCACTTGCGCTTGCATCAACGCCAGCGCTTCGCTCAGGCCACCGGCTTCGCCAATCACGCGCAGCTGCGGCTCATGCGACAGGATGGCTTTCAGACCCTCGCGCACCAAGGGATGATCATCCACGATCACCAGGGTTTGAGGGTCCGAATCAGAATGCATCGCTGGCCTGCGGGTCGTTCAAGCTCGGGGCTTGTGGTCTGGGGTTAGGGCTACGATGGCAGAGTAGCGGATTTCGTGCCGATGGGCGTATCGGGGCAGCCCCGATTCTGCGCAAGATCAACTCTATATCGTGAACGCCAGCGACCGCGCAACCTGATTAGTCGCACCATCCATGGCGCTGCGCTGATCTCCATCCGGGAGCAGACGTTGGAACTCATCTCTGACCACCTGATAGCATTCGCACACCCGTGCTTCCAGGCCTGGCCGGTCCAGTACGGTGATATGGCCCCGTCTGTAGTGAATCAATCCAGCTTTCTGCAATCGCCCAGCGGCCTCGGTGACGCCCTCGCGCCGCACGCCCAGCATATTGGCGATCAGCTCCTGGGTCATAAACAGCTCACTGGAGGTCAGTCGATCAAGACTGAGCAGCAGCCAGCGGCAGAGTTGCTGGTCGATGCTGTGGTGTCGATTGCAGACGGCGGTCTGCGCCATCTGGGTCAAGAGCGCCATGGTGTAGCGCAGAAGCATCGTATGTAATCCCGCGCAGCGGCTCCCGCCGAAGCGGGAAAACTCCTGTTTAAGCAGCCGACCCTTGAGACGATAGGCGTGGCCAGCGCTCTGCACCACAGCGCGATTCGGCATGGTGTCACTGCCCATGAACAGAGCGACGCCGACGATGCCTTCGTTGCCAACCACGGCAATCTCAGCGGAAGCGCCATCCTTCATAACGTACAACAGGGAGACAATGGCGTTGTTGGGAAAATAGACGTGCTCCAATCGCTCGCCAGGCTCGTAGAGGGCTTTACCAAGCGGCAGTGGAACCAGCTCCAGATGAGGGCTCAGGCACTCGAACTCGCAGGCGGGCAAAGCCGCGAGCAGATGATTTTGTTTTGGAGACGCAAGGGTGGGTGCGGTAATCATGAGTCGCTTCCCCTATTAAGTTGCCATGGATGCGGAATCTGGCATGTAAGAATCAGGGCCGCTCTCTGTAAATTAGCGCATCTGAGGCCGCCAGACACAGCCGGTATTCCCTGATGTTGGCATGGGGAAAAGGATGGTTCAGACAGCGATTCCCACCGGACTCTACCCCAACGCCCTAACTGGCGCAGCCAATCGGGCGGCTACTCGCCATCGTGAAAGTGATAACGGTTCCCCCCCGCCTGCTTGGCACAATACATGGCTTGATCGGCATGGCGTAGCAGGCTGTCAGCACTCTCGACATCCGGTGGACTCAAGACCACTCCGATACTGGCCGAGACGCGGTGGGTCACGCCGTGCAAGAGAATTGGTGCCGTTGCCACAGCCAGGACGCGCTCCAAGAGAAGATGACTGTCTTGCGCTTGCACCAGGTCGGAGAAGAGCAGGACGAACTCGTCGCCGCCCAGTCGGGCCACCGTATCCTGCGCACGGATCAGCGTGCGCAGCCGATCAGCAATGCTGATCAGTACCTCATCGCCCATTTCGTGCCCGTACTCATCGTTGATGGGTTTGAAGTTGTCGAGGTCGAGATAGCAAACCGCGATAAGCCGGTCTGAGCGTCGCGTTCCGGCCAGCGCCTGTTCCAGTCGGTCGCTCAACAACCGCCGGTTGGGCAGCTCGGTCAGGGCATCGTAGTTGGCGAGACGATCCAGTTCCCCTTCGTGGGCCTTGAGCTCGCTGATGTCGGAAAAGACGCCGATATAGTTCTGGATCGCATTGTCGGCATCCCGGACAGCCGCGATCGATAACAGCTCGGCGTAGAGCTGACCGTCCTGGCGCCGATTCCAGACCTCGCCCCGCCACGACCCTTGGTGCCTGATCGCGTCCCACATCGCGCGATAAAAGGCTTCATTATGGTGACCGGAGGCAAGGATGCTCGGATTTTTGCCCAGCACGCTCGCCCGTGCATAACCGGTGATGTTGCTGAAGGCGGGATTGGTTTCAACGATGCGGTTCTCGGCATCGGTGATGATGATGGCCTCAAAGCTATGCGCGAAAACGCTGGCAGCGAGGCGCAAAGCCCGCTCCGCCTCCTTGCGCTCGGTGATGTCTTCGAAGGTGCCGTAGACATGAGTAACCTTGTGACTCCAGCGAATCTCGGGATACCCCCGCGTGAAACACTCGCGCGTGCTGCCGTCGCGACAGCGAGCACGCAACTCCAGGGCGTAAGGGGAGCCTTCGTTGATCACTGCATCCATCGCCTTTTTCAGGCGCGCAAAGTCTTCGGGATACAAGAGTCGGTGGTGTTCGGTGAAGGAAGGCGCCCCTTCAGCCGGATCCATCTGAAAGATGCGAAACAGCTCCTCGGACCAGCTGACCCTGCCTGTCTCGACCTCCAATTCCCAACTGCCAACATGGGCGAGCCGTTCGGTGCGGGCGAGCATGGCCTGCAGGTGGCACCGTTCGACTTCCTCTTGCTCGCGTTCGGTGATGTCCTGAACGGTGCCGGAGAGCCGCACGACCTGGCCCTGAGCATTCAGATGGGGCGTACAGATGGTAATCATCCGGCGCTCCTCGCCGTCAGGACGGCGGATGCGCAACCTGAGTTGGTAGGGCTCCCCCCGCTCCGCAGCCCGACTGACGAGCTGGTCGAAGGTGGACCAATCGTCGGGATGGATGTGGCAACGATGCTCCTCGTAACTCGGCACTCCATCCTCTGGGTTCAGTCCCCAGATCGGAAACATGGCCTCCGACCAGCTCGCCTGTTTGGTACTCGGATCAAAAGTCCAGCTTCCAAGCTGAGCGGTCCGCTGTGCCCATATCAGCTGACGTTCCTGCTCGGCGAGCTGCTGGTTGGTGCGCTCCAACGCCCCCATGGCGCTGGCAAGGCGTCGCTGTGCTTGTGTCTGTATTGCGAAAATCAGTGCCAAAAGCAGGCTGAGGGTGAGTCCACCCAGGCCGCCCCATGTCGCGATGTGGCCATGCCGGGTGTACTCGAACGTAGGCGCGGCCGTGACGGCGATGGACCATTGCCCCCCATCAAAGGCCGCCAGCAGCCCCGGTCGCGCGAGGTCTGCCTGCACCGGCCGCAGCCGATCTTGCGTCAAGCTCAAGCGGGCCAACAGGGCAGGCATCCCGTGCAGCAACGGGACGTTGTCACGGAGCCGCTCGTCGATCAGACCGGCGACCTTGCACGCCAACAGACTGAGTTCATCCTCCCGGTGCTGCCGCGCTTGTTCCCGGGCGAACAACCAAAACCCAGCGGTCAGCGTAAGCCCGATGGCCAGGATCACAATGGGCAGCAGGAAGGGGCGCAGCCCGCCGAAGCAACCGGGCAAAGGTCGGATGCTCAAAGTCTTCATCTGTTTCCACCTGCGACAGACAACGCGGTCTTAAACGACCGAGGCGACGCTGTCATCGCCTCAGCATAGACCACCCTGGTCTGTCCTGGGAATGTGCGTCACATCAATAACATCAATACCCCGATACCCAAACAGGTGTTGCCCCGATCATCAAAGCCCATCTGAGCCTGCATATTAAGTTTCAGAAGAGTCATGGATAATTGAGAGTCATGGATCAGATCAAAGCGGCAAATGTTAAGGGTCGCCTGGCTCGGGTCAGAGTGCTGGAACACTTTCCTTTCGGGTGAACTCATGCACAATCGCCCATTAACACAACAAAGGTAATCCACATGACGACAAAAACCACCCCTAAAAAGAGCGCAAGTGCGCGCGCCACGACCAACGCCAAGGTCAAGGCCAAGAACACCAATCTGGCCAGCGACGATTCCCAAGTAAAAGACGATCTAATCGTAAAAGAGGAAATAATCGCCGAAATCGCCTACTTCAAGGCCCAGCAACGCGGATTCGATGTAGGCCACGAGATGGAAGACTGGCTCGCGGCCGAAGCCGAGTTGGCTAAGATGGCTACATTTCTTTCACAATGACAGGCCCAATGACGAGCACCACGACAGGAACATTGATCATGCGCTTTGATTACAAACAACCCAACATAGGTAATACCGATACACTAATCCGCGCGATTGCCGGTGCGCTCATGATCATCGCGGGCTTTCTCGGTGGTGGCTGGATCTCAGCGGCCATTGGCGCGGTGGTGCTGGCTACAGCGTATTTCCGCTTCTGCCCAGCCTACGCGCTGTTTAATTTCCGCACTAATTAAAAATTCAGCAACCCCGCGAGAGACCCTCCGGCGAGGATTCCATGACCAAAGAACGACACAGCAATAAAGAGGCGAAGAAAAAGCCTGCGCAGACGCTAAAAGAAAAGCGCAGTGCCAAGAAAACCAAGCAGGAACCCAACCCCCTGCTGGGAAATCTGAAGGGCGGAGCGACTTAGGCACCGCTGCCATGCCTCGCATTGTCTGTACTCGCCTGCCAACCAGCAGCGACACTTGAGCGATGCAACGCTTTCGCATCCTGCATCGAACCTACTACCGCTTTCCCGGTCCGGCGCGGCTTGATCCGCATGTATTGCGTTTACGACCAAGGGAAGATCATGACCTGCGTATCGAGTCATCAACGCTGAACATCGAGCCGGCAGCAACCCTGCGTTGGCACCGGGATGTCGAGGACAACTCGGTGGTGATCGCCACCTTCGACACCCTGGCCAGCCAGCTGGCAATCGAGAGTGACCTTATCATTCAACAGTTTAACGAGGCGCCGCTCGATTTTCTGATAGACACCGCAGCGGTTGATTACCCCTTCGCCTATTGCGCCGAGGATCGCCCGGTGCTTCTCCCCTACATGGAGACTTCTCGCTGCGGGCAGCCGGATCCACTCCAGGATCCACGCCCTGACCCACTCAAGGTCTGGGTCGACAGTCTCTGGGCAGCAGGCGAGCCGATCCAGAGCTATGCGCTGCTGCAACGCCTGTGTGCCAGCATCCATGAGCGCCTGACGTACCAGTTGCGCGAAGAGCCGGGCGTGCAGAGCGCCGCAGAAACGCTCACCCTCGGCAGCGGCTCCTGTCGCGACTCTGCCGCCCTCTTCATTGAGGCCGCCCGCTACCTGGGCTTTGCCGCGCGCTTCGTCAGTGGCTATCTCCAGGCGGAGCCATCGGCATTCAACTATGGCACAACCCACGCCTGGGCCGAGGTCTATCTGCCGGGCGCTGGCTGGAAGGGCTTCGATCCCTCGCTCGGCACCATGGCCGGCTCGCAGCACTTCGTCGTCGCTGTGGCGCGGCACCCTGAATCCGTGCCACCAGTTGCGGGCTCCTACCTCGGGCCAACCGGGGCCACGCTCAGCGTGGGAGTGTGGGTGTCCAGCCTCTAAATTCCCCAATCAGCATCGCGGCATCGTCGCCGTCTGGCCACGCGACTGCACGAGCGTGTCAGCATCGACTTCGGACAATCGACCCTTCCGCTATTTGCGCTGATCTTTGTGGATCTCGCCGGATTCAAACAAGTGCAATGCCGCTCTTGCCGTGACCGATCATAGGACGGGGAGAGCCAAATAAAATGCGCAAGTCATCACAAAACAGGCACGCCATAACCACAGGATAAAGAGCGACGGAACCGGAGCAGAATCGAACCGATTACCGATTTCCCGGTCCGGCGCGGCTCGATTCGCATCTGTTGCGGTTACGGCCGAGGGATTCCTCGTCATGTTCTGTCACAACAGAAGCAGTATCGCACCATAGTGACTGATGCTTCCAGCTAGCACAAAAAGATGCCAGATGCCGTGGCAAGAGGGATACCAGTGATCGAGAACGTAAAAAAGGATCCCTGAGGTGTAGAGAATGCCGCCTATCAAAAGCCAACGAAAGGCTTCGGATGGCAGGGCTGCAAGGACGGGCTTTAGCGCGAACACGCAGAGCCAACCCATCAAAAGATAGATGATCACCGGTATGAAGCGCGGCCCACGCTGGGGCAGAGCATCGAGGACAATGCCGAGTGCCGCCAACGTCCAGACTGTCCCGAATATCCACCAGCCAAGCTCGCCTTTAAGGCCGACAAGCGCGAAGGGTGTGTAGGTTCCGGCGATCAGCAGATAAATGGCCTGGTGGTCAAGTACCCGGAAGACTTGTTTTTTTCGACCACTCAGACTGTGATACATCGCCGAGATCAGATACAGCAGGAGCAGTGTGACCGCGTAGATGCTGACACTCACGATCGCCCGAGCATCGCCTGTTTTTGCCGCCAGGATGATGAGCAACACGCCACCGATCAGCGCGAGGACCGCGCCGATCAAATGACTGATACTGTTGAACTTTTCGGTGGCTTGCATGGGGTATCCCAGCCAGTCTTCCAGTTTGAGGGAACAGGCATCGAGCGCGAGACCTGGTTTGCAGTGCCATCCACGATGGCTGCGGCGATTTTGCGTGGTTTCATCCGCAAGCAGCCATTGGAACTCGTTTTTGAAAGTTAGCGCACCAAAGGTTGCCGGGCGGTTCCGTATTCAGTCTCAGAAGAGTGGATTTTATCGAGTGGACCAGATCAAAGTGAAAAGCGACATCGGGCTGGCCTCACGCGGCTTGTTCCTCGAAACCTAATCCTAAAGATTCCCCTTGGGGGCCTGGAAGCAGGCACCCGGTTTAGCGGGATTACGGAAGTCGCGTTGTGGGAAACGCGTTGCGTGTAGCACTTTCCGTCAAAACGCCTGCTAGACCGGGCACCCATTCTGGCGCTGCGTATCACAGGGTCCAAGAGCCGGCCACTATCAAGCACCAAGATACGGGCTTGTGCGGCTTTGTTGTCGCCCAGGGAATCCGCTGCAATTCCGTCTCATGCGCGTCGAGCTTCCAGGAGAACGCAGGACCGCAGCCAGGCATGAAAACACCAGCGGCGCGTTCAGTTACAGGAGTGGTCGGGAATCATCAGTCGACCTTGGCCAACTCGGCCTCGGCCGCGAGCCAGTCTTTCATCTCGTGGCCAGCCTCGAACCCTTGCTGCGGGGCCTCGGCGGGCCGGTTTGCCGCGTTGTTCATAGCTCTCGCCACGAAATTGAATCATGCAAACTCCGGTGAGCCGTGTTAATCAGGGAAACGCCTATTTAGGGATCGGGACAACGCCCAGTTGCTGCGCGGGGCCGCCGCGCTGTTCGATGCCCCCGAGTGGATCACGCACGAGCGATTCCGTCGCTATTTTGGTCGAGACCGCCAGAGATGGAACAAAGGCTTCGGCCCCACCCTCGCAAATCGTGCGCAAGACCACCAGGCAGTACGCGAAGATACCGAGCACCCGCTGATTGACGCGGTCGCGCATGAAGTTGCGAATCACGCGCGAGTATACTGACTGGAGTTGAGTGACAAGGCGACCAGCGTGATCGAGAACACCAGTCCCGCCACGGTAATCATGGAGTTGGCAACTCCGATTCCGATTTGTATTCCGGCTGCTTGCGGCAAGCACGAATAGGCCGCCCATGCGCGACCCGCAATTTGGCGTCTTAATACACGCTAACGCCGAAGCGGGCGAAGGTTTCCAGCCCCCCGAATTGCGCATAGGCCCAATTTCAGATCGCCCGTCACCGCGCAGCAGGGCCTCGACCCCGGTGATACGACTGTCGTGGGGGTCCAGCAGCGGTTGATAGGCGAGCCGGAATTCCTGCTGCGATAGCGCTTCGCGCAGACGCGTTTCCAAGGTCAGCGTGGTATGCGCCTGCTGGTTGAGCGCCTCGGTCACAAACTGATAACCACCGGGGCTAATCTGCTTGGCGTGATACATCGCATGATCGGCCCCCTGGATGAGCAACTCGATGCTGTCACCGTCCTGCGGGAAGAGGCTGATCCCGAGACTGGGAACGCAGTGCAGTATCAGGTCCGCAATGGGGTAAGGCGGTGTTAGTGCCGCGATGGCGTTGCGCGCGGCACGGGCTGCGTCGTCTGCGTCGTTGAGGTTCGTCAACACCGCAATGAACTCGTCTCCTCCCAGCCGGGCGATGAGATCCGCCTCGCGGAAGCTTTCGCGCAGTCGCTGCGCAACGGCCTGCAGGAGCTGATCGCCCACCGAGTGGCCATAGATATCGTTGATCGCCTTGAATCGGTCGAGGTCGAAAAACAGCACAGCCAACTGATCACCCGTGCGGCGGGTACTCGCGAGCATGCGATCGGCCAGTTGATCGAGCAAGGCGCGGGTGGGCAGACCGGTCAGGGGGTCATGTTGCGCGAGCCGGATGGCCTCGTCCTCGGCGACCTTGTGCCGGTGACATCCTGCTGGACCAGCAGGACATATATTAGTGCGCCCTGGGTGTCCAAGATCGCCGCCAGACGGGCCACGAACCAGCGCTCGTCACCGTCCTTGCAACGCATCCGGTAAATGTCCATCCGGGATTTCCCGATTGTTCCGTGCAGCTCCCAGCCGCTCAGATATCCAGCACGCGATTCCCCGTAACTCACGTCGCCTATGCCGTATGTGCGTTGCCGAACCGACTGCCAAACCTCGTGCGCGTACATTTTCCCTCAATGATGGGAATCCCATTCCGCGCTGGAGTGATGGCTCAATTCATTGACAGGACAAACAGATGAACAAACAACAGGTCAAGGGTCGCTACGAAGAAGCCAAAGGCAAAGTGAAGGAAGTCGCCGGTCATGTCACAGGCAATGAAGATCTGGAAGTCGAGGGGACGCTCCAAAAGAACGCCGGCAAGGTCCAAGCTGGCATTGGTGATGCCAAGACAGAGATTGAGAATGTCGCGAAGGACATCAAGAAAGACGGCTAACGACACGATGAACTCCTTCCTTCCTGGAATGCCCTTTCGTTTAACGCGTTTTGGCGAATAGGAGGAATAGGAGTATGACCATGTCAATCGGTTTAATCGTCGTTTTGGTTCTGTTCCTGCTGGGCCATATCTAAGAACGACGACGCATTGCCGTGCATCGTCACGGCTTCTGACAAATCCATTGAGGAATCAACCATGCAAAAGAAAAACGCCTATACGCTCATGCCTCTATCAGGAGGCCTTGTTGTGGCCGCCTGCCTATCGGCCAGTCTCGGACTCGCTGGCTGTGAAAAAGAGGGCACTGCCGAGCAGGCTGGTCGCAAAATAGATGAGGCCGCTGAGCGAATGGGCAATCAGCTCGATGCGACCAAGCAATCCATGGGTGAGAAGGCTGATGAAACTGGAAATTATCTGTCAGACGCGGCGATCACCGCCAAGATCAAGGCTGAGATCCTGGGAGACCCAACGCTGAAGGTCTTGCAAATCAGCGTGATTACAATTGACGGAGCGGTGACGCTAAGCGGGACCGTCGATTCAAAGAGCAGTCTCGATAGGGCGTCAGAGCTGGCACGCAATAACCAGGGGGTGCAATCGGTGGAGAACAAGCTGGTTGTCGAATAGGGACGGAGCATTTCCGGGGGATACTCAACGGCATGGTCGGTAACCGAGAACGCCGAAAGATTGAACTGACGTTCCGGCGGACGCAGGACGAACGCGACCGCGCCTCACCCAGAATGGTCAGTCATAACCACCGGCCCCCTCGCACCGTTCTCCTTTCCCGGCGGGATCGGGGCAGTCATGTCGCACCGATGGCGCCATAATGCCGATCCTGCATCTCAACGGCCATAAGATCAGCAACCCAAGGGTGTGCTGGCCCGCGTCGAGCCCGAGGAACTGGAGCAGTTCTTTCGCGGCTGCATGGCGATCAGGATAATGCCGAGTGCTGCGCGGACCAAGCGATCAATGTTGCCAATGTTGTACTTGGTGTAATCAAAATTCATGACGCAGCCGGACAATCCGCCGATCGTCAGCAGTAGAATCAGTGCGACGAGTCTGTTCATTAGCTTCTCCTGTTGTGTGTGCCATGCGTAAAGGTCCGCTTTACTCACTCTTGCGTGCCAGCGGTGGAACCTGCTTTGGATGGCGCATCAATACAGTGCTCTGGGGCGTCGATCGAAATGACATTCGGAAACATGTCCAGGAAGGAGATGCGCATCCCGTAACCATGGATGGTGACGGGTTCCTGCGGACATTCCCGCGTGATACGGCTCGCGAGCGACTGTAGATCGGCGGAATTGAACTTAAAGTACGGGGGCGCGAAGCCGGCGTCCTCGTTGCGGAAAATCATTGTTTCAAAAGTGTTTGAATAGACAGTTTCGATACGGTACTGGATATTACGACCGTCGCCAGTCACGCCCGAGATCTGAACGTTCCAGGTATCCGAACCCCAGAAGAGCCAAAGCACGGCAATCACGATGGCGAGAACCACACCGAGGCTGATGATGAATTTCTTTTTCATTAAGGCTTCTACTCCATGTCTGTGAAAGGTTGTGGCAGCGCATTGGTTCATGCATTGGCTCATTGAGGCTACTCCAAGGCGCGAAACAGGAGAAAGCTTGACCGAAGCGTCCGTATCGGTCGGTTCGGTTGCGCACATAAAGAAGAATTTTCGGTCTGTTTTGGGACCGGCCCAAAAACCGAAAATGCTATTGCTACGGCTATATGTGCGTTGCCGAACCGACCGCTATCCGCTACGCGCGTAGTTTTACCTTTAGCGCTGGGAAACCACCGCCAGCGCTGAAGTAATGGTTCAATTGATTGACAGGAGAGATGCATGAACAAGCAACAGGTCGAAGGGCGCTACGAAGAAGCCAAAGGCAAAGTGAAGGAGGCCGCCGGGCATGTCGCCGGCAACGAGGAATTGGAAGCAAAAGGAAAAAGCCAAAAGGACGCCGGCAAGCTGCAGGCAGATGCGGGTGACGCCAAAGCGAAGAACAAAAAAGACAAGAAACACAAATAAGACAGTTAAGGCTCCGAACGAACCCATTGAGGAATCACTCGTGCATATGAAGAACGCCTGTCGTCAGTTGCGCTTCATGCCGTGTGAAGCGCCTAGCATGGGCAAGTTGTGAGAAGACCCTGTCGAAATACTATCACGCCCTCCCTTCGGGAGGGCACGAATCGCCTTTGCCGATCGCTATAGCGACAGCTAATTGTCCTGAGCCCCTTGAGCGATCCAGATCTCTATGTAAGTATCTGGTTAATCGGATCTGCACGAGATGTTCCTGTCGATCATCAATGAGTTGAATACCCGATCCTTCCATCTCGACGCCATCCAGCGTCACCAGCGTCATGCCGCTGTCGCCACTCGCCAGCGAATCGCTGTGCCGGACGCTGATCTGGTATGAGGTTTCCCGATAGCGATACTGGAGCTTGAAGCCATCCCAAGCGGCGGGCAGGCAGGGCTCAATGCGCAGCGTTGTTCCTTCCAAACGCAGGCCGAGCAGGGATTCGAGGATGAGGCGATACATCCAGCCGGCCGATCCGGTGTACCAGGTCCAGCCGCCGCGGCCGATGTGGGGCGCGACGCCATAGACATCGGCGGCGATCACATAGGGCTCGACCTTGTAGGTAGCGATCTCCTCGGGCGTGCGGCTATGGTGGATGGGGTTGATCATGGCAAACAGTTCCCAGGCGCGCGCCTGATCGCCGAGGCGGGCGAAGGCCATGGCGGCCCAGATGGCGGCATGGGTGTATTGGCCGCCGTTCTCGCGCACGCCGGGGACATAGCCTTTGATGTAGCCGGGGTCGAGCGCTGACTGGTCGAAGGGCGGATCGAGCAGCTGGATCAGTCCCGCCTCCCGGCGCACCAGATGGGTGTCGAGCGCGTCCATGGCCTGGCGCGCACGTTCGGGCGCGGCCACACCGGAGAGCACCGACCAACTCTGGGCGATGGAGTCGATACGACATTCCGGGCTGGTCGCCGATCCCAGCGGTGTGCCGTCGTCACAGTAGGCACGGCGGTACCAGTCGCCGTCCCAGCCATGCTGCTCAAGATTCGCGCGCAGGCGTGCCGCGTGCTGCTCGCAGCGCTCGACCAGGGGCGCATCGTCGCGTGCGCGCGCCAGCACGGCGAACTGGGTCAGCACCTCGTGCAGGAAGAAGCCGAGCCAGATGCTCTCGCCGCGGCCATTGATACCGACCCGATTCATGCCGTCGTTCCAGTCGCCCGAGCCGATCAGCGGCAGCCCATGTTCGCCCATGCGCAGGCCGTGATCAATGGCGCGCACGCAATGGTCGTAGAGGCTGGCCGACGCCTCGCTCTGGGCCGGTAGATCGTAGTAGCCATCGTCCTCGCCGCTGACCAGACGGCCCTCCAGGAAGGGGGCGGTCTCATCGAGCACAGCGGCGTCACCGGTGCTCAGCACATAGCGGCCGGTCGCCAGCGGTAGCCACAGATAATCGTCCGAGCAGCGCGTGCGCACACCGCGACCGAACGGCGGATGCCACCAGTGCTGCACATCGCCTTCACGGAACTGCCGCGCGGCGGCGCGCAGCAGATGTTCGCGCACCAGCCCCGGCTCGGCATGGATGAGCGCCATGGCGTCCTGCAATTGATCGCGGAAGCCGATGGCGCCGCCGGACTGATAATCGCCGCTGCGCGCCCAGAAGCGGCACGCCAGGGTCTGATACATCAGCCAGCCGTTGGCGAGCAGATTGAGCGCCGGGTCGGGGGTTTCGACCTGCACCGCGCCGAGCGTGCGCGTCCAGTACGCCCGCACCGCCGCCAGCGCCGCGCGAGCAGCGCTCGCGCCCCGCTGCTCAGGCGCTAGCAGGCTGGCATCCTCGGCGCCGCGCCGGCCAATCACGCCGAGCCGGAAGACGATCTCATGATCTTGTCCGGGGGCGAGATCAAACTGCGTTTGCAGCGCGCCGCAGGCGTCGAGCCCCGGACCAACCCGACCGGACAGCCGGGTGCGCGCCAGCGCGTCAGGCTGACGCAGACCGCCGTTGCGCCCGAGAAACTCGGTGCGGTCACCGCTCAGGCTGCGCGCGGGGTCATCGACATCAAAGAACGCCAGCCGGTCGGAAAACTCGCTGTTATAGGGGTTGCGCGCCAGCAAGGCGCCGCTGTTTGGATCAATCTCGGTGACCAGATGCAGCGCCGACTTGGGCCGCAGGTCACCCAGCACCCATTCGACATAGCCGGTCACCGACAGCCGGCGCGGTTGCTCAGAGCCACCGGGTTCCGCCCCGTTGTGCAGCTTCAGCACCATGTATTTGACCGGTTCGTCCAGGGCGACATAGACCCACAGTTCTGAGGCAATGCCGGCTTCGCAATGCTCAAAGACGCTGTAGCCGAAGCCGTGGCGCGTGCGATAAGGCGTGGCGCCGCCGGCCGGTTGCGGGGTGGGCGACCAGACCTGCCCGCTAACTTCGTCGCGCAGATAGAAGGCCTCGCCATGGGGATCGCCGACCGGGTCGTTGTGCCAGGGCGTGAGGCGGAACTCGTGGGCGTTCTCGCTCCAGGTATAGGCCCCGCCGTTGCCGGACACCACGGTGCCGAAATGGGCATTGGCCAGCACATTGACCCAGGGCGCCGGCGTGGTCTGGCCGGGCGCGGTGGTGATCACGTATTCGCGCCCGTCGGCGGAGAAGCCGCCGGTGCCGTTGTCGAACTGCAACGCGAGACGCGGCGCAGCCGCCTGTTGCGACGCACGCGCCGGGCTGCCCAGGGGTTTAAAGACCGGCATCCGATTCAAGCGCGGATCGCGCCGATTGAGCTGCTCGGCCAGGGTGCCGCGCGCATCGCTCAAGATGGCACGCGCCACGGTCTGGAACAGCACGCGGTCCTCGTCCGAGATCTGATCAGCCGGGCGAATGAAAATGCCCCCGGGACGATCCACCACATGCGCCTCCACACCGGCGGCGATCAGGCCAAGAATCTGCTCCTGCAGCGACTGGCGGTAGCCAGCGCGGTCTTCGTTCCAGATCACCAGATCCACGGTCAGCCCCTTGAGGCGCCAGTAGGCATGCGCCTGAACCAACTGATGCACCAGGTCGATGTTGGCCTGATCGGCGATCTGGCACAGCACGATGGGTACATCGCCAGAGACGGCGTGACTCCACAGGCCGGACTGGCCGCGACGGTTGTGTGCCAGCACTGCGGGCGCGGCGCGCAAGGAGGCATTGGTGTAGAGAATAGAGCTGGCCAGGCGCCCATAGAGCTGAGCATCGGCCGGGGTGGCGTTGAGCTGGCGCAGCACCACCTGGCTGTGCGTCCAGGCCAGGTCGAAGACTCGATTGGCCAAGCGCGCGTCCTGGTATTTCTCGACCAGTGCCACCGCCTGTTCGCGCGTCTCGCCAATGCCTTGGATCAGGTCGATGGTAACGGTCTGCTCGGCCTCCAGCACCAGACGCTGGCGGATGGCGACCATCGGGTCCAGCACCGAGCCGGCGCTGCCAGACAGGGCTCCCGGCGCATCCAGCGCCAGCGGTGCGGCCAGAGTGCGATCACGTCCGATGAAGCGCAGGCGATCGGTCTCGGCGGAGGGCGCCAGCGCGGCATCGTTTGCCATTTCGGGCCTCAGGCTGTCGCGCACCACCAGGGCATGGAACATCCACGGCGAGGTCTCGTCGCGCGAGCGCGGCCGGCGGTGGCAGAGGATCGCCACGCCGGGGTGCAGGATCTCGGTCTGGATAAACAGATTACTGAACGCGGGATGCAGGGCGTCCGCGGCGGGCGGGGCCAGCACCACTTCGCTGTAGCTGGTGACCTCAATCACCCGGCGCCCGCGCGAGCGGTTGGTCAGGCGCAGCCGGCGCAACTCGAGATCGTCCTCGGGCGAGACCACGATCTCGGTATAGGCCTCGATCTCGTGATCGCGGCGGCGGAACTCGGCGCGGCCCTCGGAGAAGATCGCCTCGAAATGATCCGCAGTTTTCAGCGTCGGCTGATAAGCGCTCGACCAGAGCGCGCCGCTGTCGAGATCGTGCAAATAGCAGAAGCTGCCCCAATGGTCGCGGGTGCTGTCCTCACGCCAGCGGGTGACGGCGAGATCCTGCCAGCGGCTATAGCCGCCACCAGCATTGGTCACCATCACATGGTAGCGGCCGTTCGACAACAGCTGCACCTCGGGGTGCGGAGTGTTGGGGCTAGTCAGGACGCGGATGGGTGATTCCAGCGCGCCGTCGCTGCTGCGTTCGTTGATGATCTCGCCGTGGGTGTCGGAATAGAAGGCGGTGGTCTTGGGGATGCGCTCTTGCAGCAGCAGCGCCGTGGCTTGAAAGGCCGGCACGGCGGCGAAGCGGCGCTGCATCGGGCGATCACACAGCAAGGCCGTCAGCGACAGCAGCGTCATGCCCTGGTGATGGGCCATGAAGGAGCGCACCACAGTGCTGGCCTGCCCGCGCGGCAGCCGCGAGGGCGTGTAGTCGATCGCCTCGTAGAAACCGAATGGCCCCGCCAGGCCACTGACGGCGAGCCGTTGCAGATTCTGGCAGGCGGCGACGGGCGCCACCATCAGCGCTAGCGCCGAGGCGTAGGGCGCGACCACCAGATCCTCGGCCAGCCAGCGCTTGAGCCCCAGCCCCGGGACGCCGAAAGCGCGGTACTGATAATTGAGCTGGGCATCGACGCCGTTATAGCCGGATTCCGACACCCCCCAGGGCACGCCGCGCTCGCGGCCATAGGCGATCTGCCGGGCGACGGCGCTGTGATAGGTCTGGTCGAGCAGGGTGTTGTCGTAGCTCGGCATCACCAGCAGCGGCATCAGGTACTCGAACATCGAGCCGCTCCAGGACAACAGCGTGGTGCTGCCGGAGGCGCGCGTGAGCAGCCGGCCAAGGGCAAACCAGCTCTCCTGCGGCAACTGACCCTGGGCGATAGCAACGAAATAGCCCAGCCGCGCCTCGGAGGCAAGCAGGTCGTAGTAGCTCTCGTCGCGCCGATGCTCGGCAACCCGGTAGCCAATGGCGAGCAGAGATTGGGCCTCGTCGAACAGGAAGTCGTAGTCCAGAAAGGCCAGATTGCCGGCGCCATGGCCCAATTGCTCGATATCGCCGATGCGCTGACAGGCCGGATGAGTGGAGGCGTCAGCGGTGCTCGGCGCACGCGCGGCTAGCTGGCGCAGCGTCAGACCAAGGGCGTTGTTGTCTTGGGTATTTTGGATGTCTTGATCGCCAGAGTCCTGCCAAGGCGCCAGCAACAGCAAGTCATTCAGCAACGCGCGGCACTGTCGCGCCAAGCGGTGCGTCCAATCCATCACCTCATCGGTGGACCCGGCATGCGCCTCGCGCGCCGCCGCTTCGGCCTGTGCCGTCAGCTCATCGAGACAGGCACGCACCTCACGCAGGCCGGGCGGCGGCGTCACCCGAGCGGCGTCCAGGCGTTGCTGAAAGGCGCCAAGCGGGCTGGGCAGCGCGCGCTGCGAGTTGGATAAGCCCGCCGCCGCCCGCGCGTCCAGCAGCACCTGCCAGGTATCCATCAGGCCATCGAGCCAGCGCGGATGCAGAATCGGTGCGTCGATCAGCGCCACCAGACCCACTTGCAGGGTCAGCAGATGTGCGGCCAGGTTGCCGCTGTCGACCGAGGAGATGTAGCGGGGCTCGAGCGGCTCCAGCCGTTGGGTGTCGTACCAGTTAAAAAAATGCCCGCGATGGCGTGGCAGCGCGGCCATGGTGTCCAGGGCGGCACCGGTGCGCACGAGCAGCCCGCCGGTGGACAGGTAGCCGAAGTCATGCGCGGCCAGATTCCCCAGCAGCGCCAGCCCCATGTTGGTCGGCGAGGTGCGATGGGCCACGGCAGCGACGGGCTGCTCCTGCACATTGTCCGGCGGCAACCAGTGATCATCCGCGCCGACGAAGGTCTCGAAAAAGGCCCAGGTCTTGAGCGCGCTCTGACGCAGAAAGCCGCTTTGTTCGGCATTCAGCGGCGCCTCGCGTGCTTTGAGCGGCCGGCTGATCCACCAAACGAGCAGAGGCGCGGCCAACCAGGCGAGCAGAATGGGCACGGCGATGACCGCGCTCGGTGGTGCCCGCCACAACAGACCGGCAGCGGTGAGCAGTGCCAGCGCTGGGGAAATCCACATGCTGCGATAGGTCGCAACCAGGGTAGCGCCCACGCGCCCCAACTCGCCCGAAGAGGTCCATTCAAGCAGGTTGCGCCGGCTAACGTTCAGTCGCCACAGGGTGCGGATCACCGCATCCAGGCTGAAGTAGGCCTCGTAGGGCAGACAGGCCAGCTCAAGGAACGCCTGCGCGAGCCGCTGCCCGGCAGCATGCGTGACCGCAGCCAGATGTGCCGGCCAGCGCAGATCGCCAGGCTTGCGCAACGCGCCCAGCATGGCGGTCAGCAGCGCCGGAATCAGCACAATGCCAAGCACCGCCAGCGTCCACAGTCCCGGCGGCTCCAACACCACCAGGCCCAGCACCAGCAGCGTGGTCAGCGCCGCCGGCACCAGGCTGCGGCGCAGGTTGTCGGCCAGCTTCCAGCGCGACAGCGCGGAGATCGGGTTGACAACCAAGCGCCCGTCACGACCGGGAACGCGCGGCAGCAGCCAGCGGGCAATCTGCCAGTCGCCACGAATCCAGCGGTGGCGACGGCTCACATCGTCGCCATAGGAGGCCGGATAGTCCTCGTAGAGTTGCACATCCGACAGCAGCCCGGAGCGGGCATAGCAGCCCTCGAGCAGATCATGGCTGAGGATGCGGTTTTCCGGGAACAGATCATCCAGCGCCTGCCCGAAGGCATCGATCTGGTAAATGCCCTTGCCAATGAAGGAGCCTTCCTGGAAGCCATCCTGATAGACATCCGAGACCGCGCGGGTATAGGGATCAATCCCGGCATCCTGGCCATGCAGGCGCGCGAACCGCGAGCGATTGGCGCCCGGCAAGCTCACCGCCACGCGCGGCTGGAGGATGCCATGGCCGCTGATCACGCGGCCAAGCGCCGGATCGAAGTACGGTTGATTGAGCGGGTGTTCCATGGCCCCGACCATCTCCCGAGCCGCGTCGCGCGGGAGCTGGGTGTCGGTGTCCAGGGTGATGACATAGCGCAGATTGGGCAAGATCAACCGGTCACCGACGATCAGCGAGAAACGCGCGTCGGCACCGGAGATGTCTTGGCGCAGCAGAGCGTTCAGGTCCATCAGTTTGCCACGTTTGCGCTCATAACCCATCCACACCCCAGCCTGCGGGTTCCAGCGCCGTGGTCGATGAAAGAGAAAGAAGTGATCGCCGTTGGCGCATGGATACTTGGCATTGAGCGCCGTGATGCCCCGCGCGGCCTGGTCGATCAAGGCCTGATCGCCGGGCAGCGCCTCGCTCGGTGCGTCATGCAGGTCAGTTAGCAGGGCGAAATGCAGATGGGGATCGCGATTGGCCAGAAAGCGCACTTCCAGCGCCTCAAGCAGGGCCTCGACTCCGCGCGCGCTGCCGAGCAGGGTCGGTGTGACCACCAGGGTGCGCGCCTCGGGTGGAATGCCCGCCGAGAAGTCCAGGCGCGGCAACCGATGCGGGCGGGTCAGCAGGCTGGTCAGCCAGTTCATCAGCGCCACCGCCAGTTGGCTGGCGCCGAGCATGGCCAACAGCGCCAGTATGGGCAGCAGCCCATTCGGCGCCCCCCGCGCTTGCATCAACAAGCTCCACGAACAGCCGATAGTGAGCACCAGGATACCGCCCAGATAGAACGCCAGGGGCGCACGGTTTCCCAATCTGCGTAGCGCCGCCAGACCTGTGCGCCCTACTCCGGTGGCTTGTTCGAGCTGCGGCACGCCGCGACCAATCAGGTACTCGCCAACATGAGCGGCGTCGGCTCGCGCCAGGGTCAGAGCCGCGCGCGCCACCTCGGCCTCGGACAGCCGACCGCGCTTGGCGATGCGCTCCACCACGTGGCGGTAACGATCTCGGGTGGCAAAATCCATGCGTCCATAGACGTCCATCGGATCCTTGCGCAGGGTGTGCTCCACCTGACTCATGGTCTCGACCAGCTCAGGCCAATCCATGGCGCCGAGGAACCGCAGGCTGCCGATACTGTTGCCGATGGACACCTGATCGGCGGCCTGCTGTTGGTTCTCCGTACGCACGAGTTGTTCGATGGTCTGCGCCGACTCGCCAAGCTGCTGCTCGATCCAGGTCAGCGGCAACGCCAGGGCGGCACTGCGCCCTTGCAGCCGGCGCGCCAGCTCGGCGACAAAGGCACCGGACATCGGCGGGTTCGAACGCGCCATGTCGGCGATTTCCAAAATCAGATTCTTCGGATCCTTACCCGCCATGGTCAGCATGCGATCGGCCCAGCTATCGGCCAGATTCTGATCCGTGCGGCTGGTCGCCACCCGCGCCGCGACCCGACGCAGATTCTCGATCAGCGCCAGGCGCAGCATGATGGGAATGGCCCACAGCTCGCCCAGACGCAGCCCGGTGACGCTTTGATAGGCGGCGATGAAACGGCTGAGATTTTCCGGATCCACCCGCCCGTCGCCGTGCGCGATGATCTCCAATGCCAGGTCATAGACGCGGGGCAGGCCCGCCGAAGGGCCGTCGCGCAGACGTGGCAGCTCGCGACTATAGCCCTTGGGCAAATGCCGCTCGGCAGTGCGAATCTGCTCCTCGATCAGATAAAAATTATCGAGCAGCCATTCGCCGGCCGGCGCGATGCGGCGCTTGTCGGCGACCGCGACCATCAGTAGCCGACAGACCGCTACCAGGACTGTGCCATTATCCGTCAGCCGTCCCAGCAGGCGATCCGGCGGATGGCCAGGCATCAGCCGATGCGAGGCGGCGAGCACCTGGCCATGCTGTTCCATCTGCGCGGCGCTGAACAGCTCCGCGCGCAGGGGTGGCTCGTCGCCGATTCCGGGAACAGCCAGACCCGCGCGATGACCGACCCACCTCGGCAGTGCCAGTGAGACCCGGCGCATTGCTCTGTTGATGGGATTCATGCGCGGGGCTCCAAAGTGAATCAAGGCGAATCGGTCAGTGTTCGGGTGCAGCCTCCTAACCCACGCGAATCGTGGACAATGACGGCAGCAGTCCAAAGACCTGCAACAGCCAAAGAATCACGATCATCACAACAACAACGTTCAATATCTTTTTGATTTTTCCATCCATGGGCAGATAAGTATTGATCGCCCATAGCATCAAGCCCACGACGGCAAGGGTGACAATCAAGGTAATCAAAGGCATCGCGGCGCTCCTGTCAGATGGAATACGAGACAGGGCAAAGCCTAAATGATCGCCATGCAAAGGCTCTGTTCGCTAGCGCACAGAGGGCGCGAAAAGGGGGGCACCAGCGAGGAGCATCAGAGACGCCCCCATCACCTGGCCGGGGGTTCCCCGGCAGGTCTTACGCAGCCGCAACGCTGCTGCTTAGTGCGGGTGGCTCACTGAAGCACAGCGCGCGCATAAATCGGCTGCAACGGCCGATTATTGGGGTGCCCCATGACATTGGCGAAACGAGCGATCTGCTCGCGACTGGCGGTGACGGGTTGCTTCATGACGATCCACAGCACACCCTCACTGCAGGGTGGTGTGGTGAGGGAGCCGTTGAAACGATAATAGTCGCGTTGTTTTGGCAGCAGGCCAACGGCGGAGGGACGTGCTGGCAGTGGGTTATGGGTGCCCGGTTCCTGCGGCATGATCTGCCATGCAGCTTGGAGCAGGGGGTTCGCGGCCCCCTCTTCAAACATGACGGCCACCACCGCGATATTGCCAGCGGCATCTGTATGCACCAAGTGCGCTTCGAGAGGAAATTCCCGTCCGCCAATGTGGTTCTCACTGGGTGAGTGGAAATGAAATTGCCGCAGTTGATAGTCGTGTCCATTGGCAAAAATCCAGTTATCGGGCTTATAGCTGATTTGGATGGTGTGTCCGTTATTGACAATTTCGTCATTGACTTTTTCGGAATAATGCCAGTCAATCGGCGGTAAGTCGGCATCAAGCGCGCCCTGAATGTCGATAGGCGATTGATTGTGGCCTTCGCCACACATGTGCCAGGCCGGATTCAGCTCTCCCCAGTGCGCTGGCCCTATTTTGCCCTCGTATCCCCAATGGGCTCCGTCCTCGCTATACACTGGCGAGGCAGACAGGACGAATAAAGTCGCCAGACAAACCGAGGCAAGACGAGACGCCGAAACCGGGTGTTGTTTATACATGCGAGGCTCCATTATGCAATTGATGCTTGTTTGTGTTCAGGCTTGTGTTCAGTCGAGTCCGCGAGGAGCGGCGCGCTTGACTGCCCCCAAGGACGATCATCACAATTGGCGTCGGCACCTCAGGTTAGAGTTTAGTTGTCAAAGCCGGCAAATTCTCATCAGGCGAAAAAAAAGCCGCACCCAGGATGCGGCTTGTTCTCAGGAATGGTTCCAATCAACCACCAGGGGTTAGCTGTCCTTCCTGCTGGCACCATCCTTGCCGGTTTTGCTGGAGTTCGGTGCCATCGCAGCAACCGACTCAATCACGGACTTGGTCGCCACCACCAGCCCATCCTCAATGGCTTTCAATGACAGATTGGCTTCGTGGAATTTCGAGTCTGCCAGCTGATTTCGGGCCTCATCCAAATGTTGGCTGGTTTCCTTCAGCGGCATGCTCACCACCCGCGCCACCAGTGCCAGCTCAACCGGCTCCAAGGTTTCGACCGCCGCTTGCGCATCGCCTTGTTGCAATTGCGTTTTTGCCTTGGCAATTGCGGCGGACTTTTGCACTTTGCTTGAGTGCGCCGTGCTTGAGTCTGCGTCTGAGCTTGAGCCTGGGTCGTCTGATGCCGCAGCTGATCCGGCCTCTTCCGGCACGACAGCCTCAATGATGCCAATTTCGCTCAAAATCGGAATCATGTTGGGCTTGCCAGTCACTGACTTCTTCTTCGCCGGTTGGTCGCCAACCTTAACCTCGGTGCGCACGGTGACAGGCGGATTTTCTTCCTCGACCTGATCCAACAGGGTGCGCGCCTGGTTGAGCAGCTCACCGGCTTTGTCGGTGTAGCCGTCATTAATCGCCATACGCGCGAGCTGGATATCACTGATCGCCGTCATTCCATGCTCTGAGATCCCGCTGATATCCGCAGCCTCCGGTGAGGATTGCGTGCTGTTGCTGTCAGCCGCCGCAGACCCGCTTGACGCATTGGCACTGGCCGCATTGGTTGCAGCCATCAATTGACCGGTCACACCACCGGCCACGGACAAGGCCAATACACTGGTTAGCAGGACTTTTTTCGACATCTGCATCGCCATTACTCCCGCTCGCATCATCCGCGAGTCACTGGTTTTCAGTTCACAACTGCCGAAGCCCTCTGGACTTCGGTATGGTGATTATTCTGAGCTTATACGGCTTAACAGACACTGACGGGTGCATGAAATTTTGTTAATCCCAGCACCACCTAATAACGGTGCGACAGCTTATTGCACAACCATGCGGGCGTTGGTGGGCTGAATGGGGCGGTTGTTGGGATGCCCCATCACCTTGGCAAAATGCTCAATCTGCTCGGCCGATGCGGTGACGGGTTCTTTCATCACCAGCCACAGAACCCCCTCGGAACAGGGTGGCGTGGTCAAAGACCCATTGAAGCGATAATACTCATGCGAACTTGGCAACAAGGCTTCGGCGGAGACCTGGTGCAGAAGCTTATGGTGTTCATCAGCGTGTTCGGGCATCTCTTCCCAGGCATCAGCCAGGGCTTGATTCGTTTCCCCTTGCTCGAACATCACCGCAATAACAGCCAGATTGCCATCCGCGTCGGCGTGGACCAAGTGGGCTTCCAGCGGGAATTCATGCCCTTCGACGTGATTTTCGCTCGGCGTGTGGAAATGGAACTGCTTGAGCTCGTAACGGTGACCATTGACCTTAATGGAACTGCCCGGTTGATAGTTGACCTGAATGCTGTGGCCGTTGTTGACTTCATCCCAACCACCGGCTTTGTAGTGAAATTCCACCGGAGGCAGCTCGGCATCAACGGCATCATGCACGTCGATCGGCGCCTGATTTCGCCCGCTGGCGCAGACCGCATAATTGGCATCGAGTTCGCCCCAGTGGCTGGGTCCTTCTTCCCCCTCATACCCCCAGTGCGGTCCAGCCCCGGCGAAAGCCGCCGAGCTGGCGACGAGCGTGCCGAGAACGCTAGTTGTAAAGGCAAATTTTTTATTGATTTTCATTGACATCACCCTGTAAAGACCGGATTGAACGAACCCATAGTTTAGTGCCCAAAGGTGGTGATGAGAAATGAACATTCGTTAACGGTCATCCCGTCATTGATGCCGTCCAAAGGACTCCTATCGCCGCCAAAAGTCCGGCGATAACATGACCAGAATGGTGAAAATCTCCAACCGTCCCAGAATCATGGCAATCACCGCCACCAGCTTTCCGGAATCACTGACGTCAGCGAAATGATAAGCAACCTGGCCAAGCCCGGGGCCAAGGTTATTGATACTGGTTGCAACAGCGGCAAACGCCGAAATCGGATCCAATCCCGCATGGATCATCAATAAGGCGAGCAACACAAAAACCGTCACATAGAGCGCGAAGTAACCCCAAACCGCCTGGATAACAGTGGCATCAACAACCCGGTGGCCCAGCCGAACATTCAAAATCGCATGCGGATGCAACAGCCGTTGCAGTTCCTGCCAGCCCTGCTTCCACAGCAACATGACCCGGATCACTTTGATGCCACCCGCCGTGGAGCCGCCACAGCCGCCAACAAAGCTGATCACCATCAGCAGAATGGGCAGAAAATCGGGCCAGTGGGAATAATCGACGATGCCGAATCCAGTACTGGTTACCAAGGAGACGACCTCAAAGGCGGCATCGCGCAGGCTCAGATGCAGCCCGCTCTGATGATCTTCAACCCAGAGCAATAATCCAACCAAAATAACAGTACCGAGCACGAAAAGCAGGAATGCGCGAACCTCGGAATCCCGCACATAGAAACGCGGGTCCCGCTTGATCCACACCAAAAAATGCACACTAAAGTTAATCGCCGCCAGCAGCATAAAAACGACGGCAACGAGTTCGATCACTTCGTTATTGAAGTAACCCAGACTCTCGTCATGCGTAGAAAAACCGCCGGTCGATACCGTACTGAGACTGTGGGCGATGGCATCGAACAGCCCCATTCCAGCCGCCCAGTAGCTCAGCGCACAGCCGATGGTTAAGAGCAAATAGATCAGCCACAGACTCCGTGCCGTTTGAACCAAACGCGGTTTGAGCTTTTCATCCTTCATCGGTCCGGGTACTTCAGCACGATACAGCTGCATACCACCAATACCGAGTACCGGCATTACCGCCAAGCCAAGCACCACAACACCCATACCACCCAGCCACTGAATCTCCTGACGATAAAACAGCAACGACCGTGGCAGCTGATCCAAGTCCACAATGACGGTGGCGCCGGTGGTGGTAAAGCCCGAGGCCGACTCAAAAAGAGCGTCGATCATTTCGAGCTTTAACCCCAGCACAAAAGGCCAAGCCCCAAGGAAACTGACCAATACCCAGAACAGGGTGACGATCAAAAAGCCTTCACGCACACCAAGCCGGTGACCACGGCGAAAACCAGCTGCAAAGAGTGCAGCCCCTAACGCCAATGAGCCCAGCAGCGGCTGCAAATAAGGTTTGACTGTCGGTTCCTGAAAGATCCAAACAACACAGATCGGCGCAAGCAGGGTGACGCTAAACAGGATCGCAAAGAGACCAAGAATTCTGAAAACAAGTGATAAGTGCATGGCACCGGCAACGCAGAAAGTGGAAACAACAGATACAGCCTTTTGCTGGTACCTCAAACAATTAAGGGTCCAATCTGGGCAGCCTCACACAAATGCCTCTCATCCGGCATAGACATAGCCGTACAATCCATTTTCACTGACCTTCTAGCTAGTCTATCAATACCACAGGAGTTTGGAGCAATGCCGCAACATCGCAGCTGCACGCGCTCAGCGAAGCACTGCTGGATTTTCACCATGAGCAAGACTTACACTCATGGTTCAGTGATCAGCTGCGCTGATTGAGCCCTGGAATCAACCAGTGGAACCAACATCGCCGACTTTCAATCCAACCGCTGCGCCGCCAGCAGCCCCATTGGCCGCAGAACCCTGGTCGCGCTCGCAGCGCGGGCAGCATCTGTCCATCCTGGCCACCTTGTTGCTATGGCTGTTCCTGCTCGGTCTGGTACTTAGCCAATATCTGCTCGGCACGCGCGACTTCTCCGAACATCTGCTGGAGAGTGCGCAGGCGCGCACCGAGGGGCTGGCGCTGACCGAAGAGTCACTAATACAGGCGCGCCTGGCGGAACTTGATCGCACCCTGATCCAGATCCGCCAGATTCAACCCATCACCGATGGGCCGGCCATGGCTGCCGCTATGCTGCGCCCGCGCCGCGATCAGGTGCCGGTGCTCCTGGATTTTTTGCTGCTTGATCGCACCGGGCGCATCATCGCCTGTACCTCCAAAGGCAAGCCACCGTCGGTGGCTGATCGCAGCTATTTCGTGCGCCATCGCGAGGATCCGCGCGATCAGCCGCTGCTGTCGGAACTCATGCACTCGCGCGCCTATCCCGATCACACATTTCTCGCCCTGAGTCGCCCGGTGCTCGACGCGCAGGGCAACTTCAATGGTGCCGTAGTGGCCATTCTCGATGTCGAATGGCTCAGCGAAGCCTTGGTGGTGGCTGATCAGCTGACCGGCACCCGGGTCACGGTCGCCACCCGCGCTGGCGAGCGGGTGGTACAACAGCCCAGTGCAACAGTACAGACGGGAGCCATGATCCCCGAGATCCGCGCGCTGAGGCCAGCCACCACCGACATGGTTTCACAGATGATGGAACGCGAAACGGAATCAGCGCGCATGGTGTCCGTGCGTCCTATCGCCCACTGGCCACTGACCGTGATGGTCGAGGAAGCCATCGCGCCCCTGTTGGCCGACATCGCCGCCCATCAGCGCCAGCAGGCCTTGAGTTGGGCGGCCGTGGCGGTGGTGCTGAGCGCCCTACTGGTCAGTCTGCTCTACCTGTTGCGTCGGCAGGCGCAGGCCGCCGCCGCCCTGTCGGCCAATCTGACCCTAACCCAGGCCAAGAAGCAGGCCCTGCGCGAGAGCGAGCAAAAGTTCCGCTCCCTGACCCAAAATGTGCCTGGTGTCGTCTATCGCTGCCTGAATGATTGCCACTGGACCATGGACTACATCAGCGACGGCATCAAGGCACTGAGCGGTTACCCGGCCACTGACTTTCTCGGTACCCAGGCGCGTAAGTATGCAGAGCTGATCCACCCTGAGGATCGCGAGCGGATCTTTGTACAGGTGCAGCATGCCGTGGCCGATCACGCCTCCTTTGAACTGAACTATCGCATCAGCCACCGCGACGGCAGCGAACGCTGGGTGCAGGAAAACGGACAGGGCACCTATGATGAGGCCGGGCAGCTGGTGTGGCTCGATGGCATTATCGTCAACATCACCGAGCACAAACAGGCGGAAGTCAAACTGCGCGAGCTCAACGCCTTCCATGCCACCGCCTCCCGGCTGGCGCTGGCCAATGCCAACCTGCGCATCGACGCCATTGACGCAGGACTGAAACGCTGTCTGAAAATCCTCGGCACCCATCTGCATGCCGGGCGCGCCTATCTGTTTCACAACGACCTGCAGGCGCGAACCTGGTCCAATACACATGAATGGTGTCGCGAAGGAGTCAGCTCTGAGATCGATCATCTGCAAAACATTCCCTTCGAGGCCTTTCCCGGTTTAATCGACCAGTTTCTGGCCGGCAAGCCACTCTTTTTGAGTTCACTCGATGCGTTGCCGCCTGAGATGGCCACGGTGCGCGCGACCCTGGCTGCGCAGTCGATCAAGTCCTGTGTGATGCAACCCATGCGTGTCGATGGCGAACTGATCGGCTTTGTCGGTTTCGACGACACCGAGCAGGAGCGCGACTTCACCCCCACTGAGCGCGCGCTTTTGCAGTTGGCGGCGGACAACTTTGCCGCCACCCTGGGGCGCCACCGCCAGTATCTCGGCGAGCGCCAGGCCCGCGAGGCGCAGGAGCAGCTCAATCGGGCGCTGACCGCCTCGATTGAACGGGCCAACGCGATGGCCGCCGAAGCCGAAGCGGCCAATCAGGCCAAGAGTCGCTTCCTCGCCAACATGAGCCATGAGATCCGCACGCCGATGAATGCCGTGATTGGCATGACCTACCTGGCGCAGCACCAGGCCGTGCATCCCGAGCAGCGCGCGCAGTTGGAAAAGTCCATCACCGCCGCCCGGCAGTTGCTGGCGTTGCTCAACGACATTCTCGACTTCTCCAAGATCGAGGCCGACCGCCTGGAACTTGAACAGCGCCCCTTCGCGCTCGAACAACTGCTTGACACCCTGAGCGCCGTCATCCACGAGCCAGCCGAGCGCAAGGGGCTGTCAGTACGCTTTGAGATCGCCACTGGCACTCCGCGCCATCTGATCGGCGACCCCCTGCGCTTGGGCCAGGTACTGACCAACTTAGCCAGCAATGCGGTGAAATTCACCGAACAGGGCGAGATCCGGATACGGATCACCGCCGCCCAGCCCAGCCACCTGGCCGCAGAGATCCCGCTGCTGTGCTTTGAGGTACACGACACTGGCATTGGCATCGAGCCTCAGCAACACGCGCAGCTGTTTACCGCCTTCTCCCAGGGTGACAGCTCCACCACCCGCCGCTATGGCGGCACCGGGCTGGGGCTGGCAATCAGCAAGCGCCTGATCGAGCATATGGACGGACAGATTGAGGTGAAGAGCACCCCCGGACAGGGCAGTTGTTTTCGCTTCAGCCTGCCCCTGCGCGTAGCCTACGAGCCGGCGCAGATCGCCGCTGCGCGGGCCGACAGCGGCGTCGCCAACCGCGCCAACGGCTGGAATAAGCTGTCGGCGGCCGATCACGCCACCCTGTGCGGGCGTCAGGTGCTGGTGGTGGAAGACCATCCGCTCAACCGCGAACTGGCCCAAGTGCTGCTGAGCGAGCTGGGCCTTCGCGTTACCACGGCCAACGACGGCTTCAGTGGCGTTGAGCAGGCGCTGGCCCACCCCTTCGATTTGATTCTGATGGACATTCAGATGCCACATCTGGCCTTGATCATCCCTCGGTCCAAAACCAACAATTTCAGTAGGTGATCAGCGCGAGGCATGGGGCGGCAGGAGTCCGGGAAAGGCGTAGTCTTGGAGGTGCAACCCAACCCAAGGACAGCGCCGATG
>NZ_NRRS01000036.1 GCF_016583795.1 Rhabdochromatium marinum | reverse complement strand
GCCAAGGTCAAGGCGCGCCGCTGCATCTGGCGTCACACCCAAGATCAGGCTGAGCAAACACGCCTGTTCACCGCGCTCAAGCGCAACGAATGGACAAGCGATCCCTACCTGTGCCGGATCATGCGTCGGGAATGGAAACGCGGGCACAATCACACCTACAACCAGATGATCGTCCGTTCGGACAGTTACACGACCTTTCACCTTGGCGGGCGCGCCTGGATCAAAATTCCCGGCTTAGTGAAAGGCACTCGCATCGCCATCCCGCTCGATACCACCGTCGCGCCCACTGGCACCCTGCGGATCATCCTCACCGACGATGACCGTCTTGAGGTCCACACCACCATTGAGGCCGAGATCACCCATGACTGCGGTGAGCGCACCCTGGGCATCGACAAAGGCTACTCCGAGGTGCTGGTTGATTCCGACGGGGAACATCATGGCCCGGAGCTAGGCGCGATCCTCACCGAGCAATCCGACAAGCTCAAAGCCAAGCACCAGCGCCGATCAAAACTGCGCGCGCTCGCCAACAACACGCGCAACCCGCGCAAGCGCGAGCACATTCGCCGCTTCAACCTCGGGCGCAAAAAAATCAACCGACAGATGGACAAGACCCATGCGCGCATCCGCGACCTGGTGTTCCAGTCGGTTCACAAGGTCGTCGACAAAGCCGCTGTGATTGCGGCGGAAGATCTCACCGCCCCGATGGCGGGCAAGTCCTTCGGCAAGACCATCAATCGTCGGCTGGCAAGCTGGACGAAAGGCGTCATTGCCGAAGCACTTGACAGTGTTTCAAGCCGTCGAGGTTCGACGGTCGTTCTGGTCAATCCGGCCTACACATCGCAAATGGATTCCCGCAACGGAGGCCTGCTGGGCCGCCGCCAAGGGGATCGGTTTCACTGTTTCGACGGGGTTGTGTTGCAGGCGGATCAGAACGCTGCGCGAAACGTGCTGGCACGGTTGTCCGACCCGGACATCGAGCGGTTCACGCCGTATCGAGCCGTGAAAGCGATCTTGCAAGCACGGACTGAGCGCCTGCGGTTGGGACTGCTCAACCAGGACTCCAGTTGCTCGCCCGGACAAAATCGGGTGCTATCAACGGAGAGCGAATTACCGAATGAGCACTTTCGAGTATGAAATTCGGAGCAGGTGACATGAAAGCCATGATCCTGGCGGCCGGGCGCGGCGAGCGGATGCGCCCGCTGACCGACACCACCCCCAAGCCGCTGTTGCCAGTGGCGGGCAAGCCTTTGATTGTGCATCAGATTGAGCGCTTGGTGGCGGCGGGTTTTACCGAGCTGGTGATCAACCATGCCCATCTTGGCGCACAGATCGAGCAAGCGCTGGGTGACGGTCAAGCCTTGGGCGCCAGCATTCAGTATTCACCCGAGGGCCGTGGGCGCGCGCTGGAGACCGGCGGTGGCATCCAGCGGGCCTTGCCCTGGCTCGGCCCCGAGCCGTTTCTGGTCACCAATGGCGATATTTTCGCCGACATCGACTATCGCGCCTTGCACCTTGCACCTGGCGATTTGGCCACCCTGGTGTTGGTCGAGAATCCGCCCCAGCACCGGCAGGGAGATTTTGTCCTTGGCGCGCGCGCTCGTGTGCTAAGCAGCGGCGAGCGGCGCTTGACCTTTGCCGGGGTTGGTGTCTATGCCCCGGCGCTCTTTGCCGCGTGCACGCCCGGCGCCTTTCCACTCGCGCCCCTGCTGCGCCAGGCTATTGCCCAGGGACGGGTTGGCGGGCACTATCATGACGGTGCATGGATGGATATCGGCACCCCCGAGCGTCTGCATCAGCTTGAGCAACGACTGCTGGCCGGTGCTTGAATGCGCAACGCCGGCGCCAACACCATGGCGCTGTCTTACCTGGGCTGACCGGAGAGAAGCATGGGTCAAGAGATCACTGACAGCCGTTTTACCCCGGCGGATTTTGCCGAATTTTACCGCCGACTGGAGCAGGAGACCGACTGGCTGGCGCGTCTGTTTGCCGAGGATCGGCTAGCCAAGGGGCCAAAAAAGACTGGTGTCGAGCTTGAGACCTATCTGATCGACCGCCAGGCGGCGCCAGTGGATGCCATTGAATCCGTGCTGGCCGAGGTCAAGGATCCCTTGATTGTGACCGAGCTGGCGCGCTTCAATCTGGAGCTGAACACCTACCCGCGCCCATTGACTGGCGATGCCTTCAGTCAGCTGGCCGATGAACTCAGTACGCGGCTGGCGCGCTGTCGCCAAGCCGCCGTCCGAGCCAACGCGCGGGTGGTGGTGATCGGTATCCTGCCCACCCTGCGGCCTGAACATCTGGTGCTAGAGCGTATGACCGCGCGGGAGCGCTATCGCGCGCTCAATGAGCAAATTTTCTCCCTGCGCGGCGATCGGCCAATCCGAGTGAACATTCGTGGCGAGGAACAGGTCGAGTTTCTGCAACCGAATGTGATGCTGGAAGCGGCCGCGACCGCCTTTCAGATTCATGTGAAAATGACGGCCAGCGAGTCGGCGCGCTATTACAACGCGGCCAAGATTCTGTCGGCTCCCATGGTAGCGGTGGGGGCAAACTCGCCGCTGCTGTTTGGACGTGAACTTTGGGCCGAGAGTCGCATCCCATTATTTGAGCAGGCGGTGTCGGTGGGCGGGCCGGCTCTGCAGGAGCGCTTCGGCTTTGGGGTGCGCTATGCCAAAGGCTCGGTACTGGAATGTTTTCGCGCCAACATTAGCCGCTACGCCATTTTGTTGCCGGAACTGACGGATCAGCCACTGGAAGCCCTGAGTCATCTGTGTTTGCACAATGGCACCATCTGGCGCTGGAATCGTCCATTGATTGGCTTCGATGCCGACGGGACGCCGCATCTGCGCCTGGAGCACCGGGTGCTATCGGCCGGCCCGACTGTCACCGATAATCTTGCCAATGCCGCCTTTTTTATCGGTGCTCTGCATGGGCTGGCTACGACCGAGCAGCCTCCGGAGGGGCGGCTGCCTTTTTGGCAGGCCAAGCGCAATTTTTACCATGCCGCCCAATATGGTCTGCAAGCGCAACTGGTTTGGAAGGACGGCGTCGAGATGCCCGTGACGCGGCTCATCGAGGACGAACTGGTGCCACTGGCGCGAACCGGCCTGAGCGCGCTGGGCATTGAGCGGGACGAAAGTGATTACTGGCTCGACATCATTGCCAGCCGCGCCCAGCTGGCCTGCACCGGTGCTTCCTGGCAATGCGCCTGGGTGGCGCGCCACGGCATGAATTCCGCGCGGCTGACCGAAGCCTATCTGGCCCATCAGGAAAGCGCACGTCCGGTGCATGAATGGCCCTTGGATTGAACAGCCGCAGCGACGGAGTGATTTACAGTTAGTTATGGTTAGTTATGGCGTCATTATTTGAACTCGATCATCTGCCCCCCGGCCTGCTTGACTGTGACAGTCGGCAACTTCAATCCGTGCTGGGGGGGCCGGCGCTGATCCATGTGCCGGGCCAACGCGAGCCGGCGCTCTTTGTCTCGGTGTTGATGCACGGCAATGAAAGCGTCGGCTGGGACGCCATGCGTTTGGTATTACGCGAGCGCCTAGGCTATTCTCAGCGCCATTCCAAGGCCGCACTGCTGCCGCGTGCGCTGAGCCTGTTTATTGGCAATCCAGCCGCCGCCGCTGTTGGGCTGCGGCATTTGCCTGAGCAGCCCGACTTCAACCGCGTCTGGCCAGGCAGTGATCTCGATCCCGTTCCTGAACACGATTTAATGGCCGAGGTGGTCGCGCGCATGGCGGCGCGTGGCTGCTTTGCCAGCATTGATCTGCACAACAACACCGGCAACAATCCGCATTACGGTTGCGTGAATCGCATCGAACCGGAGTTTTTGCAACTTGCCGCGCACTTTTCCCGCACCCTGGTGTATTTCGTGCAGCCCCGCGGCGTGCAGTCGCAGGCGTTTGCCGAACTCTGCCCGGCGGTGACCCTGGAATGTGGCAAGGCCGGCGAGCAACTCGGTGTCGAGCATGCGCGTAAGTTTGTCAACAGCTGTCTGGAACTGGAAACCCTGTCCGCCGATGCGCCACCGCAGGATATTGATCTGTTCCATACTGTCGCCCGAGTCAGGATTGCCAGCGGACTTGAGTTTGGCTTTCCGCCCCGCGATGTCGATCTGCGACTGTCACCGGAGCTGGAACGCTTCAATTTTCGTGAACTCGACCCCGGAACCCCCTTTGCCAGCTTACGCCAAGCTGAAGCGCAGGCCATACCAAATGCTGGGCCTCATCAAATGCCCAATGAAGTACCAAAAGTTGTGGATGTGCGCGATGACCAGGGTCGGGATGTGAGTGAATACTTTTTCGAGTTAAACGAGGGTGAGCTGCGTCTGCGCGTTCCCGCCATGCCCTCAATGCTGACGCGCGATGAACGCGTGATTCATCAAGACTGTTTGTGCTATCTGATGGAACGAGTGGCGCGCTGATTAGACGAATTAACAATTCATGCACGGGGAACATCGAAATGAAAGCTGGTAATTTTTGCTGGGGTTTGGTGTTGATGTTGGCTGCAACGACTCTAATGGCGGCACAGACGCCTAGGATTATCAATGGCGATCAGGCGCCTCCCGGTGCCTGGCCCTGGATGACCGCTTTGTTCTATTCCGATGCTGACAGCCCCTATCGGGGGGTATTTTGCGGAGGTACTCTAATTGACGACGATTGGCTGGTGACTGCCGGGCATTGCGTGTTTGAAATGTCTCCACCAGACATTGATGTGGCCATAGGTGTCGATAATCTCAGACAGGATCTGAGTGCTGGCATTGGCGAGCGCATCGGTGCCAAACGCATCATCATTCATCCAGAGTATGACAGTGATTTGATGTACAACGATATTGCTCTGATTCAGATTGAGCAGCCGACATCCTATGCGAGTGCACCGATCATTGACAGTCGGCTCGATTTGTCTGGAGACTGGGGAACCATTCTGGGTTGGGGTGATACCAATCCACGCTGGCCGTCAGATTATCCGGCAAACTTGATGCAGGCCGAGGTTCCTATTGTGTCCAACGCAAGCTGCATGGCAAGTTACGGCCCCGATGAGATCACGGAGAATATGCTATGCGCGGGCTTTGCTGCTGGAGGTGTGGATACCTGTCAGGGTGACAGCGGTGGCCCGCTGGTGGTTTATAACAATGGTCAGTGGATGCTGGCAGGCATCACCAGTTGGGGCGATGGCTGCGCCAGACCGGGTCAATATGGTGTTTATACCCGGGTGGCGGATTATCGTGCCTTTATTGATGAGGCGATCACCACAGACTATGTGGCCTGTGCCGATGCGAATGCCGATGGGATTGTCAACGATGCCGATATCAGTGCGTATCGCGACCGCCTCCGGGCAGAACAGCGCGACTGGATCAATAATTGCCTGATACCACAGGCGCTCTGTGGCGATGTCACTGGTGACGGTGTGGTCAACAATGCTGACAAACGGCAGCGAATCGCACATTTGAGAGGTACGGCTCGGGAGTGGTATCAGCTGTGCTGGAAACCGGAAGTGAATACGGCCGCATTTTCATCCAATCGTTGACCATAGACCACTGACTTCAACCCAGCTCAAGGCGTGCGCAGTCAAAGCGGTCGCGACACCGCGCGGCTGAAAGTGGTGCGCCTTCGATCTCAATGCGGGTGATGCGTATCCGCTCACCATCGCTGCCGTCGAGCCAGCAGCAATCATCTTCCCAGTAGAGCGCCGCTTGCGGTGCGCGGGCGGCTTCGCCCTGATACCAGCTACCGAGCAGATCCAGGCGTTGTCCTTGATGATATAGAAAAGCGCCGGGGTAGGGCGGCGCCACGGCGCGGATTAGATTGTGTATGCTCCATGCGGATGCGCCTGGGTCAATGCGCCCATCCTCTGGGCGACGGCCGCCAAAATAGCTACCGGCGCTGAGATCCATAGCGGTTTCCGACGCGCGCCCATCAAACATGGCCGGCAAGGCGCGCAGCAACAGCCGTTCACCGGCGCATAGCAGGCGCGGCATTAGAACCGCTGCGGTGTCATTGGGAAAGATGGGCACCGTTTCCTGATCGACCAGTGCTCCAGCGTCGGGTTTGACCAGCATCCGGTGCAGACTCATCCCGGTCTGGTGCTCGCCATGTACCAGCACCCAGTTCAGCGGTGCGCGTCCGCGGTAGCTCGGCAGCAGGGAACCGTGCAGGTTAAAGGCCCCCTGCGTGGGGATGGCCAGAAGTTCCGGGGCCAGCAGGCGGCGGTAGTAAAAGGAAAACAGCCAGTCCGGTGCGCAGGCGGCCAGGGTATCGCGCAGCTGCGGCGTATTGGGATCCTCCGGCGCCAGACAAGGGATGCCGGCCCAGTCAGCAACATCCCGCACGGAATCAAACCAAGTGTTTTCACCCGGATCATCCTGATGGGTCAGAATCAGCGCAATTTCGACCCCCAGCGCTTGCAAGACCTGGATCGCACGCACGCCAACGCTGTGATAAGCAAAGACAACTGCGCGCGGCTGGCGGTTCATGCGGCACCCGAGACCGATGCCGCCGCCGCATTTGCATCCGTATCCGTATCCGTATCCGTATCCGTATCCGCATCCGCGCCTGCATCAGGATTGAGCGCCTGTGGCTCCAACTGCTCACGGATCAGATAGATGGGCCGGCCGCGCGATTGCTCGAAGATGCGCCCGATATATTCCCCTAGTAGGCCAATACCAAGCAGCAGCACGCCAATCAGGAAGAACAGGATGCCAAAGAGGGTAAAGACGCCTTCCACCTCGGGGCCGATAATCAGGCGTCGCAGTGCCAGATAAAACACAAAAAGAAACGATAGGCAGGCGATGCTGATTCCCGCCACCGAGAACACCTGCAAGGGCATGAGGGAGAAGCCGGTCATCAGGTCGAAGTTCAGGTGGATCAGCTTAAACAGCGAGTATTTGGATGCGCCCGCCGCGCGCTCGGCGTGCTCAACGCGCACCTCGGTGGGATTGGCGGCATAGAGATAGGCCAGCGCCGGGATGAAGGTGCTGGGTTCATCGGCGGCGGCTACGGCTTCGACAATGGGGCGGTCGTAGGCGCGCAACATACAGCCCTGATCAGTCATGCTGATGCGGGTGATGCGTTCGCGCACCCGATTCATAAACCTCGAACTCTGGTCGCGCCACCAGGGATCGCCGACCCGCTGGCGCCGGATGCTGCCAACATAGTCATGACCGGCATCCATGGCCGCGAGCAGTTTTGGGATCTCCTCGGGCGGATTTTGCAGATCGGCATCCAGAGTGACCACCCGCTGTCCGGAACAGGCGCCAAAGCCAGCCAAAATGGCCGCGTGTTGCCCGGCGTTGGTGCGCAGATAGAGCACCCGCGTGTGAGCAGGGCGGCGCTGATACTGGGCACGCAACAGCCCCGGCGAGCGGTCGCGACTGCCATCATCGACAAAGACCACCTCATAGTCGGTGTCCAGTGCATCTAACACCGGATACAGTCGCTCGAACAGCAGCGGCAGCACCGATTCCTCGTTGAAGACCGGAATCACCACCGATAGCGGGCGGCGTTTGGAGGGAACTGATGGCGGAGCGGTAGATGACATCATGAGCGCGGTGGGTGTTGCGTCAGGGCCTCAAGCGCAGTGCAGACCGCATCGAGATCCGCCATCTGCATTCCGGGGAACAAAGGCAGGGTGAGCGTTTGCCGCCCAATGCGCTCGGCCTGGGGAAAATCCCCAGGACCATAGCCCAGACGACGATAGAGGCCGAACAGATGCATGGCCGGATAATGCACCCCAGCGCCAATGCCGCGCTCAGCCAGCGCAGCGATAAAGGCGGCCCGGGTGCACCCCAGCGCCGCGAAGTCCAGCTCGATACAGAACATGTGCCAGCTATGTCCGGGCGCATCGCCCGGCAGGCGCAGCCACTCGCTGGGCGTCAGTCGCTCAAGATAGCCGTGTGCCAGTGCGCGGCGCCGAGCATTGAAGTCCGCCAGCTTAGGCAGTTGCGCCAGACCCAGCGCGGCGCCGACATCGGACAGATTCATTTTGCCGCCCCATTCGGGCACCTGCACCTCACCCTCGGCGTCCTTCTCGATGCCGTGAAAACGGATGCGCGCCAGGCGGCGTGCCAGCGGGCCGTCGGCGAGCGCTACAGCACCGCCCTCAATGGTGGTGATGTTTTTGTTGGGGTGAAAGCTGAAGCACACCGGATTGCCGCTGGCGCCGATGGCCTGCCCGCCATAGGTGCTACCGATCGCTTGGGCTGCATCTTCGATCAGCCACAGATGATGGGCCTCGGCTAGCGCGCGCAGCGGTGCCAGTTCCGCCGCGCGACCGGCGAAATGCACCGGCATAATGGCGCGGGTGCGCGGGCCGATGGCCTCGGCAACCTGCGTGACATCCAGGGTGCGCGCGCGCGGCTCGACATCGACAAAGCGCGGTCGCGCTCCGACCCGCAGCACCACATTGGCAGTGGCGACAAAGCTCATGGCCGGGACAATCACTTCATCGCCCGGGCCGATGTCGGCCGCCAGCAGCGCCGCTTCCAGCGCGCTGGTGCCGGAATTGAACGCCAGCACCCGCATACCGCCACCCAGGACATCTGCCAGCGCCTGCTCAAAAGCGGCGGCCTTGGGACCCGTGGTGATCCAGCCGGATTCGAGCACCGCGCGCACGGCGGCGAAGTCATCCTCGGTCAGCGTTGGGCGGGTAAAGGGTAGAACATTCATGTGGATCGAGCTTCGGGGTGGCAATGGCTGTGGGTGTTAGGGTTGAGCGCGGGGATGAGACGCCGCAAAGCGCCTATCATAACAGCCGCCAGTTGCGCGCGACCGCCTGCGCAATCTGGAGTGTCGCAATAATTTAGGCAAAAAACACGCCGGTATTCCAGGATTCCGGGGGCCAGCACGAGAACTGACTATCCAGGGCCTGAGTCGATCGCATCCAGATTGCCGTTCATGCAGGCTGATGACGTGATCGCCTCGACCTCGTTGCCAGCGCCCAAATACTCCAGGCGCTCAAATGCCAACTGACGCGTCATGGCGATGCCGCGCCCATGGCTGTCAAACATCCGTTTGGGGTCGATATCCAAATAGCGTGCCCAATCAAAACCGGCGCCCTGATCCTTGATCCGATAAATCAGCTGCTCGCCCTCAATGCGTACTCGCACTTCGGCGACGCGGTCACAGTAGAGCGGATCACTCAGACGCCGTTCCAGCTCTTTGTGCCAGTCCTCGCTGGCGAGTGCCGCTGTTTTGCCGGTATAGCCCAGCTCCAGATTGCCATGCTCAACGGCATTGAGCATCAATTCCAACAGTCCCAAAGAGACTTTCCCGGGTTTCTGGGCGGGAATGGCCAGCAATGCGGCGAGCCGTTCGGCCTCGTCGAAGCGGCGAAACTCAAAGCGCGCTTCGCGCAGCATTCCCCATACCGATTCGCGTTCCACGCGCATGCGCCGCAATTCCAGCCGGGTTTGACGATCTTGCAGGGCAATGCGGATCAGGTGATGCAGCGAGGCTTCTTCGTAGGGTTTGGCCAGATAGTGCCAGGCACCCGCGACCAAGCCCTGCTCAACCTCGCTCGGGCTGACCGCACTGGTCTGCATAATCACCGGCAGATCATCAAAACGATGATCGGCGTTGATGCGGCGCAACACCTCAATGCCATCCATGCGCGGCATGATGCGATCCAGAATCACCAGCTCATAGCGTTGCGGCTCGGCATCAAGCTGCTCCCAGGCTTCCAGTCCATCGCTGGCGGTTTCGGCACTCCAGCCTTCGCGATTTAACAGCGTTTCAATCAATCCAAGGGCGATATCGTCATCATCAACAACTAAAAAAGGGCGCATGACTGCCACTCCGTCGCTTCATGTCGTGGGGTTTTCCTGCTGTTCCTTGGCATCCCAGTCGGCCTTGATCTCAAGAATCTGTGGCAAAATGCTCTCGAATTGCTTAACCAGACGCGGCTCGAAATGCGAGCCACTGCCATCATAGAGTGCCTCCAGCGCCTTCTCGACTGGCCAAGCGTCTTTATAAGGACGGCGCATGGTCAGCGCATCGAACACATCGGCCAGCGCCACAATGCGCGCGGATGGGGGAATCGCCGTGCCGGCCAGACCATCGGGATAGCCGCTGCCATCCCAACGTTCGTGGTGACGCAGGGCGATTTCGGCGGCGAGACGAAACACTAGCGCCTGGCTTTGGGTAAGAATTTCATGGCCGATGCGGGTATGCGACTGCATGATCGCCCACTCTGCCGCATCAAGCTTGGCCGGTTTGCGCAGAATTGTGCCGGGAATGCCGATCTTGCCCATGTCATGCATGGGTGCGGCCAGTTCCAGATGCTCGCAGTCTGCCGGCGCCCAGTCACAGGCCGCCGCCAGCGCCTTGGCGTAGTGCGCCATGCGCCAAATATGCACACCGGTGTCGGTGTCATTGTAGTGGCTGGCGATGCCGAGCATGGAGAGTGCATCGCAATAGCTCTGTTTCAACAGCGAAGATTTCACCAGTGACAGGTGGGTCTTGACGCGTGCCTGCACGATCGGGGGTGAAAGCGGCTTGACGATGTAATCCACCGCCCCTGCTGCAAAGCCTTCTTCTTCGTTGCCAGCATCGGACATGCCAGTGACAAAAATCACCGGGATTGATTCGGTTGCCGGGTCGCGCATCAGCTGCCGGCATACGCTATAGCCATCGAGATCGGGCATCTGGATATCAAGCAGAATCAGTGCAGGATGGCAGCGCTCGGTTGCCGCCAGTGCCTCGTGGCCGCTGCGCGCAAACAGCAGCCGATACTGACCGCTCAAAATCTGCCGCATGGCGGCAAGGTTGTGGGGTTCGTCATCGACAACCAGAATGGATGATGTGTGGTTCATGCCGCCACCTCCTCCGGGTCAATATCAAGCTGCTTTGCCAGCGTCCTCACCGCCGCGTCGCCGGCAGCGGCATCAAGATTTTCGATGGCCTCCTGGATGGCTACGAGTTGTTGAGCTGGCAGATGGAGGGCAAGCGCTTTGATCGGCTCTTCGGCGCCCATTGGGTCAAAATTACGAAAAGCACTGTAGGCGGTGCGAATCAAGGGGGCCAGATCGGGGCGGTCCTGCGTAGGCGTGATTGCTTCCGATGCCTCAGCACGCGGCTTGGCGGCGTAATCGTCAATTGAGGCCAGCGCGGTAGCGAGTGCTGCCTGCAAGTCCGTTATCGCGGCGGCCAATTGCTCGGTTGCCTCAGGAATCGTGCAGACCTGTTCGAGCCTGGCGGCACAGAGGGCGACCTGATCAAGGCCGAGATTGCCGGCTGCGCCCTTGAGCTTGTGTGCGACTCGCGAGGCTTGCTGGGGAGGGACGGCGCGAATCCGCGTCACGGCATCACGGTATTCCTGTCTGAACTTGCGCAGATAGCGGCGGTAGACCTCGGCATCTTTCCAAACCCCCAGCGCTCGATCAAGCGCAAGTCCGGGAAAATTCTCAACGTTCTGGGCGGCGGGGGTGGGAGCGGGGGCTGACGCTGGCGCTGGGTTGGCCATCGCATGTTGGGTTCGCCGGTGTGTCAGATGCAAAATCATCGTGATGGCCTCTTCGACATCGAACGGCTTGGACAGGTAGGCGCTCATCCCTGCCTGCTCGGCAGCAACCTCTTGAGCGCGCATGGCACCGGCGGTGAGCGCAATCACCGGCAGATGCGCAAGATGGACATTGGCGCGTATCCGGCGGGTGGCCTCATGCCCATCCATGACCGGCATCTGCACATCCATCAGCACCAGATCAATCGCTTGCGGATGGGTTAATAGCCAGTCAAGCGCTTGCTGACCATCGTTCGCCAGGCTCACTCGCGCCCCCTCGTTGGCCAGGATGCGGTGCGCGACCTCGCGATTGATATCACTGTCATCGACCACCAAAAGGCGCAAGCCTATCAAGCGCCGTGTTTGCCGTGCCGTCGGTTCTGCGACGATGGGCTTGCCAAGGCGACGGCTGCGCGCCCGCATCACTGCGTCGTAAAGCGGAGATAGGGTCACGGGTTTGCTCACCACCGCATCAATCCGGCTCGCGTCTAAACGCGCTTGAATCCGATCGACCGGCTCGGCAGCCAGCACCATGAGCAGCGGCCAGCGCGTAGCGGGCAGTGCGGCGTGAATGGCCTGCGCGGTGGCTTGTGCATCAGCGCCCGATTCGTGCCAGTTGAGCAGCACCACAGCTCCCGATCCTTGCAAGGTCTCATCGTTTAACAGTTGCTGTAGCATTGTCGTGCCCGAGTCTGTTGCGCGTCCTGACCAGCCCAGAGCGGCGACGGTCGCCAAGAGTCCATCGCGCATGCTTGGCTCATCCTCGACCACCAGCACGTGAATTGGCACTGGTGGACGCACCGTCAGCGCATCCTTTGTCAGCCGTTCGAACGGCAGATCGAACCAGAAGGTGCTGCCCTCGCCAACATGACTGATTAGGTCGATGCTCCCGCCCATCAGCTCAATCAGTCGTCGTGAGATCGCCAACCCCAACCCGGAACCACCAAAGTGGCGCGTGGTCGACGCATCCGCCTGGACAAAAGGCTCAAACAGGCGCGCCTTGGTTGCCTCGGCAATGCCAATGCCCGTGTCCTTGATCGCAAACCGCAACCAAACCTGAGTGGCGTTGGTTTCTCGCGGCTCAATACGCACTTCAACCAGACCGGATTCGGTAAACTTGATCGCATTGCTGGTTAGGTTGATCAAAATCTGGCCCAGCCGCAGTGGATCCCCCAGCAGCGGCCAATCGCTGCACGGCGGTGGGACAATCACCAGTTCCAGCGCCTTGCGTTCAGCGGTGGCTGACATGATGGTCGCCAGATTGTCCAGCACCGTCGTGATTTGGAAGGGAATTTGCTCAAGGTCGATTTTGCCCGACTCGATCTTGGACAGATCCAGGATATCGTTGATAATTGCGAGCAGACTCTGGCCAGAGCGATGGATCTTACGTGCCAGCTCCTGCGCCTCCTTGGAAAGATGTTGGCGCTCCAGCAGATAGGCCAGCCCCATGATCGCGTTCATCGGGGTGCGAATCTCGTGGCTCATATTGGCGAGAAAGCGACTTTTATCGAGTACTGCCTGCTCCGCCTGTTCCTTGGCCTGAATCAGCGCCTGCTCCACCTCTTTCAACATCGTGATGTCGATGTGGGTGCCGGCCATCCACAGGGGTTGATCCTTGGCGTCGCTGCAGACCAGCTTGCCACGCACCAGCACCCAAACCCAGTGACCATTACGGTGGCGCATCCGCACCTCGCTCTCGTAGTAGTCGAGCTTGCGTTCTAGGTGGCGCTCCAACAGTGTTTGAGTGCGTTGCCAGTCTCCAGGGTGCACAAAGCGCAGCCAGGTGTTGAAATTCACCGGCGCGAGTTCCTCCAGGCGGTAGCCGATAATTTCTGCCCAGCGTTCGTTGAGGCGAAGTTGTCCGGTCTGAATATTCCATTCCCAGGTGCCCGCACGGGTGCCTTCGAGAATGTTGGCCAGACGCTGACGTTTATCGGTTAGTGCACGGGTGCGTGCCTCGACCAGTTCCTGCAAATGATTGTGGTGTTGTTGAAGCTTCTGCTCGGCTCGCTTCAGCTCGGTAATGTCGCGCGCAATGCCGAGCACACCGATCATCTGCCCCTGTGCGTTATACACGGGCGTTTTAATGGTCTGAAAGAGCGCCCGATGGCGATTGCTCGCGAAAACGATCGACTCCTCGCTTGTGCTGGCCTGCCCGCTGGTGATGACCGCTTGGTCATGTGCACGATAACTGTCCGCCACCTGGTGCTTAACAAAAGCGTAATCAGTCTTGCCGATGATCTCGGACGCTGGCGCCCCGTAAACCTCCTCCATGCGCCGATTACAGAGCATAAAACGACCATCGACATCCTTCAGCCAGATGGGATCAGGGATGGCTTGCAGCAGAATGCGCAAGCGGCCTTCGCTCTCGCGCAATGCCGCGTTGGCGCGCTCATGCTCCTGAGTACGGGCGGTAAGCTGGCGGTGCAGGAGAATCGTCCAGAGCGATCCGAGAGTGACTGCCAGCAGTATGGCGCTGACTATGGCAACAGACCATGGACAAACAGTAATGCAGAGCTGGGCTGGCGTGTCTGCGGCAACAGCAACGGCAGACGGGGTAAGCCACAGCGTCCCGAAGAGTGCTGAATGGAGTTCGGGGTGATAACGGAGACAATCCATAGCGCTTGTTCCTCGCGTCCTTTAACCACGCATATCAATAGAATACAAACCGCCGTATAGGCCAACAATCCCGTAAATAGGTGAATGCGCTCACCCCTTAGGGTGAAATGTACTCTACCCCCGCCCTTTTTTTGTCTCTATATCGTGTTCGATTGCATAACGGATAAGTTCGGCTTTGTTGCGTAATCCAAGCTTGCGCATCAGGTTATGGCGATGACTTCTAACCGTTTCTGGGGAGATAAATAAACGGTTTGCGATCTCGATCGATGTGAGCCCGTCGGCGAGCAATTCGAGGACTTCACGTTGCCGTGCAGTCAGAGACGTCGTACGAGTGGCTTGGTTTTCCGCCGCCGTTTGCGGAATCAAATCGGTGATCACTCCCTCAATGCGGTGCAACAGACCCAAGCTATCGATGTCGTATTGCTTAAATCGGGTGAGATCTCGCACCACCGACACCACACCCATAGTCTTGCCTGTTTGATCCAGAACCCGCGAGAGTCGAATCTGACGGTAGTGCAGCGTACCGGTGGCGGGTAAGCGCACAATTTCCTCAGCGTAGTCGATCATTTCTCCCCGCAGCAGGCGCAGCGGAGGCGCCTGATCAAGCGGGCGGGGCGTGCCGTCTGGATTGAATATCTCGACTGCGCCAACTACAGTCTCGATCTTTATCGGCAGCTCTGCTTTCAGACCAAATGCCCGCTGAGCCGCTGGATTTAAAAAGGTAACTTGTCCTTGCAAATCGATCATCCAGACTTCGTCATGCATGGTGGCCAGCACTAACAGCAACAGGTCACGCTCTTGCTGTACCTCTAAGTCGGCGTGCTCGATATCTGGCATGTTAATTATTGAGCAGCGGAGCCCGCTGCACACTCTGACCGGCCGACAAAGGTTCGGTTGACAGCGTTAACACCTTATTCCTGCTTTTTTTAATCATTGTGTTTGAGCAACATCACTAGATCGTTTAACTGGGAGTCAAAATCAAGCCCATGATTAAATAACTCCAGCATTTTGTCGATTTCAGAATCGAACAACTCTTCAATTTGTTGTTCTTGTTGCTCCGACAATCCCAACAAAAAAACTTGTTGCACCAGACGCTGGTTCAAGCTTTGCGTAATTGACAGGGTTTGCTGCTGTTGTTGCTGGTATTGCTCGCGCAAGGCATGAATCGCCCGTTCGACGGCGATCGCTGTTGCCTCAAGTTTGTGCGTACGTTCCTTGATTTGTGCTGTATGAATCAATGCTTGCGCGCCTTGTTCACACCCTTCGCCGATCATTGCCAAATAATCGCGCAAGCGCCCGCAACGATCACTGTCTGCAACCGGCATGTTGCGCACCAAAATGGAAACGTGGGGAAAATTGACAATCAACTGACGGCGAAACTGGAAAATACGCTCGAAATTTTTTACATGATCAAACACCGATTCTTCCAGTGGTGTAACACAGCCTTCATTGACAAAGGTTAAACATTCACCGGGCGGTCGCAACTGCACATGTGCTGTTAAACCGTAATTGCCTAAAACATCAATGATTAGCGCGGCAAGCTCTGGCATGCTTTGACAAGCCAAGCTACTGCGCAAGGCATGAATTACCAAACCATGCTCGCCAAGATCGGTGAGCACATCTATCAGCGCCTTATAGGTGGATTGTTTTTCCGCATGCAAGCGTTTTTGTTGGCTCAACATCTTGACAACGGTTTGCACCTTGCGCAGCACTTCATCCGGCACGGCAGGTTTGTTAATAAAATCGTCACCGCCCGAATCGTAGGCTTGCAGACGCTCTTCCAGGGTGTCATGCGAGGAAATAAAAATCACTGCTGGCTGCTGATCTGCGGTGACATCCTCCCGAGTTCGCAGACGACGACAAGTTTCGTAACCGTTCAAGCCCGGCATATCAATATCGAGCAACACCACATCGGGTCGAAAGGCGTCGAATTGCGCCAAGGCGGCCTCACCAGAGTCAACACATAGCGTCTTGTAAGTTTGTTGGAGTAACAGATTGACAGGCGCCGTCGAATATTCGTCATCATCCACCAGCATGACGCGGATTTCTGCTTGTTCGTCCACCGTTTTCTCCAATAAATTGGTTTGAGGTTTGAAAGAGTGGAATGCGAAATTGTTGATCTCAGCATGAGGGGGTCAGGTGTCGCGTTGCATCAGGTGTCGCATTGCAATCGTTCAGGATCCCCACTCTCTACATCGGCAAGGGGCTTTTAATCGGCTTGACCGCGAAACACTGCACCAGTGCGAATTCCAGTGCCTTTAAGGGAAGGTCGGGCCGGGCTACACGCGGGCTGCGGTAGCTGCCTTCTAAGTCGGATTCACTCATCCGATTTCTGCTGGTCGCCGGCGGTCTGATGGGGTGGCCGATGTTGTGCTCAATGCCTTTCGCCGATGTCGATTCAGACTCGCCTGGCTCTGGCGCAGCGATTGCGAATCGCAACCGCTTGCAGTGAAACAGGGGGCTTTCTGGCATCACAGCCCCCAGTCGAAGCCATTTCGAGATAATAATACACTGACATCGTCAGAGTTCCTTTTTAAACAAGAAAACAACCCTAGAGATTAAGTCAAAAAATGCACTCTGGCAACGAGAACACCATTTTATTGGAATGGCCAGCACGGAATTTACACCAAGTCTTCCGCTTAAGCGCTGATTTTATAAACATAATTATTAATACAACCACACGCCAAGTTGCACCAAAGACGGAAGAATCGCATCCTCCAGACGCATGTATGTAGGATGTGTAATAAAAAATCAAGGCGAACCGTAGGCTAAAACCACAGTAACGTGGAGAAAAAATCTGGGATTAAGAAGATAGTGTGCCGAGCTGTTACGCTTGATGCCGTAACGTTGGGCAATACAAGATAACGGAAAAGGTTGCTTAACTCGCTATCCGCGCTTACCTGGAAGGCGCTTACCTTAGAGACTCAGCTGTGTTTCGAGTCGTTAAGCCGTCGGCTCGGCTCATGAGTCCGTCGGGACAGGCAGCCGTAAACAAAACCAAGCTGCCAGCGTGGAGCAAACAAGCGCATCGGTCGAAGAGTTAACCGCATCTGTTCCCTGGCGGCCAGCATGAGCGCTGACCACCCAGGGTTTGAGTCGCTTGTTGCTAGTCGTCCTGCTCCCTCCGACTCAGCGCCAGGTTACGCTCAGGTCGGGAGAAGTTGTGGCAGGCGGCGCAGTCCTTGCCTTCTTTACGCACATGGCGCTCATGCACGCCGCTGAAATCGCGATCTTCGCGCTCGTTGTCGTGGCATTGGGTGCAGATGGCGTCCAGGTTGCCGTTCAGTTGGGTGACGCGCGTTCCAATGACCGCACTGGGCAGGGTTCTGAGCCCGTAGCCGAGACTGGCTAAATCGAGTTGACGCGGGCCGCCGCTGAGTCCGGCGTGACAGGAGCCGCAGCCGCGCGCATCACCGCCTAAAGCGTTGTCCTCGGGTTCAACGCCGTGGTTGATGGTCTGGTAGGTGAACACCGGCACGATTGAGGTGTTCGGTGGCATTTCTAGATCGCCCGGCGTGCCGGTGCAGACGCTGCTGACCAAGGCATTGGGCTCATCCAGACCCAGCCCCACCGCCACCGCCCGACAGAAGCTGCCAGAGCGGAAGAACTCGAAGGTGGAGTGACCGACTAGCTTGTTGTCGATTTCATTGCGGGCCAGCTTGCTCCAATGCGGTTTCATCGGATAGAGCTTGGCTGTCGTGCTGGACACATCGCCATTGGGCTGGCCAAGGACGTAGGCGGGATCGCCAGCGTTGAAGTTACCCGCGAAGCTCGCCGCGACGGTGGCATCCAGCGGAACCGTCGGGACGCCGTCCAGGGACTCTTCCAGGTAGAGCACTTCGCTGCTGCCATCGAACCAGGCATAGGTCGGGATCAGCGACGCAGCACCAAGTCCGCCCTTGTCTTCACGCGGCAGCCAGCCGCCGCGCCCATTGCAGGCGGCGGCGGAGGGGTGTGGGTCCTGCCAGTCGCGTGCGACCTCGGTGCCGACATTGGCCTTGGCATAGGCCGGGATGTGGCAGGTCTGACAGGCGACCTTCATGGCGTGTTTGTCACGGCTGGCGCCATCGGTGTTGCTGAAGTCATCATGCGGGCGATTGTCATGACAGCCGCCGGTCTCGCAGGTGAAGCGTTCGGCCACGTCATTGGGCCTGAGATCGAGACCGCGACCGCGCATCCGGTGTCCTTCGCCATTGTTGCCAACGGTGCTATGGCAATCCGAGCAAGTCAGATCCGCACCCTGCGGGCTCATGTGCATGTCGAGTGTGACGCTGGGGTTCGCGTTCTCCTTGGCCATGTCGCCGCGCTTGGTGCCGTCACCACCGCCGGCGCCGGCATGACAACTGAGGCAGGATTTGCGCGTGGTGGCATGGACGTTCTGGGCCGCTTGCAGGCTGGTGATCGGCATGGGTGTCATGGGCACCCCGGCGGGAAGGGTGTCGCTGCCGGCTGGCAGAAATTGGAAGTCAGCCGTGACCGGATCGACCTTGGGAATGCCAGAGAAGCTGCTGCGCAAAATCGAGTCACCATCGGATCGGACCAGCTGCCCATCCAGATCCTCGGTCATGTTCAGCAGCGAAAAATTGCTGAAGCCCAGACCGCTCGCCGTCCAGTCCGGGAAGCGTTTGTAGACCTCTTGATGGCAAGTGAGGCAGTCGATGTTGGCCAACTGCGCATGGGCCTCGGCGGAGGCAGGGTCGAGCAGCTCGAACTGGGACTGCGCCATTGGGAAACGGCCGTTGCCAACATGGCAGCCGGCGCAGGTAAAGCGCGGGGAATTCTCATGGGTGCCGCAGTAGGTGTTGATGCCGGTCGCGACCAGATCGCCGGCAGCCTTCGCTGGGCGTTCGCCAGCAGCGGCAAAATAGCCGGGAATGTTGGTGGTGTAGTCGTAGGCACCACCTTGCTGATAGTGCACCGAGCCGTGCATATCGCGCGCCTCGCCCTCATGGCAGGCCACACAGACTTCGGGGCCAGTGTAGGCGGTGATGTTGCAGTGCTCCGGAATGGCTGATGTGCAGCCGGTGACGGGTGTGTCGGAGATCGTAACTGGAACAGTCCCTTCAACCGGCAATGCTCCCGCAGCGGGGATCGTGGCGCCGAACAGCGCCGCTGTCTCGGCGAAAGTGTGGCGGATGCCTCGGTTAGAGTCGCCAGCATCACCCGCGAAGACATAATCGAATGTAGAGGGTTGGCCCAGTAAAGTCACTTTATGTCCATTCACGCTCCAATTCACACCCTCGGTAGCGAAGCGTGCATTTTGGATCGATAAACCCGCTGGTAGTATGATGGTGCTGGTTTGATTATCGATTAATTCCACATCACTGGCTAAGTCTGTTGGAATGGTATAGACATCTTCCCCACCGAAATCGGTATATCGCGTTAAACCATCCCTCGTGTTACCGGCAATAGTCACTGTTCCAGAACCACTATCGAGATAAATGGTTTCATCCGCGATCGTGGGTAGCGCTGACATTGACAGCACAGTCCAAACAAACAAAAAGAAAATAAATTTCATCACGCTTTCCTCTGAAATTTAAGAATTTTTCTCCACCCTGACAAGCTAACCCGTAGCACCTTAAGAAAACCTTAAGACCAGCGATGTTATTGCGGAGAAACGAGGCGCGGAGTCGAAAAAGGTGACAGAATTCACGCTTCCATTGGCGAGCGAGGGCGGCTTAGACCAAGCGGCGCAAGCGGACCTCGACCAGCAGGCCTGCGCCACGGTCGGCACCGCCGCTGGCCCCACTGCCGGCGTCACTGTTGGTAACAGTCTCGGCATCACTGTTGGCAACACTGTTGACACCCGTGTCGGCATCAAGCAGTTCAATGTCAGCCGCGTAGAGATCACAGATCCGCTGCACAATCGACAGGCCCAGCCCGGCTCCGGGTTCGCTCTGGCCGACCGGTCGATAAAAGCGATCAAAAACTCGTGCGCGGTTTGCGGCCGGGATGCCAGGCCCTGAGTCCTGCACATGAAGCAGCAGATGCTCGCGTCTTGCCATGACCATCACCCGCACCTGCCCGCCCATTGGCGTGTATTTGATGGCGTTATCGAGTAGATTGCCGATTAGAATCGCGAGCGGGGAGGGCGGAATGTCGGCAAGCGCGTCTTCGCCCGGTGGTGTGGTCAGCGTCAGAGCAATCTTCCTGGCTTGCGCAACGGGTGACTTGTCCTCCACGACCTGAGCGGCCACCGTGACCAGCGAGCAATTGGTCGCCTCGCCATCGCTCACCCGCTGGTGCAGGCGCGAAAAAATCAGCAGCTGCGAGATCAAATGGCTCGCCCGGTCGATGCCGCAGATGAGCTGCGCTAAGGCCTGGTTGCGCTCTTGCGGGTCTTGGCTACGCTGGGCAATCTGCGCATGCGTGCGAATGGCGGCGAAGGGGGTGCGCAGTTCGTGCGAAGCATCGGCGGCGAAATGGCGCTCGGCGCTCAGGGCCCGATCCAGCCGTGTCATGAGTCCGTTCAGCGCGACCGTCAGCGGGCGAATCTCGACCGGGATGCTGCGCATTTCAATCGGGTCGAGCTGCTCGGCCGAGCGGTGGGTGATTTGGCTGCGCAGGCGCCGCAACGGGCGCAGCCCCTCGGTCACCGCCAGCCAGATCAGCAGCACGGACAGCGGCAGCGACCACAGAATCGGGCTTAGTGCGTGGAGCGTCAGATACTCAATCAGCTCCTGGCGAATGGCGTAACTCTGGCCGACGTAGAGCATTTCGTCCGCCTCACCTGTTGGCAGTCCGAACACACGCCACCGCGTATCGGCGATGTTGTGATTGGAAAAGCCCGGCGCATGGCCCAGCGGCTCGTCGGGCGCCGCGCCAAAGTTGCTGATGAGCGTCGCCCCACGCCAGAGCTGAAAACTGATCATCGACTCATAAGCGTGGCCGATCGGCGAAAGCGCCTGGGAGGCACTGACAACATCGGGCAGGTTGCCGGCCCGCGTAATCTGTCGCAGCACATGCGCGGTCTGGGCCAGTTGGGCGTCCATCAGCTCGCCGACTTCGTGATTGGAGCGATTGACGGAGATTACCGCGACCGCGATCCAGGTCGTCGCCCAGACGACGAGCAGCGACAGCAAGAGTCGGTGCCGGATGGAGTTCATGCGGAGGGGTTCGAGACCAGGCGGTAGCCGAGGCCGCGCACGGTCAGAATGCGCGCTTTGCCGAGCTTGGCGCGCAGATGGTGGATGTGCACCTCAAGGGCATTGCTCTCAAGCGGGTCGTCCCAGCCATGGCCGCTGGCCAGCAGCCGCGCCCGTGGAACCACTTGGTCAGCCCGCGCGATCAGGGTTTCGACCAGCGCATATTCCTTCGGCGACAGCGGCAAGGTTTCACCGTCCAGGCTCAAGCAGCGGTTTTGAGTATCCAGCGCCAAGGCGCCCGCGCGCAACACCGCCGTCGCATGGCCGTTGCCCCGGCGGGTTAAGGCCCGGATGCGGGCGGTCAGTTCGTTCAGATCGAATGGCTTGGTCAGATAGTCGTCGGCGCCCGCATCCAATCCGGCCACTTTGTCAGTCACTGTATCGCGCGCGGTCAGAATGAGCACCGGGAGCGTCAGGCCGGCGGCGCGCAGACCGCGTAGCAGCGTAAGACCGTCGCGACCGGGAAGCCCTAGGTCAAGCACGGCGACATCGAAAGGCTCCAGGCGCAGGGCATGCTCCGCCTGATCGGCGGTCTGCACCCAATCGGCGGCATAGCCATCCTGGGCAAGCCCGGTCTTGAGTCCTGCACCGAGCAGGGGATCGTCTTCGACAATGAGAATGCGCATGGTCATTGACAAGCATAGCGGATTCGATCATCGCCCGCCGACTGCTGGCGTGTGCCGCTGGGCAGCCGGTGGTGGTGTCGAAGCATCTGTGCGACTGATTCGACAAAATTGTCGAGCATCCGCAGGTTTTGTCGATGAGCAAGCCGGGGGATCCGTTTTGGAAGGGTATAGATCCGCGCGATCGCAGCGATTGTTATCGTTGGCATGCTCTGTGCTAAAAGCTAATGTGCCATCCGTTTTTTTGCACAGAAAAGCCATAAAGGAATTCGCCATGTTGACTCGTCCCTTGTTAATCGCCTCCATGCTCTCCACCACGCTGATGACTGGTTCACTGTGGGCTGGGCAAGGCTCCGGCCTTAGGGCTGGATTGGCTGCCGGTTCCGGCCCGGGGGTGGGAAGCTTCGATCCCACGACCTGTCCGGCCGCCATGCCCTATGAAGCGGTCGATGCCATCGAAATCGAACATGTAGTGTTCATGCGCGAGGAAGAGAAGCTTGCACGCGATCTGTATCTGGTCTTTGCCGAGCAGTCTGGCTGGCCGCAATTTACCAACATTGCCGCCTCCGAGCAGCAGCACATGGAGGCGGTGAAAACCTTGCTGGAGAAGTACGCCATCGAAGATCCCATCCTGACGGATCAAGCCGGCGTCTTTACTAACCCTAAGCTGCAAGGGCTGTACGATACGCTGCTGGCCGCCGGGCAAGCCAGTGCCACCGAAGCCTTCCGAGTGGCTGCGCTGGTCGAGGAAGTGGATATTGCCGATCTGGATAATGCGCTGGCCGAGACCGACAATCAGGATCTGACGCAGTTGTTTAACAACCTTCAACGTGGCTCGCGCAATCATTTGCGCGCCTTTGTCAGAACCCTGGAATCCCTGACCGGCGCGCCCTACAGTGCCCAGCAGCTTACCCAGGAGCGCCTCGATGCCATTCTGGCGGATGGAATGGAACGGGGCGGCTCAGGCCAAGGCGGACAGGGTCGCGGTCAGCGCTGAAGGATCACTCGCGCCTCAGAGCAAACTTACCCATCTTGTAGCGCAACACCCGCTCGCTGATGCCCAATGCCTCAGCGGCGCGGGTTTGCACCCAATCCGCTTGTTCCAAGGCGGTGTGCAGCAGATCACGCTCGAAGGCGGCGAGGCGTTCCTGCAAGGGACCGGTGGTGACGCTTGGCGTGCGCACCTCGGCGGGCAGCTCGCTTGGGCGCAGTAGTGGGCCGCGCGCCAGGGTCAACAGACGCTGCAACAAGTGCTCCAGCTCGCGCACATTGCCAGGATAATCGTATTTGATTAGCCGATCCAAGGTCTCCGGCGCCAGGCGCGCGGTGGCGCCGGGGTGGCGGGCGATGATCTGCTCGATCAGCGCCGGGATGTCCTCGCGACGCTGGCGCAGCGGCGGCAGTTCGAGCTCCAGCACCTTGAGGCGAAAATAGAGATCCTCGCGAAAGCGCCCGGCGGTGACTTCGGCGCGCAGATCGCGATTGGTGGCGGCCAGTACCCGCGCATCCACGCTGATCTCGCGCTCGCCGCCCACCCGGCGGATGCGCTTCTCCTGCAGGGCGCGCAGCAGCTTGGCTTGCAGTGGCAGCGCCAGCTCGCCGACCTCATCGAGAAATAACACCCCACCGACGGCCTGCTCGAAGCGCCCGCAATGCGCCTTGGTCGCGCCGGTGAAGGCACCCTTTTCATGCCCAAACAGCTCGCTTTCAAACAGGGTCTCGGGAATGGCCGCGCAGTTGAGTTCCACGAAAGGCGCCCCAGCACGCGGACTCAGGGCATGCATCAACCGGGCGAATACTTCCTTGCCGGTGCCAGTCTCACCGCAGATCAGCACGTTGAAGTCACTGACGGCCATGCGTCGCGCCAGCGACAGCGCCTCGCGCATCGCCAGGCTCTCGGCCACCAGAGGCACTGGCAGCGGCAGGGATTCGTCCACTGCCTCTGGTTGAACCAATGCCTGCACATCTTCAGCCACCGACAGGCGTTGCTCGATCTGCTGGATCTTCTCCATCAACTGACCGAGATCAATCGGCTTTTCGAGAAAATCATCGGCGCCGAGCTTGAGCACTGTCACCGCCGTCTCTACCGAGCCATAGGCGGTGATCATGATGGCGCGCACGCCGGGGTTGAGCGCCTTCATGCGCGCCAGCACCTCTTCTCCCGGCAGCCCCGGCATACGCTGATCGAGCAGCACCAGGGCGATGGCTTGCTGCGCAAAGACCCGCAGCGCCTGTTCGCCGTTGTCCGCCTCCAGCACGGCATAGCCCTGATTGAGCAGAAAGCCGGCTAGCAGCTCGCGCTGCATGGGTTCATCATCAACGAGTAAAATGTTCATCATTCTTATACTACCGGCAGCCACAGGCGTACCCGCAAGCGTCCAGGTGCCGGGCTGTTGAGCGCAAGACGCCCATGGTGGGCCTGAACAATACGCCGCACGATGGCCAGTCCCAGGCCGGTGCCCTCAGTTTTGTGGGTGACCCAGGGTTCAAGCAGTTCGGCCAGCGGCTGCTCCATGGGTATTAGTCCATCATTGGTCAGACTCAGCTGCCACTCGTGACTGCCACCCGAGGCACTTGCCCGCTCGACGCGCACCAGCGCGATCTCCAATTGCCCGCCCTCGGGCAGCGCCTCACACGCATTGCCGAGCAGATTATCGAGCGCGCGGCGCAGCTGCGCGGCATCGCCCGGCACCCAGGCCTGCTCTGGCAGCTCAACCTGGAGGTGCGGCGCGCGCGCATCAAGCAACACGCGCTGCCCGGCCAGCGCGTCAGTGAGCAGTCGGGTCAGATCTACCGACTGGCGCTCGCGCTGCCCGGGGCGCGCATAATCGAGCAGGCGCGCGACTGTGCCATTGGTGCGCTGGAGCGCCTGAGTCACTCGCTCGATCAAGGCCTGCTGACTGGGGTCCAGACTAGTCGCTTCCAGCTTCAGGCGTTGCAGCCCCAGACCAATGGCGTTGAGCGGATTGCGAATTTCATGCGCAATGGTGGCTGCGGCGCGCCCCAGACTGGCCTCCTCGCGCTGCGCTGACAAACGCCGTTCATAGTCACGTAGCGCTTGCTCATGGGCACGTTGCACTCGCACCAACAGCCAGGTTCCCAGCGCACCGGTGGCTAGCAAGGCAAGCAGGAAACCACCAAAGGCGAGCCACAGTTCCCGTCGCCTCTGCATCAGGGGTTTGGCGTCGAGCTGCAGCACCAGTTCGGCTCCGGCAATGGGCGCACGAGCCTCGGCCTGGGTGATGCCTGTATGTGCTTCATACAAGCGCAGGTGCGGTGGCGCGTCGGTCGCCGGCGCGGACAAGAGCCCCGCACGCGGCTCGCCCTCCAGCTGTGCGCCAAGCACTCCGGGGAGCTGGCCAATGGTCTGGAGCGCCTGCGGCACGCTGATCGCCTCGCGTAACGCTTCAACCGCCGCGCTTTTCATCGCTACCAGAATACAGCCAGGACGCTGACCACGATCAACACTGAATGAAAACCCGGCGTCTCCAGACCAGGGACGCAGCTGCTCCAATGGTGCGCAGCGCAGCAGATTCCGCTCAGCTCCGTCGGGCGATCCCAACACCCAAGCAGGCGCCGCTGCTGGCCCGCGTTGAATGCCGATCAGCGCCAGCCCGGCTTCGGCGGCAAAGGCGGTCAGCTCATCGGCCGTGAAGGCTTCGATGTCGTCCAGATAGCGCACAAAGCGCGCGCTATTGCCGAGAAAGGCGGTCAAAATGGTATCAGTTGCCTCACCGGCCAGCACGGCACCCCGAGCATGGAGGCGCACCGCATCGGCGAGCAAGCGGCTGTGCTCTGCGGCTTCGGCGATGAACCGTTGTTCGGCGGAACGCGTCTGCAAAAAGAAAGCCACCAGCGTCAGGAGCATCAGCAAGCCGAACACCAGCAGATTCCCCAACCAGGGCGAAGGCAACGCGGGCGCACGGTGCCACCCTGTGTGCTGTGGCGATGCCACGCGCGTGAGGTCATCATCGGCGTCCATGCCCACCCCCGAGTCCGCCACCGCCGGATCCAGAACCTCCAAACCCATTCCGGCGCCCGCGACTCAGGCGGCGGCGTACGCCAGTCAGGTCAAGACTGCGACCACCGGTGCCCAGCGGACTGATTCGTACCCTGTTTGTATCTATACTCGCCGGCCACACCCGCACCGCCATGCCGGGCTGCCAGGCGATGGTTCGGGTGCGCTCGGTCTGGGGGATTCGCTCGGGTGCTTGTCCGGGAGCATCTTCGAAGGCCACCACCAGCACCTCTGGCTCAATGTCGATCAGCGTGCCCAGGCGCGGTTCCGAGTCAGCCATGAGGGTCCCGGACAAAGCCAGTCCAAGTAGCCCCCACCCCAACAGACCTCTCGGCCACTGCCGACGGTTAAAAATCGTGTTGATAGCCACAATGCCCGACCCACTGGGTAAAGGCTTCCGCATCCAGGGTCGAGCGGCTGTCAAGCCACTCCAAGCCACAAAACCAAGCGCCCGGATCGCGCCAGTGCCACAGCTCAAGCCCCAGCCAGCGTGGCCGGTCCAGGCGTTCCAGCTGGCGGGGCGCGTGTTGATAATCCAGGCGGGCGCTGCCCACCTCGGCACTCAGGCTGAAGCGATCGGACGGGTCAAAGCTCAGGATCAGCCGCGCACCCGTTTGATGATAGGCATCGAGCGGAATCGAGCTGTGGCGCCAGCCCTGATCCAGCCCCACAGTCAAACTCAGGCGGGCACTGACCAGCCAGGTGGTGTCGAGTGCCAGTGCATCCAGTCGATCCGCACGCCGCCGGGCGCTGAAGGAGTCGCCTTGATTGCCCGGACCTCCTGCCCCCGGGCCATGAGGTCCGGGCATGCCAGCTGATCCTTTTTTCGGCGACAGGCCACTCGGACGCCCCACCCAGGGCAACACCCGATGACGATAGGCGAACCAGCGCCGCTCGCCCAGCAGGGAAGTATCCAGGCGCGCTGTTAAAGCACGGGTTAAGAGCACCCCCAGCGCCGTCTCATTGCGCTCATCAGCCGGTACCAACTGATCGCGATACCAACCGCCCGTGCCCCAGACATTTAGTTGGCTGCGCCCAAGTCTGCCTAACCAGGCGACATCCCAATCAAGCCGGCCGCTGTCGTTGGCTCCAGCGGCATCACGCAACCACAGGTCTCCACCAAGACTCCAGCCCTGGAGCAATGCATAGCGCAACCCCATGGCGACCTGCGCAAAGCCCAACTCCGGCCCATCCTGACGCTGGGCGGGATTACTGTCATAGCCTAGGCTCAGGGCTGTGGTCAGAGGCTGGTCGGCCGCCACCACGGTGCCAGCGCTTCCGCACTGCGCCAGCACCAAGGCGAGCACCAGAACCAGGGCCAGGATGGCATCCCTGGCACCGGGGCTCAAAGGTACACGCCAACTCTAGGGTGTGGGTGCTTGGTGCTGCGCAGCCACCCCGGTGGAGAATTCGTCCTTATCCAGCACACCATCGCCATTGGTATCCAGATCGGAGAAACTCGGCGCATTGGCCAGTCCGCGCATTTGATAGCCCTGTTGCGAGCGTTCGGCGATGCGCTGAGCGCGGGTCTGCTCGAATTCGCTCGGGCTGACCTGGCCATTGCCATCACTGTCGAAGTCGGTAAAAGCCGGCATCATACGCATAGCACCGGAAACACCGGCAACGCCCGCAGCGGTTGCAGCACCAACGGCCGCTCCCATTTGGGCACTGGCCATGGCCGAAACGCTGAACAACAGCGCAATCCGCATCAGTGCAACCGCCGACCTGCTTGGGGAAAAAGCATTGATAGTAAACATGGTTGTCTCCTTAAGACTCACAGGGAGGGTCGAGTATAACGAGTTCGCTCGGTAGAGAAAGACTTCAGTTTGGATTCAGCTTGACGCATTAGGGTGCGGACATTCACTACTGGATGGCGCCAGTGCTGGTGGCGGGTCATTTGACGAGCAAGGAAAACTATGGTGACTTGGTGCAAACCGCCAATGTTAAGCCAAGAACCACTCCTCTTTGCCGCTTATGCCATTAGCCCGCAAAATCATTCTCATCATCTGTCTCGGCATGGGCACAGTGTCCGTTGTTCAGATGATTTATATGGAATGGTTACTCGAGCAGTCCATTCTCGAGCAGACGAAAAACCAGGTGATAGTGTTTCTGAAAGGGTTGGAGCGTGACATTTTCCGCCTGGGCGGACCCACTGCTGGCGCACCTTTACAAGGCCTGCTGGAAGATGAAATCGCTGATCAGGATAATTTTCACACTTTCTCGGTCCGCTCCCTCTATATCTACAACCCCGCAGGCATTCTGCTTGCCGACACCCGGCCGGGAGTCCATGGAGCGAAAGACTTGAGTGGACACTACGGCGATGTTTTGCGCACTGGACAACCCTATATTGGCGAAGAGATTGAGTGGGAGCCGAATCCCCAGAGCGGTGAGGCGGTGCCGCAGATCGATATCATCGTGCCACTGAAGAAAGACGATCAAACTTTGGCCGCCATTGAGGCCGAACTTGACTTGCGCGCCACTATGGCGATCATTTCCTCCACGGATGATCGCTTCGAGCGCGATTTCCTGCTAATGGTGCTAGCCGGAACGCTGCTGATGCTGGTCATTGTGTGGCTGGTGATGTATCGCAGCCTGGTTGCGCCCCTGCTGCGTCTGGGCGAGATCACCGGTCGGATCTCCAAGGGCGATCTGTCCGCGCGGGTTGAAGGACATCAGCGCAACGAGATTGGCGCCCTCGGTCGCGCCATCAACCGAATGGCAGATAGCATCGAGAAACTCATCCGGGAGATGGAAGATGCCTCCCTCGGCATGATGAAATCCCTCGCCAAGGCGTTGGAGGCCAAGGACGCTTACACGGCCAGCCATTCCGGACGAGTCACGCGCTATTCGGTGCGACTCGGGCGCTATATCGGTCTCACTGACGCGGAACTTGAACTCCTGCGTCAGGGTGCCCTGATGCACGATCTGGGCAAGAGAGGCCTTCATCGCCATGATCAAGACCGAGCGGCCAGGGGTATGAGTCACCTCCAGCGGCGCCAGCGAGAGCGCGTACACCAGCCCAATCAGTCGAGGCGAGTCGATGCCTCGTCGTCAAGCTCGATGACCCGGTTGCGCCCGGCAGCCTTGGCCCGGTAGAGCGCGGTGTCGCTGCGGCCGATCAGGCTGACGGCGGTGTCGCCGGGGCGATAGCTGGCGACCCCGAAGCTGGCGGTGATGGAGCCGGGGATCTCTGCAAACTGGTGGCCGGCAATGTCCCGGCGCAGCTCCTCAGCAAGGCTGAGCGCACCCGAGGCATTGGTGTACGGGCACAGGATCAGGAACTCCTCGCCGCCCCAGCGCCCGGCGCGGTCGGTGGCGCGCTGGCGGGCTTGCAGCAGCCGGGCAAAGGCGATAAGCACCTGGTCGCCGACCAGATGGCCATGGCCGTCGTTGATCTCCTTGAAGTGGTCGATGTCGAGCAGAATCACCGCGAGCGGCGCCCCATAGCGCTCGGCGCGGGCGAACTCGCGCGCCAGCTCGGCGTCGAGCTTGAGGCGGTTCGGCAGGCCGGTCAGGGTGTCGGTGGTCGACAGCTGCTCGAGCCGGGCATTTTGGGTCTCGATCTCCCGCTTGGCCTGCGCAAGCTGTTCGAGCGCAACATCGGTCTCCCGCTTGGCGCGGGCCATGCGCCGGTTCCAAAAGATAAACAGCCCCAGCAACAAAGCGACGGCTATGAGAATTTGCGCCAGCAGCCTGCGATCAAGCACCCGCTCCTGAGTAACGGCTGCCCATTTGCGATAGATGCGGTCGCGCTCGCGCGGGCCGATCTCGGTGATAGCCTTGTTGAAAATGTCGCGCAGCAGTGGCTCGTCGTTGCGCACGCCCATGGTGAGCTGGCTGTCGAGCGGCAGGCGCCCGCCGATGCGCAGATCCACCAATCCATAGCGCTGGATAGCAAAGCCGATGGCCGCAGTCAGGCCGATGTAGCCGTCAACCTCGCCAGCGAGCACGGCACGCAGAGCCTGCTCAATCATTGGGAACTCCACCAGCTCGATGCCAGGATAGCGTGCGCGCAGATCCTCGATCACCGCATAGCCGCGCACCACAGCGAAGCGCTGATCGGCGACACGGTCGAAATCTTCGATGAACAGCCGCCGGTCGGCAATGGCGATCACATAGGGCACGCGCACCAGCGGCTGGGTGAAATCGAGATAGTGGGCGCGATTGGGCGTGGGCGTGGCCAGAGCGACGATGTCGCAATCGCGTGCCTTGGCCTTGCGCAGCGACCCGACCCAGGTGCGCGTGGGCACCAGCTCGATTGGGATCTTGAGCAGCGAGCTGAACAGTGCGCGATAGTCGCTTCCCATACCAATCTCATGGCCGTCGGCATCAATGGCGTCGAAGGGCATCCAGTCGGGATCGATGCACAGGCGCAGCCGCCCTTTTTGCGTCAGGTAGCGACGCTCGGCCGGGCTGAGTATCAGCGTCTGCGGCGGGTGGCTGTTGTGTGTCAGCCAGCGTTGGCGCAGCTCTGCGACTTCCATATAAGGGATGGCGTCCATGCCTTTCTCGATGATACTGAGCAGCTCAGGCCAATCCTTGCGTACGCCGATGTGCCAGGGGCGGGCCGTGCGGTCGAGCGCATCAAGATGGCGATATTCCAGCGCTGGCAGCAGTTCCTGCTCGGCGATGTAGGTACCCACGGCCTGACTGATGAGACCCGCAGCCACCTCGCCATAAACCACCGCCTTGAGCAGCGCGCGGGTGGACGCATACGCTACCAGTTCGACCTCAGGGTGCTCCCTGGCGATGGCGCTTGCGGCGGCACCGCCCTTGAGCACGGACACGCGCTTGCCGCGCAGGTCATCGAAATTTTGGATCAGCGATCCGGCGGGCACCACTAGGGCCAGGTAGTCCTTGACGTAGGCCCGGGTGAAGGCAAGAAACTCACGTCGGGTCGGCGTCTCAAGCAGGGAGTGCAGTACATCGATTTCGCCGGCGCGGGCGCGGGCGAGCAGCTCGGCCCAGCTCAAGCTGCTGATGAATTCAAACTCCAGGCCGGTGCGTGCCGCGATCAGGCGCAGATAATCGATGGAGAAGCCGGCCGGCTGGCCGTTATCGACAAAATCGTAGGGCGGATAGTCCTGCTCGTTCTGTACCCGGATGCGTGGATGCGTCAGCAGGAAGGCGCGTTCGTCCGCTGTCAGCTCGACCCCGGAGATCCGCGCGGTCGAGACAGGCGGTGCTTTAAGCCAGCGCTCACGCAACGCGGCCAGCTCGGATGGCCGGATTGCCTGCTGCGCCTTGGCCAGAATACTCGCCAACAGTGGCCAGTCGCCGCGCGCCGCGAACAGAATATCCAGCAGGCCGATTTCCTCCAGGTAGCCCTCAATTTTAAGCCCAGAGAAGCCCTCATGGTTGACGTAATACCCCAGCACCGAGCCGAACTCTGGCATCACATCGGCGCGATTCTCAGCCACCGCCCGCAGCCCCTCCTGAGGTGAGCGGATGAACACTGGGGTGACCCGCTCCCCATAGGCATCAAGGAACCAGCGCGTGGTTTCGGTATCGAAATAGAGCGCGACTCGCAGCCCAAACAGATCTTCGAGTCGCTCCACGGGCTTGAAATTAGTGCGCGTGGCGAATTGAACCGCTTCGCGAATCATCGGTGGCTCGATCGGAATGCCACAATCGAGGTCCAGCGAAAAACGGTCGATAGCCTGAATCAGATCAATGCGCCGCGCGCAGAAGGCCTCAGTCAGCTTCCGCCAGTCAGCGCTTTGCACGAACTCCAGTTCCAAGCCAACCTTGCTCGCCAGCAATTGGAGATAGTCAACCGAGTAGCCGGTCGAGACGCCATTGTCGATAAAGTCGTAGGGTGCCCAGTGTTGCTCGCTACTGACGCGGATGCTCGGATGCGCGGCAAGGAAGGCGGTCTCGTCGCTGGTAAGCGCCAACTCAGCTGCGACCAGCCCCGGTGCCGGCAGGTTGAATAGCAGGCAAAACAGCAGGTACAGCGAAAAGTGGAGCTTAGGCATCTGGGGCGGGTACAGGTGCAAATTCTGGATTATACCCGGACAGTCCTGCGAGATGCTCGAAGCGCTCATCGCCCAGCAGTTCTCAATTTAACCCCCTACCCAGTGTCAGGGATTTTGCCTTCCAGTTCATTGAGCATAAATTTCAGCAAATGATCCCAACTCTCGAACGACAGATATTGCAGCAAGGCTCTCAGATGCTCAAAGAAAGTGCGACGAGAGGGCAATAACCCGCGCACGGTGCGATAGGGCGTGTCATCAATTCCTCGGGCGCAGCAAAGGCGGATTGAGCACGAAGATTCATGCTCGAACCGATGCCTTGGGTAACCCAACGGGTTTTTATCTGACGGGAGGACAGGCCTCGGATTTGGTCGGTGCCGATCACTTGCTGGTCGATCTGGAGGTCGAAGCACTGCTCGCGGACAAGGCCTATGATGCGGCTGAGCGGGTGCTTGATGTGTTGGAAGCGTGCGGGGCGATAGCGGTGATTCCACCGAAGCGCAACCGCCTGGTCCAACGCGCTTACGACAAGGAATTGTATAAAGCGCGCCATCTGATTGAGAACTTTTTCTCGAAGATCAAGCAGTTCAGGGCGATTGCCACCCGATATGACAAGCTGTCTCGCAACTTTCTCGCCGGTGTACACTTGGCCTCAGCATGCGTCCTGCTTAATTGATGACAGGCCCTAGCAGAAACGCTCCCACAACTCGACATTGAACAGCATCGCCAGTCCGCTCGGATGGCCAAAGAAGCGGCGGTTGTCGCCGGCGGCGAGGGAGCGTTCGGCCGGCGTGGGGGAGGGCGGTTGCAGGTCGGTCATGGAATCAGGCGTGCTCGGGTCAAGATGATGCCATCCGCCAATCGTATGCTGACGGATCCATCCGGCGTGCAAGGCAGGTGCTAGACTAGCTCGCCTGATCAACGACCTTCATCCGCAATCATGCTGCTGTCACTGCCAACAGCCATCATTCATCTGGAAGGATCGCGACTCATGACCTTCCTGGGCAGCCTGTCGCTGCTGTGCGCAACCCTGCTGATGCTGCGCATCCGGCGCATCCCGTCCGTTTGGTTCACGCTCGCGCTCCTGATCTTGGGACTGACCTGGGGCTTGAGCCGACTGTGGGTCGCGGATGGCCTGTCCGCCTTGCTCCCCGGTGCGAATCTCGCGTATCTCGGGTTTCTGGTGTTGCTTTTGGTGGTGCATCGCCAAAGCCCCAGTCTGTTCTCGCCATGGAGCATCGCGGGATTCTGGTTTCTGCTGGTTTTCGTCGCCGGGGCGATTGTCGCCACCCGGGTGGCGACCTTTCAACTTGGCCTGCCGAGCCTCGCCCATGCCGATGCGCTCCATGGCGCGAGTGAAAGCCTGCTGTCCGTCAGTGATTTTCTGATCGCGTTCGGCGCTTATCGGCGTTTGCGGTTGGCAAAACCTCAGTCCGTGATCGAGGCTGGACCGTCCGCGCTTGACGTATCAGCTCCGGTAATTGGCCTGCCATCGAATCAGTCCACAATCCCATGACGCGCCCGTTTATTATTGTCCTGGCGGTTGCGATGCTGCTCGCGCCGACACTCGCCCTAGCCGGCGAGGCGCTGCCGCTGACTCTGCTGCACTTCAACGACTTTCACGGTCAGCTCGATCCGGTGGAAGATCAGGGAGGCACGCCGACCACGGGTCAGCACCTGGGCGGGATCGCCCGACTTGCCGGGCTGGTGGACTCCATCCGCAAAGAAGATCCAACCCGGCCGGTGGTGCTGCTCTTCGGTGGTGATCTCCTTCAGGGCAACGTCACCTCGACGGTTTTTCTTGGCCTCCCGGATATCCAGATTCTGACCGAAATCGGCGTGGATGCGGCGGTGATGGGCAATCATGAGCTGGATTACGGCCAAGAGGTCTTCCGCCAGATTCTCGCCACAGCCGGCTTTCCCATCCTGGCCGCCAACCTCGAGGTCACGCCGATTCCGTTTCCAACGCCGGCGACCCTGGTCCTGCATCCGCCGAATGGCCCGCGTATCGGGATCCTTGGCCTGGTTACCGAGGAACTGACCACCACCACCTATCCACGCAACACCAGCGGAATTGCCATGCGATCCGCCGCAGAGATCGAGGTGGTCGTTGGCCACAACGCGCGACGGCTCGACGCCAGCCGCGCGGTCATCCGCCGCAACGAAAGCAACTTCGGCGACTGGGTGGGCGACCTGGCCCGCGCCCAGACCGGAGCCGATGTGGCCTTGTTCAACGCCGGCACCTTCCGCGCCGGCCTGCCAGCCGGCGCGGTGCGCCTGCGCGATCTCCACCAGGCCTTTCCATTCGGGAACGAACTGGTCACCGCCACCATCAGCGGTGCCAGACTTGAGCAGGTGCTGAACCGTTCCGCTGCCCTCGACCCACGGGGTGATCCCGGCGGCTTTCTCCAGGTCTCCGGCGTGCGTCTGATGATCGCAGACGGCACCGCCCAAGAAATTCAGGTCGGCGGCAAGCCGCTGGACAGAGACGCCGACTACTGGCTGGTGATGCCGGATTTCCTGACCGCTGGTGGCGACGGCTATGCCGAACTCAAGGACTTACCGGATGCGACGGAGACCGGGCTTCTCATTTTGGATCTGGTGACCGATGCCTTTCGCCAGCAAGGCCGAGTGGATGTTGGGATCGACGGGCGATTAGTGCGCCGCTGAAGCGCCCCTGGAAGGCCTGAGTTCCGTCAAATGTTCCCGATGCTTCGCCGCTTGCGAGGCGAACGCATCGGGTCTAGACTTTCACGTTCGCGGATGTCTCCAGGCAACCGTTTCCATCATGCTCCGCTGTCAGGATAACGCCTTGCAAGTCACCATACTCACCGTCGCGACCACACCGACTGCCGCCGATTCCCAATCAGGCGGCAGGGCGATTCCGCGTGCGCGTGATTTCGCTCGCGCGTTCTCCGCCAATCAACTTCGCACATCACCGCGCCGCTGCCACCGTAATCGCCGACCCTTCGGCAAAATACCAGCGCGCACGTGCTGATCGCCTGACCGGTGACCCCCGTCAGTCGATCTGGCGGGGTTGAGCAACACCGGAGCGTCCAGGCTTCCCTCCCGAAACCTCCTGTTCGCAACGCCATCCCCGCCGTGGTTTGGCCGCCTTGGCCCATCATGGTCAATGGCGGTTCGATCATCTCGGCGTCGATCTTGTTCCAAGATGCGCCGGATCAACCCAGCCGCTCACGGGCGGCGAGGAGGACAACATGCCCATTCGGAAGGTGTCCCGTCCCGTGTGATTATTTGCCAAAGAGGAGCCATCCTTTGTTCCTCGCTCGAGCAGTTCTTGAAGCACTTATCGCCGAGCTCAAGGCGGATTGCCTAGAGGCTGAACGACCCCTATCTCGACCAGCAACCAGCGACGATCAGACCATGGAGGCATGAACGATGCAGGTTCGACTTCATAAAAACGCCCGCACCACCCCGGCCGTTCGTGCGGAGCTGCGCGCCTCGACGTTGCCCA
>NZ_NRRS01000035.1 GCF_016583795.1 Rhabdochromatium marinum | reverse complement strand
GAAAGCCATGCGAAAAAATCGCCGGGGTCCGAAAAAACCGCTGACCAAACGCACTCGATACAAAGATAAGCCGCATGTCTCGACCGCCAAGCTTCTGGCCGCTGGTTAGCCCACCTTAAAAGGGCTGGTTCCAATGGAGGAATCCGTGGGGGTTCGAGTCCCCCCTCGCGCACCATCAGAATCAATCATTGCCAAGATTTTCAACCAAGCAGAAAGCTTGGTAATGCGGCAATCCTGGTTTTGGCTTTTATCCCCTGATGACCTTTAACGAGGCTGGCGGATTGATGATGTGCAGCGCATGATCGCAATACAGAGCCGTCAGATTCGGTGCCGATGAAAGGACTAACTGAGTAAGCTGACTCCTCCCACACGTCAGCTTCACCAAGCCCGGCATCGGCGAGAGGTTCAGTTCGGTGAACTGGTTATTGCAACAATACAGCTCAGTCAGCCCTGGTATCGGCGGAAGTTCCAGCGGTACAGCCATAGACCAATCACCGATCAAGGCCAGTTTCCTGACCGAAACCCCTTCCCGCCACCTTGGCGGAATCACCCCGAATTGCTTGATATCCCACACAAGACTGTGGATGGCACCTGCGACAATTTCAAAACCAATGGGCTCTCGATGCCCAAAGCAATCGGGCTCCTTCTGGCTACGGGCAAGGTGGTATGTGAATACCTCCGGCTCCATGCCATAGTGATCGGCCCAGTCCAGGAGTTGCCGATAATCCGGTTCACGCAGTATGTGATCACCGAGACGGAAGCATGCCAACCCATGCGCTTTTACTTGTTTCACTGCCACCATACCCGACTGTAGTGACAACTCTAAGGTGGCGATATCTGTACTGAGCCAAGGGATTAAGGGGACTGATTGCTCTGCTCCATGTGCAGTATCGCGATGGCTATCACTTTAGTGTTAATCGTCACTTGAGCATAGTGCAGCGCAAATAGTACGGCAAGTAATTTTTTGTGGATAAAGTCTCAAAACTGCAGCATGACTGTGGTCCCTAGCGACGCTCTCCTGGTAGCAGCAGTCGGATTTTTCAGCATGGACATTGATCCTGTTCAGCCTTTCCGGGTAGGGTTATAGTGCTGAGGCTAATGAGCGAGGGCTGTTGGAAAACACCGGAGCTTATATGTCATTCATCATTTGGCTTATCATCGCATTGGCAGCCTTTTCTTGTCTCGACCTCTTTTCCACACATTGGCAGGAAGGAGCCTTTTGTCCCATTGTTTTTGGAATTGCTGTTTTCGTGCTTCTTTTTAAGCTTGCCCAACGAGCCGGATCCATCTCATACGGTGGTTTTGATGATGGAGGCGATGGCGGTGGGGACGGCGGAGATTGAACAGGGGCAGCTAAAGACAACCTGGCATTTGTTTCAAATCAACGGCTATCTGCACTAACGCCATACAGGTTCTCACAATTGGCGTTTACCTGACTTATCAGCCCGGGAACGTGGATTAAAAAATGATTGGACACTTAAAATTCAGAACTCAGCTTCTTTCAGGCAATGGTCTGATTTTAGCCCTCATGATTGGCATTTCAATCGTGGTCTACACCAGCATTCATTCATTGCTGCAGAATTTTCAATGGGTCAACCATACTTACGAAACCCTCGCCGAAGCCTCCAGCATCGAAGAGGCTGCCGTCGATATGGAAACGGGTATGCGCGGCTATCTGCTTGCCGGCAAGGAGGAGTTTCTAGCCCCCTACAAGAGCGGCAAACAGGCTTTTGATGCTTTGATTGACAAGCTATCAAAGACCGTCGATGACAACCCTGCCCAGGTGCAATTGCTAGCCGAGACTCAGGAAACCATTGATCAGTGGCAAGTCAATGTCACCGAACCGGCCATTGCGCTGCGACGGGAAATCGGCAATGCGAAGACCATGAACGACATGGCCAAGCTGGTTCGGGAAGCCCGGGGTAAGCAATACTTTGATCAGTTTCGCGAGCAGATAGCCACCTTTATCGAACGCGAACAGCAGTTGATGCAACAACGCCAGGCCAAGGCAAGAATAGCGACCACTATTGAAGATCTCAGGCAATTAGCGGGCTGGGTGGATCACACCTATGAGGTGATTGCGAGTGCGCGGGCAATCCTTGGCGCCGCCGTTGACATGGAAACCGGAATGCGCGGTTATCTTCTCGCGGGCAAGGAGGACTTTCTCCAACCCTATACGGACGGCAAGGCCAATTTTTATGCGTTAGTCGCTGCCTTGTCGAAAACCGTGGATGACAATCCCGCCCAGGTTGCGCTGTTGGAAGAGATCAAGACCACCATAACTGACTGGATCAACAATGTTGTTGAAGTCCAGATTGCGCTGCGTCGCGACATTGGTAATGCCAAGACCATGGATGACATGGCCAGGTTGGTTGGAGAGGAAAAAGGCAAGGTATTCTTCGACAAATTCCGTGAACAAATTCAGACCTTCAAGGCAAGGGAAGAGGCCTTGATGGACACGCGGATGGCCAATCTTAAGACCACATCGGCGTGGGCGATCAATGTCGCCATCTACGGAACTTTGTTGGCGGTCATCACCGGCCTTGCCATTGCCGTCCTGCTGACGCGGAATATCATGAAGCAACTCGGTGGAGAGCCGGCGGTGATCGCCGGGGTCACGCGTGAGGTTGCCCAAGGCAATCTGGATATCAAGTTCGATCAAACGAACCTGCGCGGCGTTTACAAGGATATGTTTGCCATGGTCGAGCGCCTCCGGCAAATCGTGGGCGAGGTTCGCGTGGGTGCGGAAAATCTCTCCTCGGCGTCGAACCAAGTCAGCTCGACGGCGCAGTCACTGAGTCAGGGCGCGACCGAGCAAGCGGCCAGTGTGGAGGAGACCACGGCGAGCATCGAGCAGCTCAATTCATCGGTGCAGCAAAACACCGAGAACGCTCGCGTGACCAATGACATCGCCAAGAGTTCGGCGGATGAGGCACGGCGCGGCGGCGAAGCCGTCAAGCGCACGGTCAATGCCATGAAAGAAATCGCCAGCAAGATCGGCATGATCGAAGAGATTGCCTACAAAACCAATCTGCTGGCGCTTAACGCCGCCATTGAGGCTGCTCGCGCCGGCGAGCATGGCAAAGGCTTCACCGTGGTGGCTGCCGAGGTGCGCAAGCTGGCCGAGAACAGCGGAGTTACTGCTCAGCAGATCAACCAACTTGCCACCGGCAGCGTCGGTATTGCCGAAGAGGCCGGGAAGTTGCTTGATCAGATGGTGCCTAACATCGTCAAGACGGCGGATCTCATTGAAGAGATCACCGCAGCTTCCGGAGAACAGGCCTCGGGTATCGGGCAGATCAACGATGCCATGAGCCAGCTCGATAAAACCACCCAACAGAATGCCTCTTCATCTGAGCAACTTGCGGCAACGTCTGAGGAGTTGAGCGGTCAGGCCAGCCAGCTGCAGGAGACCATGTCCTTCTTCCGCATCGGCGCTGGGAATCAGCCCCGCAGCGCGGTGCACACGCCCAAAACCCACAGCAGCCAATCGAGTGGCAACGCCAACATCAGCGAAAATTTTGCCGGATCCACAGTGGATTCCGACGACTTCGAGCGTTTCTGAACGCAGCCATAGTCCCACAAATGCTTTACTTCAGTAGCCCACACTCAACAAACACGCGTTTTTCGCAGACTGAACAGAGGTCGTGATCCAGTTTGTGGTAAATGGCGCGAACGCCGGCTTCTTTTGTCTGGAACACATTGCGAACCTCAATGGTATCCAGGAAGCCGGCGGAGTCCAGAGTCTCCCAGAGTCCATGTTTGACATTGATCAGGTACAGGCCGCCTCCGTCTGCGCGTCGCCTGACGGCTTCATCCAGCAGTGTCTGTGCGCCTTGGAGATCAACAAAGTTGATGCCATCGGCCATGATGGCCAGATGCTTTTGGCTGGAGAAGCGCGCCCGCAGCACATCAAAGGCGCGCTCGACATGCGCAACCGAGCCAAAAAACAGGGAACCGTCAATGCGTATGTAGCGCACCTGCGGGCACTGTTGCACATCAGTCGCATCGGAGAAGGCGCGTTTCGGCAGCCGTGGATCCGGTGCCAGGGTAACGATACGCGGTTTTGAGGTGCGCTCCAGATAGAGCACCAGGGACAGCAGCACGCCGGCAAAGATCGCGAATTCAAGCTCCAGAAACAGCGCCGAGAAAAAGGTCACCGCCAAGACAGCCGCTTCACGCCGCGAGGCATGCAGAATATGGCGAATTTCCTTACGGTCGATCAGCCCCCAGGCCACCAGGAAGAGCACCCCAGCCATCGCCGCCTTGGGTAGATAACTGGCCAGCGGAGCCACCAGCAGCACAATCACCATCAGCAGCAGCGCGGCAAAGATGGACGCCAGCGGGGTGCGCGCCCCGGCTTCGAAATTCACCCCACTGCGGTTAAACGAACCCGTCGCTACATAGCCGGAGAAAAAGGCACCAGCGATATTGGACAATCCCTGCCCAATGAATTCCTGATTGCCGTCGATGCGATAGCCCCCACGCACGGCCAATGAGCGACCAATGGAGACCGCCTCCGTCAGCGCAAACAGCGTCACAGCCAGCGCCGTAGGAGCCAGCTCCTTGATATGGTCCAGCGCGAAACTGGGCGCCGACAGCGGCGGCAGACTCGCCGGCAAGGCGCCCACAGTGACGATCCCCGTGTAATCAGACCCCAGCAACTGATCGAAGAGCACCGCCGCCACACTTCCGCATAGCATCGCAGCGATCATGTAAGGGAAGCGCGGCATCCACACGCGCACCGCGATCCCAACCGCGAGCGTGATAGCGCCCACCAGGGTTGCAAAGGGGTTAACCTCCACCGCATGGCGACCAAACTCGATCAGGATGTCATGGAAATGACCGCCGCTGTCCATTTCGATGCCGAAAAAATGCTTTAACTGCTTGGCGGCGATCAAAAAAGCCGCACCGGCGGTAAAACCCACCACCACCGAGTGCGAAATAAAATTCACCAGCGCTCCCAGGCGGGCAAAGCCGAGGGCCAGTTCGATCACACCAACCATGAAGGTGAGGGTTAAGGCCAGTGCGACATAGTCCGGTGTGCCGGGAGTCGCCATCAGTGACAACGCGGAAAACAGCACCACCGAAGCCGCCGTGGTCGGCCCCGACACCAGATGGCGCGAAGAGCCAAACAAAGCCGCGATGATGGCTGGCACCATCCCGGCATAGAGTCCGTATTCCGGCGGCATCCCAGCAATGGTGGCAAAGGCCACGCCTTGCGGCAACACGATAATGGCTCCGGTGAGCGCGGCAAGCAAATCTGCGCGCAAATCCTGCGCAGTGACCTGCGGCAACCAGCGAACGAAGGGCCAAAATAGGGACCAATGGGCGTTTATTGCGAAGCTCGGCATTACTGTTGCTCAGTCTGAAGAATGGCAAGCCGGCCATTCTATGGCATCCGCCGCAGGGATGACAGCCAATGCAATCATCTCAGCCGCGCCATCAACGGCACTCGTCCGCCGCTGCGTCCCCAGATCCGCTGCTGAGCTCAGCAACCTTGAGCTGATCATCCTCCAGCTCAAGCGTGCGCAGCACCTGCTCAATGGGCCGGATCGGCCCGGCCATGCCCGCTAGGTAATAACAGGCTGCCCGAGGCTCGGGCAGGTCAGCCTGAATGCGCGCCAGCACCCCGGTGGGGTCCGCATCCGTGAGCAAGGTGAAGGCAAAGTTGTCGAGCGCATCCTGTAAGGCGCGACACCAGCTAGTCAGCCAGTCTTCACTGGCGGGCTTATACCAGTACAGATGCAAACTGGCGACACTGTCGATAGACACCGCATGCTCAATCAGGCTTTTAATGGGGGCAATGCCGTCACCGCAGGCAATAAAGACCGCCGGCGCCGCATGGCCTTCCCGCAGCACGAAGTCGCCATACGGCCCCTTGACCAGCACCGCATCGCGGATCTGCGCATGCTGCCACAGGGTGTCGCTGAAAGCGTCCTGGCGGTGGCGGACATAGAAATGCAGGGTGCGGCCGTTGCAGGGACAGCTGGCGATGGGACACTCGGCCTCGGCAGCGTTATTGAGCCGCAGGCGCACCGACTGCCCGGCAATGAAGCGCAAAGTCTGGGTGCGCGGCAGTTGCACCTGCACCAGCATTAGATCATCGGTCTGGCGTTCGAGTTTGCGGATACGGGCACGAATCTCCTGATGTGGCAGGTCAGCGGTGGAGTGGGCCTCAGCAGCCTCCAGCACCAAATCCGTAACCGCCGTGTTGCTGCACGCCAACATATAGCCCATCTGTCGTTCGCGGGCGCTGAGCACATAGTCGTGATCCCGCACCTTCCACACCTCACCGGAAATCACTCGCGCCTTGCAGGCACCGCACTGGCCGTTCGAGCAACCGTAATTCATGCGTAAACCCGCCCGCACGGCAGCATTCAGAATCGGCTCCGACCCCTCGACGAAAAACTCATGCCCACTCGGGATAACTTTGACGCTGGCGGCGATCAGGCGCAGGAAATTGTCTTTCGCCAACAATTGCCGACGAGCCTCGGCTTCCGGCTGCTCAGCGATGGCGGCACATTCGGCATCAAGCCAGCCAAGCAGACGCTCGCGGGTCGCGCGCTCCGGGATGGTCTGGGTCAGCTGCACGCGCAACTGGTCAAGCAGTCCTTGCAGGGCATTGGCGCGATTGACTTGCTCCGCCAGTGCATCACTCAGCGCATGCAGGCGCGACAGCAGCACCTCGGGGCTGGGCAGGGGATGATCGGGATCGCGGTCGCGCGGCACGGCGTTGGCCTTGATCCGCTCAACCTGTTTCAGCAGCCCGCTGTGTTCCAGGCTGACACTGGGATACAGCCGCAGCAGATCCGAGACCCGAACCTGCCCCTCGAAGGTTTCAATCTCACCGTGGCGAATGCGCTTTTGCAAAGTGCCACGGCTGACCCCGGTCAGGCGCGCGGCGCGAGAGAGGCTAAGCAGGTCGGTCATGCGCAAAACTCCCTATGCGGGTGAAGGGGCCAAAACATCGAGCGGTTTGTCATTGTGGCGCCCTTGGCGTTGTCGTGCCAAGGCCCAGTGGATATGCTCGCGAATCAGGGGATCGGGGTGATCCTGGCGCGCTGCCAGCGCTTGGAGCACCGACTGAGTCGGCGCCGCATTGCCCAACGCAATGGCGATGTTGCGCAGCCAGCGCTGATACCCGATACGGCGAATAGCGCTGCCCTGGGTGCGGGCGAGGAATTCCGCTTCCTCCCAGGCGAAGAGTTCGATCAGACTGGCGGTATCCAACCCCTGGCGCGGTTGGAAATCGGGTTCCGGACTGAGTTGCGCAAAGCGGTTCCAGGGGCACACCCGTTGACAGTCATCACACCCATAGATGCGATTGCCGATCAGAGGGCGCAGTGGCAGCGGGATGGCACCGGCCAGCTCGATGGTCAGATAGGAGATGCACAGGCGCGCGTCCAGTTCATAGGGCTTGACGATGGCACGGGTGGGACACACATCCAGGCACGCCTGACAGGTTCCGCAATGGCTGGATTGCGGCGCATCGAGCGGCAAGGGCAAATCGACATAGAGTTCGCCCAAAAAGAACCAGGAGCCGGCATGCGGGTGAATGAGATTGGTATGCTTGCCGATCCAGCCCAGCCCGGCGGCCTGTGCCAGCGGTTTTTCCATCACCGGGGCGGAGTCAACCCAGGGGCGCCATTGATAGGGCCCAATGTCAGCCTCAATGCGCAGGGCGAGTTGTTTCAGGCGCGCGCGTAGCACCTTGTGATAATCACGCCCCAGGGCATAGCGCGAAATGAAGGCCTGGATGGGATGATCGCAAGCAGCGGAAATGGCGGCGCCGGGTTCCGGCAGATAGTCCATGCGCGCGCAGATAACCCGCTGGGTGCCGGGCAACAGCTCGCTCGGGCGGCTGCGCTTGGAACCATGCCGGGCCATGTAGTGCATCTGACCATGCCAGCCGCGCTGCAACCAGCCATCCAGATAGCGCCCGGCCGGCTCCAGGTCACAGCCGGCGATGCCGATTTGCTGAAAGCCGAGTTCACGGCCCCAGCGTTTAATTTGTGTGGCGAGTGCTGCGGGTGTCATAACCGATCACGGCTGTGGGGTGAGCTTTGCAGGTGCCGGGAAGGGGGATCATACTAATCTAAGGCGGATTGGTTAAGAGGAGACGTACTCAATGGGGGAATGGGCCATGGGGGAGCAGCTGCCCTATGCACTTTACCGGGCCTCACAGGTGCGGGCACTGGATACGTGCGCCATTGAGCACTTTGGTATTCCAGGTACAACCCTGATGGAGCGAGCCGGCGCGGCCCTGTGGCAGTGGCTGGCGCGCGCTTGGCCGCAGGCACAGCGCCTGATGGTCCTGGCCGGCCCCGGCAACAATGGTGGTGATGGCTATGTGCTGGCGCGCTTGGCGCAACAAGCTGGACGGCAGGTGCAGCTGATCTCCGTGGGGGATTACAGCCGCCTGCGTGGCGCAGCGGCAACGGCTGCCGCAGCCTATGCCGAGACGGGTGCTAAAGTCCACGCTTGGCCCGACTGGAACGACACTGTGGACCTGATTGTCGATGCCCTGCTCGGCACCGGGCTAACCCGCCCGGTCAGTGGCGACCTGGCAGCGGCGATTGCGCGCGCCAATGCGAACCACGCACCGGTATTGGCCGTGGATATCCCCTCGGGTCTGAGTGCTGACACCGGCTGCGTGCTGGGCGACGCCATCCGTGCCGAGGCCACGCTGAGCTTCATCGGGCTCAAACAGGGACTCTTTACCGGTCAGGGGCCGGATTGCACCGGCCGCATCGCCTTTGATGCCCTGGAGGTGCCGGCCGCCGTCTATGCCAGCCAACGCCCGTCCGCACGGCGCACCGCTTGGCTCAAAGAACGGACGCGCATACCGCCACGGCCGCGCACCGCCCACAAGGGACACTGCGGTCATCTGCTAGTGATTGGCGGTGCACCCGGCCTGAGTGGTGCCACCCACCTATGCGGCGAGGCGGCGCTGCGCACCGGTGCCGGACTGGTCAGCATTGCCACCCATCCCCAGCACGCCGCCTGGCTGAATCTGACCCGCCCGGAACTCATGGTTACCGGGGTGGCAGACATCCCGCCGGCGGTCACTGCGCAGACTGCGGCACCAGCCGAGCCACTGGCCACGCTGCTGGCGCGCAGCGACGTGCTGGCGCTGGGGCCAGGTCTGGGGCGTGACGCCTGGGGGCGCGCCCTGTTTGACGTGGTCATGCACCAACCGGATAGCCGCGCACGCCCCCTAGTGGTGGATGCTGATGCGCTGAATCTGCTGGCCGAGCAGCCACAGCATCGCGACCACTGGGTGCTGACACCGCACCCTGGCGAAGCGGCACGCCTGCTCGGCTGTAACACAGCAGACATCGCCGCAGATCGTTTCGCCGCCGTCACTGAGTTGCAGCGCTGCTACGGCGGTGTGGTGGTCTTAAAAGGGGCTGGCACCCTGATCGCCGCTGGCGGGCTGCAAGCGCCAGCCTTGTGCAGCCAGGGCAATCCCGGCATGGCCAGCGGCGGCATGGGGGATGTGTTGACTGGAATCATTGCCGCCCTGCTGGCACAAGGTCTGGACGCTGAACAGGCCGCCAGCGCCGGTGTCTGCCTGCATGCGGCGGCGGCGGATCAGGCCGCAGCGGCGGGCGAACGCGGGTTGCTGGCCTCGGATGTAATTGAGCAGCTACGCGCGCAATGGCAGCCAACGACGGCGTGCGGTTTGGCATCTCAGACTGTTGTTTAACCCAACAAACCTGACCCAACACGAAAAGACTGGCGACTAGTGTGAAGACTGGCGTGGATTCGATCTACATTCCCGATGAAGAACAGATGCTGCGCGCGGGGCAAATACTCGCGCCACAGCTCACTCCCTGGCTCCAGGCCGAGCCCCCAACCGCCACCCCGCCGGGTGCCCTGGTGTTTTTGCATGGTGATCTCGGCGCCGGCAAGACCACCCTGGTACGCGGTCTGCTGCGCGCCTATGGCGTCAGCGGCGCGGTACGCAGTCCCACCTATACCCTGATCGAACCCTATGAGGTTGCCGTCGGTCCAAGTCAGCGACGCCTGTATCACCTGGATCTCTATCGGCTGGCCGATCCTGAGGAACTTGAATATCTCGGCTGGCAGGAATTGCTCGCGGATGGAGGGCTGCTACTCATCGAATGGCCCGAGCGCGGTGCCGGGTGGTTGCCCGCGCCCGATTTGCGCCTCAGCATCACTATGCAGCCTCCGGGACGGACGCTCAAGCTCAGCGGTCATGGCGCCTGGCAGGCAGTCGCCCTCAAGACTTTATTCGAATTAGAGAAACCCTCGGCAAATGTAAGAAAATTAGACAATTTTCAAGTCTATTGCTAAGCTTCTAAATACAAGTATCCAAATGTTTGCGATCTTGGAACCAGGAGCTTCCTGCGGGGGGCACATGAAAGATATCCGCTATTTCGCCGTCTTACTGACTGTTCTGCTGCCACTGATTATGGTTGCGGGCACAGCTAACGCTCGGGTCGAAATTCTGGGGGCGCGCCTGTCAAGTCAGGGAAAGATGACGCGGCTGGTGCTGGATACCTCAGGCCCCGTGGTTGAACATAACATTTTCTCGCTCGATTCTCCGGATCGCTTGGTAGTTGACCTGATGGGGGCCGGCTTCGCCGGTTCGCTGCGCCAGCCGGAGGCGGACAACCCACTGCTGGCGCGCATTCGCAGTGGTGAACGCCCGGGCGAACGCGCCCGGATTGTGCTGGACCTTAAGCACAAGGTGCGCGTCAAAAGCTTTTGCCTCCAGCCCGACGGCCGCCATGGCCATCGGCTGGTCGTCGATTTAACCCCCAAGTCGGATCAGGAAGTTCGCCAGGAAGCCATGCAAACGGCTTCGCGTAACCTGGGCGGACATCCGTCAGTGCGCCAGCGTACAATGCAGCAGGACGAACGCGATGTCATCGTCGCCATTGACGCCGGTCATGGCGGCAAAGACCCAGGCGCCATTGGTGCGCGCGGCACCCGCGAAAAGGATGTCACCCTGGCGATGGCGCACAATCTTGCCCATCTGGTCAATCGCGAGCCGGGCATGCGCGCAGTGATGATTCGGAAGCGGGATGAATTTGTCATTTTGCGCGAGCGCATCCGCATTGCCCGCGAACACCGCGCCGATCTGTTCGTCTCCATCCATGCCGACGCCTTTCGCGACCGCAGCGTGCGCGGCTCCTCGGTCTTTACCCTGTCCGAGCGCGGCGCGACCAGTGAGGCGGCGAAATGGCTGGCCGCGCGCGAGAACGAAGTCGATCTGCTGGCTGGCATTGATCTCGGCAAGAGCAACGAAGAAGTCGCTGGCGTCTTGATGAACATGACCCAGAATATGACCATGGAGCACAGCGTACTGGCGGCCAAGCCGGTGTTGGACGAACTGGGACACCTGGGCAAAATGCATCAGAGTCGCATACAATCGGCCGGTTTCGCGGTACTGAAAGCGCCGGACATTCCCTCCATGCTGGTCGAAACCGCCTTTATCTCCAACCCGGACGAAGAAAAGCGCCTGCGCGATCCGATTTTTCAGCAGCAGGTGGCCAGCGCCATCCTCAAGGGCATTAAACACTATTTCAACGCCCATCCACCGCCGCAAACGCTCTTTGCGATGAAAAACAGTCGTCGGGTCGGCACCATCCGCCATGTCATCGAGCGCGGCGACACCCTGCTCGATATTGCCCGGGATTATCAAGTGAGCCTGCCCTCGCTGCGCTCGCTGAATCAGCTCAAGGGCGATCGCATTCGCGTGGGCGAGGTACTGAACATTCCCGAGAGCTGAGTGAGCGGATGACACAGATTCGACTCCTCCCACCGCAGCTCATTCATCAGATCGCCGCCGGCGAGGTGATCGAGCGCCCGGCCTCCATCGTGAAGGAACTGGTGGAAAACAGCCTGGATGCCGGGGCGAATCAAATCGAGGTCCGCCTGGAGCGCGGCGGCCTGAAGCGCATTCTGGTGCGCGATGATGGCTGCGGCATCGCGGCTGAGGAGCTGCCACTGGCGGTGTCGCCGCACGCCACCAGCAAGATCGCCTCACTGGCCGATCTGGAATCGGTCGCCACCCTGGGGTTTCGCGGCGAGGCATTGCCAAGCATGGCCTCGGTGGCGCATCTGCGCATCGTGTCGCGGCCAGCGGATTGCGCGCATGGCTTTGCCCTCACAGCCGATGGGAGCGACACGACCCCGCCGGTGCAACCGGCTCCCCATGGACCGGGCACCAGTGTCGAAGTGCAGGATCTGTTCTTCAACACCCCGGCGCGCCGCAAATTTCTGCGCACCGAGAAAACCGAACTGGGTCACATCGAACAACTCATCCGCCGACTGGCGCTGGCACACGCCAGGGTTGGCTTTCAGCTGGAACACAATGGCCGCTCGGTACTGGATCTGCGCGCGAGCGCCACCACCGACGGCGGCTTACCGCAGCGACTGGAAAAAACCCTGGGCACCGAGTTCCTCAATGCGGCACTCCAACTCGATGAACAAGCAGTGGGACTGCGGCTGTTCGGCTGGGTAGCGCAGCCGGCGTTCAGTCGTGCGCAAGGGGATCGGCAGTTTTTCTTCGTCAACGGTCGCATGATTCGCGACAAGCTGGTCACTCATGCGGTGCGCCAAGCCTATCAGGATGTGCTGCATCACAGCCGTCATCCGGCCTATGTGCTTTTTCTGGAACTGGATCCGCGTCAGGTCGATGTTAATGTACACCCAGCCAAGCATGAGGTGCGCTTTCGCGAGTCGCGCCAAGTGCATGATTTTATTTTTCGCGCCCTAAACCGTCGGCTGGCCGGTGGTGTCATGGCCACACCACCTCCGGACTCCAAACCTCTGGAATCCACACCTCCTGAGCCAACACCACCCACCCAACGCCCGACGGCCTCCTCGACCAACACACAGCAGTCGTTGCCATTACGCGAATCACCCGGCACTTACGCCGCTCACTTTGCATGGCAGCAGCCCTGGTCAATGGCCGAGCAAGCACTGGCTGAACGTACCGAGGCCGGGCCGATCAATCCGTCCCCGTCAGCCGGTGGCGACGAGACGGCTGCCATCCCGACTGCCGAGGCGGCCGGGGACGCCCCAGCCGAAATCCCGCCCCTGGGCTTTGCCCTGGCCCAGCTCAATGGCACCTTCGTGCTGGCCCAGGCCGCCGATGGGCTAATCATCGTGGATATGCACGCCGCCCATGAGCGCGTGTGTTACGAACGCCTGAAAGCCGCTTGGCAAAGCGATGGTCAGGTGCGTCGCCAGCCGTTGCTGATCCCGGTAGCCGTGCGTCTGAGTCGCGCCGAGGCGGATCGGCTGGACGCACACCAACTAGACTTGCAAGCGCTGGGAGTGGTGGTCAGCCGCCTGGGGGAGGAACAGGTGGCCGTGCGGGAAATTCCTGCCATGCTCCAGGGGGCAGATGCTGAACAACTGTTGCGTGATCTGCTCTCCGACCTGAACGAGCACGGTCAGAGCGCGCGCATTCAGCATCAGGCCAATCACTTGCTGGCTACCATGGCCTGTCATGGCTCGGTGCGCGCCAACCGGCGCTTGACGGTGACGGAGATGAATGCGCTGCTGCGCGCCATGGAGGCCACCGAGCGGGCAGATCAATGCAACCACGGACGCCCGACCTGGGTTAAACTCTCCGACCAAGAGCTGGACCGGCTGTTTCTGCGCGGGCGATGACACAGCCAAACACCTTCGCAGCTACAACGCCACCTCAGCGCCACTGGCCGCCAGCCATCTTCCTGATGGGACCCACCGCCGCCGGCAAAACGGCACTGGCCCTGGAACTGGCGGCGCACCTGGACACCGAGATTATCAGCGTCGATTCGGCGCTGGTGTATCGCGGTCTGGATATCGGCACAGCCAAACCAACGGCTGAAACGCTGGCTCGGGTGCCCCATCGGCTGATCGACATCCTTGATCCGGCGGAGTCCTACTCGGCGGCGCAGTTTCGCACCGATGCGCTGGCAGCCATGCAGGAGATTAGCGCCGCCGGCCGAATACCGCTGCTGGTGGGTGGTACCATGCTCTACTTTCGCGCCCTGACGCGCGGACTAGCGCCTTTGCCAGCAGCCGACCCGGAGCTGCGCCACGATCTGGCGCGCCAGAATGAGCGCCTGGGATCGGCGCGCCTGCATCGCTGGCTGGCAGTGCTGGACCCGGCTGGCGCAGCACGCATTCACCCCAATGACCCGCAGCGCATTCAGCGCGCGCTGGAGGTCTATCTGACCACCGGGCAAACGCTGAGCGAGCATTGGGCGGAGGCAGCTGCCCAGGCGCTGCCCTATCGGGTGGTGAAGCTGGTGCGGGCCGATCCCGCAGCCGGGGAACGCCAGGCGTTGCGCGAACGCATTGCTCAGCGTTTTGATGCCATGCTGGCGGCGGGTTTTGTGCGCGAGGTCACAGATTTGCGCGCCCGTGGCGACTTACAGGCCGATTTGCCCTCAATGCGCGCCGTTGGCTATCGGCAGCTATGGCACTACCTCGATGGCGACTATGATTTCAACCACATGCGCGCTCTGGCCATCACCGCGACACGCCAGCTCGCGAAGCGGCAAATGACTTGGCTGCGTTCGGAACGCGACGCCCTGTGGCTGCCGCAGGGGCCAGAGTTGCTGGAACGGGCGCTTTTGCTTGTCCGCACCACGGCGGCTCTGTGATAACGTAGGCCGTTTATTGACTTCCAATGCGTGCATTGCATAACAACAAGAGAACTTCAACCATGTCAAAGGGACATAGCCTGCAGGATCCATTTTTAAACGTGCTACGCAAGGAGCGCGTGCCAGTATCGATCTTTCTGGTCAACGGCATCAAACTGCAAGGCCAGATCGAATCCTTCGATCAGTTTGTCGTATTGCTGAAAAACAATGTCAGCCAGATGATTTACAAGCACGCGATTTCCACCGTGGTGCCAGCGCGCAACGTCAAACTGCCCTACCCGGACGATGAGGACGCACCGCTGAACGATCAGGACGCCGATTAAGATTGGCGGTGGCCGGTCTGAACTGCAATGTTTGAGCGACCCGACGCGGGTGAGCGTGCGCTGCTGGTGCAAATGGCCATTGGCGGACGGCTGGATAGCGAAGCGCGCACCGAGTTTCAACAACTCGTCGAGGCTGCGGGCGCGTTGGAGGTCGGCCTGGTCTCCGGCACGCGCGACGCCCCTGATCCGCGCCTTTTCATCGGCAAGGGCAAGGCGGTCGAGCTCAAGGAACAGGTCGCGGCCAGCAATGCCGAGCTGGTAATTTTTGACCATGCACTCAGCCCGGCGCAGGAGCGCAACCTTGAGCAGCAGCTCGCCTGCCGGGTGGTGGATCGCAACGGCCTGATTCTGGATATTTTCGCCCGCCGGGCGCGCTCCTTTGAGGGGCAATTGCAGGTTGAGCTGGCACAGTTGCGCCACCTATCGACCCGCCTAGTGCGTGGCTGGACCCATCTGGAGCGCCAAAAGGGCGGCATTGGCCTGCGTGGTCCCGGCGAAACTCAGCTGGAAACCGACCGGCGCCTGCTTGGCAAACGCATTGTGACGCTCAACAAGCGTCTGGAGCGCATCGAAACCCAGCGCGCGCAGGGCCGCCAGGCACGGGATCGGGCTGAAATCGCCACTGTGTCCCTGGTCGGTTACACCAATGCCGGCAAATCGACCCTCTTTAACCGCCTGACGGCGGCCGGTGTCTTTCAAGCTGATCAACTGTTTGCCACCCTGGATCCGACGCTGCGACGCCTGGAATTGCCCCAAGCACCAGCGGTGGTGCTGGCCGATACCGTCGGTTTCGTCAGCCAGCTTCCGCATGAACTGGTCGCGGCCTTCCGTGCTACCCTGCAAGAAACGCGCTCGGCGGCGCTGTTGCTGCATGTGATCGACGCGGCCTCCAGCGAACGCGAACGCCACGAGCGGGATGTCAAGCAGGTGCTGGCCGAGATCGGTGTGGAAGAGATGCCATGTCTGCGGGTAATGAACAAGATCGACCAGCTGGATGACTCGACTCCACGGGTGGATCGCGATGCGAGCGGACAGATCACCACGGTCTGGCTGTCGGCGCATAACGGCGCAGGAATGGAGGGGCTGATTGATGCCTTGGCGGAGCGTTTTCGCGGCGGCATCGAAAACTGCCAGCTGGAACTCAGCCCCGCTGAGGGCGCACTGCGCGCCTGGCTCTACCGCCATGCGAAAATTCTCGACGAGCAGGCCCGGGACGCTGGCGGCTGGCGCATGGAGGTGCTGATCGATCCTGAACGCCTGCGCCGCGAACTCAAGCGCCGGGGTCGCACGCTGCCCGCGACGCTGGCTGCAACAGCCACTGCGGATGAGGATTGAGCCTATCCATTGTTCCCCAGGTCAGGAATACCTAAAATGCGCTCAGGGTGATCGCGCCGCTTGGCTTGAGATACTGGCCCGGCGCCGGCAGTTTGCAAGGGCAGGATGATCATAACCGAATTTCTCAGGAATCCAGCCGCTCGGCACGGATTCCGCAACTTGTATCCCAGATGGAGACACTATGGCCTGGAATGAGCCGGGAGGCGGAGGCAAAGACCCTTGGGGATCCCAGCAAGGGAACCAGGGTGAGCCGCCCGATCTCGATGAGATCGTGCGCAACTTACAAAACAAAGTCACAGAGCTTTTTGGTGGCGACCCCGGCCGCACGGGTTCCGGAGGCGGATCATCCGGCGGCCCGGCGCGTACCTGGGCCACGGGCATCATCATCGGCGTGCTGCTGGTGCTGTGGCTGGCAACCGGCATCTATATTGTCGATCCAGCCGAGCGTGGTGTGGTGTTGCGCTTTGGTGTCTATGTCAGGGTAACGCAGCCAGGACCGCACTGGCATTGGCCTTGGCCGATCGAGCAGCGCGAAATTGTCAATGTCGATGAAATTTCATCCTTCAGCCACAAGGCCGCCATGCTGACGCAGGATGAAAACATCGTCGATGTCGAGCTGACCGTACAGTCGCGCATCGGCGATGCCGCCAATTATCTGTTCCAGGACAAAAGCCCCGAGAAAACACTGCGCGATGCTACCGAGACGGTGGTGCGCAAGACCATTGGCGGCAGCCAGCTCGACTTTATCCTGACCGAGGGCCGCAGCGCTGTGGCAGCAACCATCCGCGAGCGGGTGCAGGCGCTGATGAAGGAGTACAAGACCGGCCTTCTGGTCACCTCGGTCAACATGCAGCCGGCCAAGCCGCCGGAGCAGGTTAAGGAGGCCTTCGATGATGCCATCAAGGCCCGCGAGGATAAGGAACGTTCCGAGAACGAGGCCGAGGCCTACTCCAACCAGATTTTGCCGCAGGCCCGCGGTGAAGCGGCGCGGATTATCGCCGATGCCAAGGCCTATCGCGATCAGGTGATTGCCGAGGCCGAGGGTGAAAGCTCACGCTTCCTTGCCGTACTGGGCGAGTATCACAAGGCTCCCGAGGTCACCCGCGAGCGCCTGTATCTCAGCGCCATGGAAGAGGTCATTGGTGACAGTCACAAGGTTTTGGTCGATGTCCCGGAAAGCAGTAACCTGATGTATCTGCCGCTTGACCAACTGATGAAGAACACCGCTGCAAGCCGTGCGCAAGCGACGGACAGTCGCCCATCAAGCACACAGCAAAGTCACAGCAGCACGCGCACTCAAAGACCGACGCGCGACGTGAACCGGGCAAGGAGGACACGCTGATGTCGGAACGCTTAAAACTCCTGCCATTGATCGCCGCGCTGGTGCTCGGCATTCTGGCGTACGCCTCGGCCTATATCGTCTATCAATGGGAAATTGCCATTAAGCTGCGTTTGGGCGAAATTGTCGGGCATGAGTATCAGCCTGGCCTGCACTGGAAGGTGCCGGTGCTGAACAATGTCATCAAGTTTGATGCGCGCATCCGCACGCTCGATTCACAGCCCGAGCGCTTTTTAACCATCGAGAAAAAGGACGTTATCGTTGATTCCTACGCCAAGTGGCGTATCAATAACGCGGCGAAATTTTTCCGCTCCACCGGTGGCGACAGCGCCCGCGCTGCACGCCTGCTCTCGGAGCGAATCAATACCAGCCTGCGCGATGAGTTTGGCCGGCGCACCATTCAGGAAGTGGTTTCCGAGGATCGCCTGGAGCTGATGCAGGTGCTGACCAGCACCATCGATACCCAGGCAGAGGAGTTGGGCGTCGAAGTGGTGGATGTGCGGGTTAAGAAAATCGATCTGCCGCCTGAGGTCAGCGACTCGGTTTACAACCGCATGCGAGCCGAACGCGAACGGGTGGCCAGCGACCTGCGCGCCAAGGGTCTGGAAGCGGCTGAGCGTATTCGTGCCGATGCTGATCGCCAGCGCACGGTGATTCTGGCCGATGCCTACAAGGAAGCTGAAGAAACCCGTGGTCAGGGCGATGCCAAGGCAGCGGGCATCTATGCCAAGGCCTTTGAGCAGGATCCGGAGTTCTACTCCTTCTATCGCAGTCTGGATGCCTATCGCGAGGCCTTACTGGGCAAGGACACCACCCTGGTGCTGGCTCCGGACTCCGAGTTCTTCCGCTACTTCAACAGCCAACAGGGTATGCCGGAGGGCTCAGCGTCTGAGGACGACGCCCTGCTGCGCGTGCGCTAAAAGGCCCCTGGGGCGGTGCGCTGCACAACATCGGCAGCGCACCGCCAGTGGCCAGTACCAGCGCCAGCACTATCGCTCCCCATCAAAATCACTTCAGCCGATCCAGCCGCAACCGTTCGCGCTCATCGAACAGGCGCCGCGAGCCAATCCAGACCGCGCTCAGACTGCCCAACCCGGTGCCAGAGGCGATCAAAAACATAATCAGCAACTGATACTTGGCTGCCTCCAGCGGCGGACTGCCAGCTAGAATCTGCCCGGTCATCATCCCTGGCAAGCTGACCAGACCGGCAGTAGACATGGCGTTTACGATGGGGATCAGCCCGGAACGCAGCGCATCGCGGCGAATCTCGCCAATGGCTTCATCCCAGCGCGCCCCCAGCAACAACTGAGCTTCGATCATGGCACGGGCATCACTAGCCTGGCGGGTGAGATTGTCCAGCGCCACCGCCACCCCGGTCATGGTATTGCCCAGCAGCATGCCAAGCAGCGGAATCAAATACTGCGGCTGATACCAGGGGTCGACGCGAATAATGACCGTCAGCGCCAGCACGGTGATGCTGAAGGACGACAGAAACATCGACACCGCGCCAATCCCATAGCTCCACAACCCACGATAGCGCCGTTTCTGGCGCGCCCGCACCTCCCAGCCGGCCACGGACAGCATCAGCAGCGCCAGCAGGCCGATCAAACGCAAATCAGTGGTGGCAAAGAGCGACCCCAGCACCAACCCAACCACTATCAGTTGCACGCTGCTGCGCACGGCCGCCAGCAGCAGGCGCCGCTCGATGCCCAGATGCAGCCGCCAAGAGAGGGCGGCCAGCAACAGCACCAGCAGCGCCGCCAGGGTCAGATCCCAGGGGGTCAGTACAATCAACTGCATGGTTCAGCCACCAGAGCACGCTCGCAAATCAGCAGCGCGCGCGCCTGGTGCTGGGCAACCAGACGCTGGCGCTGGGCATCATCATGACTGACCCAGAGCACGGCGGCCTGATGCTGCTGGCGATAGTCAAGAATCACCTGCTCGACACGCGCGCGGTTGCTGGAATCGAGATTGGCGGTTGGCTCATCGAGCAGAAGCACCTCCGGCTGTCGTGCCAGCAGGCGCGCCAGGGCCAGACGCTGGCGCTCACCCGTTGACAGGCGCGCCACCGACCAGTCAAGCACTTCAAGCCCGAAGCCAAGAGCCGACAAGCGCTCCGCATGGAGATCTGCATGAAGCGCCGCTGGAAAGTGATCGCCCACAGTTGCTCCCCACCAGCCGGATTCCGCCATCAGCAACCCAACACGACGGCGCCATTCGGCCGGCGCCATTGCGGATGCTGCGCGTTCCCCAAGCCACACCTGTCCCTGGTGCGGATCCAGATCGGCGATAGCACGCAACAACACACTTTTGCCAGCTCCAGAGGGGCCAGACAACAGCAGCAGCTCACCAGCGTCAATGTCCAGATCGACCGCCGCCAATCCATGCCGAGGCCGCAGAGCGCGCAGTGCCAGACGAGCCATACTAATGTCCGGTGTCGGCCCCGGTGTCTTGAGTTCCGCTCTCCCAGGTTTCCAACAGATGCTCGAAGTCAGCGGGAGCAAGGGCGGGGGCATACAGATAGCCCTGGCATTCATCGCAGCCTGCCGCGAGCAGAAACTCGCGCTGACTGGCGTTCTCCACACCTTCGGCGATGACCCGCAGCTTGAGCGAATGGGCCAGGTTAATCACGGCGGTGGCAATGGCAGCATCGCTTTCATCCTCCGGAATATCGCGCACAAAGGATTGGTCGATTTTGAGCCGATGAATGGGAAACCGCTTGAGATAGCCAAGACTGGAGTAACCGGTACCAAAATCGTCGATAGCGAGTTGAATGCCCAGCTCGTCCAGAGCCTTGAGTCTGAGCAGTGTATCGTCGGCATGCTGGATCAGGATCGACTCGGTGAGTTCAAGCTCAATCTGCTCCGGCGGCAATGTGCTGTTTTTGAGGATGTCGATTAAGGACTCGACGAAGCCGGCCTGGCGGAACTGCAACGCCGACACATTGATGGCCATGGTGAGATTGAAACCGCGTGCGTTCCATTGCTCACCCTGCCGAATGGCCTCGTGCAGCACCCAGGCCCCGAGCGGGATGATCAAGCCGGTTTCCTCGGCAATCGGAATGAACTGCCCCGGCGACACCACGCCCATCACCGGATCGGTCCAGCGCAACAATGCCTCGGCGCCAATGACCTGACCGGTGTGCAAGTCAATCTGCGGCTGATAGGCCAGGTGAATCCGCTGCTGACCGAGCGCCTCGCGCAGCGCATGCTCAATCTTCACCCGGGTGAGCAAATCGAGGTTCATCTGCCGCTGGTAGAAGCCGAAATCCCCGCGCCCACGCTCTTTGACGTGGTACATGGCACTGTCGGCATTCTTAATCAGATCATCCAGGGTTTCGCCATCCTCGGGGTAGATTGCCAGACCAATGCTGCACCCCAGGGAGAAATCCATGCCATTGATCTCGAACGGCCGGGACATCACCTCAAGCAACCGTCGCGCGGTGCACTCGGCACCATAGCCGTCAGTTCGATGCAACAGCAGCACGAACTCATCGCCACCAAGGCGCGCAGTGGTATCCACTTGGCGCAAGCACCCAGTGATCCGCTGCGCGACCTCAATGAGCACCTGATCGCCAAACAGATGCCCGAGCGAATCGTTAATCTGCTTAAAGCGATCCAGATCAATGAAGACCACCGCAAAGTGCGAGTCCTCTCGGCGTGCAACGTTAATAGCAAACTCGATTCGTTCATTCAGACGCGCGCGGTTGGGCAAGCCAGTGAGCACATCATTGTAGGCCAGTTGTTCAATGCGCTGGCGCGCAGCGACCGCTTCGGACAGATCTTTGGCAAAGCTGACGTAATTCGCCGGCTGGCCATGGGCGTCCGGCACCCGGACGACGGACACCAGACAGGGAATGCTATGCCCTCCCTTGCACTGCTGCACATGTTCACCCTGCCAGTACCCCTCTTGAGCGAGCGCGCGGGAGACGGCCGCACCGGAATCCCGATCGTGCCACAGCGGCAGGATGTCGTTGAGCGGCTGCCCGATCAGCTCCTTGGTGGAAAAACCGCTGGACTGAGTACAGACCGGGTTCACAGCCTCAATCATCAAGTCAGGATCGGTGATCAGAATGGCATCCAAACTGGCATCGAACACCCGCGAGGCCAGCTTCAGACGCTTTTCGTCCACCAGCCGCTGGGTGATATCGCGAAAGGAATACACCCGACCAATCGGGTTGCCGCGTGCGAATTGCGGCAAGGTCACGCGCTCCAACACACGGTCCTGCGACAGCGCAATAATCTCCGTCGCCTCAAGCAATGGATCCTCGTTGATGGTCAGGATGCGCGCGCGATAGGCCTCGGACTCCTGCACCATGTGCGCCATCCAGTCGTAGATGCCAGCATCGTTACGCTCGGTCAACAAGGCATCGGGCAGGCGCCACAACTCGGCAAAGCGCTGGTTAAAGCTGCGGATACCGCCCTGAAGGTCGGTCACCAGTATGCCGTCGGCGGTGGATTCGAGCGTGGCACGCAACTCCGCGACCAGCTTTTCGAGTTCGGTCTCAACCGCCTGGCGCTCGCTCTGATCGGTCATGGCGACCAAATAGTGCATCGCCTGCTGACAGCATCGCACCGAACTCACGCGCCTCATCACCGTCACCACAGCGCCATCCGGTCGCCGCACCAAGGTCTCCGAAAACAGCGTCGGGGACTGACCGGCGGTGATGCCCTCCCAGAAAAACACATCCTCGGGCGTTGCCACCAGCTCGATGATCGGCCGCCCGATGAGCTGCTGGCTGTCGATTGCGAACAAGCGCGCGGCAGCGCCATTGGCAGCGACCACCCGCCGCTCAAGCGGACTGACCACCAAAACAGCCTCGATCAGATCAGCGATCATCTGTTGCCAAATGGCAACACAATCAATCGAACTGGAGTGATTCTGCGACGAACTCGCAGCAGAGGCGGTGGACTCCATCATGCGCCCGGGGCTCCTGGCGCTGGCGGCCGCGCGCGCTCAAAAAAGTAGCACATACGCTGACGCGGGGAGAGATAATCAAACACATTTCGAGGCAACTGCACCGGTTTGATGCTATTCCGGATGCCCAACTCGGGCTGGTCCTCAAGATCAACCGCTAGTGCCGATTCAGATGGCACTCGGGGCTCGTAAATAATGACCCTCGGCTTCAGCGGCTGGGCGGCATTTACCGACACCACCAGTGCGTAGCGGTCGTCGGTCAGCTGGACAACGGAGCCGGGTGGATACACACCCATCATGCGCACAAAAACACTCAGAATCTCGGCATCAAACTTCTCGCGCGACTGCGCGAACATCAACGACAGTGCCCGGTGTGGCGTGATCGCGGCGACCGGATTGGGGGGGTTACACAAAGTATCATAATGATTCACCAGACTGATGATCCGCGCGCTTGGCGCCAGAGCCTCGCCTTGCAAATGTTTGGGGTAACCACTCCCATCCATGTATTCGTGATGCTGGGCAATCATTACACACGCTTCGCCCTCAAGCTGCATCCGCGCAGCCAGGTCGACGCCGAATTCGACGTGCTGCCGCAGCAGATTGCGCTCGACGGACGTCAGGTGCTCATCGCGCCAGCGAATGCGCGCCGGCAGTTGCATCTTGCCAATATCGTGCAACAGCGCCCCCGTCCCCAGTCGCTTGAGCGCCTCGGCATCAAGACCAAGCCGCTGGCCAAGCAGCAGGGAGATGATCATGACATTCACAGCATGCAGAGATGAACTCTCGCCAGCATTTTCCGACAGCAGGCGAATCATCGATTCCCCTTGCACCAGCAGATTGTCCACCAATCCGCCAATCATTTCCTCGGTTTGCGCACGCGCGGCCTGAGGATGGGTGTCGACCTGTTTGAGAATATCCCGATAGGCACGCGAGGCTTGATTGAATTCCCGATCACAGTGCGCCAAGCTAGCGCGTTGGGCAAGCAGCAACTCCTGCTCCGGATCCGGCGCCTGCTGAGTCGAGATATCGGGCGCCTCTTGTTCTTCTGATTCAAGCGGATCACTGCGCTCCGGCGACCAGCGCAGGCGCTTCAGACCCAGCCCTTGGATGGTCTCGATTTGACTTTTTGAGGTGATTTTGAAGTTATTCAATGCGAAAGGATGCCCCATCCATCCCAAATCGAGATAGATGTACATACCGATGCGCACTTGATCAACTTCTATAAATGTTGACTGTTGTTCGCTCACGACCCAGGATGATTTATGTGACGGTCAGGAAAACCTGCAACTCCAATCATGCACCAAGTCGGGGTGATGAATCTACGTCCAGGATGCTCTCCTTTGCAGCCGATGCGCCGGCAGAAGCCGGCGCTTGAGTGGGCCCGGGTTGATCAAGACCGCTGCACGCGCAAATCCAGCGTGCGCTTGATCCCGGCGGGCATGCGCGGTCGCAGCGGGGCGCTGCGCCCTGGGGTGTGACCCATGGCCTCAAAGCGGGCGAGGCGGCGGCCCTGGGCTTCGAGCAGGTTGACCGGGCGCGTCTCATAGGCCTTGCCACCGGGGTGCATAACATGGTGGGTGGCGCCACCGAGGGAGCGGCCCTGAGCGAGATCATAGACTTCGATCGTCAGCGGTGAGTGGATACCGATGGTGGGGTGCAGACAGGCCGGAGGCTGCCAAGCACGAAAGCGTACGCCGGCGACCTGGATCTGGTCCCCATCCTGGCGCCCCGTTGCCGGGGCCAGTGGCAGGATAAAGCCATTGCAGGCGACCGCGTAGCGATCGGCGAGATCGCCTGTCACCTGCACCTGAATGCGCTCCAGCGAGCTGTCGACATAGCGCGCGGTGCCGCCAACGGTGCCCTCCTCGCCGAGCACATGCCAGGGCTCAAGCGCGGTGCGGACTTCGACCTCCAGCCCGGCGGCCGAAAAGGTCCCGGCGATCGGGAAGCGAAACTCATAATGCGGCTCGAACCAGGCGGGGTCGATACTGAAGCCGGCGCGGTCGAGATCGTCCAGAATCTCAAGAAAGTCGGCCCAGACAAAATGCGGCAGCATGAAGTCATCGCGCAGGCGGTGGCCGTGGGAGACCAGCGGCGCGGTGTAGGGCTGCTCCCAGAACCAGGCGATGAGCGCACGCAGCACCAACTGCTGAGCAAGGGACATCTTGGGGTGCGGTGGCATCTCGAAACCGCGAAATTCCACTAACCCCAGGCGCCCGGTGGGGCTGTCGGGCGAATAGAGCTTGTCGATACAGATCTCAGCGCGGTGGGTGTTGCCAGTTGAATCCACCAGCAGGTGGCGCAGGATGCGGTCGACCAGCCAGGGCGAGGCTGAACCGGCATTGGCCGGATCGGGAATTTGGGCCAGCGCAATTTCCATCTCGAACAGACTGTCGTCGCGCGCCTCGTCAATGCGCGGGGCCTGCGAGGTCGGGCCGATAAAGAGCCCGGAGAACAGATAGCTGAGCGCCGGGTGGCGCTGCCAGTAGCGGATGATGGAACCGAGCAAATCGGGGCGGCGCAGGAAGGGGCTGTCGGGCGGCGTCGGCCCGCCAAAGACCACGTGATTGCCGCCGCCGGTGCCTGAGGGACGGCCGTCGAGTTCGAAGGTCGAGGCATCCAGGCCGAGCTGGCGGGCCTCTTCGTAAATCGTCTCGGTGATATGGACCTGCTCGGGCCAACAGGTGGAGGGCTGGATGTTGACCTCGATCACACCCGGGTCCGGGGTGACCTTGATCTCATGCAGACGCATGTCGGGCGGTGCCGGGTAGCCTTCGATATGAATGGGCTGCTGCAGGTCGGCAGCGGTATCTTCGATGGCGGCGATCAGGTCGACGTATTCGTCGGCCTGGCGCGTGGGCGGCACGAAGATGCACAGCTTGCCGTCGCGCGGCTCGACCGTGAGCGCGGTGCGCACCGGGGGGCTTTCGGGAGATGGCTGATCCGAGCCAGTCTGACCAGAGCCAACCGGATCAGAACCAGTGGCACCCGATCCGCCCTGAGCGGAAGCGCCCGGCCCTTCAGCCTCACGCGCGGCACGACGGGCGGCGAGGCCCTGCACCCGCGCCCAGAACTCATCGAAGCTCTCAGTGCGCACCTCTGGCACGGCTTCTGTTGCCGTAGCAGTCCCGCTGCGGGGAATCGGCATGCGACCCGTTCCCGCGCCCTGCAGCGCGATCTCCCGCGTCGGGCGCGACAGCAGCGGGTGCTGCACATCCTGCCCAAATGGATCGGCGGTGATCATGTAGGGATAATCGTCCTCGTCGAGATGCGGCAAACTCCCGAGTGGCAGTCGAAACCCCGCCGGGCTGTCACCCGCGATCAGCACCAGCTTTTTCGACCGCGTGGCCCAGATCTCGGACAGCCACTGGTAGTGCCGTCCGCCACGCTCGCCGCGCGCCTGCGGCGCCTGCACCCGCGCGGCCTGCAAGGGCAGAATGTAACTGCGCGGCTTATCGAGCCCGCGCGAGAATACCTGGGCCAACCGGGCACGCGCCTGCGGGTCATCGAGCTGATTGGTCGCGGGGTCAAGGTTCTGCGGCAGTTCGCATTCCTGCTTGAGAAAGGCGGCCGGGTCCTCGTAGGCGGCCTGCACATAGTCGCCGCCGACGCCAAGATGCTCCGCCAGGCGCACCGCAAAGCGCTCGGCGGCCTCAATGGTAGCGCCGGTGTCGGCTTCCGGTGCGATCAGCGCGTGATCCGTCCACAGCGGCTCGTCGTCCGCCCGCCAGCTCAGGCTGAAGGCCCAGCGCGGCAGTTGCTCGCCGGGATACCACTTGCCCTGGCCGTAATGCAGCAGACCATTGGGTGCGAAGCGTTCGCGCAGGCGGCGGATCAGCTTATCGGCATAATCGCGCTTAGTCGGCCCGACGGCGGCAGTGTTCCACTCCGGTGCGTCGCGGTCAAAGGCGGCGAGAAAGGTCGGCTCGCCGCCAACCGACAAGCGCACATCACCGGCGCGCAGTCGCGCGTCGATCTGACGCCCAAGCGCATCAATGCCAGCCCACTGTGCGGGGGTATAGGGGGCCGAGACGCGCGGCGTTTCCTTGATGCGTTCCACTGACATGGAAAAGCCGAACTGTACCTCGCAGCTCTCGTGACTGCCGCTGATCGCAGCGGCGGTGGCCGGCTCCGGGGTGGCGGCCAGCGGGATATGGCCCTCGGCGGTCAGCAGGCCGGAGGTCGGATCGAGCCCGACCCAGCCGGCGCCGGGGATGAACACCTCGCTCCAGGCATGCAGATCGGTGAAGTCCCGGGTCGGCCCGGCCGGTCCGTCGTCAATCGGCGCCAGATCGGCGGTGAGCTGAATCAAATAGCCCGACACGAAGCGCGCCGCAAAGCCATGATGGCGCAGCAGATTGCACAACAGCCAGGCACTGTCGCGGCAGGAGCCAGACGCCTTGTGCAGGGTATCTTCCGGCGTCTGCACCCCGGGCTCCATGCGGATGAGATAGCTCACCATGCCCTGCAGCCGCTGGTTGAGCGCGACGATCCAGTCGAGCGTGTCGTCCTGGTCGGTCGGACGGGTCGCGGCGATCAAGTCCGCCAGCAACGGCCCGGCCTCCTGGACTTCCAGGTAGGGCGCCAGGTCCTTGAGCAGCATCTTCTCGTAGGCAAAGGTCGGGACGCGGCATTCCTCCTCAATAAAGAAGTCGAATGGATTGATCGCCACCATGTCCGCGATCAGGTCCACCGTGACATGGAAATGATCGACCTTCTCCGGGAACACCAGGCGCGCCTGCCAGTTGCCGAACGGGTCCTGCTGCCAGTTGGTAAAGCGCTCCTGGGGGCTGATCTTGAGGCTGTAGCTCACAACCGGCGTGCGCGCATGCGGCGCCGGGCGCAGCCGCACCACCTGCGGATGCAGCCGGATGCGCCGGTCATAGTCATAAGTGGTGCAGTGATTGAGAGCGACCTGGAGTGTCATGCGGAGCCTCTGGGAGCGACGAAAGTCAAGGTTGGATCTTCAAGGGTGCGAGTGTCGCAAGCATGCGAGCTTAGCTGATTTTGCGCAGGCGCTTGAGCTTTTCATGACAACCTTGGCGCCACCGATGGCTCGGAATCTGCTCAGTGGAGCATCTATTTGTAACAACAAACCACAAAAGGCGTTATCCTGACATCCGCGCACTCAAGACATCGGATACCGCAACGGCGCCACGCACCTTGACCAGCGATTCGCACATGACCGCGCCCGAGCGGTCTTTAGCTTCGTCCTGTGTGGAGCTGTGCTAATCGGGCTGCTCAGCGCACTCTTTGGTGTGACCAGCCTGGCCTTAACCGGTCTGATCCCATGGGCGCAGTATCCGGGGCTTTTGGCAACCTGGTGGACGGGCGACAGCGTAGGCATCTTGATACTTACGCCCTGGTTACTTGCTCTCACACAAAAAGAAAAAAAACTCAAGTTCTCGGCTGAAACGGCATTGTTCACCGTCGCGCTTATGATCGCGACGCTGTTCAGCCTCGGCCTGTTTGGGACACTGATCGGTCCCGCCGGCATGATCGCCTTGCTGCCGCTGATCATGTGGGCCGTCTTCCGGTTCAATGCATCCATCGTCTTCGGGTCCGTTGTGTTTATCTGCATGGCGGCCATTCTCGCGACCATTCAGCCCACGCTTCTCTTTGCGCCATCCGCGCGCAACATGGCTCTGATCGAGTTGCAGCTGTTTCTTGCTGTTCTGGCCCTGACCACGCAAGTGCTGTTTGCAGTCGTCAGAGAACATGAGCTGGTTGACCAAGCATTGCGACTCGCCAATGAACAATTGGACCGTCAGGTGCATGCACGCACCGCCAAGCTTGAGGCCAGCCAGGCACGGATGCGCACATTGATCGATCATCTCGATGCTGGCGTCGTCGTGCATGCACCGGATACAGCAATTCTGCTGGCAAACCCTGCAGCGGGCCGCCTGCTGGGTGTGACCGAGCAGGTCATGCGCGGTCGCCATGCCGATGATGGCGTATGGCGTTTTATCAATGAGGACGGCAGCCAACTGCACCAGTCGGACTACCCGGTCATGCGCATCATTGAAAGCAAAGCACCGCTGCACAACCAAGTGCTCGGCGCCATTTCACCAGGCCACACGGATCCGCATTGGCTCATGGCCAACGGCAGCCCACTTTACGATGCCAAGGGCGCGCTGCTTGAAATTGTGATTTCATTTCTTGAGATCACGGAACTGAAACACGCCGAGCAACGTCTGCTACATCTTGCGCATCACGATACCCTGACTGGCGTACCCAATCGGATGCAGCTCAATGTCCAGTTGGAACAGGCCATTGAGCGGGCCAAACGCCAGCAGAGTCACTTGGCGCTGATTTTCGTCGATCTTGATCGGTTCAAATCGGTCAATGATCGTTTGGGCCACCAGGCGGGTGATGCCCTGCTCAAACAGGTGGCGACGCGTCTGAAAACCCCATTGCGCGGGCAAGATACCGTGGCCCGCATCAGCGGCGATGAATTTGTCGTCCTGCTTGAGGATCTAGCCAGTGCAGAGGACGCTGGCATGGTGGCGGAAAAATTGCTTGCTTGCCTGGGTGAAGCGATGACGATTGCGGATGAATCCCTGCTGGTATCTGCCAGCTTGGGCATTAGCCTGTATCCGCGTGACGGGACCGACGCCGACACCCTGTTGCGTAATGCGGATTTGGCGATGTACAGCGCCAAAGAGGACGGCCGCAATACCTATCGCTTCTTCCAGGCCGAATTCGCCAAGATCGCGCTCGAAAACGCGCGCATTTATGAAGCCCTCGGCAAGGCGATTCAAAACGATGCGTTCGACCTAGTCTACCAGCCGCAACTGGAGCTGACCTCATCGGCCTTAATCGGTGTTGAGGCACTGCTGCGCTGGCGAGACCCTGAGCTGGGTGACATTCCCCCTGAACGCATCATTGAGATTGCCGAGCGCAACGGCCTGATCAATGCCATTGGCGATTGGGTCTTGCGACGCGCCTGCCACCAGGCCCGACAGTGGCTCGACTGCCAGATCGAATTCGGCCGCATCGCGGTCAATCTCTCCGGTCAGCAGTTGCGTGCAAATGACTTTGATGCTCATCTCAGCGCCATTCTGACCGCAACGGGCTGTCCTGCGTCCTGTCTCGAACTCGAAATCACTGAAAGCTTCGTGATGCACCAGATGGAACTGGCCATTGAGCAGCTCGAGCGGGTCCGGACACTCGACGTGACGCTCGCAGTCGATAATTTCGGCACCGGATATTCGTCCCTCAGTTATTTAAAACAACTACCGGTCAACAAGATCAAAATCGACCGCAGCTTTATCGAGTGCATTCATCAGGGTTACAACGACAAGGCGATTGCGGCCTCCATCATTGCGCTCGGGCATGCCCTCGAAAAAATCGTCGTGGCTGTGGGGGTTGAAACAGCAGCGCAGGCGGCTTTCCTGTGGCGACAAGGCTGTGACCAAGTCCAGGGCTTTTTATATGGAAGCCCCGAACCACCGCAACAGCTTGAGAAACGACTGCAAAAATCGGCGGCCGAAACGTTCTGAGCGCATCCACAGCCTCAGCGCTGACAAGCAGCGCGGCTTCTGCTAGGCGTTCTATGCCCGACGCCGCAGCAGCAGATCGCGTGCGGGCTGACCGAGGCGCGCACCGCGACGCTCGAAGCGGGTCAGTGGGCGTTCCTCGGGACGCGCCACAAAATCACCACTCGGGGACAGGTTCTCGAACCGATCTGCGGCCGCTCGCAGCTGCTCCAGCATCCAGTCAGCATAGGGCGCCCAATCCGTCGCGGCATGCAGGAATCCACCCGGCGCCAGCACCCGAGCCAGATCATCGATAAAAGCTGGCTGCACAATACGCCGCTTATGATGGCGCTTCTTGGGCCAGGGGTCAGGGAAGAACAGGCAGACGCCCGCCAGACTCGCCGGCGGCAACGCATGCGCCAGCAGCGCGGCAGCGTCCTCGCGCATGACCCGCACATTATCGAGTCCGGCGCGCTCAAGCTCCATCAGCAAATGACCAACGCCGGGGCGATGAACCTCCAGCCCCAGATAATTGCGCTCGGGATGGCTGGCCGCCATGTGCAACAGCGCCTCGCCATTGCCAAAGCCGATTTCCAACACCACGGGCCGATCATTGCCAAACAGCGCCACCATATCCAGACGCTGCTCCGGTTGCCAATCGCAGCCGTAACGCGGCCAGAGCTGCTGATAGGCGCGCGCCTGGGCGGCCGTCAGCCGCCCTTCGCGCAGCACGAAACTGCGCACCGGACGATGAATCTGTTCAGCCGCTGGGGAGTGCAGCGGTCGGGGAGCGGGTGTCGCACTCAGAAAAAGGTTCCCTCCAGCGGTGAGGAGGCCGAAGCATAGCGCTTGGCCGGCATGCGCCCGGCGCGATAGGCTTCGCGTCCGGCCTCAATCGCCTTGCGCATGGCGCTGGCCATCAGGATAGGATCCTGAGCGGCGGCAATGGCGGTGTTCATCAGCACCCCATCGCAACCAAGCTCCATCGCCACAGCGGCATCAGAAGCGGTTCCGACGCCGGCATCGACTAGGATGGGCACCTGGGCATTTTCGACAATGGTCATAATATTCAGCCGGTTGCGAACCCCCAACCCAGAGCCGATCGGGGCGGCCAGTGGCATCACTGCCACACAACCGATCTCCTCCAGTCGCTTGGCCATGATGGGATCATCATTGGTATAGACCATGACCTCAAACCCCTCCTTCACCAGCACCTCGGCAGCGTGCAGGGTGGCCACCACATCGGGGAACAGGGTCTTTTCATCACCCAGCACTTCGAGCTTGACCAAATTGTGGCCATCAAGCAGTTCGCGCGCCAGCCGACAGGTGCGCAGTGCGGTCTCGGCATCGTAGCAGCCGGCGGTGTTGGGCAGAATGGTGTAGCGCTCCGGCGGAAGCACATCGAGAATATTCGGCTCATTGGCGTTCTGGCCGATGTTGGTGCGGCGCACGGCGATGGTGACGATCTCGGCGCCACTGGCCTCAATGGCGCGCGCGGTTTCATCCAGATCGCGATATTTGCCGGTGCCAACCAGCAAACGGGATTGGTAGGTGCGACCAGCGATGGTCAGGGAATCAGAAGCAGGCGTTGCTCGGGTCATAGTCAATAATTATCAGGGTCGATGTTAGGTCGTTGCGGGAACAAATTCCACCTTATCATTAGGCTTCCGCCAGTGGCGCCAGCTCCTCCAGAGACCAGCGTGGTCGGGGCCGGAACGCCAACGGCTCGCGCTGTCCGGCCTTGAGCCGATACCAGCCAGCATAGGCAATCATAGCGCCATTGTCGGTACAGAGCGCCGGGCGCGGGTAGAACACCTGTCCACCCATGGCTGCAATCGCTTGGCTCATGCGCTCACGCAGGCGGCGATTGGCGCTGACACCGCCGGCTAGCACCAGACGCTGCAAGCCGCTGTGCTGCAGGGCACGGCGGCATTTGATGATCAAGGTGTCCACCACCGCATCTTCAAAGGCGCGGGCAATATCGGCGCGCCCTTGGGGCGAGTCCTCGCCGGCCGCCTGACGCTGATGCAGGGTGTTGAGCGCAAAGGTTTTCAGTCCGCTGAAGCTGAAATCAAGCCCGGGGCGATCGGTCATCGGGCGCGGAAAGCGATAGCGTTGCGGATCGCCCTGCTCAGCCAGCTGCGCCAGCGCCGGGCCACCGGGATACGGCAAACCGAGAATTTTCGCCGTCTTGTCAAACGCTTCCCCTGCGGCATCATCGACCGACTCGCCGAGCAGACGGTAGCGCCCCACGGCCTGGACCTCAATCAGCTGAGTATGCCCGCCCGAGACCAGCAGGGCCACGAACGGAAACTCCGGCGCCGGCGATTCTAGCAGAGGCGCCAGCAGATGCCCTTCCATGTGATGCACACCAATGGCCGGCACCTGCCAGGCCCAGGCCAGACTGCGTCCGAGCGCGGCACCCACCAACAGAGCGCCAATCAGTCCAGGGCCGGCGGTGTAGGCCACGCCATCAATGGCGTGATGCTCCAGCTGCGCTTCTGCAAGCACCTGATGAATCAGCGGCAAGGTCTTGCGAATATGGTCGCGCGAGGCCAGTTCCGGCACCACACCACCGTATTCGGCATGGATCTCGGTTTGACTGTAAACCGCATGCGCAGCCAGACCGATGTGATCGCCGTAGATGGCGACACCGGTCTCGTCACAGGAGGTTTCGATGCCCAGCACTTGCATGGTAATCCGTGTTCGCTTGACGTTGCTTTGCGCCGCTGAGTTCAGCGCTTAAACGGCCATTATTGCAGAAATCAGGCCGCTAGGCGCTGCGCAGGTGACTGAGCGGCACTGGCGACATCCGTGCGAGACGCCGACGCCAGCGAGGCTCGGTTCAGCGCCGACAGCAGTGCCCGTATCGCCGCTGCCAAGGTGTCGCGGTCGATTGCTGCGCCGGCCGAGCGCTGACCGTCCTGCTCGATCAGTACATAGGCGGCCGCCTCGGCCTCGGTGCCGGCGCCGATGGCATGCTCCTGATAGTCCAGCACCGCAAAAGTACCACCGAAGGCCTGGCTCCAGGCGTTGCCGAAGGCCTCGATCACCCCCTGTCCAGTACCGATCACCTGCCGCTCACCTGCGCTCGTGCCCAGGCACAGTTCCAAGCGCTCCGGCCCCTGGGCAGTCAGCGTCAGGCCATGCAGTGCAACCGGGTGCCGGTCGCGGATGAACTCGCTGACAAAGAGCGCCCGGATGCTGTGGGCATCAATCAGACCATTGGCCGCCTCGCTGGCCCGCTGCACCATGGGCGCCAGCTCGCGACGCAGCCAGACTGGCAAGTTCAGGCCGAACTCGTGTTCGAGCACAAAGGCCATGCCGCCCTTGCCAGACTGGCTGTTGACCTGAATCACCGCCTGATAATCGCGATTCAAATCGCCCGGGTCGATGGGCAGATAAGCCACCTGCCAGGGCGCATCCGGGTGCTGGCGCTTCAGACACTTGCCGATGGCATCCTGATGGCTGCCGGAGAAGGCCGTGTAGACCAGCTCACCGACCCAGGGATGACGCGGATGCGTGGGAATATCGGTGCAGTCCTCGACCACGGCCATCATTGCTTGGGGATCGGACAAGTCAAGTCCTGGATCAATCCCCTGGCTGTAGAGATTCATCGCCAAGGTGACCAAATCCAGATTGCCGGTGCGCTCGCCATTGCCGAGCAAGGTGCCCTCGACCCGGTCGGCGCCGGCCAGCAAGGCCAGTTCCCCCGCCGCCACCGCGCCGCCACGGTCATTGTGCGGATGCACCGAGAGCACCAGGGCATCGCGTCGGTCGATGCCGCGCGTGAAAGCCTCGATCTGATCGGCGAACACATTGGGGCTAGACACCTCGACTGTCGCAGGAAGATTCAGAATGCATGGCTGTTCCGGCGTCGGCTGCCAGAGATCGACCACGGCATTGCACACTTCAATGGCATAGTCCAGCTCAGTGGCGGTGAAGCTCTCGGGCGAATATTGAAAGGTCCAGTCGGTATCCGGGTAGCGAGTGGCCTCGCGCACCACCCACTCGGCCCCCTGGCAAGCGATGCCTTTGACGCCTGCGCGGTCACGACCAAACACCCAGTCACGCTGCACCGGCGAGGTCGAGTTGTAGACATGTACAATCGCCCGAGGCACGCCCTCCAGTGCCTGAAAGGTGCGCACGATCAGATCCTCACGTGCCTGCACCAAGACCTGAATGCACACATCATCCGGGATGGCGCCGGAGTCGATCAGCGTGCGCACGAAGTCATAATCCGGCTGACTGGCGGCCGGGAAGCCGACTTCGATTTCCTTCAGACCAATGTGTACCAATAAATCCCACAGCCGCTGTTTGTGAGCCACATCCATCGGCCGGCGCAGTGCCTGGTTGCCATCGCGCAGATCAACGCTGACCCAACGCGGGGCCTGAGTGATGACCTGATCCGGCCAGCGCCGGTCCGGCAGAGTGATGCGCGGGCCGGGTCGGTATTTGCGGTGATTGAATGCCATTTCGTAGTCCTCAATGAAGCAATTGCCGACATGTTGCCGACGGGAACTAGTGTCGCGCAAGCGGCGCAGCAGAGGATTGCGAAGTTGGCGAAATTTCAATTAGATTGGCAATTTTATGCTAGATTTTTTCGGCTTTAAGCAACTTTATTCTCCTTTTTTACCTCATTTTAGCGATGAACATCGACCAGTACGACAAACGCATCCTCGCCGAGCTGCAAGACAATGGGCGCATCAGCAATCAAGAGCTAGCTGACCGTATTGGTTTGTCACCCTCGCCTTGTCTGCGGAGGGTGCGGGCGCTGGAGGAGCGGGGCATTATCGCCGGCTATCGTGCGTTGTTGAATGCCCGTGCGCTGGGGCTGGATCTGATCGCTTTCATCAGCATCGCCATGGACCGCCACACACCGGAGCGTTTCACCAATTTCGATGCGGCGGTGGCAAACTGGCCGGAGGTGCTCGAATGCTCGCTGATTACCGGGCGCGATGCCGACTATCAGCTCAAGGTACTGGTGCGCGACATGGAGGCCTATCAGGAGTTGCTGCTGCGCAAGATTACCCGCATCGAAGGCGTCACCGGGGTGCACTCAAGTTTCGTGCTGCGGCAAGTAATTGAGCGTACCGCTTTGCCGCTTGAGGGCAGCCGCTATACTTAAGGTTTTGTAAGCACAACCCTTGCTGCCCACAGTCAACTACCCCGGCCTGAAGGCCGGAGCTTGCAAGAGCTCGGTTGACCAGGGAAAGCGGTATCCAACCCGCTGCGTTTGCAACAGGTCGTTGAGACCCACTCCGGGATGCTTCCTCAGTCCCGGACTCTGGAAGATCAGAATCATGCGGGCGAAAGGCAAAGCGCCGAAGGTTTTGATCGCCGCCGTAAGGTGGGAGCCGGTTGCAAACCTTCCCGAGGGGAGCGAGCCGTCAGGCTCCGTCACCAGGCCCGTAAGGGCAGGAATCGAAATGGCTGTCTTCGTCCTCGACAAACAGAAGCGTCCGCTGATGCCGTGCACGGAGAAACGCGCGCGGCTGTTACTGGAGCGCGGACGTGCCGTGGTAGTGCGTCTGGCTCCCTTCACCATCCGGCTCAAGGATCGCATCGGCGGTGAGACTCAGCCGCTGCGCCTGAAGCTCGATCCGGGCAGCAAGACCACAGGGATGGCACTGGTGCGCGATGTTGAGCGTATCAACCCCGACACGGGCGAGGTGTGCCGAGACGCGCCTGTGCTGTGGTTGGCGGAACTGA
>NZ_NRRS01000034.1 GCF_016583795.1 Rhabdochromatium marinum | reverse complement strand
CTGTACCATAACCCGATCAATGAGCTCCCCGAGACCCAGCTCGTCGTACATTCCCGCTACCAATCCCAGGTGTTCGAGCGCTTGGCTGCTGTAATGCTGTGGACTGGCCTTTGAGCCAGTTTCGATGTGCATGGCTAGCCTGCTTCCCTCTGAATGTTTGCGATAAACGCAAGGATAGATGAGTTGAGAGAAAACCTGTTGGTGGCGTGAGCGGGTGCGGAATGTCGGTTAATGGTTAGCGACCCGCTAACTCGCCCTTGAGTATCTTAGGTGTGACAAAAATTAGCAACTCACTATTAACTTCGCTACGCTGTGTTGTTTTAAATAAATTTCCAATTACTGGCAGATCGCCTAACCACGGAACTTGTTCATCTTTAAATTGTTTGTTACCTTCAAAAACACCACCAAGAACCACTGTTTCACCATTATTAACAAGAACAGAAGTTTCAACTGATCGCGTATCTATTCCTGGTGTCCCCAGTACTTCGAGTGATCTGTTGACATTGTCTTTATTGACTTTTAGATCCATGATAATACGATCATCCGGCGTAATTTGCGGCGTCACATCAAGCTCCAACACTGCATCCTTAAACGAAACCGTAGTTCCACCACCTAATCCTGCTGCCTGCTGTTGATATGGAATTTGCTGACCGAGTTTTATAGTCGCGTTATGACCATCTGAAGTCACTACCCGAGGTGAGGAAATAATCTCGCCGCGTCCTTCCGTTTGCATGGCAGATAATTCAAGTTGCAATAAATGGGAACCGACCTTACCTAGCAGGAAGTTAATGGCGCCAGACGGCGTCGGTGCAGGAAGGTTGACCATCAGTGCCTCGGCACCACCCAATTCAATACCAGAGTTATATGGAACCTGAGGATTGGCATCGTTTGGTGACGGTGGATTTGTGGGTGGATTTTGATAAAAACTGCTGTCGTAAACCCCCATAAAGGGTCCCTTATCAATATCTTGCGTGCCGGTCAAATGACCCGGCCGACCACCGGCAATCAACAACTCTTCTCCCCCGGCTTCCCCCATCGAACCTGAAATGCCAAAGCGCACTCCAAGATCCCGTGCAAAATTGTTATCCGCAATCACAACCCGAGACTCAACCAGCACCTGCCGCACCGGAATATCGAGGCGTACGACCAATGCACGGATTTCTTCCAATTTTTTTCCGGTGTCTTGCACTAGCAGCGTATTCGTACGACCATCAACAGTCACAGCCCCACGTTCCGACAGCAGATTGTTGTCTTCAGACTTGATCAAAGCAGCAAGGTCAGCGGCCTTGGCATAATTCACCTGAATAAATTCGGAACGCAACGGCGCCAGTTGCTCAATCTGCTGCATGGATTCCAGCTCCAGCTTCTCCTGCGCGGCCAATTCCTCAGTGGGAGCGACCATAACGACGTTGCCGGTCTGGCGCATCGACAGCCCCTTGGTTTTGAGCACGATATCCAGTGCCTGATCCCAGGGCACATTCTGCAAGCGCAGGGTAATGTTGCCGCGCACGGTATCGCTGGCCACCAGATTCAGTCCGGTAAAATCAGCCAGCAGTTGCAGCACAGCCCGGACTTCAATGTCCTGAAAATTCAACGATAACCGGTCACCGTCATAGACAATTTTCTCGCGCTCCAGCTGTTCCTTCTCAGCCGGCGTAAGGGCACGAAACTCAACGGTAAACAAGTTATCGCTCTGATAAGCCAGGTAATCGTAGTCTTCCGTGGTATCAATCTTGATTTCAATGTCATCGCCTTTGGCTCGGGATTCCACTGCGGTCACGGGCGTGGCAAAATCAACCACATCAAGGCGGCGATACAGCCGCTGCGGCAGCTGCGTATTGCCAATATCCACCATCACGGCGTCGCCCTGCTCGCGAACATTCACCGGCGTGGTGGACGAAGGCAGGCTAATCACCACTCGCCCGGCACCATCAGCACCACGACGAAAGTCGATATTTTTCAGTGATTGGCGACTGTTTGCCACCGCCGCACGGCCAAATCTTGAGGTACGCACAGCGCCGATTTGACGCGGCATCTCTGCCGGCCGCTGAGTTTGCGGCGGCGTGGCTCGCTCTGGCACAACAGACGGTTCGGCGACTTCCTGAGCAACGGGTTCCTCGGCTGTTTGAGCCACAGGAGCCTGGGAAGGAAGCGGGGAACTAGCCGGAGCCGCTGGCGCTGTTTCCGGTGCGGCACCGGGTCGTAGATCTTCTTCAGCCAGATCAGCGGTGGTCAGAATCTCAGCGGGCGGCTGATTTAAGCTGACAATAATCCGCTGACCTTCGGTTCTAAGCTGATAGGGAACAGAGTCTGCCAGATTCAGCACGACACGGGAGCGATTGCCCGCCTGGATCGCATTCAGGCTCTGGGCAACACCGAGTTGAATCGGCACCTCGCGATTGTCGAGACCAATGCTGACATCAGGTAAATCGATGGCAATACGCGATGGATTATCGGTGGCAAAATCGCTTGGGCTGGGCGGAGTATCGGAAAAAATCAGATCCACCTCAACAACACCGCCAGGCAGAGATGAAAAGTCTACGTCTTCCAGCACAGAAGCCGCCATGGTTGCAATCGGCAGCAACAGCCAGCTGAGTAGGAGGAGATTGCGGGTTGAAGGCTTGTTTAACTGGCGTCTGATCATGACGAAAAATCTCCAGTCGATCACTGTTTCAGCGCAATCGACGTTTGCTGTTCAACCCATTCGTTGACACCTTCATTGACAAGTTCCGTCAATTGAATGCCTTGCTCACTGATACTGGTCACGCGCCCATAATTGCGTCCCATATAATTGCCAACGCTCACCCGGTGCAACACGCCATCCGGCGAGACGATCAGAGCCCACATGGTTTCGTCCTGATTCAAAGTTCCCACCATGCGTAACGAATCAAGCGAGTATTGCTCCAGTTCTTCCTTGCGCCTTAGCAGATCAGGGGCTAAGCCGTTGCCACTTGTTTCCGGAGCAATGGCTTCAATGCTCAGCTCATCCATGATGAAGGGATTACGCAACCCAGTCGGGTCGTAGATAAAATTGTCAATCTGCTTAATTTGTGGTACCGGATCCAAAGGCGGTGGGCGCCGCTGCTGTTGCTCCGCCACAAAAGCTTGTAACTCATTCAACCCTGGATCATCACCACAGCCGCCTAAACCGAGCGCTGTAATCAGGGCTGTGACGTAAGGCAAACGGGCACCGAATGAGAGACTCATTGCAGGGTATTCTCTTCCAGATAGCGATAAGTTTTCACCACCGCATTCAACACCAGAGGCGTGCCTGGCTCGGCGGCTGCGCCGCGCCGCCCGCCGCCTCCATTGTCCTGTATCGCGATGTTGTGAATGGTGACGATACGCGGCAACGCCGCCAAACCACTCACGAATTCACCGAATTGATGGTACTGCCCGATGACGCGCACATTGATGGGATACTCGGCGTAGAAGTCGCGCGCCTCTTCGCCCGTCGGTTGAAATAACTCAAACTCCAGCCCGGCGGCCAGTCCGGTCTGGGAAACATCAATGAGCAGGTTATCCACTTCTGTTTTGTTGGGCAGCCGCTTGAGCAAGGCACCGAAGGATTCATCCATCTCGGCTAACTGCAATTTGTAGGCCTCAAGATTGGCGGCTTTTTTCTGCTTAGCCTCGAAGTCTTTTCTCAGCTCAGCTTCTTTGCGCTCGGCGACTTTGAGTTGGTCAATCTGTTTGCTGGTGCTAAAGTGATACCAGCCGTAGCCGATGGCCACGCACAGCAGCAGGGTCAACACGATCTTGACCGGCAACGGGGCCTCGCCAAGGTTATTGAAATCGAGTTCGTTCAGTTGATTGATATCCATGCGATCACTCGATATCCGTGGGTTTGATCATAGGCATTGGATCATGCCCCTGGCGACGCATCCTCATTGTTTTTCTTGCGCTGTTGCTTAAAGCTCAGGCGAAAATGCGACAGGCCGGTTCCGGTCTGGTCCTTGTTTTCAATCAGCAGCAATTGTGGCGCGCCAATCCAGTCGGATTTGTTGATATTGCGCATCAGCGCTGACACTCGCGCATTGGACTGAGCGCGGCCCTCAATGGTGACCGAATTGCCATTTTGTTTGAGATTGACGAGAAAAACCCCTTCCGGTACGGCACGCACCACTTCATCGAACAGGCGCACAATCTCGGGACGGCTTTCCTGCAGAGTCTGGATGATTTTCATCCGCGCGATCAGATCTTGCTTGCGCGCCTCAAGGCCTTCGATTTCCTTAATGGTGCGCTCAAGCTGGCGAATCTCCTTCTTCAGGTACTCATTGCGCGCTTTCTGGTTGTCGATCATGTGCGAGAATTGCATCTGCACACCGACCCCAATCATCAGGGTAATCACAACGGCCGTAATCACAGCCGCAGCAAAATCGCGCTGACGGCGCTGGCGACGTGCATCACGCCATGGCAGCAGGTTTATTCTTGCCATGTTAGTTAAATCCCCGCAGCGCCAGTCCGACGGCAAGCATCATGGCGGGAGCCGCGCGCTCCAGCCCGGCACGATCAACATGCTTGGCCAGCACCATGTCTTCGAATGGATTGGCCACCTGGACCGGAAAGCCCAGCCGCTGCTCGACCAAATCGGCGATCTCGGGCAAACGCGCGGCGCCACCGGCCAGGATGAGCTGATCGGTGCGGCCAAAGCTGCTCGCGGAATAGAAGAATTGCAGGGCACGGCTGACCTGCTGGGCCAGGGCCTCTTTGAAGGGGCCAATGACTTCGGTCTGGGCATTCTCCGGCAACACACGCTTGGTCAGCAGATTTGACGAGGCCTCTGCGCTGTTGTCGGGCGAGGACTCTGGCTGATTCAGACCTTTAAGGGCATCTTCGCGCGAGAGGCTGTAGCGGCGTTGCAAATCATCAAGCAGCTGGTTACCACCAAAATTCTGCTCGCGGGTATAGACAATGATTCCGCCATGCAGTACATGCAGGGTGGTGGTGGTCGCTCCGACATCGGCCACCGCGATGGTCTTGGCCTCCAGCCCCTCGTCGATCCTGGCCAACTGCAAGGCACAGGCATTTTCCATCGCGTAGGTTTCAATATCCACGATCTCGGCCGTCAGTCCGGCCATTTCCAGCACCGCGACCCGATTATCGACATTCTCGCGCCGGGAGGCGGCCAGCAGCACATCGACCATCTCCGTCGACACAGCCGAGGGGCCAATCACATCAAAGTCGAGATTGACTTCTTCAAGTGGATACGGAATGTATTGATCAGCCTCAATTTGAATCTGGGCTTCCATTTCACTTTCAGACAACGCCGATGACATTGCGATCGTTTTGGTGATCGCAGCAGACCCCGGAACGGCAACGGCGGCGTGCTTGGCTTTGGTGCGCACGCGCCCCATCATTTTTTCCAGGACGGTGCCGACGGCTTCGATATCGGTGACTTTCTTCTCCGCCATGCAGCCGGCGGGCAGAGGTTCCTGGGCGGCGTTTTCCACCCGGTACATCCCTGCGGAATAACTGCCAGTGCGCGCCAGCTCAACCAGCTTGATTGAGGTGGAGCTGATGTCGATGCCGAGAAGGGGATGTTTCTTGCGGCCGAGATTGAACATAGCGAGCAACGGTGGCGATGGTTGGCGATCCTGGTAGGATTAACTTCGAGTTTAGATTATGAATCTGTCTTAAACAATCATACTGCCAGGTTTTTTTATTTTATGACTGGATTATAGACGATGTTTTTAAACCCTGCACAGCTGTTTAGCCGTAGCGGCGCGGATACGGCACCGGCGCTGGCGGAACCTGCCTGAGCGCGCAATGGCAGTCAGCAGTCAGCGGCTTGCGTCAAGTGCTCCGCCCGGTGCAGGATGAAACCTGTCCCCAGCTATCAGTCGCGCCAGGCTGCTGCCGTCATGTCCAGAAAAAACACCCCAGCGAAGCGCATGCGCAGACGCGCGCATCCGACCAGCCGTCGGATCAAGAAAACCGCCAGCCCGAGCGTACATAAGCACGCAACCGAGCTGGTAGCGCGACACCGCCAACTCGCTTACGAAGCAGCACGCCTCATGGCTGACGATCTTATTGAGGATTTTGAACACGCAAGACGCAAAGCCGCTGAGCAGCTGGGGATCACTGACAAACGCCAGTGGCCCGACAATCTAGAAATTCAGCAGCAACTCTTAGAGCGCCAGCGCCTGTTTGGCGGTGCGGCACGCCAGCGCGAGTGCCGGGCGCTATTGGAACAGGCGCTCGCCGCCATGCAAGTCTTCGCGCCCTTCCAGCCGCGTCTGGTCGGCGCGGCCCTGGCCGGCACCGCGACTTATCAACAGGGGTTTGAATTGCAGGTCTTTGCCGACAGCCCCGAGGAGGTCATCTGGAGGCTCATCGACCGCAAGATTCCCTGGAGCGTCGATCAGGGCCAGTTTCGCTATGCGGGCAATCAGCGCCTGGAGCACCCGATTCTGCGCTTCCTGGCCGGCATGGTGCCGGTGCAAATCGTAGTGCTGCCGATCAAAGCCAGACGCAACCCACCGCTCGACCCGGTGTCAAACCGCCCTCAGCGCGGCGCAAGTCCCCGCGACCTTGAAGACCAACTGGCCAGGGACAATCCTTGCCAGAATGCGCCAATCAACACTCACTGATCAAAACTCACTGAGGAGCCAGAAGATGTTCAAAACTAAAGGACTCATCACCACAGGCAGCCTGATGATGCTGCTCGCGCTGCTTACCACCTGCGGCCTGAGCGCCGCCGATCCCATCACCGATCAAATCGACGCTGCGCGGCGCGCCTACCGCGATGGGGAGCCCCGGGTGGCCATTCAAGCCTTGCAATTTGCCGCCGCGCAGATTGAGGAACAACTCGCCGAACAGCGCCTGGCCTTGCTGCCCGAACCACTCAGCGGCTGGAGCGCCGAGCCAGCGGACAGCATTTCGGGCGGCCTTATCAGCCTGTTGACCGGCACCAGTCTCGCACGCGGCTATCGTCAGGACGCCACTGGCGCCCAGGTTCGCATCACCATCACTGCCGATTCACCACTGCTGGCCATGATGAACATGATGATGGCCTCGCCCCTGCTACTACAAGCCGAACCTACCACCAAACCGTACAGCTTTGGTGCTTACCGAGGTATCGCGCAGACAGACGCCACCGGCGACACCCAGCTATCATTGATGCTGGGTACCCGGATCCTGCTGCAACTCGAAGGAAGCCAGGGGGCCACCCGGGAGATGCTGGAAGCCTATCTGAACGCTATGGACCTGAAGGCGCTGGAAAAAGCCCTGCTTGGATAAACAACCCGCGCTCAAGTTGCCAAGAGCGCATCAAGCCATCAGGCGCTTCAGGTAGCCGGCAAATTCGTCGCCCAGCTCCGGGTGTTCCAGCGCCAGCTCAACCGTCGCCTCCAGATAACCCTGCTTGCTGCCGCAATCGTAGCGCTTGCCGATAAAGGGATGCGCCACCACGGTTTCTTTCTCAAGCAGACTCGCAATACCGTCGGTCAGCTGAATTTCACCCCCGGCACCGGGCTGGGTCGCTTCAAGCTCAGCAAAGATGCCTGGTGTCAGCAAATACCGTCCCACCACTGCCAGGTTGGAGGGCGCCTGCGACGGATCCGGCTTTTCGACAATGGAAGTCACGCGCAGGGTGCCATCCGCCTGGCGCTCGGTCTCGACAATGCCGTATTTGTTGGTCTCACTCGGCGGCACTTCCTCTACGCTGAGCACGCTGGCCCCGGTGCGCGTATGGATTTCGGCCATTTGTTCAACCACTCCCGGTCCCTGCGTATTGCGAATCAGGTCATCGGCCAGTACCACCGCGAAAGGCTCGTTGCCAACTACCGGCTTGGCACAGAGCACCGCATGGCCCAGTCCTAGCGCAACCGCCTGGCGCAGATAAATACAGCTGATATGATCGGGCAGCACGCTCTGCACAATCTCCAGCAGTTTGGTTTTGCCGGCGCGCTCCAGCTCGGATTCCAGCTCATAGGCCTTGTCGAAGTGATCCTCAATGGAGCGCTTGCTGCGTCCGGTAATGAAAACCAGCTGCTCGGCTCCGGCCGCCTCAGTCTCCTCAACCGCATATTGAATCAGCGGTTTATCCACGACCGGCAGCATCTCCTTGGGACTGGCCTTGGTCGCCGGCAGAAAGCGGGTGCCCAGACCCGCGACCGGAAAGACCGCTTTACGGATGGTTGCCATAACGTCTGCTCCTGCGAATGTTCATTCCACATTAAATTGTCGGTTTAAGCGATGCGCCGCTGTCGTAACTGCGCCACATCCGCCACGAGTTGATCGGGTTCAACCGCCTTGATGCTGCCCCAGTGCTTGCAGCTCGGACACTGCCAATGCAACGCCCGCGCCTCGAACCCGCAATGATCGCACTGATAGGCCGGCTGCGCGGCGAGCAAATGCCGCACCACACCCAGCACAATTTCCGCCGCCGGATCCAACGGTGAATCCGGTGCCAAATCCGCTGCTGCATCCGTCGTCACCTGGCCGGCGCCAGCGCCTGCGACTCGACCGGCCTCCGCCGGCTGGCGCAAACGCAGCTCCAGCAGACGTTCGGCTCCAGCCAGATCGGCATGCTCGCGCAGATAATCGATCAGAAACGCGCTGGCCGCCACCACGCCCTGCTCCCGCTCCAGCGCCTCGGACAGTTCCAGCATCAGCGGTGGACTGGGCTGGGCGCGAAACAGCTTGCCCAATTCATCCGCAACACGCTCATAGCCCAAGCGCTGGTAGCAAGCTTTGAGCCCAGGCAACAGTGCTGGCACGAAGCGCGGACCACGCTCGACCACACGCGCATAGAGAGCCAGCGCCGCCTTGGCATCCCCACGCGCCATGTCCATCTGCGCCTGCAACAGACTGGCGCGGATACAATCGGAGTCCACCTGCTGCGCATCCTGCAAATGGCGACGCGCAGCGCCAGTGTCCTGATCACGCAGGCATTGCTCGGCGAGTTCACAGTGAAACTGCGCGATCTCATTGCGTAACGGGGTCTCCCCGGTCGCCTCAAGCTGCCGGGCGATGTCGAGACAACGCGACCAGTCTTTCTCCTGCTGATAGATGTCGATCAGTGCCCGCAGCGCCGGTTGCAGATGCAAGCGCATCTCCACCAATTCATTAAACAGGCTCTCAGCCCGATCCAGCAGCCCGGCGCGCATATAGTCCAGTCCCAGCTCGTAGAGCGCGAAGGCGCGTTGCTGAGAGGTCAATTTGGGCCGCGCCATTAAATCCTGATGAATGCGAATGGCGCGATCCACCTCGCCACGGCGGCGAAACAGCGCCCCCAGTGCCAAATGCGTCTCGGCAGTTTCCCGATCCACCTCAGCCAGCTCCAGAAAGACATCAATCGCCTTGTCCGGCTGCTCATTGAGCAGGTAGTTCAGACCGCGAAAATACGCTGGATCCGGCCCTGCGGCGAGACCACGTGCGCCCTCGCCACGGCGGCCAATCCACCAACCCGAGGCAGCGGCAACAGGTAAGAGCAGAAACAACCATTCCATCAGCGTACCCCGACAAAAACGCCACCTAAAAACGCCACCAGTGTGCGCCATTTCCTCATGCGTCCCTATGATACAGACAAGCGCCCCCGGTCGCATCGCCGAGCCGGTCAGCACGACCGCAGCCTCCTATTGAGCCCTGCCGCGCTTCATGTCATGCTCTGAGCGATGATGACATCCCTTTCACCCGCCCCCTGGAAGCGTCCGCTCAGCGTCGCCCCGATGCTGGACTGGACGGATCGGCATTTTCGCTTCTTGGCGCGTTTAATCAGCCGCCATACCTGGCTGTATTCCGAAATGGTGACCACAGGTGCGCTCATCCATGGTGACATGGAGCGTTTGTTGCGCTTCAATCCGGCTGAACATCCCGTGGCCTTGCAACTGGGCGGCAGTGAGCCGGCTGAACTGGCGCACTGCGCGCGTCTGGGGGCGGATTGGGGCTATGATGAAATCAATCTGAATGTCGGCTGCCCGTCGGACCGGGTTCAGAACGGTCGTTTTGGCGCCTGCCTGATGGCCGAGCCACAGCGGGTCGCTGACGGCGTTGCCGCCATGAAGAACGCGGTTTCCATCCCGATTTCCGTAAAAACACGCATCGGTATCGATCATCGTGACAGCTACGAGGAGCTGGCGGATTTTATCGCCCGCCTGCTCACCGCCGGCTGTGATCTGGTGATTCTGCACGCGCGCAAAGCCTGGCTGCAGGGTCTGAGTCCGCGCGAAAACCGCAGCGTACCGCCCTTGCGCTACGATGTGGCGCTGCGGCTGCATGCCGATTTCCCCCAGCTGCCCTTAGTGCTGAACGGCGGCATCACCACCCTGGAGCAGGCACGCCATTGGTGCCAGTCGCTCTCCGGGGTCATGATGGGACGCGAGGCCTACCAGAATCCCTGGCGACTGGCACGGGCGGATCGGGATCTATTCGACGACCCGCATCCGCTGCCGAGCCGTCATCAGGTGTTGGAAGCCTTCTATCCCTATGTCGAAGACTGCCTGGCCGCTGGCATCCCTCTGAACAGCCTCAGTCGCCATCTGCTGGGTCTGTTCAATGGCTGCCCCGGTGCCAAGCGCTGGCGCCGTGCGCTGAGCGAACAGGCGCATCGTCCCGGAGTGGGTGTTGAGGTGCTGCGCCAAGCCGCCGCCCTGGTCGATGATGACACGCAAGCGGTTCGGGAGACGCAGCCGTTGGCCCCAACGGCCGCATGAGCCTCGGCATGGAACCGCTGGAGAGCTGCTCCCCGGTCCTGCACGGCTTTCCCCCACTACTGGGCTCGACACCCAGGGTGCTGATTCTGGGCTCGATGCCGAGCGCCGCCTCACTGCGCGAGCAGCACTACTATGCCCATCCGCGCAATGCGTTCTGGCCGATCATGGCGAATCTGTTTGGCTGGCCGGTGGATTGGCCCTACTCCGAGCGGTGCCAAGCGCTCCAGCAGCGTGGTGTTGCCCTGTGGGATGTGATTGGCCGCTGCACCCGCAAAGGTAGCCTGGATACGGCCATTGATCCCGCCAGCGTGGAGGTAAATCCGATCGCAACGCTCCTTGATCAGCAGCCCAGCATCGGCGCGATCCTGTTCAATGGCGGTATGGCAGCGCGTGAATTTCACCGCCGGATTCGTCCCCAACTCAGCGCGGCACAGCAGGCCCTGCCGCAGCAGCAACTACCCTCGACCAGCCCGGCCATGGCACGTCTAACGCTGGAACAAAAAACCGCTGCCTGGCGAATTCTGCTGGAACGACTCGAAGCCCGACAAGCAGAAACCCGTTACTTAACCTGACCACTAAGCACAAAAGGTGAAAGCGCCAGAAGTGCGTGGGCCTGGTTGACGGCTTCCTGCTTGATGCGCCGCTCCAGATGCCGGCTCCAGCGCGCCGGGATGGCCGCCGGACCATAGAAGGCTCCCGCAATCATGCCAAGAATCGCCCCGGTGGTGTCGGCATCACCGCCGCGATTGACCGCTTCAATCAGCGCACTCTCAAAGCTGTCAGTTGCAAACAGCGCCTGAAAGACAACCTTGAGCGTATCCACGATATAGGCGCTGGGATTCTCGACGCGCTTGCGCTCAAAATTAAAGCTGCGATGATCGGCCACCAGAGTGTCAGCCAGCAGCCGCAGTCCGGCCTTGTCGGTGCCCAGAATGGCGGCCTGCACCATGCGGATCACGCACAGGGTTCCGGCATCCGACAAGATATTATGATGGGTGATGTGTGCCTGCACCCGATTGGCCCGATCCACATGCTCGGCATCGGCACCGAGCAACACCAATGCCACAGGCAGGCAGCGCATGCAGGCGCCATTGCCGGCGTCATAGTCGTTTTCCGGCATTGCAGTGGTGCCACTTTGGCGAAAGTGGGCAATACCACGACGCACCGTGTTGCCAATATCGACTGGCTTGGTGCGCATCCAGTCACTGAAGGCGGCGGCGGCGGCCTGAGCATCCACAGCCCCCGCATCCAGAACGCTGCGCCCCAAGGCCAGGCTCATTTCTGTGTCATCCGTGACCTGCCCGCGACGCAAGCGCAGCCAGCCCCCGCCGATCATGTCCTGATGCACCCGATATTGTGCCTGTATCTCGCGCGGCGTGAGAAATTCCACCGTCGCGCCCAGGGCATCGCCAACCGCAAACCCAAGATAAGCCCCAACCGCTCGGCGACGAATCAGCTCGCCAGAATCAGCACGGGCACGAAACAGAGCTTCAGGATTCAGGGCCGAAACAAGCATGATAATCGATACACTGGTTGCAGGACGGTGCGCGACAACTGTAGAGCCCCTCGGCCACACAGAGCTGTTTGTAAAGAAAACGCTTCCATTTCATATCCTTAACGTTGCGTGCCGCCAGCGCCGGAAAATTCGCCTGCATCAGTGCAGTCAGATCCGTACGCCGCAACAGCCCCAGATCCTGCCACAGATGATCATCACCACAGCAGCCAGCAGCCAGAATGTGGGCCATCCAGACTTCCGAGGGCGAATTACCGGCCTTGTCCATCAGTAAAATGCGCACCAGATCAGCGACTTCTTCGGCTCGATCCGGGGCCAGGCGCGCGCCGGTTGCCACCTCGCCACCCAGTTCAACACCGGGAAAATGCCAGCGCATCAGGCAACCAAAGGCGGCCGACTCCAGCCCCAGCCAGTCCGGCAGCACCCCCAGACCACTGCAGCGACTCGCAATCATACAGGCCAGGGGCAGATCATTCTCGCGACCGGCGGCACAGCCTATCAAACGCTGAAACAGGCTCCAAGTGTCAGGCAACCAGCCAACCCCGGAGCTACCCTGTTCCGGGAATCCCCGCCACGTTTCGCGGGTCACCAATCCCGAGCCGCTCAGCCACATGGGATCAGTACTCCACGAGAATATCTTCGTCGCGAACGATCATCTGACAGGCCAGACGCCATTCGCTGGGCATATCGTCGAGGTGCAGCTTATCGATCTGCTCTTGCGTCAGCTTACCAAGCTCTTTTAACACATTTTGTTCTTTTTCGGTCAGGTGATAGCCCATTGGGCCTTTTTTATCCACACTGCTGACCTTGACTACACAGTGACCACACTCACCGTCCTGACAGTCGAACTGGACCGGCACCTTATTCTCCTTGGCCAGCTTCAACAGGGTTTCGGTGTGGCTGCCAGCAACCGCGTAAACGGTCTTGTCTTTGTAGTCGGGATTGGAAAATGTCACTAAAGCCATCGTTGTGGTGCTCCGTTCGGTTCAAATTATGTTGTGGGTTACAAAAGAAGTGTGCTGCTGCACAGCCTGGCCTTAGGCCGGCTTGACGGTGCAATCGCCAATGATCTGCGCCTGACAGGCAAGACGGTCGTGGCGACTGGCCATGTTCTCGCGCAGGACTTTTTCTTCCAGCACCGAAGGCTCGGTTAAATTGTTCCAGCCTTCCACAACATGCATCATGCAGGTGCCACAGTCACCTTCGCGACAGCCGTAGATGATGCCGGCACCGATCTTCTCCGAAACATCAATCACGCGAATGCCAGCCGGCACATTGACGGTCTGTTCAATGTCCTCGAAGGTGATTTTTGCTTTTGCCATGAGGGATTAACTCCTGTCGTTTGTCGTCAGTTAAAAAAAGAGGGATCGCTGTTTCAGGCTTGCCTGCGCGGGTCAGTGCAGCTCAGCGCGCCTGAATGGCCTGCTGTACCTGCGACCAGGCACTCGGCGGGATACCGGTTAGGGAGCCGGGTGGATTCACGGGCGCGCCACTCGGATCAAGAATGGCGCCTTCAATCGGGCAGATACTGGCGCACTGGGGATCGGCAAACTCGCCTTCGCACCCATTGCAGCGCGCTGCCTCAATGACAAAGTGCGGCTTGGCGGCGCGCACGGCCTCATTGGGACACAGCGGCTCGCAGGCCCAACAGTTCACGCACGCGGCTGTGATGCGATAAGACATGGGGAGGACTCCTGAGTAACGATGCTTGTGCAGTTTGGCACCTATAGTGACGCTTATCAGGCCGACAGCGCCGGTGCAAGCGCATCGAGATTGGCCGTGATTGCCGCTGCTGTTTCCGCCTGAGCCTGTGCCAGCGCGGCACGCATGCTGGTGCCCGGCTGAACACTCAAAGGACGGATACCCGCAGCTTCGAGTTGCTGCCAGGCATCGAAGCCAATACGCGTGCACAGCACCGCCCCACAATCCTTGACGCCGGCCAAGGCTGCGGACAGGTCAGCACCGGCGGCTGGAACAGTTCGGGTTTCGAGCAGGCGCGGTGCATGGGCCACATCGAGCTGATAAATGGCGAAGGTCTGAGCCTCGGCAAACGCTTGATCAACCTGCTGCCCATCGTGACTCGCCACCGCGACCTTGAAGCCCGGCTTCGTCAAGGAAACCGCCGGCGCCGCAGCATGCTTGTCATTGGGTCTGCTCTTGGGTACCGGCTTGGCTCCTGTCAGAGCATCCAGCGAGACCAGTACCGGCGGCTGCGGCCGCGAGCGCTTGGCTGCACGCTGACGTTCGATCTCCGCCCGCACCTGTGCGCGGCGCTCCATGGCTGCGGCATGATCGATTTCCAGGCTTTCGATGCGCTCCAGGGTGAATTCGGCATGGCGATCCTGCCCCAGCATACCGATTGCATCCGCGCGACACTGGCGACAGTGGCTCATAATGTCCATGTCATTCGCGCAGGCTTGCTGAACAGCATTCAACTCCTGGCTCGTCGGTGTGCGCTGGCCCATAAGGCCGTAGAAGGTGCCATGCTCAGGTTCGGCAATCAACGGCATGATGTTGTGCAAAAAGGCGCCTTTTTGCTTGACAACACGGCTAACCTCGGCCAAGTGCTGATCATTCACACCCGGAATCAGCACAGAATTAATTTTGACCAGCACCCCGCGCTCAGCCAGCATCTCCAGCCCCTTGAGCTGCTGTTCAATCAGGATGGCAGCGGCCTTTTTTCCGCGAATACGGCGGTTGTGCCAAAAAATCCACGGATAGATGCGCGCGCCAATCTCAGGGTCAATGCAATTGATGGTGATGGTGACATGGTCGATGTTGTGCTCGCAGAGCTGATCAACATGCGCCGGCAGCATGAGCCCATTGGTCGAGACGCACAGGCGGATATCCGGCGCCTTCTCTGAGAGCTCAGCAAAGGTGGCAAAGGTACGCTCGGGATTGGCCAGCGGATCACCCGGTCCGGCGATGCCCAGCACACTGAGCTGGGGAATCTCGGCGGCAACCGCCAGCACCTTTTTCACCGCCAACTCCGGAGTCAGCAGCTCCGACACCACCCCAGGGCGGGATTCATTGGCACAATCATACTTACGATTACAATAGTGGCACTGGATGTTACAGGCCGGCGCCACCGCCACATGCATGCGCGCATAATGATGATGCGCGTCTTTGGAGAAACAGGGGTGATCGCGAACCTTGTCCTGTACCTCAACCGACTGAGCAGACGTCAACCGGCTTTCCGCAGTCGCGGATCGCTCAACAACTTTCAACTCCATGATGCCTCCCGTCGGAATGGGCCACGCCGCACTGGGGCGCGGCACTTAACACGCGAATTGCTTTGGCTTAAAGCAAGCTGCGTGCCACGCCAACCCAACAGGAAAGGTATTTTTAATTCAGTCGGTTACAAAATTTAACTGGAAGCTTGTCGCAAGCGCGACAGGTGGAGAGGAGGCTTTGTGCGATCCGCGACCCGTTCGGAGCAGTGAGATTTGAACGACACCACCGCCATCCAACCACCACAGCGGCCCATGACAATACAGCCCATACCAATGCAGTCCACGCCAATTCAGCGTCACATCGCGGCCATTTGTCTCATGCTGGCGACACGTCCGGGCCTCGCTCTGTATCAGGGCACCCCTGATCGGGAAGCACGCTATTCCGCTGTGGTGAGCCTTGCGACTGAACCCCAAGGCCGGTTGCTGTGCAGCGCAACCAAGATTGGCGCGCACCGACTGCTCACCGCCGCGCATTGCGTTGTTGATCCTCAAAGCGGTGAGCTGCGCGCCGCCTTCGAACCGGGTGGACAACTGCTGCTTAACAATGCCCCCGTACAAGTTGGATCGGCACCGGTTGGACCGGCCACACCCGACGCCAACGCCTATCAGGTCGTCGTTGCGGACACCCAACTGGCCCCCGCCTATGCACAAGGACTGCAAGCCTTTCGCGACTATAAAGCGCAACGCCTGACGGCCTTGCAGGATCAAAGGCCGCATGCTTCCGCTGTGCCGGAGCTGTCAGCCGCACAAGCGCTGCAAAAATATCTGCGCTTGCGCTACCACTTTGCCGCCCGCTATCCGGATGTCGCCCTGGTGCGGCTGCGCACCGCAACGCCCGAAATACCGACGCGGCCCGTACGACCGCTGGCACCAGCGCCCGGCACTGAGGTGATTCTGGTGGGATTTGGCTGCGCGTCGCCAGGCGCCAAGACAGCAACGCCCATGCAACGCCGCTGGGGAGCCACTCAGGTGATCCGCTCGGATGCGGTCAACTTCTACAGCCAGGCCGGGCAACGCCAGGATGGCGCGCCCTCACTCTGTCCCGGCAATTCTGGCGGTCCGGTGATTTACCAACACCAGATCATTGGCGTCAATAGCGTGGTCTACGGGCTGAATGTCAGACAAGGGGCGCGCTCGAACATGGCCGTCAATCTTGCCCCTCTGGCTGACTGGATCAACTCAGCACCCTGAAATGCACTCAGTGAGACGCGCTCAATGAGATGCAATCAGGGAGATACATTCAGGGATTCGACGGCGTGGCTGATGCCTGGCTCGAACTCCCGACGCTGGAGCCGCTTTGCTTCAGACCCTCAAGGTCTTGCAGCTCCGCGACACGTTCAGGGGAATAGGCCAGTGCAGCAAAGTCCATGATCCCGTTGGGATCGTGACATTCCTTGCATTCACGCCCCTTACCCTGGATGCCGTGGTTGACCATTAGAGTGCCCATCTGACGCATCCAGTGTGGCTCGACATTGACCAGCTCACCATTGACCAGCGGATAGTTGGGCTTCCAGCCATCCATCACGCCGAAGTAGTACATGAATTCATCCATCATGTAGAGCTTAAACACCTGCTGATACATGCGCTTGACGATGGGATCACTGATAGCCACCTGAACGGCCGCCTTGGGGTCACCTGACTCATAATAGGTGGCATAGTCAAACGGCAGGATCATGGCGCCAAAGGGTCCCTGATTGCCCATATCCTCATACATCATGGCATTGAAGATTTTGAACGGATAAATTCGACTGTCGCCATCGTTCATCGCGGCCTTGAGATTTTGGTCGATCATCTCGCGGCGTTTGGCCAGCATCTCGGGTGTGAGCTGGCTTAACGGATCCGTGGCCTTTTTGACATAGGCATCGACATCAATCTCGGGATAGGTTTCCTTGAGCTTTTCGGCGGCGGCGCGAATCTTGGCCAGTGCCTCCGGATCATCAATGGTGACCATCTGATTCATCAGCGGATTGTAGTCACCAGTGCCCTCAGGATTATTCCCGAGCGCATTGGCCAGGAAGGTGCCGTTGCCGTTAAACCACAGGAATTTAAAGCCCTTGCCCGGTTCACCCGACTGATAGATGTCGGTGTATTCCCAGACCCCCTCCTCGGCATTCCAGGTCGGGTGTACCCAGTCGCGCAGCACCACGCTGTTGTGCTCCAGCTCCTTGATATGGCAGGTTTCGCAGGCCATGCGGGCGATATGACCGTTGAGCAGCGCCTTGTCTTCCGAGTTGTTATGCGGAGCCTCGCTGTGGCAACTGGCACAGGTCACATCGACATCCGGGAGATCATTGGCCACCAGATCCACACCCATGCGCCCGCGCGGAATCTTATGCCCTTCCGGCACATGGCAGTCGGTGCATTGAATACCAGCGGCGGCATGCACATCGTCCTGCGGACTAAAGGGATTGCCACGCTTGGCGCCATGATGCAGCAACCGCTGGTTTTCATCGCCCAACTGGGTGGCGGCGACGTTATGCGCGTAGATATCGCCACCCATGTTGTGCTGATGACAGCGCAGACAGTTGTCGTTGCGGATCTCCGCCACGGTCAGCGCCGCGCGCATACTGCGATCCTGATTCCAGCGCGTGCCCTTGTCATCCTTGATCACATAGCGCTTGTTCATATCATAGGTGCGCGAGTGGCAGATCAGGCAGTCGATGCCCTCCTTGGCCGAATCCGGCACATCGCCAATCGGCATCATCTTCTCGGTGGCGGGCTGATAATTGCCGCCGATATGGCACTGACCACAGCCCTCGCTGCGTACCTCCACCTCGCCGCCGGCGGCTTCCGGACGGCTTTCCACCAGCGCCGCCCAGCCGGTCCAGGTGAAGCTGCCGGGAATGCCACAGGCGCGGTCGATCTTGCCCACAGGAATCTTGTGCGGCCCGGCGTTGACCTGACGCCCGTCATAGCCATAGGTCGAGAAACCACCGGCCGAGGTCTGGAACTTGAAGTGCACCGAATTGACGATGTCCTCCAAAGTATTGACGGTTTTCAGCTCGCCGTTGCCATGGTTGACGGTAATGGTCTGATGGCAGCGCAGACAGGTCTCCGGTCCCTTGTACTGACGAATACCGGCCTCGCGGAAGTATTCGATATGCTTCGGCTCGACCGCACTGACCACCGACGGAGTATTCATGAGGATTTCGGTCTTGACCTGGCGCGCGAAGGGATCCTGATCCTCGCTCACCACGGCGGCGGCTTTCTCCAAGCGCGCTTCCTCACTCAGTTCGCGTGCCAGTGCCTCAAATTCAATAGCGGTCAACTCGCGACTGCTGTTGTAGCTCAGCGGCGCATTGGCCTTGCCGACATAGGCATCAAAAAACAGCGGATACAGGAACTTATACGCCAGAAAGAGCGCCAGCAGCAGGCCCGCAAGTTGTATAAACCGGCGTTTCGAGGTGGCGCTGGTGAGGATTTCGGTCAGGGTGCTCATGGTCGCTTCTCTATTAATCACGCGCGGCATTGGCGCAGTTGTCATGATCGGATTCCCGGTGCCAGCCGGTCAGCATGGCGCGCAGATTGGTGATCAGGGTCTCTCCGGTAGTAATGATGTACATGTGCACAATCAGAAACAGCACCAAAAAATACGCCAGGGTCAGATGTGCCATGGCGATCACCCACAGAGTGCCCAGGCCAAAGAGCGTCTCGGGCAGATACACCGAATACAAAAAGGACCAGCCACTGATAATCAGCAGTGGCATCAGTCCATACATGACGCCAATGTAGCTGAGCTGCTGGAGCGTATTGAGCTTCTCATTCTCGGTGACATGAAACGGGTGCGGTGCATTGTGAAAAATGCCGTAGCCGTAATAGGTCATCTGCGCAAACAAACGTTTGAACAGGCCACGAAAGCGCACATGGTAATGGCGCCCATTGGGGGTCACCAGATTGCCAATGACAAAGCTGATCCAGCTGATGGTCAGCAAAATACCAGCGGTATTGTGAATCGGCACGGCGGTATCAAAAGGCAGCAGCCAGGATGTGCCGGAAAAATGCATGCTCGCGCCGGTCAGGATCAGCACAACGAACAGGAGCGCATTGAGCCAGTGCCACAGGCGCAACCAGACGGGATAAAGATACAGGGCGCTCATGACTTGTCTCCTTCAGTAGCTGTGCCTGCCTGCTGCTCACGCAATGACTGGTAAGCGCGATAACGACCGTACCCATGGCCGGCCAGCACCAGCACGGTCAGCCCGATGATGATCAGTGCCAGCCAGTCGATGAGCGGATTGCGGCTCATGCCCACAACATAGGCTTGGTTATAGACCGCCTTGGTAAAAAAGCCTTGTTTCTCAATATCCTCACGCGAGCGGTACTGATATAGCCGCGCTAGCAGCCCCTGTCCCTGGGAGTGGCAGTTCACGCAATTGACCTGGCTTTGCTCAGCGCTCAGGATCTCATGCGACACCGGCCGGTCGGAATCGTTCAGCGTGGTATGACAGTCGAGACAGCGCACCGCCGCCCAGTGCTTGTCGCGATTGGGCAGCCAAGCGTGGGAGCTGCTGAGCGGGTCACGCAGCTTCTCGTGGCAGGACAGGCAAATTTGGTTGTCGTAGGCCACGATATCGGGGATTTTGCGGCCGAGCAGTGAGGCCCGGAACACATGTGGATCGTGACAGGAATGGCAGTTGAAATCCGCCGCCTCGGGATCATCGGAGGTGGCATGCACACTCTTTTTATATTCCTGAGAAATGACACTGAAATCCAGGCGGTCGGTGTTTTCCGGATGGTCTTCATGGCAGCCGACACAGTTCAACTCAGCCGCCGACAGCTCCGCCGGATGCGGATACTGATCGTAACCACCCTCATGACATTGACTGCACGCCAGTTTGCCGTGCACTGAATACGCCAGCTCATTCTTATCCAGAGACAAATTGACCAGCTCACCAGTCTCAGGGTCACGGTAGGCCATGGTCGCCATCCCATGACAGCGCAGACAATCGTGTTGCTCCGCTGCGGCAACAGCAGCGGTGTCAGGCCCAGGCACAACCCAGGCACCAAGCCCGACGAGGGGACTACCCAGGCCAAGCATCAGCACAACTGCCAGCATCAGCACCAGAGTCCAGTGTGGAACCCAGGGTGGCCAGACCTCGCGAGTTCGGGGGCCAGAGCGGGTGCCAGGATTGAGTGCGTAGTGTTTGTTCATCACGATTGATTGCGTCAGTCAACAGAAAACGACTTCATAAAAGCCCGGATCCAGGGGAGGAACCTGGGGCAAAGATACCGCCAAACATCCGGTTCAAGTGAACAATCGCGCCAAAAGCTGATTCACATCAATACTCCCGGACCCGGGAGAGTCTAGACACCTGGACCGTTTCGGCCTATAAGTAATATAGCAGATAAGCATATTAGAACTTTCGCATATTCTTGACGGAACCAGGGACGCACCCGCCCGGCTCCGCCGCCGTTCGCGAGCCTACAGACGACAGCCATCGAAGGCAGCACGCCATGAACAGCCATCTCCCGCCCCTCCTGGACGCTTCCACCTCTGCGCTTGCCACCACCGGCCCGACACCGGCCCAGCCGCTGGCCCTGGATGAACATCTGGAACTTCACGGCCTTAGTCGCCGCCGTTTCCTGCAGTTCGCCACCAGTATTACCGCCGCCATGGGTCTGCCAGCCACCATGACCGATCAGGTACTGGCGGCCGTCGAGCAACAGGCCGCCGCCGGTCCGGCACGACCACCGGTGATCTGGCTGCATTTTCAGGAGTGCACCGGCTGCACCGAGTCACTGCTGCGCGCCACCCATCCGACGGTCGAAGGCCTAATTCTGGACCTGATCTCGTTGGATTATTCCGAGACCCTACTGGCCGCCGCCGGCCATCAGGCGGAGCAGGCTCTGCACGACTCACTGACCAAGCACCAGGGGGGCTTTGTGCTGGTGGTTGAGGGTTCAGTCCCCACCGCCGACAACGGTAATTTCTGCAAGGTGGCCGGTAAGACGCCGCAGCAAATGCTGCATGAAATCGCTCCACACGCCATTGCCGCCATCGCCATTGGCTCCTGCGCTTCCTGGGGGGGTGTGCAAAGCGCAGCGCCCAATCCAACCGGCGCCATTGGCCTTCAGGAAGCCTTGAATCTTTACCAGATCACCAAGACCGACGGCGCGGCGCTGCCGGTGATCAACCTGCCCGGCTGCCCAGCCTCGCCTTACAACATTCTGTCAACGGTGCTGTATAACCTGACCCTGAAACAACTGCCGGAACTCGACGCCCAACAACGGCCCAAGTTCGCCTACGGCCGCCTGATTCACGAGAACTGCGAGCGCCGTCCGCACTTCGATGCCGGGCGCTTTGCGGAGGAATTTGGCGATGACGGCCATCGTCAGGGCTGGTGCCTGTACAAGCTCGGCTGTAAGGGGCCAGAAACCTACGCCAACTGCCCGGTGATCGAATTTGGCGATGTCGGCGGCAACACTTGGCCAGTCGGTATCGGCCATCCCTGTTTCGGCTGCGCCGAACAGGGCGTGGGTTTCCACAAACCGCTACATGAGCAGGCGAAAAACGTCTCGCTCACCTCGCCGTCCATCTTCCCCGGCATTATCACCGAACACCCCGGTGGCGCCACCTTGACCTCGGCGGCCGTCGCCGGAGCCATCGGCGGCGGCGCTCTGGTCTATGCCCTCGGCGCCAACAGCAAGCTCAAAGCCTTGGAGGAAGCTGAGGCCCAGGCCGCAGCACAACAGTCATCCGCAGTCAGTGATGCCTAGTACGGAGGAACACCCATGAACATCGATCGTCGTCAGTTTTTCAAAGTTATGGCCGCTGGTAGCGCGGTCGCTGTGGGTGCTTCTCCGGTTCAGGCCCGCCAGTGCAAAGCGCTGCCGCCTGATGCCATCGGCATTCTTTATGATGCCAATCTGTGCATCGGCTGCAAGGCCTGCGAACATGCCTGCAAGGACGCCAATGACATGCCCGTCAGTAGCAATGGCCCGATCGATCAGGCACATGGCGTTGTAGGTGCCTGGGATGGTGATGACGACCTCAGCGGTCGCACCATGAACAAGATCAAAGCCTATGTGGCCGAGGGCAGCCGCACCGACCTGGATGATCCAGAGGCCAGCTTCATCAAGCGCGCCTGCATGCACTGCATCGACCCGGACTGCATCTCAGCCTGTCCGGTCAGCGCGCTCACCAAGGATCCCTTCACCGGCATCGTCAGCTACAACCCGGACGCTTGCATTGGCTGCCGCTATTGTCAGCTCGCCTGCCCGTTCAATATTCCGAAGTTCCAGTACGACAAAGCCTTCCCGCAGATCGTCAAATGCCAGCTGTGCGCGCCGCGCATCGCCGAGGGCGAGATTCCAGCCTGCTGCGATGCCTGCCCGACCGGCGCCAGCCTGTTCGGTCGCGTCGAGGACTTGCGCGAAGAAGGCCACCGGCGGCTTGCCATGCAACCCGGCGAACGGGAGGAATTTCCGCTCAATCAGCTCGGGGGTGCCACCCGCGAGGCCGAGGCACAGTCCTACTATCCGCATCTCTATGGTGAGAAAGAATCCGGCGGGACGCAATACCTGATGGTCGCTGGCGTGCCCTTCGACAAGCTCGGCATGCCCCCGGTGGGCGAGGAGTCGCGCGCGCGCCTGTCGGAGACGCTGCAACATACCCTGTACAAAGGCATGGTGGCCCCCGGTCTGCTGCTGAGCGGTCTGGTCTATGCGGCCTATCAGCACACCCGTGATGAGCGCGACGCAGACCACGCGGATCACCTCGAGCGGGAGCAGGACGATGACTGAGACCTTCCGCCCGCTCGGCGGCAAGCTCTTCACCCGGCACTTCCAGTTCATGGGGGTGCTGGTGCTGATCGCCGGCTACTTTCTGATCCGCCGCTTTGTCTTTGGTATCGGGGATGTCTCCAACCTGAGTGACGGCTTCCCCTGGGGCCTGTGGATCACCTATGACGTGGTCACTGGCACCGCCATCGCCTGCGGCGGCTATGCCATGGCGCTCTTGGTCTATGTGTTTAATCGTGGCCAGTTCCACCCGATGATCCGCGCCGCACTCCTGACCAGCGTCTTTGGCTATACCCTGGCCGGTGCCTCCATCATTGTCGATGTGGGGCGCTACTGGCAGCTGTATAACGTCTTTCTGCCACAGTACATCAATCTCAACTCAGTGATGCTGGAGGTTGCGCTTTGCGTGACCCTCTATACCCTGGTGCTGTGGATTGAGTTCTCCCCGGCCATTCTGGAGGCCATGAAAGCCAACCGGCTGCTGCGCTTCCTGCGCCATATTCTGTTTTTCTTCATCGGCGTGGGCATTTTGCTGCCGACCATGCACCAGTCCTCGCTCGGCTCCCTGCTACTGATCGCCGGCTATAAGGTGCATGACCTGTGGCAGACCACCATCATCCCGCTGCTGTTTTTAATCACCGCCATCACCATGGGCTATGGCATTGTGGTGTTCGAGTCGCTCTATGCCTCAGTGAATCTCGGGCGCAAACTGGAAACGCCCCTGCTGGCCAAGATCAGTGCCATCATCCCCTGGCTGCTGATCGTCTATTTGGTGCTGCGCATTGGCGATCTGTTCGTCACCGGCAACATCCGCGCCATCGCCGCCCCCGGTCCCGAGCCCTTCCTGTTTCTCGCTGAGGTCGCGCTCTTTCTCTGCGCCATCATTGCTCTGGCCGACAAGCATCATCGCACCCGCCCGACCATTTTGTTCTGGAGTTCGCTCGCGGTGGTGCTCGGTGGCGCCCTGTATCGCTTCGATGCCTTCATGATCGCCTTCGATCCCGGTCCCGGCTGGCATTACTTTCCGGCGGTCGGTGAGATGAGCATCACGCTTGGCATCGTCGCTTTCGAGATCATGGCCTATCTGTTCTTTGTGAAAAAGACCCCCATCCTGGCGGCCGAGCATTAAGGAGACATTCAAGGTGAGCATCAACCGCATCACAGTAGACCCGGTCACGCGCATTGAGGGACATCTGCGCGTCGATTGCGACATTCAGGACGGCCGTGTCGTCAACGCCTGGTCCAGCGGCCAGATGTGGCGCGGCATTGAGACCATTCTCACCGGCCGCGATCCGCGTGATGCTTGGCTCTATACCCAGCGCATCTGCGGCGTCTGCACCACCGTGCATGCCATCGTCTCAGTGCGCGCGGTCGAGAATGCGCTGGCAATGGAAATCCCGCTCAATGCCCAGCTGATTCGCAACATCATCATGGCTGCCCACGGCATCCATGATCATCTGGTGCATTTCTATCACCTCTCGGCGCTGGATTGGGTGGATGTGGTCTCCGCCCTTTCAGCCGATCCGAAAAAAGCCGAGCAACTCGCCCAAAGCCTGTCGAACTGGCCGAACAATAACGCCGCGCACTTCGCCCAGGTGCAGGCGAAGGTAAAAACCTTTGTTGACAGCGGTCAGCTGGGGATTTTCGCCCACGGCTACTGGGGCCATCCGGCGATGAAGTTGCCACCCGAGGCCAACCTGATGGCGGTGGCGCATTATCTGGAAGCTTTGGAATACCAGCGCAAGGCCAATCAGATCACCGCCATTTTGGGCGCCAAGACCCCGCATATCCAAAATCTTGCCGTCGGCGGCGTAGCCAATCCCATCAATCCCAATGAGCAGTCCGCGCTCAATATGGAGCGCCTGGCCTATGTCAAAACCCTGATGGACGAGGTGCAAGGCTTTATCCGCGAGGTCTATCTGCCCGATGTCACCGCCATCGCAGCCCTCTATGCCGATTGGCTGCCCTATGGTCAGGGCGTGACCAACTATCTGTCCGCGCCCGACTTCCCCAAAGATGGCAAGGGCACCGACTTCGCCATGCCCGGCGGCTACATCCCCAATGGCGACATGGCGCAGTTTCGCCCCATCACCCATTTCGGCGATCCCTTCTTTGAGCAGAACGTCAAGGAAAGCATCAAGCACGCCTGGTACGACGGCAACTGGACGCGCTCGCCCTATCAGGAAGACACGGTGCCGAAATACACCGATTTCGATGAAAACGGCGCCTACTCCTGGGTCAAAGCCCCCACCTTTGCCGATAAACCGGCTCAGGTCGGCCCGCTGGCCAATGTGCTGGCCATGGTCGCGGCTGGCGACGAGCGCACCCGGGGTTATCTGAAGGTCGCCATGGATCGCATCGGCGCCATCACCCGCTCCGAAGTGCCGCTCAGCGTGCTGCACTCCACCCTGGGCCGCCATGCCGCGCGCTGCGTGCGTACCCAGGTGCTCTATGACATGCTGGAGGACAACTACAACGCCCTACTCGCCAACATCACCACCGGTGACATGACCACCTTTAACCCGCCGACCTTCCCCAAGGGCGAGCAAATGGGCTTTGGTTTCCACGAAGCCCCGCGTGGTATCCTGTCGCACTGGATCGTGATCGAAAACGGCAAGATCAAAAACTACCAGGCGGTGGTCCCCTCAACCTGGAACGCCGGCCCGCGCAACCAGCATGATGAACAAGGCCCCTATGAAGCCTCGCTGATGAACAACCCCATTCTGGACGAACAGCGCCCGCTTGAGGTGCTGCGCACGGTGCATTCCTTCGATCCCTGTCTGGCCTGCGCCATCCACCTGCACGACAACCAGGGCCATGACATCATTCGTGTCAACACCAACCTCTGACCCCAGCCCAACCGCCGCTCCCACCGCCAAGCCCGATGCGCTCATCATCGGGCTTGGCAACCTGCTGCTCAGCGACGAAGGCGTTGGCATCCATAGCCTGCGCCGGCTGGAACAGCACTATGGCTTCACCCCCGAAGTCGAACTGGTCGATGGCGGTACCACTGGCCTCGACTTGCTCGAACTGTTCCGCCAGCACGACTACATCCTGCTGCTGGATGCGCTCTTTGCCCCCGAGGGCGCTCCCGGTGACATCCAGATTCTGCGCAACGATGCCATCCTGACGGCCTTGTCGAAAAAGCTCTCCATGCACCACCTGGGCATCAGCGACGTGCTGGCGCTCGCGCAACTGCTCGACTATCGCCCGCGTGAAATCGTCCTGCTGGGCGTGATACCAGAGCACCTGGAATTGGGCACCGAATTATCTCCAGCCGTCGCGCAGCGCATGCCCGACATCCTGGCCAATATCCAGGCCATCCTCGGCGACTGGCAGATCGCCATGCACTTACGCGAATCCAGCTCCGAAACGCCCTCCCCCACCGGCGCGGCGCTTTTCGTCTCCGCCGGTGGCTGACGCGGTCATTGGACGCGTGGATCAATCCAAAGATAGAGCACATCAGTCAGGGTATTGACGACCACATAGATCAGACTGATCAGCAACACGCAGCCCTGAGCGACCGGATAGTCGCGGGCCTTGATGGCATCGACCAGCAAGCTGCCAATACCGGGCCAGGAAAACACCGTCTCGGTGATCACCGCCCCACCGAGCAGGCCGCCAAGCTGCAAACCCAACAGCGTCAGAATCGGCAAAGCCGCATTGCGCAGCGCGTGGCGCCACAGCAACGCGGATTCGCTGAGCCCCTTGGCGCGAGCGGTGCGGATGTAATCTTCGTGCAGCACTTCGAGCAAACTGGCCCGCACCATGCGCGCCAGCAAGGCCGCCAGACCGGTGCCCAGCGTCAGCGTGGGCAGAATCAGGCTGCTCCAGCCCTCGCGACCGCTGACCGGCGTCCAACCTAGCCACAGCGAAAACACCAGAATCAGCACCGGCCCCAGCCAAAAATTGGGGATGGCCAAGCCCAGCACTGAGAACCCCATGGCCGCAGAATCCAGTGGCCCACCACGATGCCGCGCGGCTAGCACGCCCAGCGGCAGTGCGATGATCAACGCCAGTGCCAGCGCCGCCAGCGTCAGTTGCACAGTGGCGGGAAAGCGCTCTGCAATCACGGCGGCTACCGGGCGCTGGTTGATTAAGGATTGGCCGAGATCGAGCCGGAGCAAGCCAGCCAGATAGTTCCAATACTGCACCGGCAACGGCTGATCCAGACCAAGATGCTGCCGCAGGGCCGCCTGATCGGCAGGCCGGGCACTCTCACCCAGCATAGCCTCGACCGGATCGCCCGGCACCAGATGCAACAGTAAAAACACCAGAGTGCAGACGCCCAGGATCACCACCGCTGCGGCCCCCAGACGCGCCGCCAGTTGCGCCCCCATCAGCCCGCCGCTTGAGTGACAGCCGCTGGCAACGGCTCTGAGCTGATTCGCACTAGGGCTCCAGGCGGCGTCAAGTCAAAGAGTTCGATCAAATCCGCATCATGCATGCGAATGCAGCCATGCGAGCGCGGCACACCCATCGGCTCGGTTTCCGGGCAGCCGTGAATGTAAATGAAACGGCGCAGGGTATCGCACTGACCGCCGCGATTACGTCCCGGCTCCAGTCCGGTCAACCACAGAATGCGGGTCAGAATCCAATCACGCTCAGGATACTGTGCAGCCAGAGCTGGGCTGTAGCGTTCTCCGGTGGGGCGTCGGGCGCGAAACACACAGCCTGGCGCTGCATCAGCACCGATTTTAAGCCGCACCCGATGCAGACCACGCGGCGTACAACCACTGCCCTGCACCTCCCCTGGCCCGTTCAACGCAGTGGAAATCGCATAGAGGCGACAGCGCCCTGACTCACCCAGCCACGCCAAGCGTTGCTCGGCGAGCGACACTTGTAGCTCTACACCGGTTGGGCACCAAGCATGCACTCAAGCCTCCAGTGTTTTGCTCAGCACCTCGAACAGATCGCGCGAGACACCTGCGCGCTCGCGCAAGGCATGCAGCTCAGCACGCATCAAAGCCTGGCGTCCGGCATCATAGCGGCGCCACTGAGTAAGGGGATGCAGCAAGCGCGCGGCCAGTTGCGGATTGAGTGCATCCAGGCGCTTGATTTGCGCAGCCAACAAGCGATAGCCGCCGCCATCGGCAGCATGGAAACACAATGGATTACCACTGGCAAAGGCGCCGATCAGGCTACGCACCCGGTTGGGATTGGCGAGCGTGAACGCCTCATGTGCCAGCAGTTGCTCAACCCGCCTGAGCGTACCTGGGGTGCTGACCTGCGCCTGGATGGCAAACCATTTATCCAGTACCAGCGGCTCCCGCGACCACTGCTGATAGAAGGCCGCCAGCGCCTGTTCCGCCCGACTGGCCGCAGCCGCCTCATCGCGCAGCCTGGCCAACTGGCACAGCGCGGCGATGCGGTCGGTCATGGTGTGGGCCTGCTCGAATTGCTGCTGACAGAGCGTCAGCATGTCCAAATCCGGGGTGCGCATCAAGTAGCCCAGACAGAGGTTCTTAAGCGCGCGGCGTCCCATGGCCGCTGGCGACAGATCCGGATCCTGCCGCGCCGCTTCACTCGCCTGTAACGCCTGGTAGCGCGCCAGCAGCTCAGTGCGCAGCGCGCCAGCGATACTCACCATCAGGGTCTCGCGCGCCTGATGAATGCCCTCAACATCCACCACCTCCATCTGATCACCGAGATAGGACTCAGACGGCAGCGCCAGCACCTCGGCCAGCAGGGCCGGATCCGCCTGTGGGTCGCGCAGCGCGGTAGCAAAAGCCTCCAGGAAGGCCGGTGGCACCGGCGTTTCGGGGGCCGCCACCCGGGCCAGCAGCACGCGCTCGGCCAGCTGCTGGGCCGCGTTCCAGCGTGCGACGCCGTCGGAATCGGCCGCCATCAGCTGCCTGAGTTCCTCATCCGAGTAAGGAAAGCGCAGCTTGACCGGCGCTGAGAACCCGCGCAGCAGGGAAGGCACCGGCCGCTCACTAAGACCAATGAACTCAAAGCCGTGTTGTGCCTCGCGCAACTCCAGCAGGCGGGTACCCGCTGCAGGAGGGCTGTGCTCACCCGCCAGCTGCACCGGCAACGCCTGTCCATTGGCGCCGATCAGCCCCAGCGCCAGCGGAATATGCAAGGGTTGCTTATCCGGCTGATCGGGGGTTGGCGCGGTGTGTTGACGCACCTCCAGTCGATAAACACCCCGCTCCGGCTCCCAGTGGCCGCGACAGTCCAGCACCGGGGTGCCGGCCTGCTGATACCAGCGGCGAAACTGGGTCAGATCCAGACCGCTGGCGTCTTCCATGCAGCGCACAAAGTCTTCCGTGGTCACCGCTTGGCCGTCGTGACGCTCAAAATACAAATCAGTGGCGGCGCGAAAGCGTTCGGGGCCGAGCAACTGCGCCTGCATGCGCACCAGTTCAGCGCCCTTTTCATAGACGGTTGAGGTATAGAAATTGTTGATTTCGATATAGCTGTCCGGCCGCACTGGATGCGCCATCGGCCCGGCATCTTCGGGGAACTGGCGCGCGCGCAGGGCGCGGACATCGGCAATACGCTGCACCGCCCGCTGGTTCTGATCAGCACTGAATTCCTGATCGCGAAACACGGTCAGACCTTCCTTCAGACTCAACTGAAACCAGTCGCGGCAGGTAATGCGATTGCCGGTCCAGTTATGAAAGTATTCGTGCGCCACCACCGACTCAATGCCAGCGAAATCCTGATCTGTCGCGGTTTCCGGACTGGCCAGCACATACTTGGCGTTGAAAATATTCAGCCCCTTGTTTTCCATGGCGCCCATGTTGAAGTGGCTGACGGCCACGATCATGAACAAATCCAGATCGTATTCACGCCCGTAATGCACCTCATCCCAGCGCATGGCCTGCTGAAGCGAGCGCATGGCATGTGCGCACTGGTCGTGATTTTGGGGCTCGACATAGAGATGCAGGGCAATCTCGCGCCCGGATGCCGTTCGGAAGCGATCTTCGACACACGCCAGATCGCCGGCCACCAGTGCGAACAAATAGGACGGCTTGGGAAAGGGATCTTCCCAACGCGCCAGATGACGCCCATCGGGCAGAACTTCGGTGACGAGCCGATTGCCATTCGACAACAGCACCGGATAGCGCACCGCATCGGCAATCAAGGTGACGCGAAAGCGCGCCATCACATCCGGGCGGTCGAGATAATAGGTCAGCCGCCGAAAGCCCTCCGCCTCGCACTGGGTGCAAAGCATGTCGCCGGAGACATACAGCCCCTCAAGTGCCGTGTTGGCGGTCGGATGAATCCGCACCCGGGTGCGCAGCTGAAAGCGATCCGGCACCCGCTGCACAACCAACCCCTGATCTTGCAGCTGATATTCAACCGGCACCAGCTCGCGTCCATTCAGCGCGATCGCCTCCAGCGTCAGTTGTTCGCCATCCAACCGCAGCGAGCCATCGCCGCGCTTGGCGGCGGGATTGCGCCGCATCTCAAGCTCAGCGCTGACCCAGGTGGCCTCCGCATCCAGCTCAAAGCGCAGCTCCGTCTGATCGATCAGAAACTCGGGGGGCTGATAGTCTTGCAGCCGGGTCGGCTTGGGGGTTTCGCGATACATATCCAATAAAGTCCTGATCTACTGAAAGAAAGCATCAGCCGAAAACCCTTCGCGTTCGAGGGTCTTGCGCAGGCGCCGCATGGCGCCCATCTGGATCTGCCGCACCCGCTCGCGGGTGACCCCCAGCTCCTTGGCCACCCGCTCCAGGGTTGAATATTCATAGCCATTCAAACCAAAGCGTCGCTCCACCACCGCGCGTTGCTTGGCATTGAGCTTGTCGAGCCAGCGCTCGATTTTATCATGCACATCATCATCCTGAACGCGTTCACTCAGATCATCGAGGGAATCATCCTGCAGGATATCGATCAGGGGCTTATCCGCCTCCCGGCTCAATGGCGTGTCCATGGAAGCGGCGCGCTCGTTAAGTCCCAGCATGCGCTTAACCTCGGCGATGGGCTTGTTGAGCAGCGCGGCGATTTCCTCGTTGCTGGGCTCATGATCCAGCTGCTGCGAGAGCGCGCGTGCGGCCTTGAGATAGATGTTGATCTCCTTGACCACATGAATCGGCAAGCGCACCGTGCGCGTCTGATTCATGATTGCGCGTTCCATGGTCTGGCGAATCCACCAGGTGGCATAGGTCGAGAAACGAAAACCGCGCTCCGGATCGAATTTCTCAACTGCGTGCATCAGACCCAGATTGCCTTCCTCGATCAGATCAAGCAGCGGCAGGCCGCGATTCAAATAGCGCCGCGCAATCTTGACCACCAGTCGCAGGTTACTAACAATCATGCAGCGCCGCGCCGCTTCATCGCCCTGATTGGCCAAACGCGAGTAGCGAATTTCCTCTTCGGCACTGAGCAGCGGAGACGCCCCGATTTCATTGAGATACAAACGGGTGACATCAAAATCGCCGCCGCCCGCCGCTTCCGACTTCCCGCACACCATACTCTTGTCCTGATCATCAATCAGCGACTCATCATCCGCCGCACTCGGCACTTCCAGGAGGTCGTCATCCTGGTCCTCACCCACCGCGAGTGGTTCGCGTAAATGCGGCTTGGTGGTTTTTCTAGCAGCCATGGTTCCGCTTAACGTTTTGGCAAATAAGCCAGTGGATTAACGGTTGCGCCATCGCGGCGAATCTCAAAATGCAGCAGATGTTCCCCATCTGGGGCCTGACCCGATTCGGCGATCTGCTGTCCCGCGCGAACCCGATCGCCCTGCTTGGCTAGCAGGCGGCGATTGAAACCATAGACACTCAGAAAATGTTCATTGTGTTTCACGATAATCAGATTGCCATAGCCCTTGAGCCCACTGCCGCTATAAACCACCGTCCCCTTGGCGGCCGCACCCACCTTGGCGCCCGGCGTACTCGCAATCCGCACGCCCTGATGGGTGCGATCACCTGCCCGATAGTTCGATTTCACCGCCCCACTCAGCGGCCATCGCCAAGTCACGCCGCTCACACGCGCAGTCCCGCCGTTGGAATGACTCACTTTCTGCGGGCGCGGCTTGGGTGGTGGCGCCGCCGCTGTGCGCTGGCTCGGGGCTGGCGATACCTTGGGCTCTGAGGTTGGAGCCGGAGTCGGAGCGGCACCCGAGCTTGGGCTTGGGCCTGAGCTTGCCCCCGAGTCCGCACTGACGGCGTCACCAAAGGTTCCCGGTGCCAGCGTGGTGTTCCGTCGCGGGCGCGCGCGGGGCGGCACAATGCGCAACAGACTGCCGGCGTTGATTGGATAAGGCGGGCCAAGGTCGTTCCAGGCCGCCAGGGTTGACAGCGAATAGCCGGTGCGTCTGGAAATGGACATCAGGGTATCGCCGCGCAAAATCCGATAATAACCGGGTGGTGCTGGGGCAAAGCCATCGCGAAATTCCACCGGAGCCAGCATCGACTGGCCACTACAACCAACGATCAGCACCAGCAGGCTCGCCAGCGCCAGGAATCTCAACCTCAGGAACTCCGTAAGCCGTGGCACCAGCCGCCCAACCGCTTCCCCAAAGAATCCTTGAACAGACGCCCGGCCACCGATCAGGCCACCACCCGACGCCGAGACTGCATGCCCGCCGGTTGCTGAATCCAACTGACTCATGCCAACCACAACCGCCATGAGCTACAACCTGAACGCCAGCACGAGCAAAATCAAGGCGACCAGCACCCAGCCGATCCAGTCAATATAAGGCCGCAGCCGCGCTTCCATCGGCGCCCCACCCCACACCATCAGCGCCGCCACCAGAAAAAACCGCAACCCGCGACCCACTGCCGATGCCAGCGCAAAAGGAATCAGCGCCATGCCCAGCACACCGGCACTGATGGTAAACACCTTATACGGAATGGGCGAAAACCCGGCCAGAAACACCGCCCAGATACCCCAATGATCGAACCATTGTCGGGCTTGATCAAAGGCCTGCGCATAATGCCCGCCTGGCCCCACCAATGGCTCTACCAGATCAAAGGCCAGACGCCCAATCAGATACCCCAGCAAACCGCCGGCCACCGAGGCCAGGGTGGTCAGGCTGGCAAACCACCAGGCGCGCTGCGGATGCCTCAGGCACATGGGCGCCAGCATCACATCGGGTGGAATCGGAAAGAAGGACGACTCGGAAAAGCTCAAGGCCGCCAGATACCAAGGTGCCTGCCGATGGCCCGACCACCGCATCACCCGATCATAGAGTGGCGAGAACACACGCATCAGCCCAGACCTCCGAGCAGGGGGACAAACATCGCCGGCTCCAGATCCTCGTGACGGAAGCCGGAGCGGGTCCGTGTCAGGCGCACCAGCCGCTGCCCGGCACCCACCACCAGCGGCAGCACCATACAGCCCCCCAGGGTCAATTGCTCAGCCAGTCCGCGCGGGATACCTTCGGATGCAGCAGTCATAATAATGCCGTCAAAGGGCGCCATTTCCGGCCAGCCCAGACGCCCGTCACCATGACGATAGCGCACATTACGCAATTTCAGCGCCCGCAAGCGCGGCTCCGCCAGGCCCCAAAGCGCCGCCAGCCGCTCAATGGTATAGACTCGACGCACCAGCATCGCCAGTACCGCCGCCTGAAAACCGGAGCCGGTGCCAATCTCCAGCACGGTTGAGCAAGGACCAGATTCGAGCAACAACTCGGTCATGCGTGCGACAATATAGGGCTGCGAGATGGTCTGCCCATGCCCGATTGGCAAGGCCGAATCCTCATAAGCGCGCGTACCCAGCGCTTCATCGATGAACCAATGGCGGGGAATCTCCGCCACGACTTCGAGCACCTGTTGATTGCTGATGCCGGAGGCCTCCAGGCGCGCAAGCAGGCGCTGGCGCCCACGCTGCGCCTGCGGTTCGTGCGCGAAGGCGGCCCGACAGGCGGTTTCGGTCATCGTAGCCCCTCCAGCCAGGTTTCCAGCGCCGCCACCGCAGGATGGCGCGTCAGATCCACCTGCAAAGGCGTCACTGACACATAGCCGGCGCGCAGTGCGGCAAAATCGGTTCCCTCCCCCGCATCCTGCTCCGGCCCGGGCGGTCCAACCCAGTAAACCGGGCGACCGCGCGGATCCTCAGCGCGGATCATGGGTTCTGATCGGTGCCGATTGCCCAGCCGAGTCGCACGCAGGCCCTTGATTGCATGGGCTGGTTGATCAGGAATATTGACATTCAAAATCATTTGACCGCTAAACAGCGCCGCTTGCAGATCCGCCGCCGCAGTGTCCTGGTGATCTTGCGGGTGCTGGCTTGCATAGAGACTCGCCACCAGGCGCGCGGCAATGGCCGCTGCCGCGTCAAGATGTTGCGGCTCAAAGGCACTGCTTGAAACCGCCACCGCCGGCAATCCGAGAAAGCGCCCCTCGGTCGCGGCCGCCACAGTGCCAGAGTAGATCACATCATCGCCCAGATTGGAGCCATGATTGATGCCGGCCACCACCATGTCCGGCTCGGCGTCCAGCAGCCCGGACAATCCCAAGTGAACACAATCAGTTGGAGTCCCAAACACCCGAAACAGGCCCGGCTCCACTTCCTCGGCGCGAATCGGCGTTTCCAGAGTCAGCGAATGACTGGCTCCGCTGCGATTGCGGTCCGGTGCCACCAGGGTCACACTGGCATAGCGCGACAGCGCGGCAGCAAGCGCGTGCAAACCAGCCGCACGGTAACCATCATCATTGCTAAGGAGAATCTTCATCCGTCTTGCGCGAGAAACCCCGCCTTTCAGGGCGGGGGAGGGGAAAGCGCACCGCGCGCAGCGCGGTTAGGCAACCTGTCTCGCTTCCTCCGTTAAAGTGGGTTGAAGACTATAGCTATAACCGTCGGCGCGTTGCACCACGCGACAATAGCGGTGTGATATCCCTTGCACCACGCCCTGCGCGGTCTGGATGTTAAAACTCCCTGATGCGCGCACGGCGACGCGACCGCTATGGGGTCCCGCCTTTTTCCCGCTCGGCACTTGGGCAACGATCCGATCCCCGGTTTGGAAACCCTCGATGCGTTTCTCACGCATCAGATACCCGCGCGGGAAGCCGAAGCGATTCAGTCGGGTGCGCTGATAGCTGCCCCGCCCTGTGGCTTTGATGGCCAGTGCTGGCCGATTCCAGCCATGCAGCGCATCGAGTGGACTGACACAGGCGGCATCGAGCGCATGGGTCTTGGGAATCCCGAAACGCTGACGGTTGTATTTGGTCCGAGCACCGGAGCTGCTCGCCACGGGCAACCCCGTGGCCTTCAGTCGCTCGAACAGCGCCCAGCGGGTGGCATTCACAGCAGCGGCATCTCTGAGTGGCACCTTGGCCTGTGCCTGGATGCGGCGCAGCAGTGCCGGGTTGTCCTGGAGGAAGACCGCAAGCGGCTGGTTGCCTTTGCGTTGGTTACAGGGGGCGCAAGCCAGGGTCAGGTTGCTGACGCGATCAGAGCCGCCCCGGCTTTTGGGATGGATATGTTCGATTTGGAGCGGAACGCCTTGGGCGCCGCAATAGGCGCAGGTGCGATGCCACTTCTCCAAGAGATATTCGCGCACTTGGTAGCCGGCCAGCTCACCCTGTTGGTAGTCAACGCCACGGATCTCTGGGGTCTGGAGCGCTTGGGTGTCGAAGCGCACCAACTCTTGACGGATGCCCGTGAGGGGCGCAAGCCGCTGTAAGCGTGCCACCCAACTTAGCGTGGTATCCAGGCGATGGCGCAGACTCGGCGCGAGCCAGCCTTCCGGTTTGGTGCGATTGAGAAAGCGCGGGGCGCGATGGCGCAGGTT
>NZ_NRRS01000033.1 GCF_016583795.1 Rhabdochromatium marinum | reverse complement strand
TGGCGGTGGCGGTGGTGGCGGAAGCCCAACACCTGCCCCCGATCCCACTCCAGATCCAGATCCCACGCCCGATCCCGAACCCGTCATCCCCCCACCCGAGGACTGGGGCGATCTGCCCAACGACGATGGCGACAATGTCCCTGATGCGGTTGAAGATCTCGCCCCACCACCGGAGGAAGGCGGCATCCAGGGCGATGGCAACGGTGACGGCACCCCCGACAGCGAGCAGGCCGACGTGATCTCGGTGCCCATCCGCAACACCGAAACCGTCTCCGCCAACCCTGACGCCCCGGTGGTTTTCGTCACCCTCGTCGGCGGTGCCGTCAGCAACGGGGAAGGTGGTGATCCGGGCGAGACACCCTCTCCCACGTCCGGCGTCACCATCCGCTCCGTCACCCAGACCGACGCCTCACCCGCCGAAGACCGCGACGGCATCGACATGCCCTTGGGGCTAATCGGCTTCGAGGCCGATGTCGCGGTTCCCGAGGGCGGCGAGGATGCTGGCGAGATTCCCTTCAGCCTGCTGATCGACGGCGACACTGAAGTGAACGGCTTCTGGAAGCAAACCAGCGCCGGCACCTGGGCCAACCTCGCTAGCCCCGAGTATGGCGGACAGGTCAGCAGCATCGGCGGCAAGACCCAGCTCAACTTCGTCATCCAAGACAACGGCCCCTTCGACAGCAACCCCGCCGCTGGAGCCATCACTGATCCGGGCGCTCCCGGCTACCGCGCCGAGCCTCCTGTTGCTCCCCCTTACCTGACAGACAGCAACGACCGCATTTTGATTGACGGCGCCACCCCACGCATCCTCGATTTCGGCGGGCAGGATACCTACACCCTGGCCACGACTTTCATCGGCAATGCACGCCTTGTTGACAACCAGGCCAGTGTCGTTAACTTGCCCGCAGGATTGGTCATTACCGACGCACGTTTTTTGGCCAACGGACTCGAACTGAGCTTGCCTGGCGGAACCCTGAGGCTGCTCGGCGCGCCCGAAGCCTCCCGCTATGTCTTCGGCGGCGATCCGGACGATCCCGAGGCGGGCACTGCGCTCAGTTTCACTGAACTGGCGCACGCCCTCGGCACCACCGTTCCCGCTCCCGGCCGCAGCGAGCCACATCAGGCCAGCATCAGCGGTGCGGTGCAGGCCGACGGCACCATCACTGGGGGTCCGGGGCGCATCCATTATCTTGACGATGGCGACAGCCGTCTGGTTGTTGACGGTGGTGATGAACGAATTATCGACTTCGGTGGTGCGGACAGCTATCAGTTGCAGCCGGAGCTGACGCGCGATGTCACCCTGATTGATAACCAGGTCAGCCGGATTGAGCTGCCCGAGGACGCAGCAATCAGCCATGCGCACTTCCTCGCCAATGGACTCGCACTGACGGTGCAGGACCATACCGTCACCCTGCTCGGTGCACCGCAGACCTTTCTCTACATCCTCGGCGAGGCGGAGCTGGACTACACCGAGTTGGCCGAGGCTCTCGGTCCCGAACGGGCTGATACGGAGGGGCTGAGCGTTGAGGCCTCATTTGCGACCAACAGTGCAGTGAACTCAATCGACTGGGAGATACTGCCGTTGTAGCGGTGGCGGCTGTCTCGCCTTCGTCCAGCTCGGGCAATGCAGGCTGACCGGGTACCGGGTCGCGAGGCCGCAGACGACAGGTTCACCCTGTGCTACGCCACACCAGCCGCTCGAAGCCCAAGGCCACCACTGCATGGGTATGCAAACGCAGGCGCTGGCCATAGGCCTGTTCCAGCCCCTGGCGATAGTGAGCCAGCTGGGCTTCGGCGGCGTCCAGGCTGGCGGCGACCAGGGGCAGGCGGGCCAGTTCTTCGCGTGACTGGGGGCGCAGTGCCTGGCCGGTTTGCACGATGTCGTGCAGACTCAGGTACTTGAACTCCAGCAGATGATCCAGGAGCGCGAAGCGGCGCATCTCCTCGCGCACCATCAGCGACAGGTCGGCATGGCGGCGTTCGATGGCGGTCTCGGAGTCCATCACGTAGAAAATGTCGGCAAAGAGCGCGATCAGAAAGACGGTCTTGACCGTCAGCTCGTTGGACCAGCGATCGTCGCGGTTGTCGAAGACGCGGAGATGATTGGTTTCCAGTACCTCGATTAGGGGCGCAAGGTTACCACTGGTGTAGAAGGCTTCAGCCGCAGCGCGCAGGCGCTCGCGCTCGGGATAGTCGGGAAAGAGGTGATCGCGAAACTTCTCGATGTAGAGCTTGCGGATCACCAGATTGGGCACGCCCAGCACCAGCCGTCCCATAGCATCCAGATCCTTGAGCGTCAGGGCGCCGAGAAAGTACAACAGCGAGCCGAGAAAGGGCGCATCCTTGGGCGCACGGCGCATGTCCTCCACCCCAAAGCGATGCGCCAGGCTGGCAATGAGCGGCGGATGCTCGGGATCGAGTGCCGCACCGATCAGCTCGGCCCCATGCGGCTGGCGGGCGACAAAGTCGATGCGGTTGCGATCCATCGCCAGGTTGCTGTCGAGCATCTCCCGGGGTGGTTGCCCGGTGGTGGCCAGGGCATCGAAGAAATACAGCGCCAGCGTGGGATTGTAGAGTCCGGGTCCGGGCTCGTAGCCGAAGCGATAGCCGTTGTACCAGGTACGCATGGTCTCCAGCATGCGCGCGGACCAGCCCGGGTCGCCTGAGTCGCGACCTTGTTCAGCGGCCAATTGATCCAGCACAGCGGTCACTTCCGCTTCAGTAAAGCCGCACAGATCGACAAAGCGGGCATCCAGGCTGACATCCTTGGAGACGTTGTAGCCACTGGAAATATCTGCCAGCACCACTGGCGAGACGCCGGTGATGAACACCCGATCAATGCCGGCACCCGAGGCCAGGGATTTCACCGCCTTGAACACCGTCTTGAGCAGCCCTTCCCCGGAGACCAAGGCATCATAATCCGCCTGTCGCGCCTGCATCAACTCATTGGCGAAGTTGTCGTATTCGTCGATCAGCAGATACAGATCATGGCCTTGGGCGCGAGCGGCGCTGACGGCGGCGCGCAAGGCGACCAGACAGTCGCTGGGATGCGCATGCAGCTCCCCGTGGAGCCAATCGGCATAACGCACCCCAAAATCGGCCACCTGGGCGTTAATGTGATTGTGTAAGGCTTGGCGGATCTCGGCCAAACTGCCACTGGCATCCACCATGGAAAAATCCCAGCGCAGCACGAAATAGCTGTTGCGCCGCGCGGTCGGATGTTGGCCAATGGCCAGGGCGCCAAACAGGGCCTCGAATTCCCCGGCCCGAGCCAGATCGTAGTAGTTCTCCAGCGTGGTCAGCCAGGCGGTTTTGCCGAAACGCCGGGGACGCAGAAACAGGATCTGATCGCCGACGTTTTCGAGCGTGCGAATACGCTCAGTGCGATCCGCATAATAGTAGCCGTCGGTGATGATTTTGTGAAAGTCAGCGGTGCCGTAGGGGAATTTCATGGTGGTTTCGGCGCGCGATGCAGCAGATGGCCGAGAACATGCCATAATGCCAGGAGTGGATGCCGCCGCCACAGGCGTGGACCGGCATAGCGCATGATCCGGCGCGTGGCGGCTGTCATTGCAGCGCTATAACAGCTGCGCTGACAGTCGGAGCAGGCGTATTTCGCCTCGCCAAAGGGGCAATAATCGAGGCGACGATGGGCGTATTTCAGCACCTCTGTGCAGTCTTCACAGAGCTGGTCAGCTGAGCCACCGGACCCGGCATGATGCGCACGACAATAGAGCGCAATCATGGCTGCGATCGTGCGCTGTTCGCGGCGAATGCGCGGGCCGCGCCTCGGTGGCGGCCGGCGTGCCTTTGCCTGGCCCGTGCCACGCGGTGATGGTGCAGCAGCGGTCTGATGCGGACGGCGATGAGGCGGGGGCGTCAGCTCCTTCATGTCCGCATTATGCGCGCCGGCGACTGTTCTCACCAGAGCTCCTCGTGCCAGCGCCCGGATCACGATTGCCAGAGGCCGGGGCCAGACCTGACAACCGGCTTTTGTGATTCGCGCACCTGCCCCAATATAACCGCCAGGCATGAGGAAAGGCTCATGCCGAGCGTTCCGAATACCAAAATTTTATCCTATTTTTTAATCAGATAGAGGTTTACATCCTATGTTAGCAGACCACACCGGCAAGCCCGTCCCACAGGTGACCTTCCGCACCCGCACCGATCATGATTGGGCGGACGTGACCACCGACGAGATTTTCGCCAACAAGACCGTCATCGTCTTCTCACTGCCGGGCGCCTTCACCCCGACCTGCTCCTCGACCCATGTACCACGCTTCAACCAGCTGGCCCCCACCTTCAAGAAGCTGGGCGTGGATGACATCGTCTGCATGTCGGTCAATGACGGCTTCGTCATGAATGCCTGGAAGGAAGACGAGCAGGCGCACAACCTGACCTTCATCCCCGATGGGAACGGCGAATTCACTGAAAAGATGGGCCTGCTGGTCGATAAGGACGACCTTGGCTTCGGCAAGCGCTCCTGGCGCTACTCCATGCTGGTGAAAAACGGTGTGGTCGAGAAGATGTTCATCGAGCCGGAAAAGCCCGGCGACCCCTTCGAGGTCTCCGACGCCGACACCATGCTGGCCTACATGGCCCCAAGCGAGCCCAAGCCGCTGAACATCACCATCTTTACCCGCCCCGGCTGCCCCTTCTGCGCCAAGGCGAAAGAAGCCCTGGCTGAAGAAGGCCTGCCTTACGAGGAGCTGGTACTGAACCGCGACTACACCGAGCAAACCCTGCGCGCCGTGACCAACGGCACCATGGTGCCCCAGGTGTTCATCGACGGGCAGAAGGTCGGCGGTTCCGACGACCTGGAAGCCTGGCTGGCCAAGCGCTGATCGGGCAACCCTCAGGGCGACACAGGGGAACAGCCTCAGGTCGCCCCTGAGGGGCGCTCACTCATCCGCCCGCCCATCCAGCAGCCTAACGGAACCTCAATCATGGAACAGCATTTCGATCTCATCGCCATCGGCGGCGGCAGCGGCGGTCTGGCCGTAGCCGAGCGCGCCGCGCAGCACGGCAAAAAAGTTGCTCTGGTGGAGCCCGCCAAGCTCGGCGGCACCTGCGTCAATCAGGGCTGCGTGCCGAAAAAGCTCATGTGGTACGCCGCCAATCTGGCCGAGGAGGTGCGCCACGCCGCTGAAATGGGTGTGGAAGGAAGCAACGGTCAGATCGACTGGGCGCGGCTGACCAGCGGACGCGACCAGGTCATCAGCAACATCAACACCTACTGGGACGGCTATGCCAAGAAACAGGGCATCACCGTAATCGAAGGCTATGCGACCTTTGTCGACAGCCGCCACATTCGTGTCGGTGACACGACCTACAGCGCCGATCACATCGCCATCGCCACCGGCAGTCAGCCCCTGGTGCCGCCCGTGCCAGGCAAGGAACTGGGCATCACCTCCGATGGTTTCTTCAAGCTAAAGCAACAGCCTCAGAAAGTTTGCATCATCGGCGCCGGCTACATCGGTATCGAGTTCGCCGGCATGCTGGCCGCCATGGGTTCGGACGTGACCGTGGTCGCGCTCGAAAGCCGCGTACTGGAAGTCTTCGACCCCATCGTCAGCGACACCCTGGCGCACAACATGGAGCTGGTCGGCATCAAGTGCCACCTGCCCTTCGCTGTAGCTTCCCTGGAGCAACAAGACGACAGCCTCGCCATCCGCTCGCGCGACGATCAGGTGCTCGGCGGCTTCGACACCATTATTTGGGCCATCGGGCGCACACCCAACACGCGCGACCTCAACCTGGAGGCTGTGGGCATTGAGCTCGAGAAAGGCGGCATCATCGCCACCGACAAATACCAGAACACCAAGGTCGAGGGCATCTATGCACTCGGCGACATTACCGGCCGCGCGCCACTGACACCCGTGGCCATCGCCGCCGGTCGCCGCCTGGCCGATCGTCTGTTCGGCGGCCTGTCAGATCGGCATCTGGACTACAGCAACATCCCGACCGTGGTCTTCGCCCATCCGCCGGTTGGCAGCGTCGGCATGACCGAGGCCGCCGCGCGCGAAAGCACGGACGAGAAGATCACCATCTACAAGACCGAATTCACCCCCATGCGCTATGCACTGAACAAGCAAGGCCCGCGCACTGCGATGAAACTGGTCTGCGCCGGTCCCGAGGAGCGCATCCTCGGCATCCACATGGTCGGCGACGGCGTGGATGAAATGCTCCAGGGCTTTGCCGTGGCAGTCAAAATGGGTGCCACCAAGGCCGACTTCGACAACACTGTCGCCATTCACCCGGTCAGCGCCGAGGAACTGGTGACGCTGAAGACGCCGGAACCGGATTAACCCGGATTTTAACCGGGCGCCCCATAGAGTTGAGCCCCTCTGGAGGCTGGATGACCGCCCGCCCGGCTCTGACCACAATAAGCGGCCCCCTCCCTAAGGGGGCCGCTATTGCAATCAGCGCTGCTGCAATGAGCCCAGGAAACTCAAGTCCTCCTCCCGTTCCCCAGTCATCAACACATCACGGCATCCGCACCAACTGGGCCCTATACGCTCAAACAAGGTTCTTGTGCATGCCCTCATCCCCGTGCGTCCTTGCACGGCATTCCTCACCTTGATGCGCCAATTTTCATGGGCATCACAGGGGCGAACATTTACTCTTGAGCGCAGTGAAGGCAAAATGACCCAGTACAATCATTCAGGCTGGCGCGTGGTGAGTTTTTCGCGAGCATGAGCATCCCCAAGGCGACGCAAGCACCCCCAATAATTCGTTATGAGCATCAAAATCCTAGCTGTTGATGATTCCGGCGTCATGCGTTCCATGGCCGTCAAGTTCCTTAAGCAAGCCGGCTATGATGACGTCGTGACAGCCAAGGACGGACTCGATGCCATTGAAAAGCTACAGGAACATATCTTTGACCTGATCATCAGCGACTGGAACATGCCACGGCTTGACGGGCTGGAACTGCTGCGCTGGATACGCGAGGACAGTGGATATCAGGATATCCCCTTTATCATGGCCACCGCGCAGGGGGACAAATCCCAGACCGAAATCATCTACAAGGAAGGCGGCGCGCACATTACCAAACCCTATAGCGCCGATGAATTAAAACAGAAAATTCTCGATGTATTCGAGGGCACCTCTGAGACGGATCAGCCCATCGAACGCAAAATTGTCGATGGCAAGGTGGTGATTCGTGCGGTTCACATTCAAATCACTGACCATCTCGCCCTGGGTGTCCTAAAGCATCAAATCGACAGCGGCCAGATCGCTCCCAAGCATTTCAGTCTGGAGACCTTTTGCAAACCCGGCTGGAACCCGGTGCAACAGATGATCGAAAGCGGTCAGGCCGATATTGCCTTTATTCTCGCACCTCTGGCCATGGACCTCTTTGCCTTTGATGTGCCGATCAAAATGGTGTCACTGGCACACAAATGCGGCAGTTGCTTCGTGCGCAATATTAATTATAAAACCGTTGGTTATGAATCCCTGTATCGGTTTTACAAATGGAAGGAAATCATTATTCCGCACAAGATGTCCATCCATCATCTCCTGGCGCATAAATTTCTAACTGAGCTGAAGCTCAAACCTGGCCTGCCAGAGAAAAATGCCCCCATTAACGTGCGCTTTGAGGTGATGCCGCCGATTAAAATGCCCGAGACCCTGCAACAGGACTACATCGCCGGCTATATCGTGGCCGAACCCCTGGGTTCAAAAGGCATTAAAATGGGACTGGCGGAATTACAATCACTGTCTGGTGATATGTGGTCCAATCATCCCTGTTGCGCGGTAGTGATGCGTCAAGATTTTATTGATGAACATCCCGAGGCCGCGCAGGAATTTGTCTCCCTGCTCAACCAAGCCGGGCAATTTATTCATCACCACCATCATGAAGCAGCAAATATCGCCGTTCCCTTTCTTGACCCCCAGCAAAGCCTGGGCCTCACCAGTGAAGTGATCCAAAAGGTGCTTGAGCAGCCCAATGGCATCCAATACAATGATCTCTATCCTTCAGTGGAAGAGCTCGATGCCATCCAGCAGTATATGCACTATCAGATGAATATCGGGCGCCTGATCAATGTAAAAGATTTTATTGATTTTCGCTTTATTGACAAAGCCATGGAAGAGATTGCAGCAGCCAGCCAATCACAGGAGCCTCCTGCCTAAACCGACCGACCAACACTGCTTAGAGCTTCTTCAGACTGGCACCAATCTCATCCTCAATACTGTCGAGTCGCCGGCCACCATCATGCAGATGTGTCAATTTCTCATTCACATGAGAAAACTCTGATGACATCTTTTCCATCGCCGGCAGAATATCATCATTGATAGATGCGACAATCCCCTGAACCAGCCCGAAGTTGCGCCCGATTCGCTCTTTCATGCCACGGGTGATTTCCGGTACGCCAGTCAGTACCGCAACGCTTTCGTTGACATTATTGGTCACATCCCGCACCGAATCCTTATTCTCTTTAATACTCTCGATCACGTTTTCGGTAATGCTGATGGTCTGCTCGATGGTATGACCGATTTTCTCCACCGCATCGGCGGTAATCGCGGACAGATTGCGCACCTCATTGGCCACCACAGCAAAGCCTTTGCCATATTCCCCGGCTCGTGAAGCCTCGATCGCTGCGTTCAAAGCCAGGAGATTGGTTTTCTTGGCGATCTCCTTGATGATCGTCAAAATCTCCATGATCTTCATGGAGTTCTCAGACAGTACATGGGTCTTTTGCTCCAGCTGCTCCATGTTTGGCACCACTTCCCGAGGTAGCAGGTCGGTCGATTTGACAATATCATCCACTTCCTGCGTCACTTCGTCACTGGTATCCAGCGCCAGTTTTTGCAAATTCTGCATGCGCCCAGCAATTTCACCCAGGGTGTCATTGAACTGATTGAGGTGCTGCTGAATCCCGGAGAACTGCACCGAAAAGGACTCCACACGCTGCTGCACATCGGCAACCAACTGCAAATTGGACTGTCGATCCGTCGCGCGACCATTGTGCGTATCGCGCAGGGTCTCCAGCCAGTGGTGCAGACGCGTAAACAACTGCTCAAAAGCCTGCTCCAGCGCCAACCACTCATTGCGGCTGTTCAGGTCAGCCGAAGAGTATTGCGCGCCCATCGGCTGGTGAGGAAAACGAGGCAGAATCTGCTGCTTTGATTGCGAGGATAAGCTCTGCTCCAACAAACGGATGCGTTCCACCAGCGAGATCCCCAAACCAAACAGGGTACCGATGGACAGCAGTTGCAACACGAGACACAGACGAAACCACCAAGGCGAGACATCCCCCGCCCAGTGATCTGTGAAGGCATGCGCCATGAAGGCCATCGCCAGGGAGGTCACCAGCGCAACAACCAAACCAAGCATGAACCGCGACCGGTAGCTCGTCATTTAACTTCAGCCCTAATCGTATATTTATCTTGTATTGCGTGAATGATCAACGCCCCATAGCCGCCAAATGAATCAGTGGCTTCGCGCATCCTCTGCATAATTCAGCACAGACTAGCTTACCCGCGCAGCCAAGCGCAACGAGTGACCCGAGGTTTTCCGCAGCGCTCCACCGGCAAAGCCAGCGCCAGCGCGCCAAACAGCAGGCTGCCGCCCAGCATGAACAGATGCAGATTCACTGCGCCGGCCAACGCCTGTTGCGCGGGCACTCCCAGAGGCAACAGCGCCGCCAGGGTCGCCAACTCATAGGAACCGGAACCAGCCACGCCGTGAACAGGCAACACCGACGATAACTCGGCTCCCATCACTCCGGCGAGCAGCTGCCAGAAGTCGATGCTGAGAAAATAGCCCAGCACCCAGGCATAGGCGAAGAACTTCGCCCCCCAGCATAGCGCGGTCCAGACATAGAGTTCAGCCACTCGCGCCAGCCGCTGCGGAGCCGCGCTGGCGAGACGGCGCAGCCCGCGCCGCCAGCGCGCACCGCTGTCCGGCCAGCCCGACAACAGCCGCGCACTCCAGGGCAGCACCAACAGCAGGCTCAGCCACACCAGCGCCACCAGCGGCCACAGCAACGCCGGCGCACGCAGCCAAGCAATGAACAGGCTCGTCAGGGCCAGAAAATGCAGATCCAGTAAGCGAATCCACAGCAGCGATAGCCCTGCTCCCAGCAGACTGTGATGAAAGTAGCGCTGCATGAGCCAGGGAAACAGCAGTTCACCCAGCCGCATGGGCAAGAACACATTAGCTGTAGTATGCAACACTGACAGGCGCAAGGTGGTCGGAAAGCGCCCTGTCATCAGGGGAGCAAAATAGACTGACACGCGCAGCGCACGCGCCAGATAACTGCCGGCACTAAGCGCCAGCAGCCCCAGCAGAAGCCAGGGCGGGAACGCCAACCAGGGCGCCAGCAGCTGCGGCCAGCCGATCCAGACCTGCACCAGCACGATCAACCCCAGCAACAGCACACTGCCAATCCACCAGGCGCGCGGCCGGTTGAGATTCAGCGCCTCTGGCGCTGGCTGGTCAGACGGCGCAGGTGGCTGTGTGCGAGCCGCAGACATCAGCGCTGGCGCCGACGCCGCGAGGACTGGGGATACAGGGGATCCATGCCTGGCGGACGGGTTTTAAAACGACGGTGCACCCAAAAATACTGCTCAGGCATGCGATGGATTTCAGCCTCAATGACTTGGTTCATGCGCGCGGCATCAGCCACCGGATCACGCCCGCTCAGCCCCTCAATAGGAGGGGCAAAGCGCAGTTCCACCCCCCGTCCCCAAGGCAAAAAACGCGCAAAGAGCGGAATCACCTCCGCATCGGCCAGGCGCGCCAGCCTCCCTAGGGTGGCGACTGTAGATGCTGGCTGACCACAAAAGGGCGCAAAAACGCCGCGCCGCTTTCCGGCATCCTGATCTGGCAGGTAGAAAAAGGGCGTGCCACGCTTTAACTCCCGCACCATCGCGCGCAGATCATCGCGATGCTCTACCGGAAGGCCGCCAAAGCGCGTGCGTGCGCGCTTCACCTGCCAATCGAGCACCGGATTGCGAATCCGTTGATACATGTACATGCCCGGATGCACCAGCGCCGTGAAGGCCGCACCGCCCAGTTCCAGGCCAATAAAATGAGGCACCAGCACAATCACCGGCCGCCCGGCGGCACAACAGGCGTCAATACGCTCGCGGCCCAGGATGCGCACCAGACGGCGCAAGCGGGCGCGCGAAGCCGACCAGCCAATCCCCTGCGCCAGTGCCGCCACCGCCAGATACCGCAGATGGGCGCGCACCAGGCGGCGCTGCGCGGCGGCCTCGAGATCCGGGAAACAGCAGCGCACATTGGTTAAGGCCACCTGGCGCCGCGCACCGCTCAGCGGATAGGCCAATGCGCCCAGCCCCTGCCCCAGAGCGAACAGCAGTGGCAAGGGCAAACGCCCCAGCGCCTGGAGCAAGCCCAGCAGCAGCCAGGAGGCCCAGTGGCGCGGATGCCACCCGGGCCCTGAGTCTGAGTCAATTTTCGAACTTGAAGAACACATCAGCGCCCTGGGTATCGCCCGTCTCGGTTTGCAATTCAATGCGATTGTTCAATTCATAGCGCATTTTGATTTTATCTGCCTGGTCACCCAGATTGCTCTCGTATTCCACGAACAGCTTGGGGGCAACGTAGGCTCCCAACGACAGGGTTCGGTCGATGTCACCGCCATCGCCCTGGGGCGGCACCCCGGTGAGCAAATAGCTGACGATCTCGCTGTCGGTCATATTGGGATCGGAATCGGAAAAAAACGCCAGCTTGGGCTTTTTGAGCGTTCCCAGCACCTGCACACCGGCGGTCATGTCACCCCCTTCGCGCTGCGCACGCAGCACCAGGCCTGGATTGCTCAGCGGTGTCTTGGCAAACAACAAAATCCCCTGCTCAATTTTAAGCGGCGCGCCAATACTAGCCATCAGACCAAATTGACTCGCCAGACGATAGGTGCCATCAACCACCTCCAGCTGACCATCGCCGAGCAGCGGCTGCTTCGGCTCCTGGACAGCGCGCAGACTGCCACGCAATTGGCCCCGCAAGCCGAAAGCCTCAATGCTGACCGCATCGCTGAGCTGCACCTCAACATCAACATTAAACGGTGAAGCGGATGGGGCATCACTGGTGCCGCTGTCGCCTTTCACCACCACGTCCGGCGAATTGGCCACCGTCCCGGCCGGAATGGAGCGCGGCTTGATGCGCGCCTGCTCGACCTGCACCACGCCCTGTACCGAGGCACCTGCGGCCCCGAATTCCACCGTCAGATCGGGCTTGAGCAACACCAGATATTCTTTGGTATCCGCCACCTTAAGCTGATCGCCGTCAAGCTTGATCTGAAAGGTCCAGCCTTGGGCGCCACTAGCCCCCTGCCCCTTAAGCCGCAATTGACCGCCACCGATATCGGCGCTGCCACTGATGTCGAGCTGCTTGCTGCCTTGGGTGTGTGCGCTCAGATTGGCATCGGCCACCGACAGCCCCAGCAGCGGCATCTGAAAGCTGACCTGTTCGATCTGCGCCTGCCCCTGAAGCTGCGGTTGCCCCAAGGTGCCGCCCAGCTTGAAATCAGCTGCCACGGTGCCGGCAAAGTTGCTCGACCCCGGCAGCAGCTCGCCGATTCGGCGCAGATCGCGCAGATTCAGCCGTACCTGGCCGCCGAGCGCCTGTCGCTGTGCATCCACCTTTGGCAGCACCAGCCTCGGCAGTGTCACCCCTGCTTCAAACGTACCCAGGTTTGCAAACGGCACCTTCAGCGTCCCCTCCACGCCCTGCCCGGTCGCTGCCACGTCCAGCGCCGCATTAGAAAACTCCAGCCGATCGGTCGCATCCGGCAACGCCAATGTGAGCGTGCCATCTGGAATCTCCACCGTCGCCGTGCCCGTGATGACGGCTGCGCGCGACTGGACGGCGACATCCGCCACCGCATAGCCGTCGGGTTCCAGCGCGGGCGGCAGGAGCGCATCAAAGAGCGCAAAATTAAGCCGCTTGAGTGTGAAATTGGCATCGAAGTTCCCTGGCTGACGCTGAGTGAAATGCGCACAGCCCCCAGAGCCCTGAGCCTCCTGAAGACAGAGCGGACCGGCCTCAATGCGCCCGGACTCGAACACCAACGGCACCTGTTTCGGCAAGGTCCAGCGACCGAAGCTGGTGGTGTCGAGCTTGAACTGACTGAGTTGCGCCTGATAACCACCCGACCCGGCATGCAGCTGCCCGCTCAGGGCCAATTGCGCCGCAAGGCTGTCACCATCAAGCTGAGCGGTCACCTGATGGTTGGGCTGAGTTCCGCTGGCGGTCAGGTTCAATCGCTCAAAGCGCAGGCCGCTGATTAGCAGATTACGCGCGTCCAGCTGGGCCTGAATCGGATCATCGGCGCCCAATCCCAAATCGGCCTGGCCCTGAAGACTGACGAGTCCCTGCCCTTGCAGCTCAAGATCCTGGCCGGCCAGCGTCATGGTCAGGCGCGGCGTCCGGGTCGGGCCGCGCAGGCGACCGTCGATCTCCAGTTGGCCCTGGGCGGCCGGCAGCAGTTCACCCAAATCGGGCGAGTGAATACTGAAATCGAGCGCCAGCGTCTCGCCCGCCTGACCGCTGGCGGTCAGGTCGGTTGCACCGGAGCTGGCCTTCAGCGCTGATAGCTTGAGCGTCTGATCGGCCATCTCCAGTTGCGTGGCGAGCGTCACCGGATAGCCGCGCACCTGACCGCCAAAGTCGCTGATGCGCGCGCTCAACACTGGTCCCTGAGCCCCTAGATGTCCCTGGCTGGCCAGCTGCCCAGACAGGCGTCCCGGCCAGTCGGGTGCATAGCGGCCCGGATCGAGGTCGGCCAGCGCCAGATCCGCCTCCCAGGTCAGCTGCGGCGCCCAGCCCAGTGCGCCACTGCCGGTCACGCGCCCGCCCAAAGTCTCAATTCCCAGAGCTGCGATCTGCGCCGCTGTCGCCGTGCCGGTGCCGGTCAGATTCACCAGCATGGCTGGATAATCGCTGAGGCCCACATTGGCTTTCAGTTGATAGTCATACCCCTGTTCCAGACTGCCGCTGGACTCGGCCTTGAGACTCAGCGTGCCACCCAGCCCCGGCCATTGCTGACCGGGGTCGATGCCCTGGGCCGTAAGCGCCAGCTCCCAGGCCAGCGTGGGACTCCAATGCAGGGTGCCCTTGGCGATGCTGTACCCGTTGAGACTGTCAAGCCGCAGCTCAGCAATGCGCACCCCGTGCAGATCACCGTCACCGCTGAGCGCCAGGTGCGTCTCAGGCAGCCCCTGGCCTAACACATCGGCTGCGAACTGATAGTCAAAGGCATTGAGTTGTCCGCTCACATCCAGGGTACCGTGCGGAGACTCAAAGCGTGCTGTGCCGGTCAACGGCCAGCGCAGCGCCTCCCACACGCCTTTGAGCGCCACCTGCCCTTGGGCATTAGCCAGATCCAGCTCACCGTGCAAATCCAACAGGCCACCTGATCCCTGCTCGGTGAGATTGAGCGCCCGAATGCTCAGTCGCCGTTCCTGCCAGATGCAATCCAGTGCAGCCGCCAGGCGCCCCATCTCGGTGTGCGCCGGAGCCTCGGCATTCAGAGTGCCGGTCACAGTGGCCTGGTCGAGCGTCCCCTTGGAGGCGAGTTGCGCGGTGATATCCACCTCGGGCGCCCCAGCAACGATCTGCGGCAAAGCCAGCGCGGCCAGCTGGATATCGGCCTCCCAGCTCGGCTGCGCGAGCAGATCCCGCACCTGGGCGTCCAGCGTCACCTCAGCCGTTCCCGTGATGCGATGTTCGATATGCAGCGCCTGCGCATCGCCAAGCACCTGCCCCTGGCCGCGCAGGCTGAGCGCTGGGGCCTGAGTGAACTGCCAGTCGAGGCTCAGATCGGTGGGATAGTGGTCGCGCAGCTCAACCTGACCCTGAGCCGCCGCCTGTACCGCCGGCACGCTCAGATCCAGCGTCAGCGTCCGCACATCAACCGTGGAGCGCGCCAGGCTGGCACTCAATTGCGCCTCGGTTAGCGCCAGCAGCGGTGGCTCTGGAGTCTCCATCGAACTCAGGCGCAACTGCTCAAGCTGCAAGTGTTCCACCTCGAGTGCAAAGGGCAGCCGAATCTCCGGCAGTTGCAGGGGCTCAGGGGATTTCGGCTGCTGACTCGGAGCGAGCAACACATCAGTGCGCTGGAGCGACAGGTGCTTGATGCCAAGGGTGCCGCTAAGCAAGCGCAGCGGCCGCCAGTCCAGCTTAGCCTGAGCCACCCGCAGCTCGAACGCCGGCAAGCGCAACTGCAGATCGCGCACTTCAAACTGATCCAGCAGACGCCCTTCCACAGCGCCAATATCAAGCGCATCGCCCATGGCGCCTTCACCCAAATTCGCCAGCACCCGCAGCCCCCCTGCGGTCGTCAGCAGCCAGGCGCACAGCAGCAGCATCACCAGCAGGAGTGTCATCAGACCACCGAACACCCAGCGCCATGGATGCCAAGACCGTCGGGAGCGGCGTGGCGGTGGACTGTTACCGGCGGTGGGATGCGTCTTGGCTGCGGTGGTATTCATGGCCGTTCCGACTGTCAGTGCCACTTAGAGATCCGGACCAATGATCAGATGCAGGCGTACCCCGGGGTCGCTCTTAGTCAAGGCATAGCCCAGATCGACCCGCACCCGACCGAGTGGGGTTTGATAGTTGACGCCCACGCCAGCACTTTGCTCCCATTCGGCGTTGTATTCTGGATCGAAAGCATTGCCAAAGTCGGTGAACATTGAGGCACTCCATTTTCCCTTGATATGGCGTTGCAATTCCAGCGAGCCGACCGCCAGATAGCGCCCGCCCAGGGTTTTATCGGTCACCGGATCATTGGGTCCCAACACGTCATAACCCCAGCCGCGAATGCTGTTGTCGCCACCGGCGAAAAAGCGCTGGCTGGCCGGCACATCGTCGAGATTCGCCGCCCAGGTCGCGCCCAGATTGGTGCGGGTGACCAGGCGATACTTATCGCCGAAGCTCTTAATCCACTTGGCATTCAATGACCCGCTGAACCAGGAGGCATCGGACAGCAGACCTTCGCTGGTCCCCTGCACCAACGCCTTGACACGATAGCCATTGCGGGTATTGATCGGATCATCGGCGACGATTTTTGACCAGGCGATGCTGGGCACCAGGCCGTTGAAATTGGAGTTTTCCTGATCGCTGACCTCGAAGTCTTCGTATTGGTACTCCAGGCCAATGTCACGCCGCCAGCCCCGGCGCCCGGCACGCGACCAGGCGGCTTGCAGGTTAAACAGCGTGCCCTGCCGGGTGGCGGTGTCGTAAGCCCCGTAACTGGGATTGATAACAATGGAATCGCGCACCGGATTGCCCACCGGGATCTCGTATTCCAGATCCAGCGTTTGAATACTGGTTGATAAGGCGATCTCGGCTTTGAGCTTGTGGCCATAGCGGCCGATGTAACGACGCCGATAATCGAGTGTCAGCCGAGGTCCCACATCGGTGGCCATGCCCACCCCGACACGATAGCGGTTGGCATTATTACGCTCAGCAACCACCGTGATCGGCACTTCGCGCTCGGCATCCGCAAGCAGCTTTTGCGGGTTGATAGCCACATTTTTGTAGTATTCCGTGCCCATCAAACGTCCCTGCAGCTCCAGCAGCTCATCCGGATCATAGACGGCTCCGGGCTTAAACGGGACATAGCGTTGCAAAAAATCATCCGCCAGCAGATCCTGCTCGAAACGCACCGGACCCAGGTAGTAACGCGGTCCGGTCTCAAGATGAAAGCTGATGCTCGCCTGATAGGTCACCAGATCAACCAGGACCTGCCGGCGTGTCAGCGCGGCATCCAGATAGCCCTGCTCGGAGGCAATGGTTTCGATGCGCTCCTTGGCCTTGGTGTAAGCGCTATGCAAGAGCACATCGCCCACCTGCATTGGGAACTTGGCGGGAAACACGCCGGCGTTGGCCCCGGGGCCATCTACCTGATAGTCGATGCTGGCAATGCGTACCGGCGGCCCGGGATCGACCTGATAGCGCGCCACCCAGGCACCGCCCTCCTGTGCCGGCTGCGTCAGCGAATCCTTGACCTGCACCCGATACAGACCAAAGGGGGCGAGCGCGGCCTTGATCTGTTCCGGCGCACGTCGATGCAAAGCCAGCAAGCGCATTGAACTGAGCGTCTTGTCCTCACGCTCCTGATAGATACTGAGCAAACTCAGGACATTGCTTTCCTGTTCACCGCTTAAGCCCTCCACTTGGACTTGGAGGGTGATCGCCATCACCGCGCCCGGCAACAACCACAGCATGGCCAGCAGGCTCAGCTGGCCGACTGACAGGTCCCGCTCAGCCTTGCCCATATCAACCTCTATAGAACCCGGCAATTAACGCGCGGCCTGCGCTTGAAGAGCACGCGCCGCGCCAATGAGTGCAATACGTTCTTCGAGCACCAGCTGCACCGGAATGGCTTCCAGCAGCCCCCGCATGCGCCCCTTGTCAAGAAAGCCCTGCAAGAAGCCGCCCTCCTGCAGCACAGCGAGATTTTTCGGCAGGATACCGCCGGCCAGATAGAGCCCACCGCGCGCCATCAGCTTGAGCGCGGTATTACCCGCCTCGCGACCAAGCAAGCGCATAAAGAGCTCCATGGTCGCTTGGCAAATGCCACATTCACCCGCCGCCGCCAGCGCGGAGACGGTGGCGGCCACATCGCCGCCAGCGGTCTGCTCCATGCGCGGATGATGCGTGCCCTCATTATACGCAAGCACAAACTCATAGAGGGTTTCGATCCCCATGCCCGAGACCACCCGTTCCCAGCTCACCCGGCCAAAGCGTTCCTGCAAAAACTCCAGCAGGGCGAACTCGCGGGCATCGGTTGGCGCAAAATCCGTATGGCCACCTTCGGTGGCGAAGGGATGATGGCGCTGCCCGTCCCAAAACAGCCCGGCCTGCCCCAGCCCGGTGCCCGGTGCCACCACGGCGATATGGCCCTGGCTGTCGGGCTGGCCTGCTTGCAGACTGAGGCACTGCTCCGGCCTCAAGCCGGGAATGCCCCAGGCCACGGCTTCGAGATCATTGAGCAGGCGCACCCAATCAAGCCCAGTGGCGGACTCCAGCGCACGGGCATCCAGTTGCCAGGGCAGGTTGGTGGCCTCACACCGATCCGCCACCACCGGCCCGGCAATGGCCAGAGCCGCCGCCGTCGGGCGCACCTGCCCCTGGGACGCCAACCCATCCAGATAGTCGGTCACAATCGCCGCCAGTCCAGCATAGTCGCGGCTGGCATAGCGCCGCTCGTGGTGAAGTTGCACCGACCCATCGGTGGTTTGCGCAATGGCAACCTGGGTTTTAGTGCCGCCAATATCCCCCACCAACACGGACATAACAATCTTCCTGTGCAGTCCCAGACATTCAACGCAAACGCTGGGTGATAAAACGAAACGCGGCGGCCTGAAGCCCCTCCGCTCCCCACAGCAGCACCCGCGCTTCCCACAGCATGCGCTGGCGCACGCACACCGGCAAGATCCCGGTTCCCTGATACTGCCCCGGCTCAGTCGTTGCTTGCAGCACCACGCGGTTGTAGCCCATCTCCATATCGACACCGGTGAAATCGATCTCAACCCGTTGCGGTGCCTGCAGCGCCTTGAGCTGCACCTCCAGCTGCAAGGGTGTCAGCAGCGGAATGCCGGACGGCTTGATGGCAAGCTGCACCTGTCCGCCGGCCGGAAACCGTGCAATGCAGGCGCGCTGGCGCAGATCACAGGACGCTGGGGCGCGCGCCAGCCCTTCCACCGGCGGATGCAACACGGGCTGCAATTTCACCACCAAGGTCAGCATGACCGCCCCCAGCAGAGCGGTCAGAATCAGCCACCATCGGTACTGTGCCACCTGGGCAAACCAGTGTTTAAGCGCCATTGGGGATGCCTTCATCAGTCGATTACGCACCAAAATAACATCATGATGCACCACAGACTCGCCAGCAGTCGGTGTTTCCGCTAAGGTAGCGCTCCCGTTTTACCCATGCCTGGAGCCGCCCAACCATGACCCAAGCACGCGCCTTTCGTATTCATCAAGACGCTGACGGCCATCGTGCCGGCATTGAAACGCTCAACATCCCTGACCCCGAACCCGGTGAGGTCTTGCTGCGCGTCAGCTATTCCTCCATCAACTTCAAGGATGCGCTGGCCGGCACCGGTCAGGGCAAAATCCTGCGACAGTTTCCCTTAATTGGCGGCATTGATGCCAGCGGCGTGGTGGAAACCTCGGCCCATGCCGGTTTTCAGCCTGGCGATGCGGTCCTGGTGACCGGCTGGGGGCTGAGCTTTGATCATGATGGTGGCTATGCCGAGTATCTGCGAGTGCCAGGTGACTGGCTGATTCCCCTACCGTCGGGACTCGATCTGGCCGACAGCATGACGCTCGGCACCGCCGGTATCACGGCAGCACTGGCGGTACATCAAATGCGGCTCAATGGACAGCAGCCGGATATGGGACCCATTTTGGTCACCGGCGCCAGCGGCGGGGTCGGCAGCCTAGCCATCGCGCTGCTGACCAAACTCGGCTTCGAGGTTACTGCTGTTTCCAGCAAGACCGAGCTGCATCCCTGGCTGCGGGAGCTGGGCGCCACGCAGATTCTTGGACGCGACCAGCTTCCAGGGGGCGAGCGGCCACTGGAACGCGCGGTCTGGGGTGGTGCCATTGATAATGTTGGCGGTGCCATGCTCAGTCAGATCACCCGCACCCTGATGCCCCATGGCTGTATTGCCAGCATCGGCCTGGCGGGCGGAACTGATCTCCACACCACGGTGATGCCCTTTATTCTGCGCGGCATCAAATTGCTGGGCTGTAATTCGGTGGATATTCCCACGCCATTGCGGCTGGAACTCTGGCAGCGGCTCGCCGGGGACTGGCAGCTGAATTTAGCCCCCATTCGCACCGCCACCCTCGGACTCGACGAACTCCCCGCCGCCTTCGAGCGCATGCTCGCCGGTCACACCCACGGGCGCTTGCTGGTCGATCTGCACGCCACCTCTTAAACGCCAAGCGCCCCACAGCTTCTGATCACTTGAACCAATGCCTGAGCAACCCCTGCACCAAGCCTACGCCATGCCTTCCATCACCCCACAACAGCGCCGCTGGCTGAAACAGCAGGCGCATCATCTGAAACCCGTGGTCATGCTGGGACAGCATGGGCTAACCGATGCGGTACTGCGGGAAATCCAGCGGGCGCTGGAGCATCATGAACTGATCAAAATCAAGGTCAGCGCCGGGGATCGTGATGAGCGCGAGCAATTGATCGCCACCATCACCGAGCACACCGCCGCTGAGCTGGTGCAGCGGGTCGGGCATACCGCGAGCCTGTATCGGCACAATCCCGACAAAGCCGAGCCGCTCAGCCTGCCAACACTCTAATTCAACGTCCTCAGGAGCGTGGCGGGCTTCAAGGGGAGAGGTTGGTTGACAGCAGATCAGGCCGCAGAAGCGCGCTCCAGAAACAGCCGCGCGAAATTTTGCGCTGTCGCCTGGGCGACTTCGGCAACCTCCAGACCGCGAATGGCAGCGATGGTCTCCGCCACCAGAGGAACAAAGCGCGGCTCGTTGGACTTGCCCCGATAGGGCACGGGCGCGAGATAGGGGGCATCGGTCTCAATCAGCAGCCGATCCAGAGGCACCTGCTGAGCAACCTGCCGCAGTTCATCGGCACTCTTGAAGGTGATAATGCCAGAGAAGGAAATATAAAACCCGAGATCCAGGGCCGCTTGCGCCATCTCCCAAGTCTCGGTAAAGCAGTGCATCACGCCACCAACGGCACCAGCCTCCTGCTCACGTAGCACAGCCAGGGTATCCTCGCGCGCCTCACGGGTATGAATAATCAGCGGCTTGCCGCAGGCGCGCGCGGCCTGAATGTGACGGCGAAACCGCTCACGCTGCCAGCCAAGCTCGCCCTGACTGTGATGATAATCCAGCCCGGTTTCGCCAATAGCCACGATGCGCGGATCGGCGGTGGCCAGTTGGGTCAGTTCTTCGAGCGATGGCTCTCGCACGTCCTGTGAATTCGGATGCACGCCAATGGACACCAGCACCTGCGCGTAGGGATCAATCAGCGCGCGCATGGCCGGATAATGCTCCAGATCAATACTGACCGACAGCAGGCGCGTCACCCCCGCCTGCCCAGCCTGAGCCAGCATGGCAGAAAAATCGCCGTCGTAGGGGGCGAGATTGACACGATCAAGATGGCAGTGGGAATCAACAAACATCAGCGCCTTCACTACATGGTATGGGTGCCGCGATCCGACTCCAGCGCACCGGCCAGATACTCCTCGATCTTGCGCCGTGCAATGCCCTTGTCCTGATCGCTGAACTGGATGCCCACCCCAACGGCGCGATTGCCTTCCGCGCCAACCGGAGTAATCCAAATGATTTTGCCCGCCACCGGAATGCGCTCGGACTCTTGCATCAATTGCAGCAACAAAAACAGCTCATCGCCCAGCTGATAGCGTTTGCTGGTTGGTATAAACAGCCCGCCATTGCGGACAAAGGGCATATAGGCCGCATAGAGCGCATTCTTATCCTTGATGGCAAAGCTGAGAATGCGTTGACGCCCGGGTTTCTTCTCTTCAGCCATAGGTGCGAATCAGTGCGAAAATGGCATAACAACAGTGCTGAGCGCACAGCATAGCACTTCAGTTCCGCCCAGCGGCTGTTGCAGCGGCCGCCGTCAGCAACGACCAGCGAATCAGCAAAGATTCGAGCAGCAGTTGTTTGTTTACTGAGGATTGCACAAGCGTGCGGGCGCGCATCATCTGACGCAAAAACTCATGCAGCCGCACCGGCGGCACGCGCGCAGCCAGCGCCTGCAATGTCTCACGCAAGTCCGGATTGCTCAGATAGGCCGTGCGCGGATCACTCGCCAGACGCGCCAGATCGCACAACCAGCCCAGCACAGTCTCCAGCACCAGGGGCACATCCAAAGCCTGCCAGGCCTGCGCAATGGCCAACGGATCCTGACGCCCCTCGGCAACCGCCAGAAATTGCTGAAAGCTCTGCTGGCGCAGTCCCAGGTACTCCGCTTGCGCCAGCGTCAGCGCGCGCAGAGGTGCCCCCTGAGCCAGACGCAGTAACAGCTCAGGCGCGGCTGGCGCCGGGGCTTGTGGTGAGGATTGCGCTGAAGATTGGATTGGGGATTCCGCTTGAGCCGCGAGCCGCGCCTGCAGCCAGGGCAAGGCCACTGACTCGGGCGGGGGCACCAGCATCAATTGCTGACAACGACTGCGAATCGTCGCTGGCAGTCGGGTCACATCCGTAGCAATCAGCAGCAGCAGGGTTGCGCGGGTGGGCTCCTCCAGGGTTTTGAGCAGACTGTTGGCCGCCGCCCGGTTCATGGCTTCAGCCGGGACAATCTGAATGATCTTATGGCGACCGCGATGACTGGTCAGATTCTCGAGTCCGACCAGCTCGCGAATCGCCGCCACCTTGATCTCACCGCTGGCACTCTCGGCATCAGGCCCAATGCGCTGCAAATCGGGATGGTTGCCCCCGACGATCAGGTGACAGTCTTCACACTGAGCGCAGGGCAAGCCATCCGGGCCGGGGTTCTGACACAGCAGCGCCTGGGCAAAGCGATCCGCAAACAGCCGCTTGCCCAGCCCGGAGATACCGCTCAGCAGCCAGGCATGTCCCAGCCGCCCTCGAGTGTGCGACTCCCACAGATGCTGCCAATGCTCAACCAGCCAGGGCGGAAAGGCAGCGCCCGCTGTGGCGGTCACAGGTGCAGTGGCTGCGGGTGCTGTTGCGCTCATGGGTGCGCGATCCGCGCATCGCTGACAAAGGTCTGGAGCACCTCACACACCTGTTGCGCGACCACCTCAACCTCCAGGCTCGCATCCAGCACCCGGAATCGGCTCGGCTCCTGCCGGGCACGCTCCAGATAGACCTGCCGGGCGCGTTGGAAAAATTCCAGGGTTTCGGCCTCGAAACGATCCGGCGCCGAACGTGCCTTGGCACGCTGCAAGCCCAATTCAGCGGGCACATCAAACAACAAGGTGAGATCGGGGCGCAATTCACCCTGCACCAGGGTCTCCAGCCAAGCGATAGTGTCCTGCGGCAGGCCGCGTCCACCGCCCTGATAGGCAAAGCTGGCATCGGTAAAGCGGTCACACAGCACCCAAGTGCCAGCTGCCAGTGCCGGCTGCACGGTTTTGGCCAGATGCTCGGCCCGTGCCGCGAACATCAGCAGCAATTCGGCTGTGGCGCCCAGCGCCCTGCTGTCCGGATCCAGCAGCAGCGCGCGAATGCGCTCGGCCATGGGTGCCCCACCCGGCTCGCGGGTCTGAAGAAAGGGCACCTCAAGCGCGCGCAAGGCCGCTGCCAGGGTGTCGCACTGAGTCGATTTGCCCGCGCCTTCGATCCCTTCGAGCGTGATGAAACGACCGCGCCCCGGTTGGTCCGCCTGGGCCGGCTGGACTAGCAGAGCAGCGGCGCTGGAAGTCATTGAAACCGGCTCAGGTCGCAGTGGCCGTTGCGCTGGAAGCGCTGCACTGCGCAGTTATGCTCCGCAAGCGAGGCGGAAAAATAATGGCTGCCATCGCCGCGGGCCACAAAATACAGGCTATCGCCATCTTGCGGGTGCAGGGCGGCATGAATCGCCTCCCGCCCGGCCAGCGCAATGGGGGTAGGCGGCAAACCGGCGCGGGTATAGGTGTTGTAAGGCGAGTCGGTTTCGAGATCAGCGCGGGTTAAATTGCCGTCGAAGTCATCGCCCAAGCCATAGATCACCGTCGGATCGGTTTGCAGTCGCATGCCTTGTTGCAAGCGGCGCACAAAAACCCCAGCAATCGCAGGGCGCTCAGACCCCAGAGCCGTTTCCTTCTCAATCACCGAGGCCAGGATCAAGGCTTCTTCAGGGGAGGTCAGCGGCAGATCGGGATCACGTTCTGACCATTCCTGATCGAGCACTTCGCGCATGCGCGCATGCGCCCGCTTCAGCACTTCGATATCGGTCACGCCACGGTGGAAAAAATAAGTGTCGGGGAAAAACCAGCCTTCCGGGTGTTCAATTCCAAGGCCCAGCGCCGCGATGATTTCCGCGTCAGTTAGGCCCTTAAGCTTGTGCTGAATCTCGGGCGCGGCGGCAATGGTGGCCAGCACCTCATGAAAGGTGCGCCCCTCAATCAGGGTCACCGGATATTGCACTGAGCGCCCCGAGACCAGTAAGTCGAGCAACTGTGGGGGCGTCATCCCCGGCTTCAGGGCATATTCACCCGCTTTGAGCTGATTGGCCTGCTGGCGATTATAGGCCAACGCGATGAAATAGTGGGCATTGTCCAGCATCCCCTCGGCATGCAAGCGGCTGGCCAGCGCCCGCAAGCCCTGCCCGCGCGGCACCTCAAGCAGGATGGGTTCATCCAAAGCCTCAGCCTGATCGCCCAGCGTGATGGGTGCATTGAGAAACCGCTGATAATCCTGCCACAGATAGGATCCCGCCCCGGCACCGAGGCCGAGCAGCAGCAACAGGGAAATCAGCGTGTTTCTCATTGAGGTCAGCCACCACCTCTGGGGCACAAGCGACACACCCCTGGTGCGCGCCCCACAGCCTTCAGCCCCGAGTAAAAATCAAGGTGCCATTGGTACCGCCAAAGCCAAAGGAGTTGCTCAGTGCATAGCGCATCGGCATCTCCCGGGCCGTGTTGGGCACCACATCCAGATCGCAGTCAGGATCCGGGGTTTCGTAGTTGATGGTAGGTGGCGCCACTTGGTCGCGCAGTGCCAGCACGGAGAAGATGGCCTCGACACCACCGGCTGCACCGAGCATGTGTCCCGTCATCGACTTGGTCGAACTCACCGCGACCTGCTTGACATGATGGCCCATGGCCAGCTTCACGCCCTTGACCTCGGCAATATCCCCCGCCGGAGTTGAGGTGCCATGTGCGTTGATGTAATCAATCTGCTCAGCATTCAGACCGGCATCGGCCAAGGCCAGTTTCATACAGTCACAGGCGCCCTGACCATTTTCGGAGGGAGCAGTCATGTGATAGGCGTCGGAATTCATGCCCACGCCGACCAGTTCGGCATGAATGGTCGCCCCGCGGGCCACCGCCATGTCGTATTCCTCCAGCACCATGATGCCGGCCCCATCGCTCAGCACAAAGCCATCGCGATCCTTGTCAAAGGGGCGGCTCGCCCGCTCGGGTTCATCGTTGCGGGTGGACAGCGCCCGTGCCGCCGCAAAACCACCCAAGCCCACTGGCGAGGTGGCCATTTCCGCACCACCGGCAATCATGACATCCACCATGCCATGGCGAATCATCAGGGCCGCTTCACCGATATTGTGCGTGCCGGTGCTACAGGCCGAGACGATGGAATAGTTCGGGCCTTTCAAGCCGAACTTGATGGACAGATTACCCGCCACCATATTGACGATATTGGCGGGGACAAAGAAAGGCGAAATTTTCCGTGGCCCACTTTTTAGATAAACACCGTAGTTGTTCTCGATGCCGGTGATCCCGCCGATGCCCGAACCAACGGCCACACCGATACGGGCGCGGTTGTCATCCGTGATTTCAAGCCCTGAGTCATGAATCGCTTGGGTACCCGCTGCCACGCCATAGTGGATGAAGGCATCCATCTTGCGCAGGTCTTTCTTTGATATGTACTCAGTGGCATCAAAGCCGTAGATTGGCCCGCCGATACGCGTACTGAAGGGCGCGACATCAAAGTGCGTGATGGCCTGAATGCCGCTGCGGCCATTCAGGATGTTGTCCCAGGCGGAGGCGATATCGAACCCGACGGGGGAAATAATACCCAAACCGGTAACGGCGACCCTTCTACCTGACATGTATCACCTCTTCACTTGCTCCTGTTCACCGATGCCCTTCTTGCTTGACTCACCACTGGGACTTGCACCGCCGACCTCTTAAGGCCGCTCCGTTCACATTGGTGGCACGCACGCTCATGTGCGTCGACAGGACATTCACAATTGTTCAGACTTTCCATCTCAATTATTCACCGCCTGAAGGGGTGAAAACGCCCAGCTCAAATCACCACAACCCCGCAAAGCCAACGGTTGGCCACCAAGCCGTTTAACGTTTAAGGCCTTTGGCTACCGGACCGCAGAGGCTCCGCGCGATTCAAGGCTGGACCGGGAAATCAAGCCTGATGGGCGTTAATGTAATCGATCGCCTGCTTAACGGTGGTGATCTTCTCGGCATCCTCATCCGGAATCTCGGTCTCGAATTCTTCTTCGAGCGCCATCACCAGTTCGACGGTATCGAGCGAATCGGCTCCAAGATCGTCAACGAATGAAGCCTCCGGGGTGACTTCCTCGTCCTTAACGCCCAATTGTTCGACAACGATTTTTTGGACTCGCTCTTCAACGCTGCTCATTGTTTAACAAACCTCCAGTGAATGAAACCCTCAAGCGCGAGGGTCGCGGTATTTTAGAGTCAAAAACCCTGGGTTAAAAGCATAAAACGGCCGACATGCGACCGCTTAATCCATCAGCATGCCACCGTTGACATGCAGGGTCTCGCCGGTGATGTAACCAGCCTGGGCCGAGGCCAGAAAAGCAACAGCGCTGGCCACTTCTTCAGCCTGTCCCAGCCGCCCCAGCGGAATATTTTTCAGCAGCGCTTCGCGCTGTGGCTCGGGCAGCGAGCTGGTCATATCGGTATCAATAAAGCCCGGCGCCACGCAGTTGACCGTCACCCCGCGCGCGCCGATCTCGCGGGCCAGAGACTTGGAAAATCCGACCAGTCCGGCCTTGGCCGCCGCATAGTTGGTCTGCCCGGCATTGCCACTAAAACCAACCACCGAGGTAATATTGATGATACGGCCATAACGCGCCTTGGTCATCGCCCGCATGCAGCGCTTGGTCAGTTGAAACACTGCGCTCAGGTTGGTGGCAATGATCGCATCCCATTCCTCATCTTTCATGCGCATCATCAGGTTATCCCGGGTGATGCCGGCATTATTGACCAACACCAGGGGCGCGGCACCGAATGTTTGATTGATGCGCTCCAGCGCCGCATCCATGCTGGCGGTATCGGTCAGATTCAGGCACAGCCCCAGGGCCTCGTGGCCTTGACTGCTCAGCTCCTGCTGAATCCGCTGCGCGCCTTCCTCAGTAGTAGCGGTGCCAGCCACGCGCATGCCCTGCTGACCCAGGACGGCGGCAATCGCCCGCCCAATGCCCCGGCTGGCCCCCGTTACCAATGCGATTTGATTGTCCATGCGTTACTCTACCTCCGCAATAGCCGCCTGCAGCGTTTCTGTATCGACAACCGCCGTAGTGGGCCGCGTTTTATCGATGCGCTTGCCGAGTCCAGCCAGCACCTTGCCCGGCCCGCATTCGATTAAGTGCTCAACGCCGCGCTCACCAATGGCGCGAATGGTCTCAACCCAACGCACGGGGCAATATAACTGCTGAGCCAACTGCTCGCGCAGCTGTGCCAGATCACCGGCCACCGTCACGCTGGCGTTATGAATGACCGGAATCTCAGGCTGACGCAGCGAGCAGGTATCCAGTGTAGCGCGCAGCTGATCAGACGCCGGGCGCATCAGGGCGCAATGCGATGGCACACTGACCGGCAGCAACAGCGCACGCTTGGCGCCAAGCGCCTTGGCCGCCGGCAAGGCACGCTCCACCGCCGCCCGCTGACCCGCAATCACCACCTGACCAGGCGCATTGAAATTGACTGCCTCCAGCACCTCAGCGCCCGCCTGCTCGGCGCACAGTCGCTGAACCTGTGCATCCGTCAGCCCCAGAATGGCCGCCATGGCGCCAGCCCCAACCGGCGTCGCCTCTTGCATCAGGCGGGCGCGTTCGGCGACCAGACGTGCCGCATCGGCCAGATCAAGCGCACCGGCACACACCAGAGCCGTGTATTCACCCAGGCTATGCCCGGCCATCACTTCAGGTGCCGGCCCACCGGCCTCGCGCCAGCAGCGCCAGACCGCCACGCCAGCCGCCAGCATGGCCGGCTGAGTATTTTGCGTCTGATCGAGTTCCTCGGCCGGCCCGTCACTGACCAGTGCCCACAGATCGCGTCCCAGCACCGCCGACACCTCAGCAAAGGTCTCGCCCACCTGAGCATGGGTGCTCGCCAGTTGGCCGAGCATTCCTACGGATTGCGAACCCTGTCCGGGAAATACAAAGGCTAATCGCTTGGCCATGAGTCCTTCTAATATGGCAGTCGTTGCATGTGGATGGATTGAAACGTCTGAACTGGAGACAATTTAGCGCAGCAGCTTAATAGCGCAGCAGCACCGAACCCCAGGTAAAGCCGCCGCCAAAGGCCTCCATCAGCAGAGTATGGCCGCGTTGAATCCGGCCATCGCGCACCGCTTGATCCAGCGCCAGCGGGATGGAAGCGGCTGAGGTATTGCCATGCTTGCCAACAGTCACCACCACCTGTTCCATGTCCAGATCAAGCTTGCGCGCAGTGGCCTGAATAATGCGCAGATTGGCCTGATGCGGCACCAGCCAATCGATATCCGAGCGCTCCATGTCGTTGGCATGCAGGGCCTCATCGACAATACGTCCCAAGGTGGTCACCGCCACGCGGAACACCTCGTTGCCCTTCATTTCCATATAGGGCGATCCGGTACCGCCATTGCCGATTCCGGCTGGAACTTGCAGCAGGGATTTATAGGCTCCATCGGCATGCAGATGCGAGGAAATAATTCCGGGTTCGTCGGTAGCCCCCAACACCACCGCCCCGGCCCCATCACCGAACAGCACGCAGGTGATGCGATCCGTCCAATCGATGATGCGCGACAGGGTTTCCGCCCCCACTACCAAGGCGGTGCGTGCAGCCCCGGTGCGGACAAACTTCTCCGCCACTGAAAGCGCGTAGACGAAACCAGTACACACAGCCTGCACGTCGAATGCCGGGCAGCCATGAATATCGAGACGGTGCTGCAACAAACAGGCGTTACTCGGAAACACCTGATCGGGCGTGGTGGTAGCCACCACAATCAGATCAATATCCTGAAATGCGACGCCAGCGGCTTCGATCGCCCGGCGTGCGGCAACTTCGGCCAGATCGACACAGGTTTCGCCTTCCTGCACGATGTGTCGCTGCTCAATACCGGTGCGCTCACGAATCCAGCGATCAGTCGTATCGACCATCTGCTCCAAATCGTGATTGGTCAGCACCTTCTCCGGCAGACAACTGCCCGTACCGAGAATTTTTGCGTAAGCCATCAGGCCAGCGCCTGCGCTTGCATCTCTGCGACCGGCGCTCCCGCATCCTGGGAATCAGCCACGTCACCCTCGGGAGACACGGAAGGAACCACAAAGTGCGCTGCCACCTCATGGGCAATCCGCTCGGGGATATTGCTTTGAATTTCCTCGCGCGCGATATGAATGGCATTCTCGAAAGCCAGCACATCAGCGCCGCCGTGGCTTTTTACCACAATGCCCCGCAACCCCAGCAGACTGGCGCCATTGTAGCGGCGCGGATCGACTTCGCGCCGAAAAGCTTTCAACACCGGCAGCGCAATCAGCCCCGACAGGCGCTTGAGCAGATGACCGTTGAATTGCGCCTTGAGCCGATGCGCCAGCAAACGCGCGACACCCTCGCTGGTCTTGAGCGCAATATTGCCGACAAAACCATCGCAGACCACCACATCGACATCCCCGAGGTAGATATCATCCCCCTCGACATAGCCGACATAATTGAGTGTGCTCTTGCTCAGCAGCTCATGCGCTTGGCGCACCTGCTCGTTGCCCTTGATCTCTTCGGCGCCAATGTTCAACAAGCCAACACGCGGCCTTTGCATGCCATCGACAGCACGCACCAATTCATTGCCCATGACAGCAAACTGAAACAGGTGCTCGGCAGTGCAGTCGATGTTTGCACCAAGATCCAGCATGTGGGTACGGCCAGTCATTGCGGGCACGGCGGTCATGATCGCCGGGCGATCAACATGTGGCAGAGTTTTAAGCACAAAGCGCGCGGTAGCCATGAGCGCGCCGGTATTGCCCGCGCTCACGCAGGCATGCGCTTGGCCCTGTTTGACCAAGTCAAGCGCCACCCGCATGGACGAGTCCTTCTTGTTGCGCAGCGCTTTGGAAGGCAATTCATCCATGCCAACCTCTTGCGAGGCCGGATGCAGACGCAGACGCGGATCCCCGGCCTTTTTCCCCAGCAGGGGGCGCAGACGTTCCTCGCGACCGACCAGAATGAGCTGCGTATCCTGCGCTTTGTCGAGAAAATCGACCGCAGCCGGCACCACAACCTCTGGCCCGTGGTCGCCGCCCATGGCATCAAGGGCGATTATGTGGCTTAGGCTCAAATCAGCGATCCTTACAGTGAAAACAAAGCAGAGCGGCGCGACCCCATCACAGCTGTCCGCGCCTTACCCCATGACTTAACTCATGGATTTCTTCATTTTAATGACTTCGCGGCCACGATAGTAACCATCAGGCGCGATGTGATGGCGGCGATGCATTTCGCCCGTCTCGGGATCATCAGCCAGCGTCGGCTTCGACAAGGCATCGTGCGAGCGGCGCATCCCGCGCTTGGAAGGGGTTTTACGATTTTGCTGAACAGCCATTCAAATCTCCACAAACTGGTCTCAAAAACTGGTGGGTCTGGCCTGCGGCGCTGTGAGTAAGCGCCCCTCCAAACCATACTAGCCGTATGGAAACGGCATCAAACAAGAATCGCTCAGCGACCCTGGGTCTTCCACTGTGCCAACACTGCAAAAGGCGAATCGGCTTGGGACTTGGCATCATCCGGTGGCAATACAACCGCCTCGGCCTCATCCAGTGGCGACTCACCGACTGGCAATGCCACCGGGCAGTCAGACTCAGGATGCCGTGGGAAGGTCGGTATCGCGAGCAGGACTTCATCCTCAATTAACTGCAAGGGGCGCAGCAGCGACTCATCAAGCAGCAGCGGATCATAGTCATCCGGCAACGCGGCCGCTTCATCCAGCCCCTGCACCACCGCCAGACTGGCCTGTTCATCAATCGACCAAGGCAGCGCCTCAAAACAACGCTGACAGTGCAGCCTCAGCTCAGCGCGCACCGCAACCCGAACCACAACACGCGCCGCGTGGCGCTCAAAATCCAGACTGAACGCCACATCACCCCCTGAATCAGCCAGCAACGCCCGCACCCTCGGGAGGGCTTGGACGGCAATGCGACCCTGGTAATGCTGTGCACGCGCAACAGCTCGCCAAGGATCGATGAACTCGGGCAAATCAGGCGAAACATTCGACATCAGCCGCACAATATAACCTGTGGTTATATTCAAGGTCAATATCAACCCTGATTCAGGGACTTAGCAAAGCCACGCGCCAAAGCCCTGATGACAGCATTCTCAGGTGCCAGTCAAGGCCAGCAGGATACCAGCGGCAACGGCTGAACCAATCACGCCGGCCACATTGGGTCCCATGGCATGCATCAACAGGAAATTATGGTGATCCGCCTCCAGCCCAACTCGATTGACCACACGCGCCGCCATGGGCACCGCTGATACACCAGCCGCCCCAATCAGCGGATTCACCTTGCCGCCGGTCACTCGATGCATAATTTTGCCCATAATCACCCCGGCTGCCGTCCCGATCGAAAAGGCCAGCGCGCCCAGCAACAAAATCCCCAGGGTTTCGAGGGTCAAAAACTTATCCGCCGACAGCTTGGAGCCCACCGCCAGACCGAGCATAATGGTGACGATATTGATGATTTCATTTTGCGCCGCGCGACTCAGGCGCTCGACCACCCCACACTCACGCAGCAAATTGCCAAAGGTCAGCATGCCAATCAACGGAGCCGCCGAGGGCAACAGGGCCGCGCACAACAGCAGGACCACAAAGGGAAACAGCATGCGTTCCAGACGCGAAACCGGACGCAACTGCTGCATCACCACTGCACGTTCCTGCTCCGTCGTCAGCGCCCGCATGATGGGCGGCTGAATAATGGGCACCAACGCCATGTAAGAGTAAGCAGCCACCGCAATGGCGCCCAGCAGCTCCGGGGCCAGACGCGAGGCGAGAAAAATCGCCGTGGGACCATCGGCACCGCCGATAATGGCAATCGCCGAGGCATCCTGGAGGCTGAAATCGAACCCGGGGACAAAGTTCAGCGCCACCGCTCCGATCAGGGTGGCAAAGATGCCAAACTGCGCAGCAGCCCCCAACAGCAGGGTTGAGGGACGTGCGATCAAGGCGCCGAAGTCAGTCAGGGCACCGACGCCCATGAAGATCAGTAGCGGGAAGACGCCGGTTTCGACACCCACGATGTAGATTTGCCCGATCATTCCGTCATGGCCGCCAATGCCAGCCACCGGAATGTTACTCAGCAGTGCCCCAAAGCCAATTGGCACCAACAGCAGGGGTTCGAACTTTTTAGCGATGGCGAGATAGATCAACACGCCACCCACGCCCATCATCAGCGCCTGACCCCAGGTCAGGTTCGCGATCCCCATGGACGCCCAGAGTTTGAGCAGCTCTTCCACTGACTTAGCCCAACACAACCAGCGGAGCGCCGAGCGACACCGAGTCGCCGGCCTTGACGCGAATCTCGGTGACCTGACCAGCCGCCGGCGCGCGCACCTCGGTCTCCATCTTCATCGCCTCAAGCACTACCAGCACTTCCCCGGGGTTCACGGATTGCCCGGCCGCCACCTGAATCTTGACGATATTGCCCGCCAAGGGCGACTCAATCACCTGTGCTGGTCCCGCTGCCGGGGCTGCTGCGGGAGCTGCAGCAAGCGCTGGCGCCGTTGCCAAGCTCTCGACAGCACCGGCGGGTGACACCCGTACATCATAGCTGGCGCCATTGACTTCAATGCGGTACGCCTCAGGCCCACCAGTGGCGGTCGTCGCCGACGCAGTGGCCGCTTCGGTTGCCTGGGCTGATTCGCGCGCATCAAGTTCCCAGGGCGGCGCTTCGAAGGCGGCCGGATTGTCGCGATTCTCCAGGAATTTCAGGCCCACCTGCGGGAACATCGCATAGGTGATGACATCGTCCACCACCGCATCGGCCAGACGCAGCTGACGCTCCTTGGCGATGGTTTTCAGCTCAGCGGTCAGCTTGTCGAGTTCCGGCTCGATTAAATCCGCCGGCCGACAGGTCACCGGCTCGGCGCCCTCAAGCACCCGCGCCTGCAAGTCCTGATTCACCGGCGCTGGAGTCGAGCCATAGCTACCCTTGAGCACGCCGGCAGTTTCACTGGTAATGCTCTTGTAACGCTCACCCATGAGCACATTGAGCACGGCCTGCGAGCCAACAATCTGTGAAGTAGGCGTCACCAGCGCGATGTACCCCAGATCCTCGCGCACCTTGGGGATCTCTTCCAGCACTTCATCCAGGCGATCCGTCGCCCCCTGCTCGCGCAGTTGATTTTCCATGTTGGTCAGCATGCCGCCCGGCACTTGGGCCACCAGAATGCGCGAATCCACCCCGCGCAGCGCGCCCTCGAAGCGAGCATATTTCTTGCGTACCTCGCGGAAATAGGCCGCGATTTCCTCCAGAAGAATGATGTCCAGCCCGGTATCGCGTTCCGTACCCTGCATGATGGCCACCACCGATTCCGTCGGCGAATGCCCATAGGTCATACTCATTGAGGAGATGGAGGAATCGACCATATCAATGCCAGCCTCGGCGGCCTTGACGATGGACGCGGTACTAAGTCCGGTGGTGGCATGACACTGCATGCCAATCAAAACATTCTGCGGTTCGCAGACCTCTTTCAGCCGCCCGATCAGCTCCTCAGCCACATAGGGCCGCAACAAGCCGGCCATGTCCTTGATAGCGATGGAATGACAGCCGAGATCCACCAGTCGCTTGGCCAGATCCACCCAATAGTCGATGTTATGCACCGGGCTGACGGTATAGCTCAGCGCGCCCTGGGCATGAGCACCCGTGGCGAGTGCGGCGCGTACCGGACGCTCAAAATTGCGGATGTCGTTCATGGCATCAAAGATGCGGAACACATCAATGCCATTCTTCACCGCCCGTTCAACGAAGGCATCGACCACATCATCGGCATAGTGGCGATAGCCCAGCAGATTCTGCGCCCGCAGCAGCATCTGCTGGCGAGTGTTGGGCATGGCAGCCTTGAGCCGGCGCAGCCGCTCCCAGGGGTCTTCGCCCAGATAGCGAATACAGGCGTCGAAGGTCGCCCCGCCCCAGGACTCCAGCGACCAAAAACCGACCTGATCGAGCTTGGCAGCAATCGGCAGCATGTCATCAATGCGCATGCGGGTTGCCAGCAGTGATTGGTGCGCATCGCGCAGCACCACGTCGGTGATGCCGAGAGGTTTGTTCTGCTTCATGGGGAAAATCTCTTGCTATTTCCGTCCGTCAATGTCGGGCTCGGTAATGTGCAACCGCTGCCGTAATCACCGCGATTACATCGGTTTGCGCGACTGCCCCGCCGCTAGGCAGCGCCGCCGCCGAACTGTCCAGCCGCTCCACCGGAGCAACCCGCGCCGCAAACCAAGACATGCCACGCAGCAACACCACCAGCAACATCAAAAAGGCAAAGACAATGCTCATGCCAATCAGCATCAGCCACAGGCTCTCGCCAATCATTTCGGTCTCCATCCAGGCCCCCTTCCGCTGCCTTATTCAAACGGGTGGCGCAACACAATGGTCTGCGCCCGATCAGGTCCGGTCGAGACCAGATCAATCGGACAGCCACCCAAGTCCTCAATACACTCCAGATAGGCGCGTGCCGCCGCCGGCAAATCCTCGCGTGTCAGCGCCCCGACGGTTGATTCACTCCAGCCGGGGACCTCAATGTAGTGTGGCGTTACGCGCGCCAGCTCCTCGGCACCCAGCGGCGGGCGATCCAGCGTCTGACCGTCCAGCTCGTAGCCGGTGCAGATGCGAATCCGCTCCAGGCCATCGAGCACATCGAGCTTGGTAATGCACAGCCCCGAGACGCTGTTAATCGCAAAGGCCCGCCGCAGCGCGACCATATCGAGCCAGCCACAGCGCCGCTTGCGCCCGGTGGTGGCGCCAAATTCATGGCCATGCTCGCCCAGATAATCGCCATCGGCATCAAAGAGTTCCGTCGGGAACGGCCCACCACCGACGCGCGTAGTGTAAGCCTTGACGATGCCCAGCACATAATCGAGATCCAGCGGACCAACACCGCTGCCTGAGGCCGCCCCACCAGCGGTGGTGGTTGAGGACGTGACAAAGGGATAGGTGCCATGGTCAATATCCAGCAACGCCCCCTGCGCCCCCTCGAACAAAATCGAGGCCTCCTGTGCCCGCAGCTGATGCAAGCGCCCGGAGACATCACCCACCAGCGGGCGGATGCGCTCTGCCCAGGCCAGGGCAGTATCCAGCGTTGCCGCCACATCAACCGGCTCGGCCTTAAAATACGCCGTCAGTGCAAAGTTGTGATATTCCATCACCTCGCGCAGACGCTCCTCAAAATGGCCCGCCTGCAGCAGCTCACCCAGGCGAATCCCGCGCCGCGCAATCTTATCCTCGTAGGCCGGGCCGATACCGCGTCCGGTGGTCCCGATGGCCTTATTGCCACGCGCGCGCTCGCGCGCCTGATCGAGCGCTATATGGTAGGGCAGAATCAGCGCACAACCGGGGCTGATGCGTAAGCGCTCCTCGGCCTTGACACCTCCGGCTGTCAACGCATCCAGTTCCTTAAAGAGCGCATCCGGTGCCAGCACTACCCCATTGCCAATCAAACACTCGACATTGGCATGCAAAATCCCTGAAGGAATCAAATGCAAAATGGTCTGCTGGCCATCAATGACCAGTGTATGCCCGGCATTGTGCCCGCCCTGAAAGCGCACAACCGCATCGGCACGCTCGGTCAGCAGATCGACGACCTTGCCTTTGCCCTCATCGCCCCACTGCGTTCCGATAATGACGAGATTCTTGCCCATGGTTATCTATCGCTATCGTTCTTTATCTTTTAAGGTCTGTCAGCGGCGGCACCGGTCAGGGGCACCAACTGCCAGCGCCCATCGCGGCGTTCCAGCTGCTGCGTGCAGCCGAGAGCCGCCGCATGCTCAGGCTGCCCGGGCAGCCAATCCAATACCCGCCGCCCGGAGGCCCGCAAGTCGCCAATGATGGCCCGCAGCTCGGGATCCTGATCCTGCGGCGCCAGCACCGCCTCAACGACCGGCGCTGGCGCAGCTTCCTGCGCCGCCAGGCCGATCAGCCCCTTCAAATCAGTGCTAAAGCCCACCGCCGGGCGCGCATGGCCAAAAAACTCGCCAATGGCGTCATAGCGCCCGCCGCGGGCGATTTCCAGTCCCCAGCCCGGCACAAAGGCGGCAAAAACTACGCCGGTTTTGTAGGTATAGCCACGCAACTCGCCCAAATCGAAATGCACCGGCACCTGCGGCAGCCAGGCATGCAGCCTCGTGGCGATCTGGCGCAGATTCTCCAGTGCCTGATGGACGCAATCCTGCGCCCGCGCCAGGCGCTCCCCGGCGCGCTCCAGTGCATCATCGCCATTGAGCTCCACCAGCGCGAGCAGCATATCGGCCACCTCTGGTGCTGCCTTGCATTCATCAAGCAACGCCACCAACTCCGCGCTGGCCTTGCGTTGCAGAATACCAAAGAGCGCCAGCTCCTGCTCCCGCGTCAGCCCGGCCTGCTCAGCCAGACCACGAAAAATGCCCACATGGCCCAGATCGAGATAGGCCGACTCAATCCCCGCCGTCTCCAGCGTCACCAGCAACAGGCGCAGAATTTCAACATCGCTCTCCGCACCCGCATGGCCGTAAATATCCGCGCCAATTTGCATCGGGCTGCGGGTGCCGGCAAAGCCATCCGAGCGAGTGTGCAGCACAGTGCCCAAATAGCACAAGCGGGTCGGTCCCTCGCGGCGTAACTGATGAGCATCAATGCGCGCCACCTGCGGAGTCATATCCGCGCGCACCCCCAGCAGGCGACCGCTGAGCTGATCGGTCAGCTTAAAGGTTTGCAGATCCAGATCGCGCCCGGTGCCAGTCAGCAAGCTCTCCAGATAATCGATAAAGGGCGGAATCACCAAGTCATAGCCCCACGTATCGAACAAATCGAGCAGACAGCGGCGCAGCCGCTCCATCTCGCGCGCCTGGTGCGGCAAAATTTCCTCAATACCGGTCGGCAACAGCCACCGATCCTGATGCGTATTCATGGGCTAAGACATTCGTCGGTCAATTCACAAAATACAGCAGCGCCACGCCACTGGCCATGCTCAGCAGACCCGCAACGCGCAAACTGCGATTCGTCTGCCGGGCAACATCAAGCATCGTGCGGCGCATCGTCTCCGGCGCCGCAAAGGGCAACAGCCCCTCGATGACGAAAACCAAGGCCAAGGCCACCAGGAAGTCATGCCACATGCCAATCCATCCAGAATTTGCTCCACCCCACCAGCACCCGCCGCGCCCCAACTTTGCACCACACCGGCACCCCAAAACCAGGGTCAGACCTCGGCAAAGGCGCGCATCATTGCAGAAGGCACCGCTAAAGTCCATGCCGGTCCATGGCTGGGCATCATCCGCGCCGCGCCTGAACTCGGCACCGGGGCAAAGTGCATCGCCGGATTTAGCCCCCGCTAGCGGCTATTAGTGGACCCCCAAGTGGGCAAACCAGAGAATACAACAGCACCTGATCGGCCCCGTTGACATGGACGAGAAACGCGCGGCGGCTTTTCTACGAAAAAGACAAGGAGAAAACAATGCGCCGCTTGCCCCTTTCTGCATTTCAATAGGCGGTTTGCACTTGTGTTGATGCCTGCATGCCTGTTTGCGGGTCGGTGACCTGAATCACCAGTGTTGCATTGCCGACAGTGGCCGGTACCTTCAACAGAGCCTCGCTGGCGGCGAGATCAAAGCTCGCGGTACAGGTGCTAGCTGTCAAGTCCCGGAAGATTGTAAGGCCGCTTTGAAAACAATTCTGGCTCGCGTTCGTACCATTGTTTTAACGCCTGGATGGGGGCGACATGGCCCAACGCGCGTTGAGGGATCTGTTGGTTGTAGAG